>UEIJ01000062.1 GCA_900470195.1 Hyphomicrobiales bacterium | reverse complement strand
TTTATGAGTCTACGTCGTAGAATTGCCCCTAGACCCGCTCCACCACCATCGCAATGCCTTGCCCGCCACCGATACACATTGTTGCCAACCCGTAGCGACCACCGATACGTTCCAGTTCATAGCAAAGCTTGATGAGGATGATCGCTCCCGACGCTCCTACCGGATGGCCGAGAGCAACGGCGCCACCATTCGGATTGACCTTATCTTCCGGAAACTCCAATTCCGCGCTGACCGCGCAGGCCTGCGCCGCAAACGCTTCGTTGGATTCGATCACATCCATATCGGCTACTTTCAAACCCGCCCGCTGCAAAGCCTGAAGGCTGGCGGGAACAGGGCCCATACCCATCACCTCGGGCGCGACGCCACCTAGTCCGGTTGCGATAATGCGGCCTAATGCCTTGACGCCATGGGCCTTAGCGACGCTCTCCTCCATAAGAACCAGAGCTGCCGCGCCATCGTTTAGGCCCGAAGCATTGCCCGCCGTTACGGTGCCGTCCTTGCTAAAAGCAGGGCGCAGCTTGGCCATATCCTCCAGAGAAACACTGCTGCGCACATGTTCATCCGTATCAAACAGTTTTTCTGTCCTACCTTGCTTGACGGTAATTGGCAGTATCTGGCCGCTAAAGCGGCCATCTGCGATTGCTGCTGCCGCACGACGGTGCGATTCAACCGCGAAAGCATCCTGCTTTGCCCGATCGATGCCAGACCGCTCGGCAATATTCTCAGCGGTCATGCCCATGTGACCGTGACCGAAGGGATCGGTCAGAGCACCCACCATCATATCAATCGCGGTTACATCGCCCATCTTCTGACCGTTGCGTGCCTGCATCAGTAAATGGCCGGAGCGGCTCATGGCTTCCGCACCGCCGGCAAGCACGATATCGGCTTTGCCAAGCTCAATTTGCTCGGCAGCGGAAACGACCGCTTGAAGGCCTGAACCGCACAAGCGGTTCAAAGTCAACGCAGGTGATGTGTGAGGAACCCCAGCACGAACCGCAACGACGCGCGAAATATACATATCCTCCGGTCTGGTATGAATGACGTTGCCGAAGACTGTCTGCTCAATTTGATCGGGCTCGATGCCAGCACGCGCGATCGCTTCGCGCGCCACTGCAGCTCCCAGTTCACACGGAGGAATACCTGCAAGAGAGCCACCAAAATCTCCGATTGGTGTGCGAACCCCGGAAGCAATAACCACTGAACGTTTCATGTTGATCTTCCTCAAACTTTGTCAGCCACTTCAGGCAAAGCCTGGAACAAATCAGCCACCAGCCCATAATCGGCGACCTG
>UEIJ01000067.1 GCA_900470195.1 Hyphomicrobiales bacterium | reverse complement strand
AACAGTCCCGGCATGTATCGCGCCTGGTGTGGTGTGAACGGAGAGATCCATACAGGCATCTATCGGTAGGTAATCAAGTGGAAGCCCGACGGAAAGTGAACTGGCGTATAGGATCGCGGCTTTGTCGTTGCCCCAACTGAGCGCTTTTCTATCTTGCTGTGCTATTTGCGCGCGCTTGATGGTCGAGGAGGAGGAATTACGGTGCGAGGTTGTAAAAAGTTCGGCATAGGCCGCAAGCTCCTCACTTGGAGAGAAGATTATGGTCACAATCCTTTCCATGTATAAGGAAGGGAAGTACTCATCCATTCACGCACGGAGCTTGGGCGTCTCAAGTTGCCACCAGGGAAAGAAAACGCAACTGCATTTCTGACTGGCAATCGGGGCCACGTTTTGATTTGGTTTATAGCATGGATGCGCTAATCACCAATCGAAGCGAACGCCGAAGGTGCCCGCGGTTGCTGTTTGGTGATTACGCCCGCTATCTGGCGACCAGCGGTAGCTGGCTTGGCCATATAGGCTCACATTCTCCTTCAAGCGGGCAGTTATGCCACCGCCGACCTCGAATGCTGTATCACCGAAGCTGTTTTCAATCGCGGGTGAGGCCGGACCGAAGAACACAGTGTCATTGCCTGAGAAGGAGTGCCAGAGATTGAACCGCGCGTAGGGCTGCCACAATGTTCCACGCTCGTCGCGCCGTTTATATTGTAGCCGCGCACCGAGCCTTCCCGTCCAGGCTTTATCCGCATCCCAATTCACATCAGAATAATGGTCATGGGATCTGTCCACTGACACGCCCTGATAGACGAGTTGCGCCTGCGGTTCGATCAGCCAGCGATCATCCTCCCCAAAGTGGATGGGGTAACCTGCTTCAAGCGATGCAGTATATCCAGTCGTTTTCGTAGAAAGTCCGGCGTCATAAAGCGATGTCGCATCCGCATCGTACCAGCTTCCCTGAACCACCGCATCAAGATACCAGCCAGTCGGACCGAAATGTGTCCAGTAAGCACCAACCGATGGACCTTTCAGCGTCAGTTCGCCCACCGCGAGATTTTGTATGCCTTGCGCGAAGCCACGCACCGAGCTTGAATTGTAGTCCCAGTAAGCGAAATATAGTCCGGCGTGATCTCGATGGCCGCTATCCGTTGTCCGCCGCAGGATATCGAGACCAGTCTGGAACCCAGTCAGATCGCCCCTCACGCTGGCATCGACCGAACCGCCCCATCGATTGCTAAGGTGCTCTGCGAACGCTCGTCCCCAGGCACCATTCACAGAAGTCCGCGACTCCGGTACTCCTCGCAGGTTTTCTTCCTCCCCGACGCGCTCATGCAACGTGCCCAATGTCGCAAGGCCCATCTGCCGTGCAATCGCAGGGATTGGCGCATAGAGCGCAACTTCTGGACGATAAAGCGGGATGTCTGATCCCTCTGTCGTGGGACTCGTTGGCATATCGACAGTATGAGAACGGAGGAACCAATCGTTTGGGCCCGTGCTGCCACCGCGGAAAAGCTGGTATTCATAAGCGCCCGCAGCCACACGCTGTCCAAGCGTGAAGGCGTCGGTCGTGGTGGTGCCGCCATTTGTCATCTGCACCAGCATGATGCCATCGGCGACGGTTTGTTCTCCGGGACCGCCGGTATTGTTGACGAGTACCGATGTTGTGCCGCTGGCCTGAGCGGCATTGATCACCAATAGATTGCTCGGCGAGTTGTCCGCGCCCAGATAGGTGTTGAAGCCGATACGGCTGCCGACATTACCGGTATAGCTGCCAGTGGTCAGCGTGCTGTAGGCGTTTATCTGGGGCAGGAACTGGATCAGACCGGCATTCACAATCGCACCGGTTGCGTTGGAGTCGCCTGTGACATTCCAGGTACTGCTAGCATCGATCGTGATATTTGTCGCGTTTCGCGCCAAGCCGGTCCAAAGGCTGTCCTGCGCCAACGACAAATTCGCAGCGTTGCCAGTATCGGCCAGCAGGTCGCCTGTCCATCGTGACGCGGTGAGACTAGCGTTGACGGTATTGCCGGGGCCGATCAGCATAAGATTGCCAGTCCACTGGCTGTTGCTAAGATTATAGGCGAGGGTTGAAGGATCAACGACGACGTCACCGGTAAGCGACGATATGCCATCAATGTTGAGGGTGAGGTTGCTGGTCGCACCGGCGGTATCCTCTGTTACCTTTGCCAGCAAGAGTTGTCCGTTCACCTGCGCAGGATTGATGGCTGTGTTACCATTGATTGAGATGGTACCGATGCCGCCCTCGGCGAGGATAATCGCGCCATTGGCGGTGCTGAGACTGCCGCCGGTGAAGGACACATTACTCGGCGCACTGCCGGCAAGGTAGATGCCCGCAGATCCGGAGCCGTTTACCGCGACTGTGGTGCCGGATGCGGTGAGTGTGCCACCATTGACGGCTGCAAGGCCATGAGCAGCACTGCCAATGGTGGAAATGGTTGCACCCGTGGCGGTGATCGTACCGCCCGCCATCGCGTGCATGCCGATGGCGTTACTGTTCTCCGTGGCGACTTTTGTGCCGGTCAAGGCGACGATGCTGCCAGTGTCAGTCGAACGAACGCCGTCAGCACCGCCGGCTACGGCGCTTTCGCCACCCTTGGTTGTTATGGCGCCGCCCATGATCAAGGCTGTGGCGCCCTGGCTGGTGCGAACGCCAATGCTGCCATCGCCCCTGGTGGTTATGTTAGTATCCTGAGCTTGCAGTTTGCTGCCCGTCCCGATCACATCCGCGCCATGGCTCTCAAGGCCCACCTCAGCCACCGGAAACTGGAGGGCTGGCGGATTACCTCCAGTCACGGTGTAACCCGTTGTGACCTCAGTTCCGGTTACGGTGACCAGGCCGGCATCGGCGACAAGCAGACCTGTGCTGGAAGGACCGGTCGTCCGGATTATGGTGTTGGTCAGAATGACGTTGCTGTCTGTGCCGCTTGCCATCGCTCCGGGGGAATAGGGTTGATAGGTGAATATGCCGTAACCAGCGTAATCAATACTGCCTCCGGCATCTGCCCATATGCCTTGGCTGTTTGCGCCGTAGGTGGCAGTGCTGGCACCATTGCGGACGACTATGCTGCTGCCGACACCTCGAGCAAGCATGCCAGGCGCGTTCGCGTTGATTGTACCACCATAATAATCGCCGGATGCTATAGCGCCTCCGTCCACGGTGACTGTTCCCGCGTCTGTTGCGAACAGCACAGCGCCGCCGCTTCCATACCCGTTCAGGTAACTGTTATTGAGGATAAGTTTACTGTTGGCACCGGAGGCCACTGCGCTTGGGGCATTGTCGCCGTAGCTATACGTATTCAGATCATTGAGAGTAATAGTTCCTCCGACATCAGCGAACACTGCGGAGGCGGTCGCGCCCCCAAGCATGAGGTCGGTGCGGGTTAGTGTGATGGTCCCGCCGCTGGCTGCATAGGCACCGTGCGCGTTGTCTTGCATCGTGTAGACCTTGCTATCGGTCAGCGTGACGCTGCTGTCAGCTCCAATAGCACTGATTCCATAGGCGCCAGTGTCATATGTGGTGATGGTTGTATTGCTGCCTGCGATCACTCCGCCGTCCTCAGCGTAGAGGCCATGACCGCCTGCGCCGTTCGTAATGACCTTAGCATCAACCGCAGAGGTGCCAACCAGATTGATCGTCCCGCTACCGCTTGCACGTACGCCGTAACCGCTGCCGTTTGCTGTCAGCTCGACGGAAGTGCCAGTATAATTCCCGGTACCGGAAATGTCGACCACCGGTGCAGCACCGGCACTTTCGCGCGCGGTAAGAGCGGGATCCGAACAACTGCCGGAAGAAATACTGACTGCCGCTGGCGCCGATGGCGTGCATTGCGCTATCGCCTCTACAGAGGGCAGCATTGCCGTCATCGCAGCGGCCACGGTCACAGGATGGAAGCAAATGGAGTTCAGCAAAGCTTTCTTGCGTATATTGCAAATCCGCGCGCCAAGGCTCGGGATGGCAACAAGTATTTCCACATGATCAGTACGCAATCGATAGCCCCTCTGTCGCGAAGCATCCTGAGCAGGAAGCAGAGAATCAGTTACTTATTGCTATAAGTAGCTAAGATTTTTTAAAAGGGTCAATTAATCTACACCTTTCCCTAGAGCGTTTCCGTTTTTTTTGAATCGACAGCG
>UEIJ01000022.1 GCA_900470195.1 Hyphomicrobiales bacterium | reverse complement strand
GTTGGCGACAATGCCCGATGCCGAAGAAACCGACAGCAGCATCAGGCTGAATTCTCCTCCGTGGGCCAGGATGATCCCAGTGCGCCATGAGGTCTGAAGCGACTCGCCGAATAGTCGGGCGACGACCATAACAATCAGCGTCTTGCCCACAAGAAGAATGACAAGCCAGATCAGCACGACAAGCCATGCAGAAGGAATGATCCAAAGTGGCAATTGCGTTCCGATACCGATAAAGAAAATCCCGACAAACAAATCGCGGAAGGGCCTAATCTCGTTCTCGACAGCATGGCGCGCGTCGCCCTCGCCGATAATCATGCCGGCCGCAAATGCAGCGAGTGCCGGAGAAAGGCCGGCGGTGGCCGCGACAATCGCAGAGCCTAGTGCAATGGTGAGCGCGAGGAGTTGGGCAAGTTCCGGATCGCCACGCGACGCTACCCAACGGGCAAGTATCTGCAACGGGCCACGGGCAGTGAACAGAGCTGCAACCAATGCCGTTGCACCGGCGACGACCGTTATCACGCCATACCCTCCGGCGGTACCACTCATCGCATCATGCAGAAGCAGAAACGCGACAGCTGCCAGGTCCTGAAACAGAAGCACTGCAATGGCGAGGCGCCCTTGCGCCGATCCTAGAGCGTTAACGCTTGCGAGCACCTTGAGGCACATGGCCGTGGACGACATGGCAACGGCCCCGCCGATGAGGATTGCCGGGAGGGGCGCGAGATCGAAGATCAGGCTCGCTACCAACGACACCGTTATCGTCGTGACTGCAACCTGCACGGCTCCAAGACCGAAGACATGCTTCTTGAGCGTTACGAGCTTCTCGAACGAGAATTCCAGGCCAAGCGCGAACAGCAGGAGTATCACGCCAATCTCGCCAATGCTGGTCAGGGCGCCGCTCTCCGCAATCAGGCCGAGACCGGCCGGTCCAATGACTATACCGGCAAGAATGTAACCGACGATGCTGGGCACGCCGATCCGTGAGCATATCGTCACGAGCACGAACGCGGCACAGACCAACAAGGCCGCACTTTCGATAAATCCGGTCACGCCATGCATGTTCTTCTCCTGATGGCATGGCGCAGGAAAGGCCATTACCCGCAATTTCTAGACGTGAGAGCGCGCCCATTGCGCGATCTGGGCGGCGGACATCGCGCCGCTCTGGCGCGCGATTTCCTTGCCGCCTTTGAAGAGGATCATGGTGGGAATGCCGCGGATCCCGTAGCGGCCGGCGATCTCCTGTTCGGCTTCCGTATCGAGCTTGCCCAGGCGGACACGGGGTTCGAGCGAGCGCGCCGCCGCTTCGAATTGGGGCGCCATCATCTTGCATGGCCCGCACCACTCGGCCCAGAAATCCACGAGCAACGGCAAGTCGGCATTCGCGTGGCGGTCGAAATTCGCCGCCGTTAGCGTAACCGGATGGCCCTGAAAGAGGGGGGCGCCGCAGCGTCCGCAATTGGGATTGTCGCCCAGGCGCTCTTGCGGCACCCGGTTGGTGGAATTGCAGTTCGGGCAGATAACGGTCGTCATTTGGTTTCCTTTTCTGAACGGGCCCGGTCTTCCGGGCGGTGGATGGTTCTCTCGACGTCAGTGGCCAGACAGGCCGCGGCGCGCCTCGCGTTCTCGCGGCACGGGCAGATATTCGACGCCGCCGCCCTGCCGCCGCACAGGCTGCGGGTAAAGCGTCATCAGTTGCAGGACTTCCTTGGGCATGTCCGTTCCGACGGGCAGGCCCAGCTCGCGTGCCTCATCGGCGGAGATCGGATAATCGTGGGTCCAGATGCCGGTCGCCAGTTTCGCCGCCACATCCGCCGCCTGGGCCTCATCCATCTTGTCCGAGAGAAGCCGCTTCGCGAAGGCCTCGATCTGCGCGATGGCCTTGCGGCCGACATCGGCCATGATCAGCGTCTGGTCGTCGATCTCGGCGATGGGTTTTTCCTCGACGACCTTGATCAGCGAGGCGGCGGGCATCTGGCCGAGCTGCGGATCGACGGGGCCCAGCACGGAATGCTCGCACATCACGATCTCGTCGGCGGCAAGCGCGATCAAGGTGCCGCCCGACATCGCGTAATGCGGCACGAACACGGTGACCTTGCCCTTGTGGCCCTGAATGGCCCGAGCGATCTGGGTTGCCGCCAGCACCAGCCCACCCGGCGTGTGCAGCACGATATCGAGCGGCACCTCGTCGTCGGTCATCTGGATCGCACGCAGGACTTCCTCGGAATCGTTGACGTCGATGTAGCGCATCAGGGGAAAACCCAGCAGGTTCATGGTCTCCTGCCGGTGGATCAGCGAGATGACGCGGCTGGCGCGTTTCTTCTCGATCTGGGCGATCTTGCGGGTGCGCATCGCCTCCAGATATCTGCGCTGAAGCACCGGTTGCAGCGCAGAGAAGATGAAGAAGAGCCAGAAAAGCTGCGTTATGTCCATGGACCTTGTCCTCCTTGCCGTCGGCCGTCGGGCAAAAAGCCGTAGATGCCTTCGTCGCGGTAGTAATTGCGATAGACGTCCGCGCGCCTACGCAGGAATGGCGTGACGAGCCAGCAGGCGACGAACCCGCCGATATGCGCCCACCAGGCGATGCCGCCCGTGGCCTGATCGCCCAGCGACAGGATGCCGGGGATCACCTGCAGGCCGAGCCAGATCATCGCGAAGCCAAAGGCCGGGACCTCGAAGAACAGCGGCAGGAAGAGAACCGGCACCATCACCACCAGGTTCGCCGCCGGAAACATGCGCGCATAAGCGCCGATCACGCCCGCGATCGCACCGGATGCGCCGAGCGCGGGAATGACGGAATCGGGGTTGGCCAAGGCATGCGCCAGGCTGGCCGCGATACCGCAGAACAGATAGAACAGCGTGAACCGGCCCGGCCCAAGCCGGTCCTCGACCGCAGGGCCGAAAATCCAGAGCGTCCACATGTTCAAGATGAGGTGAAGCCAGCCCCCGTGCAGGAAGATATTGGTCAGAAATGGGGTCCAGTCGTCGGACGGGGCGATGAGGCTTGGCTGTCCGAAGAAGCGCGAGGGCACCAGCGCGAACTCGAACACGAACCGGTCCACTACGCGCGGCGGCAGGCTCGTCTGATAGAGAAACGTGAGGACGTTCGCAGAGATGAGCACCCATACGATGACGGGCGGGTAGCGGCGCGCGACGCTGTCAAGATAGGGAAACAATTCAGCTCCTACTTGCTGATGAGCGTATGAGAGGTGCGTGTTCGATGGATCTGCGGGCATTCACGTCTCCACAGCGGTTCCAGTTGCGGCAATCAGTAGCCCCAATCCTGCGAGCAAGGTAAAACCTCCAGCTTGAAGGCGGCGGCCGGCCTGCAGGTGTCCGATAGCGGCAATGGCTGATTGAGTAGCATAGTAGAGAGCAAATGCGCGCGATGCGATGCCGATAATCTCGAAAACGCTCGAACTCCACGTCAATGCCAGCCCGACGATCCCCAATAGAAAGTAACCGATCTGAGGCCGCACTCGCCCATCGGTCACTTCGACAAGCAACCCACCGGCTCCGACGACATCGGCGACGGCAGCGCTGAATTGCGACAGTAGCGCAGCGCCAATCAACAGTGCGGGTAATATCGGAGCAATGACCCGAAAGATGTCAATTATTGCAGTTTCTGAAAGCGTGATTGTATTCGCCGGAAACGAGAAGGCCAGAAAACCAATATACGCGACGTAAATTATAGAGGCGATAAATTGGGCATATTTCATGCTCTTTATTCGCGTTTCAGCTGTATATTCAAGGCCAAGATATCTTGACGTCTCAAAACCTTGCACCGTAACAAGAAGGCCGAAGACTAGAGCGACAGCAGTCCACCCGCCAGTCTGGGGAGAATTAATTACAACCTCGTCCGCGATCACTTTATCAGCCAGAAAATGAACAAGACCGACCATCATCCCGGCTATGATGGCAAGTTTCAGAGAGACTGATGCCTTTTCAAGACCTTCCAGTGCATCAAAGCCGCGTATAAGCCCTGTCAATGCAATAAAAAACAAGACCGCGGTCGTAACGAGCCGTGCCTCGAATCTGCTTCCGCCGTCATCGGTCAGGCTTACGGCAAAGGCGCCAAAGAGATTCAGATAATACGCCACGGAAATCACGTAGGCGAATATCAATATCCAACTTGATACTCTTTCAATGAAAAGCTCCGGTCGACTGCGATTATCGGCGGTCAATGAAATTCGCGCAATATTCGCGCGGATGGCACCACCAAACAGAAAAGCCAATCCGCACAGTGCCATCATCGCAACCGGGGCCGCATAACCAAAGGAAGCGTCCAGGATCGGTCCACAACCAAGAACCCGCTGCCTATGATAGACGCGAGCGGGGTTACCGTTGCCCGCCAACCACGTAGCGTTCGAACCTTGGGGTGAAAGAGGAAGGCTGCGACAGCAAGGCATGCTGACAGAACCGCGATATCAAGCATTGCTGTTGCCGGACCGCTTTCCGCCTATCGTCACGCCCGTCCAGGCCGGGGGATCGGAGGCCGGGAAGGATTCGAGATCGGCTTCAAGCACCGGATCGAATTCGGCCTGTTCTTGCGACGACAGGTCCACCGTGCCTTTCTGCTCGACCGCGCGCCGGAGGCGGTGATCCGAGCGACCGTGATCCACGCGGGACGGTATGCGGAAGGCTTCCGGCGCATCGGCCCCCTTGTAGAGCCGATGCCGTTCCTCGCCGCGCCAGTGGTCAGGCGCACGCCGGTGAGCCGTATCCTCACGCACGAGGTAGCGCCAGTCCTGCCGCTCCGCGAATTCCACGGCGCTTTCGCGGTCGGGGAATTTCAGCCGGATCGGACGATAGGGATCGTCGCTAGAGGTATATCCCATCAGCGGCTCGATTTGGGGCGGGCGCGACGGCTCGAATTCCAGTATCCAGTAGTTGGGCCGCGGCGCCGATGTCATCGCGGAACGAGCCGGCCGGTAGATGATCGCGGTCGGAACGTCCCATGATCTCATGTTGGTCCCGGGTATCTTCGGCGCAAAGGGTGGACGATTATGGCCGCGCATCATGGTGCTTACCCTCGGTTATCCCCCAGAAAAGTGTGTTCCAGCCGGGCGCGATCCCGCAGCGGCAGGAGAATTCGCGACCCTCTCTGATGAGCGCTTTCAAAAAGCGCATGTGCGGTATCGGAAGACTGACCTGAGTCACGCAGTTTGTCGCGAAGATAATTGCGCGCCGACTGGACGATCCGGGTCACGTCGTCTTCAGCAATGCCGAGAACCGAAGATGCCTTTTCAAGCGGAGTGTCGTTCAGATCGACAAGAAACAGGACTCTGCGCCATAGCGCCGGAAGACCGGCGATCGCCCGGTGAAAGATCAGCGCGTCCTGGCGTTTCGCGACAGCCGTTTCAGGGTCGTCCCCACCGTCGTCGGCGATGAGCTCCTCGAGCCGCAGCACGTCGTCGGGCTGATAAAACTCGAAGATTTCCTCATCCGACTCGGTAGGCTCCCCGGCCGACGCCTCGGGTGCGGCGTCGATCGATGCGGCATCTTCGGGCAACGCGCGGCGCGCGGCGGCCGCCTCGGCCTCGATGGTCTCGAAAGCCAGTTTCAGCAGCCAGTCGCCTATGGAAAACTCGGTGGGCCGCTGCTCGAACCTCTCCAGCCCCTTGAGGATCGTCGCATCGACGAGATCCCGAACGCTGAGGTAACCAGCCGGCACAGATCCGCTGCATTCGAGATAGGTCAACTCGCGCCTGACGGTGTCATAGACCGTATCGAGGTGATCCTCGATCAGGTCGAAGAAAAGCTGGCGCCGCTCCGCCTCCACCGCATCACGCACGGACGGCAGCTGGGCACCGATCCGGGGTCGGCGGGTCGGACGCTTGTATTCAGACTCGTGCTTGAGGCGCGCCACATGCCGATCGAGCCGGTGGCGCAGGTCGGCAAAGGCCTTGCGCAGGACAGGCTCGATCTCGAACCCCTCTTCCTGCACCGCGATCAGGCCCGAGGGCAGTTGCAGGCGCAGGCTGACATGGATGCGCACCTTGCCCTTCGTCTGCGAGGCGAAGACCTCAAGCCGGACGAGATCTTCGCTGAAGCGTGCAAGATGCGGTTCGAGTTGCCGCACCTCTTCCTCGATGACCTCCGGCGCGCGCTGCTCGCCGTGCCGGTCAAGATTGCGAAATGCTCTGATGAGTTTCATGGCGTGTGACCTGCTGTCGCTTTCGACGAAATGGGCCGGCGCGACCGTCATCGCGCCCGCCGGTCCTTCACGACGTCACCCGGTGGGCTTGTCGTCCTTGGACTGCGCCGCATCCGTAGCGTCGACCGGAACATCGGGTGCCAGAGCGTCTGACTTGTTTTCGGCAACTTCGCTGGACTCGTTGATCCCGGCCGCGGCCTGATCGTCCGGGCTGTCGTCACCGGTGTCCTTTGCGATCTTTTCGAACACGACCCTCTGTTCGTCCGCTGACCAGGCGACGCGGACCTTGTCACCATCCTCGATCCGCCCGGAGAGCATTCCGCGGGCCAACTCGGTCTCCAGCTCCGACCGGATCAGCCGGCGCAGCTCGCGGGCGCCGAATTCTGGACGGAAGCCGACCGCGCCGAAGTGATCCACGACGCTCACGTCGAATTCGAGTTCGACGCCCTGGGTCAGGGCGGTCGTCTTCACCCGGTTCAGCTGCAACTCGACGATCTGGCGGATCTCCGACTGATTCAGTGAGTGGAAGACGATGATCTCGTCGATCCGGTTGATGAACTCTGGCCGGAAATGACCGCGCAACACCTCCATCAGTTCGGATTTCTGCTTGGCCTCGTCGAACTCCTTGGTGCCGCGTTTCTTGAGGTTGCGCTGGATGATGTCCGAACCGAGGTTCGAGGTGGCGATGATAATGGTGTTGGTGAAGTCAACAACGCGGCCCTTGCCGTCGGTCAGGCGGCCATCGTCGAACACCTGAAGCAGGATGTTGTACACATCCGGATGCGCCTTCTCGATCTCGTCGAGCAGTACGACCGAGTACGGCCGACGGCGCACCTTCTCCGTCAGTTGCCCGCCTTCGTCGTATCCAACGTAGCCCGGAGGCGCACCAACCAGCCGGGCAACCGAGTGGCGCTCGCCATACTCCGACATGTCGATACGGATCGTCGCGTCCTGATCGCCGAAGATCACCTCGGCGAGCGTCTTGGCCAGCTCCGTCTTGCCAACCCCGGTCGGCCCGAGGAAGAGGAACGTCGCGGTCGGGCCGCGTCCCTCACGCAGACCTGCGCGCGCGAGGCGCACCGCATCGGCCACGGCGCGGATTGCCTCTTCCTGGCCGATGACGCGCTCGTGCAGCTTCTCCTCTAGCTTGAGGAGCTTGTCCTTCTCCTCGGTGGTCAGCTCTGTGACCGGAACACCGGTGATCTTGGAGACGATCTGCGCGACATGATCGGCGCGCACCTCGGCGGTCGCCGAAGCCTGGTCGCGCTTCCAGATCTCCAGAAGCTCGTCCAGTTCCTTCTGCTTTTGCTCGAGCTCCTTCTTGAGTTCGGCAGCGCGATCGAACTGCTTGCGGGCGGCGGCGTAATCTTGCTCTCGCTTGATCTGCGCAACTTCGGCCTCCAGCTCCTGGACGTCCACGGGGCGCGCTGTGGCGCTGATCTTCACTCGTGCGGCGGCCTGGTCGATCAGGTCGATCGCCTTGTCGGGCATAAAGCGGCCAGTGATGTAGCGGTCCGACAACTCGGCCGCCGCGACTATGGCCTCGTCGGTGATTGTCACCTTGTGGTGCGCCTCCAGCGTGTCGCGCAGGCCGCGCAGGATCATGATGACCTGAGCGACCGTGGGTTCCTCGACATAAACCGGCTGGAAGCGGCGTTCGAGTGCTGCGTCTTTCTCGATGTATTTCTGGTATTCGTTGAGCGTCGTCGCGCCGATCAGGTTCAGCTCGCCCCGCGCCAGCGCCGGCTTGAAGGTGTTGGCGATGTCGAGCCCACCCTCGCCGCCGCCCTGGCCGGCGCCGACGATGGTGTGGATCTCGTCGATGAACAGGATCAGGCTGTCCTTTTCCTCGGTGATCTCCTTGAGGATCTTCTGCACCCGCTCCTCGAACTCGCCGCGATACTTTGAGCCGGCGACCATCGAGTTGATGTTGAGCTCCACGAGCCGCTTGTCGCGCAGGGCCTCGGGCACCTCGCCCGCGACGATCCGTTGTGCGAGCCCCTCGACGATGGCGGTCTTGCCCACGCCGGGCTCGCCGATCAGCACCGGATTGTTCTTTTTCCGGCGGGCGAGCACTTCGATCGTCGTCTCGATCTCGCGGGCGCGGCCGATGACGGGGTCGAGCTTGCCCTCGCGGGCGAGCTTGGTCAGGTCGCGGCTGAACTGGTCGAGATCGGGCGTGCTGGACGGCGCCTCCACACGGCCTTCCTCGGCCCCCTTGCCCACGACCTTCGTCACCTGCTGGCGCAGCGCCTGCGGCGTGAGGCCGTACTTGCGCAGGATAGACGCGGCCAGGCCCTCACCCTCCTCGGCGAGGCCGACCAGCAGATGCTCGGGGCCGACATAGGAATGGCCGAGTTCGTTCGAGGTGATGAAGGCGCGGTTCAGCGCGTCTTTCAGACGCGGACTGACGCCGATTTCGCCCGATGCTTTGGCCTCTCCACGCTTCGCTTCCTTCTCGATCTGGCGACGCAGATCGTCCACATCGACCTTAAACTGTTCCAGGATCGTCTTGACGACGTCGGACGAGGTCAGTGCCAGAAGCAGGTGTTCGGTATCGACCTCACTGCGTCCGAATTCCCCGGCCTTCTGTGCGGCGTCCTGCAACAGCTTGTTACCCTGCTCGCTCAGCCGGTCGGCGATCGTGCGTCCGCCGCCGCGCCGCGCCGAACGCCGCGGGGCACCCTCGCCGAAAGTGGCGTCGACGACATCGTCATCGCCGTTACCCATGGAGCCGAGCGTGCCACCCCGCAGCGGGCTGTCACCAAAGAGGCTGCCGAAACCGCTGCCGCCGAAGAACTCGTCAAAAAGCGAATGCTGTCCGAACAGGGATTCCAGCGGCGAGGCGCTGCGGCCCGACCGGCGCACCATCTCGTGGTAATGCTGGTCACAAAGCTCCATGTTCTGAACTCTGCCGTTCACCGAGGCGCGCACGCGCGCCGTCGCCGGGCGACCGCAAATATCGCAAGCTCCGTTTGCCATTCGTCTTCTCCGTTTCTTTATCCAGTCAGGGTTGTCCGCCGATCATCTGCGCCAGTGACAGTGTTACGCAGCGACGGCTTCCGTTCTTTTCACCTTGGACCCAATTGCCACCAGATCGAGCTCGTCCAGTGTCTCTCGTTGCAGGAGATCCTGCGCCGATTGCTCAAGAAGATCCCGATTGGTTTCAAGAAGGGTGAGGGTGCGCTTGAACACGCCATCCACGATGTCGCGAACCTTCTGGTCCATCCGCTCGGCAGTGGCGTCGCTGTAGCGGCGGTTCAGCCACGACGACTGGTCGCCGGTGCCGAGAAAGCCGGGCCGATCGGTGTCGTAGCTGACATGCCCGAGGTCTTCGTCCATCCCGTACCGCGCGACCATGGCGCGGGCGATATCGGTGGCCTTGACCAGATCGTCGGCCGCCCCGGTCGAGACATGATTGTAGATGATCTTCTCGGCCGCGCGCCCGCCAAGCAGGACTGCGATCTTGTTCTCCAGCTCCTCCCGCGTCATCAGGAAGCGGTCCTCGGTCGGGCGCTGGATGGTGTAGCCGAGCGCGCCAATTCCGCGCGGGATGATCGAGACCTTGTGCACCGGGTCCACCCCCGGCAGCGCCATCGCCATAAGCGCGTGCCCCATCTCGTGGTGCGCCACGATCTCGCGCTCGCGCGGGTTCAGAACGCGGTTCTTCTTCTCCAACCCGGCGATGATGCGCTCCACGGCATTGTTGAAGTCGTCCATCGTCACCGCATCAGCCTTGCGGCGCGTGGCGAGCAATGCTGCCTCGTTGACGAGATTGGCAAGATCGGCGCCCGAGAAGCCGGGCGTGAGCGCTGCGACCTTCTCGGCATCGACGTCCGGGGCGAGCTTCACCTTTTTCATGTGAACGCCAAGAATCTGCACACGTCCCTTCTTGTCGGGCCGGTCCACCAGCACCTGACGGTCGAAGCGTCCGGCCCTGAGCAGCGCCGGATCGAGAATCTCCGGACGGTTCGTGGCCGCAAGCAGCACGATGCCGACTGACGGGTCGAAGCCATCGAGCTCGGTCAGAAGCTGGTTCAGCGTCTGCTCACGCTCATCGTGGCCGCCAGCGATCTGGCCGGAGGAGCGCGCGCGCCCGAGAGCGTCGAGTTCGTCGATGAAGATGATCGCCGGCGCGGATTTTCGAGCCTGCTCGAAGAGGTCGCGCACCCGCGCGGCACCGACGCCCACGAACATCTCGACGAACTCTGATCCCGAGATCGAAAAGAAGGTCACGCCGGCCTCGCCTGCCACTGCGCGCGCCAGAAGCGTCTTGCCGGTGCCCGGCGGCCCGACGAGCAATATGCCTTTGGGGATATGTGCGCCCAGCTTTCCGTATTCGGCCGGGTTCTTGAGGAACTCCACGACCTCCTCGAGCTCGGCCTTGGCCTCGTCCACACCGGCCACGTCGGCGAAGCTGACGCCGGTTTCTTTTTCCATGTAAACCTTGGCCTTGCTGCGGCCGACCTGCATGAACCCGCCGAAGCCCTGCTTGTCAGCGAACTTGCGGAACAGCAGCATCCAGATTCCGAAGAAGACAAGCGCTGGCGCCACCCAGGAAATCAGCGTGCCGAGAAAAGTGTTTTGCGGAACGCCAGTGATCTCGATACCTGACCGGTCTATCCGTTCCAGGATTGCGGGATTCACTACGGTCGTCACGAACTGCTTCTTGCCGTCGACCGGTTCGGCGAAGGTGCCTGTGATAGTGTCTGCCCCGACCGCGACAGAGGAAATTTTCCCGTCAGCGAGATACTTCTCGAACTGGCTGTAGCTGATCGGCGCGACCGATTGCCAGCCGGCGATCAGGTTCTGGATGAAAAGCACGGCTATGAAAGCCATCACCCAGTACCAGATGTTGTATTCGGTCTTCCTTTCCATGCCGCTTGTCCCTTTCACTGGCGCCCGAGCCGCGCCCTGATCCGCTCGAGCAGCGCCAGCAGGATGCGCCTTTCGTCTGCCGACAGATCCTGCAAGATTTCATGTTCGAGCGCCGATTGCCGCGGCGCGAGTTCCTCCAGCTTCGCCCGGGCCTTCGACGTTGCGGTGACGATCTGCGACCGCCTGTCGTCGGGCGAGGGCGACCGCTCGACCCAGCCGCCCCGGACCATGCGATCGACGAGCTGGCCCGCAGTGGCCGGGCCGACCTCAAGTCGGTCGGCCAGATCGCCGATGCTCAGCCCGGGCGCATTCTCGACATGCGCCGCCGCCATCCAGGACATGCGGGTCAGGCCGCTGTCGCGGATGTCTTGGTCGATCCGCTGCTGAATGAGCTGCGCGACCCGGTGGATCGTCGTCCCGATCAGCGCAATGTCCGAAGAGAGCATGGGTATCCTTCCTTCAGCTGCATGAGACACAGGATAGACCGCACTCCATCCAAAGTGCAATACATGCATTATATATGCTTGCATAATAAATGAAGCCGCCTATCTTGATGGGCAGTCTCCGAACCCATATCCGGCCGGCAGTTGCCCGGTCCCTCCATCCCGACGGTTCGGGGGCATCGATCAGCAACAGGAGGCCAGCAATGCTCTACCCGACATATCTGCGCCGCAGCGATCCCTTTGCGCTGATGCGCTCCATGATGCGCGATCTCGACCGCGGTTTCTGGCAGCCGTCCTGCGCGGCGTTCCCGGCGGTAAATGTCTGGCAAGGCCCTGAGGCCGTTGCCATCGCCGCTGAACTTCCCGGCATCGAACCGGGCGACATTGAAATTTCGGTTAAGGATAACGTCCTGACGCTTTCGGGCGAACGCAAGGCGCCCGAGGTTCCCGACGGTGCGCGCTGGCACCGCAACGAACGCGGTTACGGCAGGTTTTCACGCGCGATCCGCCTACCGTTCGCGGCTTCGGATGACAAGGTCGAGGCGAGGATGACGAATGGCGTATTACGGATCGTCATCTCCCGGCCCGAGGAAGAAAAGCCGAAGAAAATCGAGATCAAGGCAGCCTGAGAGGAGCTGGAACGATGAGCACCGACATCACGCAAGCCGCCGACAAGACGCCGACCGACTCGCCCGAGACCACCGGCGGCGGACGCATCTACCGCCCGTTGACCGATATCGTCGAGACCGATGAGGGTGTCTCCATGATGCTTGAAATGCCTGGGGTCGCCGCCGATGCGGTCGAAATCACGCTTGAAAACCGCGTGCTGACGATCCGCGGCAAGGTTGACCCAATGCGACCGGTAAACCTGGAACTTGCCTACGCCGAATATGGCGAGGGCGATTTCGAGCGTGCCTTCACGCTTTCCGAGGACTTCGACCCCGACAGGATCGAAGCGGAGATGCGTGGAGGTGTCCTCAACCTGACGCTCCCCCGAGCCCCTGAAGCGCAGCCGAAAAGGATCGCCGTCAAGGGCGCCTGAAAACCGAAGGAGACCATATCATGCAGATCAAAGACCTCATTCCCTGGGCGCGCAAGGACGGCGCGCCAGATTCCAAGAGCAGCGAAGACAACCCGATCGCGACACTCCAGCGCGAAATGAACCATGTGTTCGAGAACTTCTGGAACCGGGTCGGTCATTTCGAATGGCCCTTTGGCAGCGGCGAAGCGAAATCTGACGTGGTCGAGACCGACAAGGCAATCGAAGTATCGATCGAGCTGCCGGGCATGGAGATGAAAGACATCGAGGTAACGGTCAACGATGACATGTTGACTGTGAAGGGGGAGAAGAAGATCGAGCGCCAGGAGGAGAAAAAGGGGTATTACCTGTCCGAGCGCAGCTACGGCGCGATCTACCGGACAATTCCGCTCCCTCCCGGTGTGGATGGCGAAAAGGCGCAGGCATCCTTCAAGAACGGGGTTCTGACGATCAAGCTGCCCCAGACTCCCGAGGCGCAGGCGAAGGTCAAGCGCATCGAGGTCAAGAACGGCTGATAAGCCGAATTGGGTGTCGCCGGTTTGCGGCGTCCCCTCCGCTCTGTGCGATATAGCACCGTCTGGCGAAGCCCCCGGGAGCTTGTCTCTCCGGGGCGGCCTTCGAGGGGCAATCATGAAAGACTTGCAACGATCCGGGCTAACCCGTGAACAATGGTCGGCGATGACGCTTTACGAGAAATTCGAGCACGTTGTCATCTTCGTCCTCAGCGTAATCATTGCGGTAATCGTCGTGGCGTCGGTTTGGGTACTGATGCGCGAAGTCGTGAACCGCTTAGTTCTGGGGGCATTTGACACTCTCGATTACGCTGCCTTCCAGGCGGTCTTCGGCATGATCTTCACCGTAGTGATCGCACTCGAGTTCAAGCGCTCCCTTCTTGTTGCAACTGAGCGCAGCTTCGGCATCCTTCAGGTCCGCACGATCGTGCTGATCGCGCTCCTCGCCATTGCGCGCAAGTTCATCATTCTCGATCTCGGTGAGACGGAGCCGGCCAAGATTGCTGCACTCGCGGGTGCGGCGCTTGCGCTCGGGACTGTCCATTGGCTGGTGCGCGATCAGGACCGACGCGAAGAGCCCGGCACTAAAAATGCGGATGGCGGTCAATGAACCGAACCTTTTTCATTCGACTTGTTTCAGCAACCTCTGCCGCGCTCCTTATCATTATTGTGTGGCAAAGCTTTCCTATCATTCAGGGCGTTGTGCTCGGTCGGTTTGCCGAGCCGCGCGCCGTGGCTCCGCGCGGCGACTTGGCGGCGTTTGAACAAAGCACCATCAGGGTATTCAATGCTGCTCGAGACAGTGTCGTCTTCATCACGACGGCCGAACGTGTAGTCGATCCCTGGACCCGGAATGCCTATGACGTTCCGCGCGGGAACGGTTCAGGATTCGTCTGGGACGAACTCGGTCATGTGGTGACGAACAATCATGTTATCGCCGGCGCGAGCCGGGCAGTCGTCAGGCTGGCTGATGGCCGTGCCTTCTCCGCGCGCCTGGTGGGGCGCGCCCCCGAGCACGATCTGGCAGTCCTGCATATCGGCGTAGGTTCTGACCGGCCACCGCCAATCCCCATCGGCACCAGCAACGAGTTGCGTGTCGGTCAGAGCGTGTTCGCCATCGGCAATCCGTTTGGCCTGGACTGGACGATGACGACCGGAATTGTCTCGGCTCTGGGCCGCGAATTGCCGGGAGAAGGCAGTCTCCCGATACGTGGCCTGATCCAGACGGACGCAGCAATCAACCCCGGAAATTCCGGTGGCCCTCTGATCGACAGCGCGGGGCGTCTGATCGGCGTCAACACGGCGATTTTCAGTCCATCCGGCGGCAGTGCGGGGATCGGCTTTGCGGTTCCCGTCGATACGGTCAACCGGGTGGTGCCACAGCTCATCGCTCGCGGCAGCTATGCACCACCACGACTCGGCATCGTATTCGATCCCAGGGTCGACGCGATGCTCGCGCAGGATGGCACCTCCGGCGTCCCGGTCCTCGGAGTCGATCCTGACGGCCCCGCTGCCCGTGCGGGACTGGTGCCCGCCCGCATTGGCGTCGATGGGCTCATTGTAGTCGGCGACCGGATAATCGGCCTTGGAGCGACTAGAGTTGATGACGCGGCTGACCTCATCATGGCGCTCGAAGCGCATCGCCCCGGGGATCAGGTTGAATTGCACATCCGGCGCGGCGATCAGCGCAAGAGCCTCAAGATCACACTCGGCGGAACGCGATAGGAGCCGGAAATGCCCACTGTCTCGACGAGGCATCAATTTATCAATCTCGTCCAATCCGCGCTCTTGCTTGGCCTTATGGCGATGATCGCCTGGGCATCTATGACAGCGGTCGTGGGCGCGGAGGTCGGGCTGCTGCTTGCTTTCGGAATGGTTGCGGGTCTGATTTTTGCGCCCAATCTGCCGCAAGACTTCTTGCTGTCCGCATATCAGGCAGAGCGCATAACGGGACGTGATGCGCCCGGCCTTGTCGCAGGAATAGCGGAACTTGCGCGACGTGCCGATTTGCCGCGCGCGCCGAAGCTCTATCGCGTATCGAGCCCATTGCCGAACGCCTTCGCAATGGGCAGTCCAGAAGACAGTACAATCTGCGTCACCGATGGACTGCTTAAACTCCTCGATGGCCGCGAACTCGTCGGTGTCCTGGCTCACGAAGTTGGCCACATCGCAAACCGCGACCTGTGGATCATGGGATTGGCAGATGTGATGTCACGGTTGGTTTCTCTGGCGAGTTGGCTTGGACAGTTCCTGCTGCTCCTCAACCTACCTCTTATTTTCGCGGGCGCGGTCTATGTTCCGTGGCATATCGTGGCGCTTCTCATCTTCGCGCCCACCTTGATGGCGCTCGTACAGCTCGGCCTGTCGCGCACCCGCGAGTATGACGCAGATCGCGCGGCGGCGGAGCTGACCGGCGACCCGGAGGGTCTCATGAGAGCGCTGATCAAACTCGAGCGCCGTGTCGGAAGGTTTTGGGAAGAAATTTTTCTTCCCGGCCGGCGCATTCCCGAGCCGTCCCTCTTGCGAACACATCCAGACACAGAATGCCGCGTATCTAGGCTCCGCGAACTCACCGCCCTAGCAACACCTCACTATCCGGCAATCTCCGACATGTCTTATAAACCGCGGCTGCCCTCGTTCTTGCCGCCCAAATTCCATCGATATGGAATTTATTGGTAGAAAGCTCTGATCCGCGCGTGTTTCACCGGAGCATTTCGACCGCCACTATCTTGCCGCAGAGCATGCGCGATAGCTCACGACAATGATCTTGCAGATTCGTCACTCGCTAATTGAAGGCGGCTGGCCTGCCTTACGGCTGTAGAGCCTGACCTGCGCAATAGCCCGCACCGTCGGCAAAGCTGATTTAGCGAAACGTCGTGACGTTGAGTGGCACAAGACACCATGTCGCCTCGCTCGAAACTCTGCTTTGGACCTTGCAAAGCGAGTATGTCAAAAAATCACGCTGCAGGAAGCGATGGAAGCATATTCTTGCTCGGGTAACTATCTCGTGGCCAAGCCGTGACCTTCCCTACGGAACCGCTCAAATCCATCTTTGCGACATAGACTGCGCCACGTCCCACAACTGTGCGCGAGATCAGCAAGATTGGCCATGATGTTCCCTTGAGCCGCCGGCGGTGAGCACGGCGTTGCAGTCTGAAATCATTGAAAATCACGACACTGGGCTCGATCTCTATTTCTGCGAGCCTCAAAGCCCATGGCAGCGGAGGAGCAACGACAACACCAATGGCCTGCTGCGTCAGTACTTGCCAATAGGGACGGATCTCAGCCAGCATGGCGCCGATGAACTCAGCGCCGTAGTCGATGCGCTCAATAGCAGACCACGCAAAACGCTTGGTTGGCGCACACCCGCAGAGGCGCTCGACGGTTTGTTCGAATCAGATATGATCGACGGTGTTGTGGCGACCGGTTGAATCTGCCGAATACGTGTCGATCAAGTATTCGCAGCGGCTGCCGAGGCGGGCATCGAACCATCCGCGGCAAGCGTCGAAGACTCTTATGACAACGCGTTCGCCGAAACGATCAACGGTCTCTACAAGGCGGAGGTCATCTATCGGCGCGGGCCGTGGCGCAGCTTCGTACCGAGTTCATTGCGAACATGAGGGCTTCAGCTGAGAGAGAGGATTGGCTTCAAACGAACTGCAGTGGCTGTCGCGCGAAAGCTGTCTGTTATCATGCACACCATGCTGAAAACCGGAGAGTTCTTCAATCCAACTGCGGGCGTGACGGCATAGTATCTGATAGCGCTCAATAACTGAGAGCTAGAAGCGTCCCTGCCAGGGACGTGAGCCGAGCCAGACCGTTGAAGGGGTTGCATTGCTGTCGCAGCTGAATGCGTCGTCCACATTGAAGGCTCATCCCGCGAAGCTTCATCATGCGGCGCCTGATGTCGAGCGCGAAGACAACCATGCACCCGGCAGCGCTGCTTACGCAAGGTCAATTGACACCCAAATTGCGATTAGGCAACCACATCAGTTCACTTTAATAGCCGGTCTTGAGATTTATTCTGTTATCGTGAGCCCGCGCCGATCAAAATTGGTGCTCCGCAAAGCTATGAGTGCCGCACTTTGTTAAAAAGACCTGAAGGCTCGTTATGATGAGAACGAGGTGAAGCATTGGAAATAACTGATGTCAGAGAAACACGCTTATCCGGAATTTCATCAGAATGATGACTGAACTTAGCCAGATAGGTTGAAACTGCACGGCTAAGTTCGAAGAACTCCACCCCTGGCCGTCCTCGTATCATGGTTTTCGTCGCTTGGCCTCTCAAGGGTCGCGGGTTATGCGGTTGATGATAGCCGAAAGGTCAATTCCTGTATGATCCAGGAAACACCATGTCCTGATCCACCAGGACGTTGAACTTGTAGCCGGGCCGGATTTCGAGTGTCGGCTGGACATTGAGGTTCCGGCTGATCGTCTGCTCGGCGACGCGGCCGAAGCTTTCCGCGAAATTCCGCCTTGCAGCATCCGATGCCGTCTCCTGGGTCGCCAGCGTCGAGCTTTCCGGCAACGAGGCGTCGACCCCTGTTCCGATCAGCGCGATCAGCACCGCCGAGCCGAAGGTGCGGAAGTAATGGTTGTTCACCTTGTCATGGAAGCCGCCATACCCCTCAGCATCGGTGCCCGCCATGCCGCCGATCTGCAGCGTCGAGCCATTGGGGAAGATCAGGTCCGTCCAGACCACCAGTACGCGGCTTTGCCCGAACGAAACCTTGCTGTCATATCGGCCGAACAGTTTGGCGCCTTGCGGGATCAGCAGCCGGTGACCGGTGGCGCTGTCATAGACGTTCTGACTGACCTGTGCGGTTATGCGGCCGGGAAGGTCCGAATTGATGCCCGTGATCAGCGTCGCCGGGATCACCGAACCGCGCTTGAGTTCATAAAGCGATTGCTGCGGCACCACGCGATTGGGCAGGTAGCCGAGCTCCTTGAGGTCGCTGTTGAAGAAATCCTCCTTCGAGCGCTGCCCGTTCTGATCGCCATCCTGGCCGGTCAGGCCACTCTTGAGTGCTGCGGCATAAAGGTCGGGCAAGGCGGCGCTGGTGTTCGCCGCCACCGTGCTCTTGTCGGCCGATGCTTGCTCGCTTGATTTCGTATTCGCCTGCAGCTTGCCGCGATCAATGGCGATCGGCGCATCATAGGCGGCATCGCTCGCCTGCAGCCGCGCCATACGCTGCCGTTGGCGCTCGCGCAGATACTGCTCCTGGTTCTCACGCTGCAGACGCGCGCGCCAGACCGCCTCCGGTTCGAGTTCCTGCGTGTTTCGTGTCTCTTCCTTTGCCGGTTGCGCGACAAAGGGATTGGCAGATTGATCGTCTTTCTTTTCGACTGGAGTCGGCTGATATGTCACCTGCTGTTCGGGATCGCCAATGATGCCGTCTGTGACGCCGCGCTTGATCTGATCGGCGAAGGTCGAAGCGGGCGTTCCGGCAGTGGTCTCCAGGCCAGCATCCTTCCCGAAAAACAGCCCGCGCGTCGAAAGCCCGTAGACGATGATGCCGAGGAAGGTGGTCACCAGCACGATCACGATGACGATCGGCAGACGATTGATCCGGCGCATGCCGGCTTGCGCCTGCTCGTTGGCGGCGCCGCCGAGTTTCAGGGACTGTACCATGGTCTTCTCCCCCTCAGCCGCGCTTCAGGAGCGACAGCGCGCTTGCAGGCGTCGCCCCGTTGGCGGTTACCGCATAGGCGCGCCCGAGTTCGACCGTGTCGGTCGACAGCCGGGCCAGAACCTGCCCCTCGAAGGGCACGACCACGTAGGCAAGCGGAATGACGGTCGCGCCTTGATCCGGCTTCTGGTCGGTGACGACCGCATAGCCCCAGCCTTTGAGCGCCGCTTCCAGCGCATGTCCAAACGGCGAGCCATCGGGTTTGAGGGCGATGGTCGCCTTGCCCTGGCCGATCTGTTCGGCCAGCCGGCTCACCATGTCGCCGGCAATCGCACTCGCCGCCGGACCGGAGATCTCCGGCGGCGCGTCGCTTTCCAGTAACCCGCCGATCCCCGACGACTGGCATCCGGAAAGGAGGAGGACGAGGGTGCAAGCCGCGGCAAGGCTGCGCAAGGGGCGGGGGACGAGGGTGCGCATCACCGCCCTCCCCTTCTGATCGTGACCTTCTGCTGTTTCCAGCCGACGCCCGAGACGAGCACGGCGCGATCGACATTGTAGTCGACGATCATCATGTCGTTCTTCATCCGGTAATTGACGATGCGGTTCTGTCCGCCGGAGACGACGAACAGAACCGGCGCGTCCTCACCCGAAATCCGGCGCGGGAACTGGATGTAGGTCTTCTCGCCGTCGCTATAGACGCGCGTCGGCCGCCAGCCGGCGCTGCCCGAGACGGAATAGGCAAAACTCAGGCGTTCGGCGGGAACGCCGGCGCCGGGGATCGTGCTCGCCTCAAGCCGCGAATTGATGTCTGCGAGTTTGGCTGACACGTCTTCCGGGTACTCGAAGCCGACGCGGGCCATATATTGGGTGGGGTGAGATTTCAGCTGGATATGGTAGGTGCGCCGTGAGGTCGTCACCACCATGGAGGTGACAAGGCCAGGCTCAGACGGCTTGACGATCAAATGGATCGCCTGGCCGCCGGCAGCCCCCGATGTCGCCGGCTCGACCTTCCAGCGCACCGTATCGCCGACGAGCACATCGCGTACCACTTCACCCGGCTGCAGCTCGATGTCGCAGACCTGCAAGGGGGAGCAGACGACCGAGGGCTGGACCTCGCCATAGAGGAAAATGACCTTGCCGTCTTCACCCCTCGTCACCAGCCCGCGGTGGCCCCGCCACTTGCCGGAAATGTCGATCCCCTTCGCCTCGTTGGCGGAGACGTCAGCGGCAAGCGCCGCGGTGGATACGGCATCAGCGAGGATCAGGCCGCTTGCCAGCGCAAGCATCGGTCCGGCGCGGCGGATGGTCGTTCTCATAATCATCATTGGCCGGCCTTTCAAAGCTGTGCAGTCCAGTCGAAGTCGCGGAGATAAAGACCGATCGGGTTGAGGCGGATGACGGCCTCGTCCTGGGGCGGGGTGAGTGTCACCGTGGCGATGCCGCGAAAGCGGCGTTGGGCCGTTTCCTTGCCCTTGCGGTCGCGTTCGAACTCGGTCCAGTCGATCTGGTAGGACTGGTTCGAGAGCGCCACGACATTGTTGACCTCGATGGCGACCGTCGCGGATTTCGCCTTTTCGAAGGGCGAGTTCGACCGGAACCAGGCATTGATCTTTTCGGTCGCCGGATCGGAGGTTCGTAGCAGCGCATAGGTCCGGTCGATATACCGCTTCTGGACCACGGCGTCGGGCGTCACGGAGCGGAAGTTCGACACGAAGCCGGCAAGGGTGGCGCGCACCACGCGCGGGTCGGCATATTCGATCTGTTGCGGGAATCCGGTCGTCACCGCCGAGCCGAGCTTGTCGACCTCGACGATATAGGGAACGAGCTTGACCTCGGTGCTCTGATAAAGCGCATAGGAAAAGCCGATGACCGCCATGACCATGCCAGTGATACCGACGATGCGCCATGATGACGCCGCCTTCACATAGGAGCCGTAGCGCTCGTTCCATTCGTTGCGGGCAGCGAGATAGGGGTTGTCGGGCGGAATGCGGTGAGACATGCGGGCATCAGCTTTCGGTTAGGTGTTTTCGGGGAGGGGCGGCGGAGGCGATGTCGCCGGCTTGCCGGATTTGCGCGACTGGTCGAGCTTGGCGTTGGCAAGACCGAGCAATGAGCCCGCATAGGCGCCGGGCGAGGCGATCGCCTTTTCCTTCGCCGCCGATCCGATGGCGCCGGCTGCCCCGCCGATACCGGCTTCCATACCTTTCAGCGCCGCACCCGCAAGCGAGGCTCCGCCGGCTCTTGCCGCGCCCGCTGCCTGGTAACCCCTGTTTGCGGCCCCGGTGGTGAGGAAGGCCGCACCCGCTGCAAACGAGGCAGCCTGTCCGCCATGGCGGATCGCCTCCATGCCACCGGAGACCGACGCGCCCTGTACCACGCCCTGGATGATCGGCGGCACATACATGGCGATGACGAACACCACGACGGAAATGCCGGCGATCGCGAGCGTCGTGATGAACTGGTCGGAGGTCGCGGTCGGAGCTTCGGCAAGGCCCAGCAGGATGTCGGAACCGATCTTGGCGATCATCACCAGTGCCATCAGCTTCATGCCGACGCTGAAGGCATAGACGAGATACCGGATCGCGAAATCCTTCGTATAGGACGAACCGCCGAGCCCGAGCATGATCATGCCGGCGAGCAGGCCGATATACATTTCCACCATGACGGCGACGAAGATCGCGGCGACAAGCGAGAAGGAGACGACGACCACGATCATGGCGAAGACGGCGGCGATCGCCAGCGCATTGTCCTCGAAGACGCCGAACTTCGCCTGTTCCGACATTTTCGAGGCGACGCGAATGCCGGCGTCGAAGATATTCGCCGGCGATGCCGATCCGCCGCCGGCGCCGATCTGGTAGAGGCTGTCGACGATCGCCTTGCCGAAGGCCGGCCCCTGATCGAGGATGAAGGCGAAAAGCCCGATGAACAGGATGCGACGGACGAGTTCGGCAAACCAGGCATCGAGCGAGGCGGCGTTGATCGCAAGCCAGACGGCGGCAATCCCGACCTCGATGCCGGCGAGAATCCAGAACAGCGACCGCGCGGCGTTCATGATCGTCGTTTCCCATCCCTTGGCCGCGGCCGAAACCTGGTTCTCGAGGGTGGTGAGGACCGCGCCCTGCTGCGCAAAGGCCGGCGCGGTCGCCAGCAGGACGATGGCGATCGCGATAAAGACGAGTTCGAGTCTGCGGGAGGGTCGGACGATCACCATCGGGGTTTCATCTCCTGCCCGCCGCGCACGTCGCGCTCCGGATCGATGCTGAAGAACTTTTCCCGATATTTCCGACGATCGGCGTCGGAGACAGGATGCGTGGCGGATGCGCCGGCTCCGACGCCAGACTGGGCGACGGCCCGAGGCTGGATCAAGATCCAGCTCACTCCGGCGCCAAGCGCGACGATGGCCGCGAGCGCAAGGGCAATGATCAGACGCGGGCTCACCAGCGCGGCTCCATCGTCTGGCCGCCGCGGATATCGGTCTCGGGCGCGTTAAAGAACTGTTCGCGCCGCGCCTGGGCCAAGTCCTTTTGCGCCTGTTCCGACTGATACCAGGTCCCCATCATGGTCATCTGTTGCGAGACGAGTCCGCGCAGCTTCTGCATCTGCGCCACCTGCTGGGTGGCGATCTCATGGCCGACCTGGAGCGCCTTCATCTGGCCGTCGGCGCTTTCGGACATGGACCGCAGTGAGGACATCGTGCTCTCTTCGGTGGAAAACTGCTCGGCGGTCAGATTGGCTGCCCTCAGCGTGCCGGCGATCGTGTCCCGGTTGGTGTCGGACCAGGACTGATAGGTGGTGGAAAAACTCGCCTGGTCGGGCAGGCCGCTCTTCAACTCGGCATAGCTCTGGAACCGTTGCCTGAGCGTGTCATCGATATTGCCCATCGAGAATGCGATCCCCTGCCCCTGCCCGACGATGCTCTTGAGACTGTTGAGATCGCTTTCGACCTCACCCCAGACATGGGTCGGCAGCTGCGCCGTGTTCTGCAGCATGTTTTCGTAGATCCTCAGCTGGTTCTGGATCTGCTCGGCCAGCTGATTGATCTGGGTGATCTGGTTGTTCACCTGCTCGGCCGATTTGCCGACCAGCGAGATCAGCTCGGCATTGTTGGCGAGCTGGGTGAACTCCGTCGCCTCGCCGGTCACACCACCCGCCCGGACCGGGACAGGCATCGAGACCGACGCGACGACAGCCATCGCCAGGGCGGCAACGGTGATGCGCCGGTCAGGCGCTGTGAAGATATGTTTGCGCATGGGCAATCCCCCTTTGCTGCAGCCAGTGAAGAGGCCAGTCGGCCCCGTGTTCGAGGCGAAGCGCACGGATGCGCTTCAGGTCTTCCTTTCCGGATGCGCCGACGAGGGAGAGCGCCACCGGACCGAGCGCCATGTCGAAGAGCCGGCGTCCGTCGGGTGACGAGACGTAATATTCGCGCTTCGGAAGCGCGGTCGCGACGATTTCGATCTGCCGTTCATTGAAGCCGATCCGCTCGTAGAATTCCCGCGTGCCGGGCTCCCGCGCCGCCCCGTTAGGCAGGCAGATCTTGGTCGGGCAGCTTTCCTTGAGCACATCGATGATGCCGGAGCGCTCCGCATCGGAGATCGATTGGGTGGCGAGCACCACCGCGCAATTGGCCTTGCGCAACACCTTCAGCCATTCCCGGATCTTGTCGCGGAACAATGGATGGCCGAGCATCAGCCAGGCCTCGTCGAGGATGATGAGGCTTGGCTTCCCCGTCAGTCGCTTCTCGACGCGGCGGAACAGATAGGTGAGCACCGGCACGAGATTGCGCTCGCCCATGTTCATGAGCACTTCCACCTCGAAGCACTGGAAGGCGCCGAGCGTCAACCCGTCCTCTTCCGCGTCGAGCAACTGGCCCATCGGTCCGTCGACGGTGTAGTGATGCAGGGCATCCTTGATCTCGCGCATCTGCACGCCCGACACAAAGTCCGACAGCGACCGGCCGCGCGAGCTCGCCATCAAGCCGATCTGCCGCGAGATGGCGTTGCGATGATCCGGCGTCACCGTGACCCCCTGCAGGGCGACAAGCGTCTCCAGCCATTCGGCCGCCCAGGCGCGATCGCCATCGGTCGTAAGTTCCGCCAGCGGGCAAAAGGTGAGCTGAGGCGACGCCCCCTCACCTTCTACGCTTGCATCGCCGCCGATCTCATAGTGATCGCCACCGACGGACCAGGTGAGCGGCAGCATCGAGCGGCCCTTGTCGAAGGCGAAGACCTGGGCGCCGGCATAGCGGCGGAACTGCGCCGCAATCAGCGCCAGCAGCGTCGACTTGCCCGAACCCGTCGGGCCGAACACCAGCGTATGGCCGACATCGTCGACATGCAGGTTCAGCCGGAAAGGGGTCGAGCCAGATGCGACCTGCATCAGCGGTGGCGAAGCCGATGGGAAGAACGGGCATGGGGCAACCGGGCTTCCCGACCAGACCGAGTTCAATGGCACGAGATCGGCGAGATTGCGGGTGTTGATCAGCGGCTCGCGGATATTGGCATAGGAGACGCCCGGAAGACTGCCGAGAAAGGCGTCCGTCGCATTGAGCGTCTCGATCCGGGCCCCGAACCCTTCCGCCTGGATCAGGCGGCGGATAGCTTCACACTTTTCCTGTAGGCGCGGCTGTTCGTCGTCGAAAAGGACGATGACAGGCGTGTAGTAGCCATAGGCGGTGAGTTGGGAGGCTGCTTCCGCGATCGCGTCCTCTGTCTCGGCCACCATCAGCATGGCGTCCTGGTCGAGCGAACGGCTTTGCGTCTGGAAAAGCTGATCGAAGAAGGGCCGAACCTTCTGCTGCCATTTCTTGCGGGTGCGCTCGAGCCGGGCCCGCGCTTCCTGTTCGTCGAGAAAGACGAAGCGGGACGACCAGCGATAGGTGAGCGGCATCAGATCGAGGGAGTTCAGTATGCCAGGCCAGCTTTCCGCCGGCAGTCCGTCGATCGCCACGACGCCGAGAAAGCGGTTCTCGACAGTCGGCGTCAGGCCGTGCTGCAACTCGGCCGTCACCAGCCAGTCGAGATACATCGGAATGTCGGGCAAGCGGATCGGATGATTTTCGCCGGTCACGCAGAAGCGGATGAACTGGAAGAGGTCGTCGTAGCGCGCGATCCGGAGACCGCCGCGCTCTTCGGTCTCCTGCGTGAGCATACGGCGGATGGAAACGACGTTGGCGAGATACTGTTCGACTTCGCGGATCGAGGTGCGGAAGGCGTCGAGCGCTCCGTTGGCATAGGTGGTCGATCGGCTTGCCGGGTCGGAATAGACGTAGCGCGTCAGTCCGGATCGACGCGGTTCCGGCGGCCGCCAGGTCAGGATCAGCGCATGGCGGCTTTCGAAATGCCCTTTCTCCCGCTCGAAATGCGCCCGCCGCTCCGCGTCGATGGCGCGGGTGACCGCGTCGGGAAAATGGCAATCCTCCTCGGCCGGGTAATCGGTCGTCGGCACGCGCACGGCCTCCACCTGGATCATCCAGCCGGAGCCGAGGCGGGCGAGGATCGCATTGATCTGCCGGCTGACCTCGTTTCGTTCAGTGTCGGTCGAGCTTTCGCTGTCCGGCCCCGCGAAATACCAGCCCGCCATGAGGCTGCCGTCCTTCAAGAGCATGACGCCATTGTCGACGAGACCGGCATAGGGAACGAGATCGGAAAACGAGGGTCCGGACGGACGGAAACGTTTGAGAGCTACCATGGTCGCGGCCTCAATAGCGCCGCCACGGCGTCGACGTGGCGCGGTAGCAAGATCTGTAGGAGATGTGCCGGAGATAGACCCGGCGCATCAGCGGATCGGATTTCGCCATCATGCGAAGTCCGGCAATCGCCACGGCCCAGAGCGCCATCCCGAAGATTGCCGCATACCAGGTGAGCACGACGAAGATCAGGATCACGGAGGCAAGACCAGAGAGAAGCACGAGTTCACGATCCGCACCCATCAGGAGATTGGGGCGCGACAGGGCGCGGTGGATGCGCGAGCGGACGAGGTTGGAGCCGGTCTCAGCCATGAGCCCCCTCCCCTCTCCCGCCGAGGATGGCGGTCCGCGTGGTAGGCCTTTCCGACGTCACCGGCTCGAGGTTTCCGATCGAAGCCCCCGTCGCTCCGAAAAGGGCGACGATCTGGGTGGCCCCGAGCAAAACGCCGCCGACGAGCGCGATATAGCAAAGGCGCCGCGCAAAGTCGTTGAGCTCGCCGCCGAAGATCAGCATGCCGCCGGCGATCGCGACGGCGGCGAGCGCAATGAAGCCGGCGACCGGGCCGGTGATCGATTGCTGAATCTGCTGAAGCGGACCTTCCCACGGCAGTCCGCCGCCGCCCGATGAGGCAAGCGCGGGTGATGCCAGCATCAGCGACAACAGGAAAAGGGAGAAGCTTGCGGTCAATGCGAAATGACGCTTAAGCGGCATGGCTGTCCTCATCGATCTGGGCGTAGTGTTCGGTCTGATAGGTCGTGCCTTTGAACCCCTCGACACGGATCACGTCGCGGACGCGGCGGCTCCGCCCGCTCCGCTCGATCGAGACGACGAGATCGACCGCCTCGCCGATCACCTCGCGCATCGGCTGCTGGCTCACCTCGGCCGTCAGCTGCTCCAGACGCCGCAACGCTGACATCGCCGTATTGGAGTGGACGGTGGTGACACCGCCGGGATGACCGGTGTTCCAGGCCTTGAGCAAGGTCAGCGCGGCGCCGTCGCGCACTTCGCCGACGATGATCCTATCTGGTCTGAGCCGCATCGTGCTTTTGAGGAGCCGCGCCATGTCAACGCTGTCGCTGGTGTGCAGCAGGACGGCGTTCTCGGCTTTGCACTGGATTTCGGCGGTGTCCTCGAGGATCACCATGCGATCCTCGGGCGCGGTCCTGACGATCTCGGCGATGATGGCGTTGGCCAGCGTCGTCTTGCCGGATCCGGTTCCGCCGGAAATCACGATGTTCATTCGTGAGGCGATTGCGTTTCTGAGCACCGAGGCCTGCGCCTCGGTCATGATCTCGCTCTTCACATAGTCGTCGAGCGGGATCAGCCGCGACGCGCGGCGGCGGATCGTGAACGTCGGCGCGGAAACCACGGGCGGAAGCAGCCCCTCGAACCGGTGGCCGCCGATCGGCAACTCGCCGGAAATGATCGGCTGCTCGTGATCGGCCTCCGACTGCAGCGCATGCGCCACGCTGCCGATGACCACCTCGGCGGCGGCGGGCGTCATCTCGCCGGCCGGCGCGACACCGTGGCCGAGCCGTTCGATGAACAGGCGCCCGTCCGGGTTCAGCATGATCTCGACGACGGTCGCGTCGTCGAGGGCGACGCAAAGCTGGTCGCCGAGCGCGTCCTGGAGTTTGCGGACAAGCCGGGAATGAGAGCGAAGCTGGGTCATGCCGCATTCCTGGCCGGGGTGACGCCGTTCCCGGAGAAAGCGGAGCGATAGCCGGCCGGTCGCACGCGCTCCAAGCTCGCGGCGTCGGCCGGCAGGCTTCCCGCGATCGCCATCGTGTTGCCGATCGCCGTGGGCTCGCCCAATCGCGTCATCGGCCATCCGGCGCGTTTCAGGATGCGTTCGAAACGAAGGTCGGTCGCAGTAACGATCTCGCTGTAGCCGTTTGCCATCGACCATTCGATGATGCCCGCAAACATCGAAAGCGTCACGAGGTGCAGGTGTCCCCCTTCCCTCCCCGCCTCAAGCGACGTGTCGACGCAAAACCGCGAGCTCTCGATCATCCCGGCATGCGCCGCCAAACGTCCCTCCCCCAGCAGCTGGGGAAACGTGTCCTGCAGCATGGTTGGGCCGGTCGCGGGAAGGAGACGGGCGCAGCCGCAGACCGTGCCGGATTTGGTGGCAAGGATATAAGTGGGATGGAGGTCGTCGTACTCGTCCCGTTCACCGTCGTCGGTGGTCGTCACCTCCCAGCCCAAACGGGACCCGAAGACTTTTGCACGAAGGCAATGCATTTCCTTGAGCAGGCCGGAATGCTGCTCGTGGAAGTCTGGTGTTACGGCGATCAAGCGCATCATCCACTCCGTGAGAATCGATTTGCGCCAGATAGAAATCACCACGTTTCGGCGGTGGCTATGTGCAGATCTGCATATCGGTGATTCTGCCGAATCGCGGTTTAGTGGCGCCGACGAGGTCTTCGGACGTGTGGACGAGCCATGCAGACCTGCATTTCCGGAAGATGGTCTGTGACTGACCAGGTCGCACTAACTAGCGGAAGTGTAAGGATGAATCTGAATTGGGGGAGGATCTTTCGGAAAAGCATTAACTTGTTGTTAACCTTAAATGTCTTGCGGCGGGTGGGGAATCGGAAGATAGTTTCGCAAATGATGGCGTGTTGGCCATTTTTTCGAAAGTGAAGACCTCTGGGAAATAGTTCGCAAAATGAGCAATATGCTGCCCAACCGTTTTGACATTGAGATTGCCCAGCAGGGGTCTAAGATCTCAAGCGCCTTACATATGTTGCGCAGCCAACAGTATCCGCCTGACGCCCGCAAAGGGCTGCGCAAGTTTCAGCTGGCGGAGGTTGCGGACTTCATGGGCGTGACCCAGACACATCTCAGGCAGCTCCACGCAGACGGAAAAGGACCGGAAATCGAGTCCATCGGTGGGCGTCGATATTATACCGCCAATCAGATGCTGGAACTTCGCGACTATCTCGAGGCCAACAAAAAGTCGGACAAACGGTATTACGTCCCCAGGCGGCGGGAAGGCGAATCGATGCAGGTCGTATCGGTCGTCAACTTCAAGGGAGGAAGTGGCAAGACCACGACCGCTGCGCATCTGGCGCAATACCTCGCCCTCACCGGGCACCGAGTATTGGCTGTCGATCTTGACCCCCAGGCATCCCTCACCTCCCTTTTCGGGATCCAGCCGGAGCTTGATGACACAGCGTCCCTGTACGAAGCTCTTCGTTTTGACGACGAACGCAAGTCGATCAGTGATGTGATCCAGCCCACCAACATTCCGGGCTTGGACGTGGTGCCGGCGAACCTGGTGCTTCAGGAATACGAATACGACGTGCCGCTCGCGATCTCGTCGAAGAAGGGAGAAGACGGGCGGTTGTTCTATATGCGGATCGCCAGCGCCCTGAAGCAGGTCGATGACAAGTACGACGTAGTTGTCATCGATTGCCCCCCACAGCTGGGCTACTTGACGATTACCGCGCTCATGGCCTCGACGGGAATCCTCATCACCATCCATCCTCAGATGCTGGACATCATGTCGATGAGCCAGTTTCTCATGATGCTCGGAGGGATCATGGGTCCGGTCGCGGAGGCTGGCGCTGAAATGCGGGTGCAGTGGTTCCGATATCTCATCACCCGGTTTGAGCCCACCGACATCCCGCAGGAACAGATGGTCGGGTTCATGCAGTCTATGTTCGCACAGCAGATGCTGAGGAACCGCGTGCTTAAATCTACGGCAATTTCTGATGCGTCTATAAAGAAGCAGACCCTGTATGAGGTTGAGCGGGGAGAGTTCGTCCGCGCAACCTACGACAGGGCGATGAAGAGCTTGAACTCCACTAACGCCGAAATCGTGGAGCTCATCCATGGTGTCTGGGGGAGAAAATGAGCTACTTGTCAGCCGTTTTTTTTCCCGTTTTACATAGCTCTGCCAGACCCTTAACGGCGTTGACGCAAGATTTGGAGTGCGCCTATGTCCCGTGAAAATCCATTCGCCAAGCTGGATATGGCGGCGATCTCGGCCAGCCATACGCCGACGAAGCCTGGTTATGGCATGACAGGCGCCGCCAAGACTGTCGTTCGTTCCATTGAGGACATGGCGGAGAACACTAAGAAGCTGATGGAAGGCGAGGTGATCGTCGATCTCGATCCACAATCAATCGACGCTTCCTTTGTGGCCGATCGTCTTTCAGACGACGACGAGGAGTTTCACGATTTGCTCCAAGCTATCAAGCAGTCGGGCCAGACAACCCCCATCCTCGTGCGGCCGAGTTCAACAGATGCCAAACGATATATGGTGGTGTTCGGTCATCGCCGCCTGAAGGTCGCTCGCGAGCTTGGGGTGCCGGTGAAGGCTATCGTAAAGAAGCTCGACGATATCACCTCGGCGATTGCGCAGGGACAGGAGAACGCAGCCCGTTCGAATCTGTCGTTCATAGAGCGCGCCTATTTCGCTCAAAACCTTGTCGCATCGGGAATGACGAAGGAGACGGTCCGTTCGTCTCTCTCCATCGATGAAGCAATGCTTTCGAAAATGCTTGCGGTTGTCGAGGCGATTCCTGCGCCAGTAATTCAAGCGCTTGGCGCGTCGAAGAAGATCGGACGCGACAAATGGCTCAGCCTTCGACAACTGGTTCTCGCTCCTGCCCTCTCGAAGGTTGCCGTCGAGTATAGCGATTCAGCCGACTTTCAGAAACTTCCCGAAGCCGAGCGCTTCGATGTGCTCCACGACTACCTGAGGCGATATAAGGCCAAGTCTTCTGCAAAAAAGCCCAAAACAGATGTCGTGCCAATGGATTGGAATTCACGCGACCGCGCACTGAATGTCGTGGTGAAGTCGAAGGCGAAGAAAGTTGCCATTGAGCTTTCGAACGTCGAAGCCAAGCCCTTCACAGACTGGCTAACTTCTCGCATGGACCGTTTGTACGATGAGTACAAGGGGGCCAAAAACCAAACCAACGGAGACTGAAACGCAAAAGAAAAAGGCCCCCAAGCGGTTGAACCGTGGAAGCCTCTCTCGTCATCTCTAGCAGGATCGAGAATCGCATTTCCCGGAATCACAGTCAAGAGTCTTGGCGCCATTTTGGTGAGCGGATTTCTTTTGCCTGAAGAAAGGTGAGAGAAAAAATGCAGACGGGACATGTGACGACGCCTTTTGGGCGGCGGGCGATGTCGCTCGCCCTGGTCAAGAGGCAGATGGCGATCGAGGAACCGGATCAAGGCGCACGAATAGAGAAGTGGAAAGTGTTTCGGGATGTCTGCGAGGCGCGAGAACGCCTTGGGCTTCAGGATCGCGCCTTGGCCGTTCTCGATGCTCTCCTGACGTTCTATCCTCATGCCGAACTTGGTTCAGCGAATGGGCTTGTTGTTTTTCCTTCCAATGCGCAGCTATCAGTGCGCGCTCATGGGATCACTGATAGCACGCTGCGACGCCAGCTCGCAGCACTGGTGGATGCCGGCCTGATAGTTCGCCGTGACAGTCCCAACGGTAAGCGATATGCCCATCGAAATCGCGAAGGCGAAGTCGAACAGGCCTTCGGTTTCGATCTGACGCCACTTCTTGCTCGCGCCACGGAACTCGCTCTTCTTGCTCAGGCTGTTGCGGCGGAACGAATGCGCTTCCGAAAGGCGAAGGAAGCTCTGACAATCTGCCGGCGAGACGTACGCAAACTCGTCACCGCGGCTATGGATGAGGGTGCAGAAGGCAACTGGGCCCAGGTCGAAACGGAGTATACCGCGGTTATCGAGCGTCTTCCGCGCAATCCGAACCTGGCACAAGTTGAAGCCACGCTCGGCGACATGCAGCTCCTTCGAGAAGAGGTGCTCAACATTCTGGAAAAGCAGCTGAAAATCAAAAATATGAATGGCAATGGCAGTCAGAATGACGGTCACATACAGAATTCAAATACCGAATCTATCTATGAACTTGAACCTAGCTCTGGAAAAGAGCAGGGCAGAAAAGCGGCGGATGAACCCCACGTCCGGAGGGAGCCGAACGGAGGAGAGAAGGCGAAGCCTGAACCGATAAAGGCCTTCCCACTTGGAATGGTCCTTCGTGCCTGCCCGCAGATTGCCGACTATGGCCCTGGCGGAGGTATAGAAAACTGGCGCGATCTCATGAAGGCGGCCGTCGTGGTGCGTTCCATGCTGGGTGTCAGCCCTTCAGCCTATGAGGATGCGTGCAACGTAATGGGGCCGGAAAATGCGGCGGTGGCTTTGGCCTGCGTTCTCGAACGCTCAAGTTTCATAACGTCCGCGGGCGGCTACCTGCGCGATCTGACCAGACGCGCCGAGCGAGGCGAGTTTTCGCTGGGTCCGATGCTGATGGCGCTTTTGAGGGTCAACGTCGAGGGAACACAAAGAACGGCCTAGTGGTGGGCCACACTGATTAGCGTCCGAGCTGTTTGCCAGCAGGATCCGTGTCTTGTCAGCCGTTTTTTTTGCTCGTTTTCATCGTGATCACAGTGAGTTACCTGCGTTGAGGGTCCAATCTTTCGGAAGGGGGATGGCTTCGAAAGCAAAGCTGAAAGGGCGGAGTAAGCAGCTGGCTCCGACAATTTATCGAAGACCTTGGTGATTGTAATTAGGCGATTTCCGATCGCTGCGGATGAGGACAAACGATCGTTTGTGAACGTCGATAGACCCTCATGGATAGATGTTCCGCAAAGTCAGACGCCCAAATCAGCTGCCTTGGCATGGCTGCAAGAGCTTTCATGGTGGCGGCCAAGGTCTCGGAGTCCCGGCCGCCGATTAGGTGAGTTTTATGCGAACGGGACGCCCGATCAGTCGAACTTCACGAGGTTGAGCGCCGGGAGCGGTCCGCCTGGAAACTGGACGAGGCGTCCTCCGACCGAGATCGGCCCGAGGTCGATGCCGAAGAAGCCGAGCCTATCGATCAGCGCACCGACCTCGGCCTTCGATCCGGCATCATCGCCGGAATAGAACAGCACGCGGCGGCCACCTTCGGCGCGCGGATCGCCCGACAGCAGGTGCGATTGCAGGTGATTGAAGGCTTTAACCACCCGCGCGCCGCGAACAAGGCCCGCGAAGACTTCGCTGGAAAGCCGGCCATTGAGTTCGGCGGGCTTGAACAGCGGCGCTTCGATCGGATTGTTGGCGTCGATGACGATGCGGCCGCCGAAGTCCGGCAGGCCAGCGAGCGCGCTCGGTAACTTCGACCAGTTGACCGCGACGAGGACAATGTCCTTCGACGCCGCGTCCTCGCGGGTGCCGGCCTCGATGGTCGGCCCAGTTTCGGCGACCACGTCCTTGAGGCTGTCCGGTCCGCGGCTGTTGGACAGCGTGGCACGGATATTGTTATTGGCGAGAGCCGTGGCGAAGGCGCGGCCGATATTGCCGGCGCCGATGATGCCGATGCTGCTCATGGCGAAATCCTTTCACGTATTCGGGTTCGGTTGTCGGGAGGTCAGGCGGTCAGGCCGCCATCGGCCACAATGTCTGCGCCGGTGACGAAGGCCGCATCGGGGCTGGCGAGGAAGGCGACGACGCTTGCTATCTCGGCGGGCTGGCCATAGCGGCCTACCGCCATGCCGGGGCCGACGATGGCGGCCACCGGACCGTCCGCCGGATTCATGTCGGTATCGGTCGGGCCAGGATGGACCGTGTTGACGGTGATGCCCTTGGGACCGAGATCGCGCACGAGGCTGCGGTTGAAGCCGGTGATCGCGCCCTTGGTCAGCGTATAGACCGAGGCGGTCGGGAACGCCGCGTAGCGCGTCATAGACGAGCCGATATGGATGATGCGTCCGCCCGCCTTCATGTGGCGGACCGCTTCCTGGGTGGCGACGAAGACGCCCGTCACATTCACCGCCAGCATCCGTTCGAAGTCCTCGAACTTCACGTCCTCGATGGGAGCGTTCACTGCGACACCGGCATTGTTGACGAGGATGTCGATGCCGCCGAAGGCCGAGACGGTCTTCGCTACGGCCGCGCGCACCGCTTCGGGGTTGCCGGCGTCCGCCGCAATGGCGAGGGCCTTGCCACCGGCTGCCTCGATGTCGGCGACAACCTGGGCGGCCTTGTCGGGCGAGGCGCTGTAGGTGATGGCGACCGCCGCTCCATCGGCGGCGAGTTTTTTGGCGATGGCCGCGCCGATCGAGCGCGAGCCGCCGGTGACGAGAGCGACCTTGCCGCTCAGGGGATGGATATTGCTGGTCATGTTCTTCACTCCGTTTGCGTTTCGATGGAGCGAAGATGGCCCGTTTATTTCCTTTCGATTAGCAGGTAATGTCTTGATCTGATTTCAAGTGATCGTTGAAGGCAATATGGAGACGCTGGCCAATCTCGAAAGCTTCGTCAAAAGCGCCGAAACCGCGAGTTTCTCTGAAGCTGCGCGGCGCATGGCGCTCACCCCGGCTGCCGTCAGCCGCAACGTGGCGATGCTGGAACGGAATCTTGGCGTGCGGCTGTTCCAGCGCTCTACCCGCAAGCTGGTGTTGACCGAGGCGGGCGAACGCTTCCTGCAGTCGATCGGCGGCAATCTCGACGCCTTGCAAGCGGCAATCGCCGATGTGTCCTCGGGAGCGTCCGAGCCGGCGGGCGTTTTGAAGGTGAGCCTCAGCCCCACCTTCGGCGTCACCCATATTCTGCCGCTGTTGCCGGAACTGCTCCGCCGATACCCGCTCGTCCGGCCAGAATGGCATTTCGAGAACCGGCCGGTCGATCTGGTCGCCGAAGGCTATGATGTGGCGATCGGCGGCGGTTTCGACCTGGCGCCGGGCATCGTCGCCCGCACATTGGCGCCCGCCCATATCATCGCTGTGGCGTCGCCCGCCTATTTGGCGGAACGCACGCCGCCAACTGATCCCACCGGGCTGTCACAGTTCGACGGCATCGTCATGCGCTCGCTCAGGACCGGACGTATCCGGCATTGGACGATGCGGGATGCTGCGGGCGCCGAGATGATGGTGCAATTGCGCGAAACGATCGTCGTCAACGACCCGGCGGCGATGCGCGAGACGGCCAAACTCGGCCTCGGCGTGGCGATGCTCGCCATGCCCGATGTCCTACGCGAACTGGAAAACGGCAGCCTCGTACGTCTGCTGCCGCATTGGTACTCCGACGCTGGGGCGATTTCGCTCTACTACGCCTCGCGCACGCTGCTACCAGCCAAGACACGGGCCTTCGTCGATCTGGTCGCGGAGGCGTTCAAACGAGATCGGTTGGCTGAACGGTTTGCGGGAAGTCTTGGCTAACGATCGCTGGTTCGCAACTCCGAGGAAAATGGCCACTATTGCCGCGAGGACAGATGTGGACTATATATCCCTAAGTATCTATATCATTCAGGATATGAAATGACGCAATGGAAGGTCGAGTTTCATGACCGCTTCAAAGGCGAGATCACAGACCTTCCAGCCGATGTTCGGGTCGAGTTGCTCGCGCATCTGGTGCTGCTTCGCGAGAAGGGCTTTCGACTGGGACGACCTGAGGTCGATACGCTCGAAGGCTCCAAACACGCGAACATGAAGGAACTGCGCGTCAAGGCCTTGAAGGTGCAATGGCGCTTCGCCTTTGCCTTCGATCCGGAGCGGAAGGCCGTGGTTCTCTGCGGTGGTGCGAAGAGCGGTGTGAGCCAGAAGCTCTTCTACAAGCGGCTGATCGATCTGGCGGACAAACGGTACGACGAGCACTTGAGCGAGTTGGAGAAGAAACATGGATGATCTCGACAAGCTGATACAGACGCTTCCCGACGACGAACAGCGCGCCATTGCAAAGCGCGCGGAGGAACTTGTCACGGCGCACAATCTGCGGGAACTGCGGGCGCTCGCCGGCCGGACGCAGGAAGACGTTTCCGCAGCGACCGGGTTCAAGCAGACCAACGTCTCGAGACTGGAGAAGCGCGCCGACATGAAGCTGTCGACGCTTCGCGATTATGTCGAATCCCTCGGCGGCACGTTGAAGATCGTCGCGGATGTCGCGGGCAAGAAAGTCGATCTTTCCAGCATCGCAGAGCGATCCCGACACGGTTCAAAGGTCTGAGCGGCAATCGCCGGCAGGGCAGGGGACCCTACAGCCCAGCCGCTTTCGTCAAGTTGACGCGGAAGCGATCGCGCCGGCGCTGGTAGCGGCGGGTCATTTCGGCGCTAGCATGGCCGAGTTGCTTCTGGACATAGCGCTCATCGACCTCGGCCGAGGACGCAAGACCGGCGCGCAGCGAGTGGCCAGAAAACTTCAGGCCCCGTTCGATCTCGGGAAGGTCGCCGCGTATGCCAGCGGCGACCGCCGTCTTCTTGACCAGGCGGGCAACCTCCTGATCGCTGAGCCGATCAGGCCCGACGTCCTTGCCTTGGCCCCTCACACGGCGGAAGAGGGGGCCTTTGGCGAGCTTGGCGAACTTGATCCAGGTTTCGAGCGTGGCGACGGGGCAGGTGGCGTCGGCCGAGCCGCGACCGATCTCGACCTCGCGCCAGCCGGTTTTGCCGCGCAGCGTCACCAGCAGACCCCTGTCAAATATCTCGACCCAGCCGCGGCCGTCTTCGGTCTGGTCGCGGCCGAGGTCCAGACCGGTGATTTCCGAACGCCGCAGGCCGCCGGCGAAACCGACGAGCAGCATCGCCCGGCCCCTGATGCCGCGCAGGGTTCCTCGGTCGAGAGTTTCCAGCATGGCGATCAGATCTTCCGGCAGGAGCGCTTCCTTCTGCCGGGGCGGGGCGGCGTGCTTGTTGCGGATGCCGGCCATCACGGTGGCGATGGCCCGGTCCTTGCGATCGAGCGGCATGCCACGCTGCGAACAACTCCAGCCGATGGCGGCGAGGCGCCGCTCGATCGTCGACACCGTATTCGGCTTCATGCCGCGCGCCGCCGTGCCAACCGCACTCCCAGAGGCGCAGGCGGTGATGTAGAGGCCGACGACCTGCGGATCCGGGGGGAGGGGAGAAAGATTCTGGCGGCGGCACCAGGCGGCAAAATGCTTCCAGTCGGAAGCATAGGCGCGGCGGGTATTGGCGGAGGAGGCCGCCTCGACATAGGTGCGGGCGCGATCGGTGAGCTCCTGCAGATGCGCCGGCGGGCCGGCGGTTGCGTCTGGAAGAGGGGAGGGGAGCCCGGCCGGCCCCTCGGTCGCGGAAACATCGGCGGAAACCGCCGTGCTGTGCGGCGGCGCTGAGGTCTCCTGAAGGGGTCGTTTCCGGGAGGGGGCGGAATCCTACGCTAAGGCTTTGGCCAGCGATATTCTCCGGTGAGATTGATGTGCTCCCATCCGAGCGGCGAGACATGAGCCAGCAGATCGGGCGATAGAAGCTTTCCGTCGCGTTTATGACTGGCAACGACTTCACCCAGCTTCATGGTATTCCAAAAGATGATGATGGCGGCGAGCAGGTTCATGCCAGCGATCCGGTAATGCTGGCCCTCGGCGGATCGGTCTCGGATTTCGCCCCGGCGATGGAAGCTGATGGCGCGTTTCAGCGCGTGATGTGCCTCGCCTTTGTTGAGCCCGATCTGGGCGCGGCGTTGCAGATCGACATCCATAATCCAGTCGATCATGAACAGAGTCCGCTCGATGCGGCCGACTTCCCTTAGAGCTGTGGCCAGTTCGTTCTGCCGCGGATAGGAGGCGAGCTTGCGCAGGATCTGGCTAGGTGCGATGCTTCCGGCCGCTATTGTGGCGGCGATGCGCAGGATATCGGGCCAGTTGCGCTCGATCATAGTCTGATTGATTTTTCCGCCGATCATGGAACGCAAGTGGCTCGGGGCCGCCGATGGATTGAACGCATAGAGGCGCTTGGACGGTAGATCGCGGATACGTGGGGCGAACCGGTAGCCGAGAATGGCGCATGCGGCAAATACGTGATCGGTAAAGCCGCCCGTGTCGGCGAACTGCTCGCGAATATGGCGGCTAGCATCATTCATGAGCAGGCCGTCAAGGATGTATGGAGCTTCGCTCGCAGTTGCAGGGATCACCTGGGTTGCGAACGGCGCATATTGGTCCGAGACGTGGCTATAGGCTTTCAGGCCAGGGGTATTGCCGTATTTCGCGTTGACGAGGTTCATGGCTTCGCCTTGCTCTGTGGCGGCGAAGAACTGGCCGTCGCTCGAAGCCGAGGTGCCCGTTCCCCAGAACCGGGCCATGGGTAACGTCGCCTGTGCCTCAACCACCATGGCCAGCGCCCGATCGTAGGCTTCGCCTTCGACATGCCATCGTCCAATGCGGATCAATTCCCAGAAGGTGTGCGTGTTCGTCGCGTCGGCCATCTTGCGCAAGCCGAGATTGATCCCATCGGCAAGGATGACGTTCATCAGGCCGATCCGGTCGGCGCAGGGCGCTCCCGTGCGCAGATGCGTGAACGCTTCGGTGAAGCCAGTCGCTGCATCTACCTCCAGCAGGAGGTCAGTGATCCGCGTGGGCGGGATCTGCTTGTAGAGATCAAGCACCAAATCTTCGGCGCCTGTCGGCGCGGCGGCTTCGAGCTTCTCGATATGCAGAACGCCGTTTTCTATCGACCCGCCGGGAATCGTACCCGCGCGTGCCGCACGGCCAAGCTCGCGCAACCGCATGTCGAGGCGAGCTTGGCGGTCTGCCAGCCATTCCTCCGGCCGTAATGGTACAGCGAGACGACCGCTTTCCGCGACAGCCTGCGCCGGCACGAGTGCGTGTTTCAGATCGCCATAGCGCCGGGATTTGGCCAGCCAGACATCTCCGGAGCGGAACGCATCGCGCAGATGGAACAGCACCGCGATCTCCCAGAGGCGTGTATCGCCAGCCGCCTGGGCACGAAGATGGCGATGCCACTTCGAGCTCGGCCGCAGGAAGGCGGTTTGCGCGGCATCGTTCGAGCCGGTGCGCAGGGTCGTCACTGCTTCCAGAAGAGGCTGCGCAACAGGGGCGGCCCGGAGATCGAGCAGGCGTAACATGCGGGGAGCGTATCGGCGGAAACGGTGATAGCCGTCGAGCACATGATTGAGCGGATCGTCCGCCATGGTGGCGGTGAGTTTGGTTGCCATCACGACAAGGCTTTTGAAGCCGTCCCAACCTGATCCGCTCGCGATGACGTCGCCCAGCGGCTGGCCATCATCCTGCGCATCGACCAGGGCTCCACCGATTTCGGCGAAGGATTTCAGGGTGTCCCGCACCGCGTTCGCTTCGTCGGCGATCGTCGCCTGGCAAATCCTTTCCGAAGCACGGTAGAGCCTGCCGACGACCCTGTCATGGGTTTCAACCACGGCGTCGGCGAGCATCGCTTGCCATTCCGATGCGCAAACAGCCAGAATCGCAAGCCGTCTGTCCTCCGGGAGATCACGCATGCCGTCGGCGTAGTACCGCTCGCCCTGCCTGCGCAGACGTGTCACCCGATGGGCAGGAACACCGGCCAGCAGATCATCGGGAAGCTCGACACGTTGCAGGTATTCGAGCCGGTCTAGCTGCCGATTGGCCGACGAAGAGTTCGAGCCGGGCTCGAACTGACGCAACCACACGAAGCGGGTCACTCGATCGTCGGCCGTGTCCTCCAGCAATGCCAGTAGCTGTTCCCGGATCGGCATGGATAACCGACTGGCGATTCTCGTCTCGATCCGCCGCTCGGCATCGACCAGAGCCGTGGCGCAAATCCGCTCGATCGTCGATGTCGCGGGAAGGACCGTGCGGGTGCGTCGGCACTCGACCACGAAGCGGCGGGCGATATCCTCGTTCGATACAACCATCTCGGCTTCCTGGAACAGCCATTCCTTCAGCTCACGCGCACCACGTCCGGAGAAGGTGCGGAATCCATAGAGCGCTCGCAGCTCAGAAAGATGCTCGTGCCGCGTCTCCTCGCGGGTGGCATAGTCAACCAGATCGTCGGCATGCAGGCCGAGCTGCGCTCCGATAAATTCGACGACATCCGCGGGTATCAGCTCGCCCGGAGCCAGCGCCCGGCCGGGATAGCGCAGGACGCACAATTGCAGCGCAAAACCGAACCTGTTGTGAGCGCGCCGCCGCTGCCTGATGTGGCCGAGATCCTCATCGCTCAGGGTGTAGTGCCTCAGCAAATCCGCCTGTGAAATCGGCAGGCGCAACAGCGCGTCCTTCTGCCGATCGGTTAGAGTGACGCGACGCGGCATCCATGTTCCTTTTTCAAAATCCAGTGATGTTCAAGATGCTTTGTTTATGAAGCAGGTTGAGATACATTTCCAATGAACAAATCATCCGTGGCTCGCGCGCCGCCTCAAACCAACGTTTAAGAAACATGCTGATTGGATACGCCCGCATCTCCAAAGCCGATGGCTCCCAGTCCCTCGACCTGCAGCATGACGCCCTGCGCGCCGCCGGCGTCGAACAGGACAACATCTATGAGGATCGTGCGTCAGGTAGTCGGGATGATCGGCCGGGTCTGGCCGCCTGTCTGAAGTCTTTGCGCAACGGCGATGTGCTGGTGGTCTGGAAGCTCGATCGCCTCGGGCGGTCGCTTGCTCACCTAGTCAATACCGTGAAGGATCTGTCTGATCGCAATATCGGTCTGCGGGTGCTGACCGGGAAGGGCGCTCAGATCGACACCACGACCGCATCAGGCCGCATGGTGTTCGGTATCTTCGCCACTTTGGCCGAGTTCGAGCGGGATCTGATCCGTGAGCGCACCATGGCAGGGCTCGCCGCCGCCAGAGCCCGTGGTCGTAAGGGGGGCCGAAAATTCGCCCTGACTAAAGCCCAGGTGCGTCTCGCCCAGGCCGCCATGGCCCAGCGCGACACTTCCGTTTCCGATCTGTGTAACGAACTCGGGATCGAGCGCGTCACGCTCTATCGCTACGTCGGCCCAAAGGGCGAACTCAGGGACTATGGAAAGCGCGTTCTCGGCTTAGCGTAGGATTTCGCCCCCTCCCGCAAACGACCCCCTGAAGGTGATTTTCGCTGTTTTGGTCGTCGATTCGAGCCATTTCTCTATAATGTATAAAACGAGCGATAATGCAAACTTATCGGTCATTATGTGCTGAAGACAAGCCGTGCGGTTAAAGCCGAAATAGATGGTAAAACCGCACACATGATGTATGCTCCGCGGCATGGATTCGCTCGCCCGCGCTGCTGCTTCAACCGCCGTGCCGCCTGCCCAGTTGCCGGCCTGGGCACTGCCGCGCGGGCGCGAGTTGACGGAAGCGGACGCTGCCTTCGCCGCCGGTATTGCATTGAAATCACTGGATGATATTGTCCGCTCCGCGCCCGTCTGGGCCGGCTGCTGGCGGTCGCGCCAGGCGTTGAAATGCGCCGCGGTTGCCGTGCGGTTGATGGCCCGGAACGAGGACGAGAAGGCGCTGCGCGACGCCGTTTTGCTCACCGCAGCTGGCGACGATCCGGGGCCGACCGGAAAGGTGTTTTTGGCCTTCAAAAGGCTGGCCGACCGAAAACCCGGCTTCTCCTCGAAGGCCGTTGCCGAACTGGCGGACCTGCTGGGGCTGGCATGGGATGATGGCCTTGCGTCCGTTCCTGACCTGGCGGATGCCGCGCTTCAGTCCGGGCGGGCCGCGCCCTTCGCCGCGGTGGAGCTGGTGACGGCCATCTTTGCCGTCCGTCCGGACGCCGAGACGCTCGCCTGGGCGCTCGCCGACATGCTGATCGCCGCGATGCTCAGATGCGAACGTCCCGTGCCGCTGCTGATGGCCGAGCGCTACGGCTCGGCCTTCCGCACACTTGGAGGGAGGGGACGTGTCCGTCCGGGCGAGACCGCTTTCGCGCGCGCCGTCGGCCTTGCCCTGGTCGAAGCGACGGGCGCCGCCCTGCGCTCGGCCGGGGAGATCGCCCGCCGCGCCGAAACCCTTCTCGCCGCCGCGCCGAAGGTGCGCACCAAGGGCGCCGGCGCGGTCATCGCAAAACTGCTCGCGGAGGACGCCGTGGCGGCCTCGGCGCCTGGCAGTGATTTGTCCCGCTGGGCCGCGACCCGGCTGTTCGAACGGTTGGAGAGTCTCGGCGCCGTGCGCGAATTGTCCGGCCGCACGTCCTTCCGGATTTTTGGCTTGTGACGATGACCGGATCGGGGGCAACCAGGACACTTCGTGGAAGCAAATCGCGGTCGGAGGATGAAATCCTCTATGACCGCGAGCTGGAAGATCTACCGCCGGAGCTGCGCTGGCGCGAATGGATGCTGCGGGTCGAGGCAGTCATCTTTGCCTCGGCCGAGCCGGTCCCCCGCGAGACGCTGGCGCGTGTGGTTGGCAAGGACTGCAGCGTCGATTTGCTTATTGATGATTTGCGCGAGGAACTTAGTTCCCGGCCCTACGAGCTCGTGTCCGTCGCCGGCGGCTGGCAGCACCGAACGCGTTCGCGTTACGCGGGTGCGATCCAGGCCTCGACGGCGCCGACGCGAGGTGGGGCGGCGGTGCTGTCGGAGTTCGAGGCGATGGTGCTGATGGCGGTGGGATATTTCCAGCCGGTCACCCGTGGCGAGCTCTCGAAAATCTTCGGCAGGGAGGTCAGCCGCGACACGATTGGTTCGCTGCGCGCGGCAGGCTTCATCGCCTTCGGGCCACGCAGCCCAACGCCAGGGGCGCCATATACCTATGTGACAACCAAGCACTTCCTGTCGGCGTTCGACATGGAAACGTTGCGTGATCTGCCGGATATCGAGGCGCTCGAGGATGCGGGATTGCTCAGTCGGCAGGCCGTTCAGATTGAGCCGCTTTCGCCTGAGGCGGAGAGCGAGGAGGAATAAGGTTGCTGCCAAGGGCTTGCGAGGATATTTCGGCTGTCGCGCTCTGTTTGGACCTCGTCCGATCACTTCAGCCCGGCGATGTTTTGGCGAAGCACGTCTGAAAATTTCTTCAGTCCGCCTTGCTGAAGCGCGTCCACGAACGCTTCAACAGATGGCGTTGTCTTGCGCAGATTGCGCCGCGCACGTTTGACACTGGAAATGAGCGCGTCGGGAAACGCCGCATGGAGATCGCTCAGGAAATCATCCGGCGACTGGCTGGTCACGCCGTGGGGGAAGAGCTCTCGTGCTGGGAAGTCCTTCACGTTCCAGGTGACGATCACGGAGGCTTTCGAGGCAATGGCGGTTGCGAGAACATGCCGATCGTCCGGGTCAGGTAGTTCGAGCCCTGCGACCAACGGGCGATAGTTCGTCACGTCCGCCTCCGGCAGGACGGCCTTCATCCTGTCCCGCGTGGCAATCAGACGCTCTATGGGTAAGGCAGGAGTGTTTGCGGCGAGATTGCGCATCCACTCGTCATGGATGTCATCGCTCCACCGCGCCTCGACGAGGCCGTCGAAGGCGCACTGGATCAGGACATTGCGCAGATGAAAGGGATAGAGGACGCAGGCATCATAGACCGCGACGGGCGGTTTAGAGGCCATGGGTCTGAATGAGATCCTCGGTGTCTTCGGCAAGTGTATCCATCGCGGCCTGCCGCGTGTCGAGCTTGGCTTTGAGGGCGAGCACGTCCTTCAGGAGCGCACGGCGGTGTTTGCCCACATAGCGGAATGGCAGATCACCCCGGTCCATGCGCAGGACGACGAGCGGACGAGAGATGCCGAGAATGGCCGACGCCTCGGTCGGGCTCAATTCCTGGTCTTCGGCCAGCACGGCGACGCGCTCGCCGCGCAGCATGTGCGCCAAAAGCGCTTCAACTGCCGCGGCGGCCGAGGGCGGGATCGAGAGCGTCCGTTCCTTGCCACCTGCATGACGCACATGAAGTTCCAGCCTGTCGCCGGCGACCAGTTTCGGCAGCGGCGAGGCTGTCTTGCGGTCGCGATCCGACAATCCGGCGAAATGAACGATCTGGCTGGCCATGGCGATGTCTCCTTGATCACCAATATAGTGGGCAGGGCCTGTAACTGCAATAACTGAAAGTTTGTCTACTTGATCGCGTCGGTGGCGATGTGGGTCGCCAGCTCGCCATCGACGCTCTGAAGTCAGGCGGCTTTCCAAACCTGATCTGATATTTCTGCCGCCAAGCCATTCTGTCAGGCGCCGATGCGTCCGGAATCCACGTCATTTGCCCAGTCATACGATGCTCGGTTAGTATCGGGCCATGGCCGATACATTGACAAAGGAACAGCGCTCGGAGCGAATGGCCCGCATCGCGGGCAAGGACACGGGGCCCGAGATGGTCGTGCGCCGACTCATCCATGAAATGGGCTATCGCTATCGCCTGCATGTCCGCTCCCTACCAGGCAGCCCTGATCTCGTTTTTCGCTCTCGGCGGAAGGCTATTTTTGTGCATGGATGTTTTTGGCATCGTCACGATGATTCGGCCTGCAAGCTCGCTCGACTACCCAAATCGAGAAGTGAATTCTGGGTGCCGAAGCTGGAGGCGAACGCCAAGAGGGACGCGCGAAATCAGGAGGAATTGCGTGCCTTAGGCTGGGATGTGCTGGTCATATGGGAATGCCAGCTTAAAGATCGCTCTTTCCTGAAAGCCCAAATAGAGGCATTCATTAACCAATGAAATCAATTGAACTTTTCGCGGGCGCGGGCGGACTTGGCATCGGATTGCACGACGCCGGTTTTCGTCCCGTGAATGTCATCGAGTGGGATTCCTACTGCTGCGACACCATTCGCGAGAACAAGTCCCGCGGCATTCATGCCGTGAAGAACTGGAAGGTCACGGAAGGCGACGTTCGTACCGTCAATTTCAAGCCCTATGAAGGAAAAGTGCGCCTCGTTTCAGGCGGTCCTCCTTGCCAGCCGTTTTCAATGGGTGGAAAGCATGGCGCTTATGATGATGCGCGCGATATGTTTCCACAAGCCATCCGAGCCGTGCGTGAAACAAAACCGCAGGCGTTCATCTTCGAGAACGTCAAGGGTCTGACACGCGCCACTTTCCGTAATTACTTTGAGTATGTGCGGCTTCAACTCGAACATCCCGAGATACGGGCCAAGCGGGATGAGGATTGGGCGGATCATCTCGCGCGCCTTGAGCAGCATCATACAAGTGGAAGCAGGCAAGGACTGAACTATCGTGTGATCACGCGGCTCATGAACGCCGCTAACTATGGAGTTCCACAGAAACGGGAACGGGTGTTCTTCGTTGGCTTTCGCGAGGATCTTGGCGTGAGCTGGAATTTTCCCGGGACCACTCATTCCCGGGAAGCGCTGCTATGGGACCAAGTTCATGGTGATTATTGGGACCGCCATGAAGTGGCTCGCAAGCATAGATCACTCCCGAAAGGCGCTAACCGTATCAGAAAGGATGAGAAGCCAGACGAGCTGGCTTGGCGAACGACGAGGGATGCCTTGGCTGACCTTCCCGATCCGGAATTTGAGCTGGAGGAAAGCGGTAGGATATCCAATCACCGCTTCCAACCGGGCGCGCGTTCATACCAAGGCCACACCGGAAGCCCATGGGATGAACCCGCAAAAACCCTAAAAGCGGGCGTACATGGTGTGCCGGGCGGCGAGAACATGCTGCGGCGCCCAGATGGATCGGTTCGCTACTTCACGGTGCGCGAAAGCGCGCGGCTGCAAACGTTCCCCGACAATTTTCTTTTTCATGGCTCGTGGACGGAAACAATGCGGCAGCTCGGTAACGCCGTTCCAGTTGAGCTCGCGCGCGTTGTGGGTGAAAGCGTTGGCGGTTGTCTACCACGCTCCGCGGCTTGATGCCGCTAATCAACCCAAATCACGTGTTCGATCCCTAGCTTCTTCGCCGCGCTTTCAACCACCATTCTATCTTTATTCGTGGCGAACTTGGCCGCCGAGTCAGTGAAGACCGCCGCGTACGGGCGCCCCGTCTCGAAGGCGCGCTCATGAAGAGCCATCAAGGTCGCCTTCCAGTCGCTAGCCTTGCTCCAAGCGATCTGACACTCATCCGCGAGCCGGCGGCCATGAGGTTTTATATAGTTCTTCACCGTCGCCATGTCCGGCGAGATATTGAGAACTCGGAACGCCAGCTCATGATTCGCGGATGTCTCGCGCGTGTATGCCTTGAGCAGCGTGTCCTTGATGTAAACACGCACTTGACGGGCATCCATGTAGGCGGCGAGCCGTCCACCCACTTCCTTGGTTTCTGTCCAGATCGTGTAATATCGCGATTTATCCGCGGAAGAGAGGGCCGACCAATTCAGGCGATCTGCCTCCGCCCAAAGTCGCTCCTTGATACCTTGCTTAATTTTCTCTGGAACACTCATGCAACTCCTCCCGGTTGAGGAGTGGGGGGGAAATCGAAGCGCGGGAGTTCAAGTTGCGCGTCGCCCTCGCGCAACATGAGATCAGCCTGATCCTTCATCCACTCAAACATGAAGCTGCCAGCCGAGGCATCGCGGAAATTTATGAGGTGATGGCCAAGTGGCAAACGCTCCAAGGGCCCGGCGGCCGCTTTTTCCAGCTCGACCACCTCGGCCATACGTCGCAGGTCGGTGACGAAATCGAGCACGATCACCTTATCCTTGCCGGGGCTGAGTCTTAGGCCGCGCCCCAACTGCTGGACAAAAATTCTTCGACTATGAGTGGCTCTCATGAATGCGATCAGATCGACGTCGGGCACATCAACCCCTTCGTTGAATAGATCGACACTCGTCAAGATATCGATATCGCCTCGACGGAACATCACCATCAATCGATCCCGCTCACGGGCGTCCTGTCTCGACGATATGGCTTCCGCGCGTAAACCAAAGCTTCTCAATGAGCCGGCGAAACTCTCCGCGTGGTCAACTGTGGGGGAAAAAACGATCCCACCGCGACGGCTTTCGGCGCGAAACACATCCGTTATTTGACGGGCCGCTTCCTCGTCACGCGTTGGCATAATGAGTTTCTTGTTGAGTTGGTTTAGAGAATAGTTGTGCGCGGAAATATCCTGGACAAATTTCCAGTCGATGTTATCCGCGAGAAGACGGTAATCGACTTCGCTGAGATATTTCTTCTGCAATCCATCCGAGATGCCAAGGCGGATCAGCGGCTTTCCGAGGAGATCGTCGATATCGAATCCATCTCCTCGCCAAGGGGTGGCCGTCACGCCACCCAGCATGGGAGGCTCCAGCGCCTCGATCGCGCGTCGGAACGTCGATGAGCCAATATGATGGGCTTCGTCGACGAGCACCAAGCCAAAGCTTGGAAGATCGTCGATACGACCAACCACGCTCTGCACCGTCGCGAATGTAATGCCGTCGTGGAAGGTTGGAACCTCATCGCCGGAAAGCAAGTGCGTCGGAACCCACTTTGGCAATTGATACCAAAAACCGAACTGAAGCTGGCGGATCAGCTCCCGCTTATCCGCCAGTACGAGCACGCGGTTATCTCGAATGAGGCCGTCGCGATACAAATCGCTGACCACTTCCGCCATCACCACCGTCTTGCCCAAGCCAGTGGCCAGCACGATCTGCGCCCGGCCGGTGTCGGTCAATCCTTCCCTGAACTTCAAGAGCGCGTCTTGCTGGTACGGGCGAAGCTCACGGCGGGCCTTGGTGTATTCGGGCACGCGCGCCGCCATAGCCATGAGCCGCGCGGGATCAAGCAATTCGACATTTATGCCTATGCGTTTATACCGCTCGATTTCGGCATTGACGCCGCCGCCAACTGCTCGCGACGTGGCGACGAGCATGCGGCTGGCTCCGTAGAACGTGCCAGCCTCAACGACTTCTTGAACCGCGTACTTCGTGGGCGGGGCAGTTGTCGTGTGCTTGCATTGCACGACCCAAATCTCCCCATTCTTGACTCCGACGATATCCGCGCCCTTGTCTCCCGACCCTCCAACAACGCGAACGTCATCGAACCCCGCGTGGATTAGCAGCCGGGCCACATCTCGTTCGAAAGCCTCCCAAGGGCCTCGAAGGAGCCTGCGATCATCGAGAAAGACGGTCATTGAACGGGTTCGACATCAGGTCTAAGCAGCTCCAGCGACATGACCGCCCGAATGATTTCATCGCGTGAGGCCACGGCTAGATCGCTGCTATCTTGTTTCGAAAGCCAGATCGCGTCGCTGATCAGGCCGATATACTTCGATAGCACGCTGTCCCTGGCTTCCTCGGTGATATTGGGTTCGCCATAGTCGAGGTCGGAATAGGTTTCGTCCCACACCTTGCCGTCGAAACACAGTTCAGGTCGGCTTTCCACCAGGATCTTGATGATCTCGAATGGGGCTGATTGGAGAAAGCTTCCATCAATGGTCGCCTCCGCGGGCTTGATCTTCTTGCCGGCGAGGGCGCGCATGACGGTATGTTGCTCGGAAACGGACAGGTCATTGAACAAGGATGCCCGCTCTTCCTCGGGGCACGCGGCCACCAAGGCCTTGGCGATATCGATGAGCGTCGCCGCCGCGTCGGTTGGCAGGGATTTGAGATCCAGGGCGTTCTCATCGCCGTACTCCAGACGGAACTCCGTCAGAATTCGGGCTATATCCGGGTTTTGACTGGTAGTCCGTGTCTGATCCGCGGTCATGAACGCGAGATTGGTCAAGAGCGCATCTCGCGGCGTCATCGTGATTGACTGGAACACCGGATGAGCGGGGTTATACAAGAAATGATAAGTCTTGGTCGGAATGTCCCCCATCCGTACCGTCCAAGGACTATCGGCGGGCAGGTCGGGGTCATTGGCGGTGACCTCAAACGCCATTACGCTCCATTGCGTGCTGGACGGCTGATGATGGTATTTCCTGCTCAAGGTCGGAACCTCCCGGCGCGGGGGTGGCGCGGGTTTGGGTGCCGGCGGAGGAGTTGGCGTGCTTGCGGTGGTGGTCGGCGGTTCGTTTGTGGGAGGATCATCGATCAGGCCGGCGGGTAGGTCATCGCCTCCCGTGGGTGCTTCACCACCACCTTGGCCAAAAAGCAGTTCGCGGTCGGCGGCTTCCACCAATTCCCACCATTTCGTGTCGTCTTGGTATTCTGGATTACCGTCATGGAAATAGCTCGCCATTTCCATCGCGCGGTTATTGTCCTTCACGATCATGATGCGCGCGTAGGCGCCTGCTGTTTTTGAGTGAGGGCTGGTACGACGGAATGCCCTGAAAAGTCGGAACAAGGGCGTTTCATTCGGACCAAACCCAAGGTCCTTGGCTTTCTCGGGACGCAGGGGACCCTCTCCGCGGACGAGTTGGACCATTTCATCCCAGGTCGGATCCGCGCGGTCGAAGCGATCCTTCGCGTAGCTAACCCGGCAATGATCGATGTGAATCTCGCCGACGATGCGTCCACGGTTGCGTTGGTCATCGATCGGATATTCGCGCTCCTCGCTTTCTCCATCGTGCCAGGAAAATAGATCCTTGTTGGCTAGTTCGATCTTTCGGCCATTGCGAATGAAATCGATGCCGTATTCCGATTGATCGAGATAGCGCTGGATACCAAGCCAGCCGGTGACTTTCCTCGCGCGTTTGACGACCGTTCCATGGGCCGAGCAAAAGGGGCAGTCCGCCGACCCCGGATCTTCCATCAACCATGTCATGCAGTTCGTGCAGTAGAACCGCTCGGATAGCGAATGATTGATGGGAATGACTGCGTTCACGTTGATGCCGCCGACCCCCGGAACGACGCGGTCCTCGCCCCAAATACAATGACGCCGTGCTTCCACACGCTTGTTATTGAGGTGAAGTTCGAAAGAGATAGGCACGCCGTTTTGCCGCAGCATCGAGGAATACGCTTGTGACAAACGCTTTCGGACCGCCGTCTGGTTCGCGTTCTTGGCGAGCCATTTACGTTGCTCGGGTTTGAGCTGCTTGATGGTTATTTCCGTGCCGTGCTGCTCCGGATCAACCTTGGGACGCCTCAGATGAGGCGTGCGAAAATGGCGTTGACGACGCAGCGCGTCGAAATCAATGGAAAGGCCATGCCATTCCGCGTCGCCGTTGCGTGTTGTCCAGACCTCTGTCACCGATCCAAGTCGCGCGGTCGCGATGTTGAACCCCATGCCAAACAATCCAAGGCTATCGATCGGGTTATTTCCAGACCAACCCGCGCTAACCGCGCGCTCCAAGACGTCGGGCGACATGCCGGAGCCATTGTCGATGACCCGTACCGTCGCGTTTTCGTTGTCGACAGAGGGCAATATCACGGTGACCCTGGCGCCCGAAATGGGCGCCTCGGCACGGCTTTCCTTCAAGAAACCGTCAACGGCATTGTCGATCAATTCCGCTAGGCAGCGCCACTGGTCGATGTTGATTTCGCCCAACATGGGCAAGACCCGAGGGTCCGGTTGAAGATCGAATTCCTCGGTGGCCATGGTCGTGATGTTATCCTGATTCCCCGTCATGCCTGGATTTCCATGAAAAATTAGTCAAAAACTTTCAAAATCGATGACAAGCTATTGTTTACATAAGGCATGGAATGTCCATCACGTTGAAAATGACCAATAAATCGGCAGTTTCCGAACTGGACGACTACCTTGGTAGGTTGCGTCCCTTGGTGGACGATACAATCAAGAAGCTTGGAAACGCAAGCTTCCGAGAGGACCCCATCGCTGGTCGAAAATACTCTCGTGCCACCTCGATTATCAGCTCGGCATACAAACGTCATGGCGCCATCCTAGATCAGGCCCTGTTAGAACGCCTGAAGGATTGCTCCCGCTTTCGCGTGTGGACGGAGGATGATTTCAAGCTATCACATGAGTCCTTGCAGACGACCCGTATTTCCGAACGTATCGAGCCCCTGCTACGAAACAAACTCGCATATGGGGATCGTGAACGAGCAATTCGCATCGATATACTTGTCTTCGATGAAGCGAGTGGTGCCTTGACCTCATATAACGTGAAAAGAGGCAATGGATCCTATGATGGGGGAAAGCGCCGGATTATTCAGGAGGATCTTCTGCGTACGCACATGTTGCTGGAAGGATACGGTCGAGCTTGCGGTCTGGCACCCAAAAGCAGTCATGCTCACATTGTCTTTTATTACGATTTGCTTTCGCTTCCACCACCTCTGGCGATCCCGGGCAGCCAGCTGGACGAGCATTTTGGGTTTCCGGTGCGTGCCGCCATGGAACGAGTGAACGCCTATTTCATCGAACGTTTGCATGCGTTGATAGAACGCGACGACTAATGCCTCCACGCGGACTTGCTATTGGAGGGGCCTAAAGCGTGGCAACATATTTCAGCATTCTGCTGATCAGCTCGACCGAGAGCGAGGCACCCTATGTACTCGACGCTCTCGACCACGACACGATCCTTGAGATCGTAGAGCTTTTTACCGATACCGGCGGCGCCAGCGATCACGTCTTCGCGCCCTAACCGGCAAGCGCTTCGCATCCCGCGCTGGGAACCATATCGACGCTCCGATCAATACAGCCCCTATTCGCGAGTATTCATCTGGCGGCGTCGATCACGACACGTTCCGTCGTCCCCTCGGCGATCCTCGAGAAGCTCGCGGTGGCATCCAGGCCAGCCAATTGGCGAAGGCGCTTCGGGAACTCGACCGCCTCGAGCGATCTCTGCTCGTGATCAAATGGTAGTCAAACCAGGCGCGTCGCCGACGGCGCCACCTTCCAAAAATAACGTAACTAAAATATGTGTTTAGACGCCAGTGGAAGAAAAATTAACCGATCTAGGTGGAAAATCTTCCGCAGATGATTATAAATCATGACCGAAGAGATCGGAAACGCTCGTGGCAGCTGTGGCATCAAAACTGGAAAAAGATATCCTGAACTTGGCTCGCATAGCACTTTCTGGAAGGACGCAGGATGTCATGCAGATGGTGCATCGCATGGCCAAGACGCATCGCGATAACGCGCCGGAACTCGCGACGGGCCTCATCGAACTCATGCGTGAGGCGCCGACCCGGGCTTCGCCACTGCGTCGCCAAACTGAGGCGGTGCTGCCCACTGATGCAGACACCCGCTTTTCGCTATTGCGGATTGAAGAGACGCCGGCGCTCGATCATGAGCCGGTTTTCTCGCTGGAACTCGGAAAGTCGCTAGAGCGCATTGTTGATGAGCGTACCCACTTGGAAGCCCTCCTGAAAGTGGGCTTGGAGCCGACACGTTCGGCAATTTTCACAGGCCCGCCTGGTGTGGGCAAAACCATGGCTGCGCGGTGGATCGCACGGTCGCTCAACCGGCCGTTACTAATCCTCGACCTCGCCGCCGTTATGAGCAGCTATCTCGGCCGAACTGGCACCAACCTTCGGCATGTTCTCGACTACGCAAAATCGATGCAGTGTGTCCTGCTACTCGACGAGTTGGACGCCATTGCTAAGCGCCGGGACGATCGCGGCGAAATAGGGGAATTGAAGCGACTCGTCACGGTCCTCATCCAGGAGATCGACGACTGGCCGGCAACTGGCTTACTTTTGGCAGCGACCAATCACTCAGAACTTCTCGATCCTGCAATCTGGCGACGTTTCGATCACGCGATCGAGTTTCCGATGCCAGATCCGCAGGCAATCGCGGTCTTCGTGAAGGCTTCCCTTGCCTCCCATACGGAAAAGGCAGACGAATGGGCTGCAGTATTGGCGGGGGCCATGCGCGGCAAATCCTTCAGCGATATCGATCGAGATCTTAAATCGGCGCGACGGCTCACAGCCATTCGCGGCGGCGACTTGACGACCCATCTGAAGGATCTCATCCGCCTGGACCAGATGCCCAAGCCGGAACGAATCGCTCTGGCGCGGACGCTGGCTGGCGAGAAGCTGATGTCACAACGCGCTGCACACGAATTTACCGGTGTTGCGCGCGAGACGATTAGAGGTGAACCTTCGAAACCCAAGGCGAAGCCGAGGGGAAAGCGGAAACAGGATGGCGAAGCGCAACTTCCTTTTGGGCAAAGGTGAACGGCTTACCAGCGACGTTATCGTGCGAAGCGGGCCACCCAATAAGGTGGCACCCTACACCTTCTCGGAGGCCCGTGCTCGCCTGTCGCCGATGCTTTCAACGACAGTCGATATCCTTAATGAGTTGCCTGCGACGGCATGCCCTAAGGATCACGCCGTCGCGTCTGTAACGTTAAACCCAGAATATATCGCCAAATCCTTTTATCCTGCAGCCTTGTTGAGACAGACGGGCCTACTGGCTGTTGGCAGCCGACCGCGCCGGATTACGCCGGCCAAAAAATCCAAAGGGCGTGAACCTACCGAAACGCTGACGACCGAGCTCTTCCTACTTGGGCCAAGATCAGCTTTCCGCCAATGGCAAGGCGCGCTGCCGCAGTGGAACGAAGGTACCAATCTTGCCGAAGACATGATCACGATCGAGGAGATCGCGGCACCAACCGTTGAGGACAAAATCAAAGGGCCCTTGCCGAAAAGCAAGGAGGCTGTCTTCGAAGTTGTCCTACATACCGATCCCCTCCTTGGAGAAATAGAGACTTTACCTGCGTTTGAAGCCTACCTTGAATCCCTGGGTGTTGAGCAGGATCTGACCAAGCGCTTCTACGCCGGCGGACTTTGCTTTGTCGAAATCGAGGCACCAGTCGACCTCGCCGACGACATTGCCACTTTCACGATCGTTCGCGCAATCCGGCAAATGCCAAGGCTGCGGATCTTGCGGCCAGCGTTCCGAACCTCCGGGTTGCCATCGCAGTCCATCCGACTACCAACCGAGCCGGCCGTCGATCCCTCTATCAGAGCTGCGGTTTTTGACGGCGGGCTACCTGATGACCATGTACTCGATCCCTGGGTAACTGCAATCGAGGGGCAACACGTCGGCGCGTCCCACTCCTTTTTGGTGAACCACGGCTTGCAGGTCACCTCTGCTCTTCTTTTCGGCTCGCTCGATCCCACCAAGCCGATCGATGTCCCCTATTGCAATGTCGACCATTACCGTGTGCTTGACGCTGAGCCGGGACAGGATCCGCACGAGCTCTACGAGGCGCTGGAGCGCATAGACTACGTTTTGAACAATCAGGCATACGACTTCGTCAACATCAGCATTGGTCCGAGCCTCTCTATCGAGGACGACGACGTGCAAGCCTGGACTGCGGTTCTGGATGAGCGCTTCGCACTCAACGACACGCTTGCCACGATCGCCGTGGGCAATAACGGCGAAGGGGACGCCCTGATGGGCTTCAACCGAATCCAGGTACCAGCAGACTGTGTCAATGCGTTGGCCGTCGGCGCAGCAGATTCACCCGGAACGCCCTGGCAGAGGGCGGCTTATAGTGCCGTCGGCCCCGGGCGCAGTCCCGGCCTTATCAAGCCCGATATCGTAGAATTCGGGGGATCTCTGCCGCGGCCATTTCTTGTCGTCGCTGAAGGGCCGATCCCTAAGCTTGAGCCGACCGGAGGAACTTCTTTCGCCGCACCCAGTACGCTGCGGCTAGGTACCGGATTGCGGGCGCATTTTGGCGATTCGGTGAATCTCCTTGCGGTGCGGGCGCTTTTGATCCATTCAGCTGAACCAAGCGATCTGCCGCATGCGGAAGTCGGCTGGGGGAGGGTGGCGCGCACAATCGATGACATCGTCCTGTGCGACGACAACGCGATCCGTGTGATTTATCAGGGCAGCATATCGCCAGCGAAATATATCCGCGCCGCCGTTCCTATGCCCGATGCAGAACTCGCCGGCATGGTCGAAATTTCGGCAACGCTCTGCTATAAATGCCAAACGGACCCTCACCATCCCGGCAATTACACGCGGGCAGGCCTGATTGCGACCTTCCGTCCCCATGATGGGAAGTTCAAGGCGGAAGAACAGGTCCACGCAAACTCGAAATCGTTTTTTGGCGACCCGGGTCTCGATGCGGGCGAGGACGAGCTCCGTCGCGATGCCTGGAAATGGGAAAACTGCCTGCACGCTTCCAGGCGGTTTCAGGGCAAGAGCCTGAGCCGCCCGTGCTTTGACATTCACTACAATGCCCGGCTCGAGGGGCGCAACTTCTCGCCTGACGAGCAACTGGCCTATGCGCTGGTCATCACGGTACGGGCGAAGAAAGTCGCCGATCTCTACGACCAAATCGTCCGCAAATACGCGACCGTCCTTGAGCCGATCAGACCCGTCATCGATATTCCGGTGCGGACCTAACGCCTATTTCGTGCTTCGCAGAAAACGAAGATATTCAAGCAGTTTTGCGTCTTCTTCGGGACTTAGATTAAGCTCGGTGAAGCTATTGCGGGCCGGATGATCGGTTTTTTGTGTCTTCGACGTGACCGCATAGCCCGCCATCGTCATCAATTGCTCGTAGTTGATTTTATAGACGACCGCGAGAGAATGAAGAACATTCGGGGACGGTTTCTTGATCTTGCCGTTCTCGATTTGGCTGAGATAAGCGTTTGAAACTTCGCGCTTTGTTGCCGACTCGACCTCTCTCAGTTTCATACCCCGATCTTCACGTATTGAAGCGAGATATTGCCCGAGACTCGGAAGGGCCGCCGGCCTTTGTTTAGTGCCCTGATTCATAACGATCTATTAACATATTGATTTGTCTGTGATAATACGCCGATTTGCTCATTCTGTCAAGCGCGCTAATTGTTGCTTGACATATCAAGCAGGCTTGTGAGATCATGCGTGCATTGGTCGACGAGGTCGACTGCAACATATGAAGGACAAAAGGTATGGACATGCATGATAAGGGCGACGACCCGGGTGAGGAGAAGATCCTCGACGACATCATCGATCTCGAAGAGTATGCCAAGTTGGGCAAGCAGCCTCCGCTCGCGAAGGGCTATCGCTTGCAAATCAACGGCAAGTCGTATGTCATTCAGAAGCCCAATCCCACGGGTGCGGAGATTCTAACCCTCGCAGGTCTTCTTCCTGCCAAGGACTATACCCTGCGACTGAAGATGGCTGGCGAGCGTCCCGAGAAGATTTCCCTCGACGAGGAGGTCGACTTGCGTCGCAAGGGTATCGAGAAGTTCAAGGCGCTGCCGCGGGATCAGACGGAGGGCTGAGCGGATGGAGATGCGGCGCAGTTTCGATCTCGGTGCGGAAGACGAGGAATTTCTCACCACCTATGAACGCCCTTGGGAAACCATCATTGACGGTTCGCACTGGGTCCTCATTCACAATTTTACGGTGCCCAAGGGCTATAATCACGAAACGGTTACGGCCGCCATTCGGATTGAGGCCGGTTATCCCAATGCTCAACTCGACATGGTCTATTTCTATCCGCCGCTCAAGCGCCTTGATGGCCAGCCGATAGGCTGTTCCGACGCGCAGCAGCCATTGGATGGCAAGATCTACCAACGCTGGTCGCGACATCGCACTGCGGCCAATCCGTGGAAGATCGGTTTCGACAATCTGGGAACCCATATTTTCCTGATCGAGGAATGGCTGGAGCGGGAGTTCGATAAATGCCCGGCAAGGTAACGCTCGCACTCTCGGGTGATCAACATGCTCATCTGAAGAGCTTTTTGTTCCCCGGTGACGGCTACGAGGCCGTTGCCATCCTCCTCTGCGGTCGGCGGGACGGCGATCGCAGCCAGCGACTCACAGTACGGGAGATACACGACATTCCGTATGAGGAATGTCTCGAACGATCCCCAATCGGTGTCGTTTGGAGCCCCGATTATATTGCCGGCATTTTGGATCGAGCCACTGAGAAGGGGCTTTCGGTTGTGAAGATCCACAGCCATCCGGGTGGCTATCCAAAGTTTTCGGACGTCGATGACACCGGCGATCACAAGCTCCTGCCCATGATCCGAGGCTGGGTGGAAGCCGATATACCCCATGGCAGTGTCGTCATGCTTCCAACCGGGGAAATGTTCGGTCGCGTGCTCGTCGGTGACAATGAGATGCGAACTATCAGTGGCATCAGCGTTGCCGGCGACGATCTGTTATTCTGGTATCCAAATACCGGAGATGTGGAGATGCCGAGCTTTGTCGCTTCGCATGCGCTAGCCTTCGATGAGGGCACAATCGAGCGGCTCCGCAGGTTGTCGATCGGCGTCGTGGGTTGCTCCGGCACCGGCAGCCCCGTTATTGAACAGTTGGTGCGTCTTGGTGTTGGCGAACTTATCATCGTTGACGATGACCCGATTGAAGACCGCAATGTAAATCGGGTCATCAATTCGACCATGGATGACGCAAAGGCCGGACATAAGAAGGTCGACGTTCTCGGCGATGCGATCGAGCGGATAGGCCTGGGCACTAAGGTTGTTCGGCTGCCGCATAATCTCTGGGATCCCGACGTCGTTCAGACCATTGCCCAATGCGACGTGCTCTTCGGTTGCATGGATACAGTAGATGGACGGTATCTCCTGAACTGTATCGCTAGCCAGTATCTCATCCCGTACTTCGATGTCGGTATCCGGCTTGATGCTGTCCGCGACGGATATAACCGTGGCCAGATTCGTGAAGTTTGCGGCACAATTCACTATCTGCAGCCCGGCCGGTCATCGCTCATGAGCCGCGATCTGTTCTCGATGGAAGACGTTGCGGCGGCAGGTCTTCGCCGTACCGATCCGGATGCCCACAGGCGGCAACTGGAAGAGGGATACATTCGTGGCGTTGTCAATCGTCGACCGGCGGTGATCAGTGTCAACATGCTCGCGGCAGCTCTTGCGGTCGATGAATTTCTTGCGCGGCTTCATCCTTTCCGGGAGTTGCCGAACCGGGAGTATGCGAGCGTTACCTTTAGCCTCGCGAGCATGGAGCTTATCTGCGAAAGCGAAGCCGGGATCTGCCCGATCCTATTGCCGAAGACTGGCTTCGGGGATACCAGACCGCTTCTCGGAATGCCGGAACTTGGAAGGCGCATTCAATGAAGTGGGTCGCTCAATTCTTGACCTGGCTGGGGCTTCTGTTTGTCCGTTGGTTTAACCCACCCTATAAAACCATCGTGGTCCAGGCCATTCTGCCGGAGAAGCTGAAAAGAAAGGCCATCTATGTAGTGGAGGAGGACGGCTTCGAAGAACAGGCGGCCATGCTTTGTCCACGCTGTCACGATCACATTCTCCACATGAACCTTCTTCCGGACGAGCGGCCGTGCTGGAAAATCACTTGCCATGACAACGGGACGGCATCGTTGCACCCATCGGTTTGGCGGAAGAAGGACTGCGGTGTTCACTTCTGGTTCAGGCGCGGCCGAGTTCATTGGACTTGAGTCGATTGTAGCAGTGGGCTCATTATCCGACTTCTGACCAGTTGACTCGCGCGCGTCAAAGGCCTCCCTGATCTTTTCAATAAAGTCGTGGACCGGGTGCCAGCTTGCGGTTTTGGTGTGAGCATATCGCGCCGATCGCGGATCTCGGAACAGGTTTCGCCCAGTACCGCGCATACGCCTCTGGTTTTCATAGGGGGCTGAGCGACCTCGCCGGTCATCCCGGATGTCGCCGGATATTGGCATCGGGCCAAGCTCGCCAACGAAATCACCCGCATCGAACCGCGTCCTGCGATTTGAACTTCGAGGCCGTCAAGGTGATTGCCGATCAGCAAGGCGCCGGTCACCGCTAAGCATCGAGCTGTGTGCAGGTGAACGACCCGTGCCGAAAAACCGCCTGGCCCTCCGAAGCAAGCCAATCCCGCTTTCGATTGATGGCGTCCTGGACCAGGGCCGGATCTCCGTCGATCAACCCTCTGTCGGGGTCCGCTACGCAAGCGTGCGGCCACTCGGCTTCGCCTTCGCGGTGATCGCGACCGTCCCCGGTCCTTCGAGGAGCCATCGAGCGGGATCGGCCCGCTCCGGACGGAGGTTTCTCACATGGCACAGGATATTGCACTCGCTCAATCGCACGCTTTCGCACTTGCCCGCACCCTCATGGTCCCGGTGACGCTGTTCAGGTCCGGCGATGAATTCGGCGTCGTCGTAAGCGACGAAATCGAAGCCGACGACGATCTGGATATCATTCACGAATTCGACCCGTACGATCGCCGGCCGGCTCATTGAGCCGGCATTTCCCCTTCTTGGGTGCCGCTTGCGAGTGGCAGGCGGCAAGGGAGGCTTCGCCGCGCCTGGCACGGACTGCCGGCGCGAAGGTGCAGATCTGCAGATTGCCAAGGCGCGCCCTTGCCCCCTTTGCTCTTCGCGGCCCGGGGCAGGCGATCCCGCAAATTGCGGGGAGAGAAAAAGAGGACAAGAAAGGCGGACGCGAACGCGCCGGCAAACACATGAGAAAAGAAGAGCTGGAGGACCTGCGGGACCGGGTTCCGTGCGGCGCCCTGCTGGAGCAGGCGGGCTTTGCGGTGGACAGGCAGGAAAGCACACGCAGGGCCGTCAAATACCGGCGGGGAGCGGAAATCGTCATCGTCATCCATGAGGGGCGGGGATGGTTCGATCCCCTCTCCGACGCGAAAGGCGACGTCTTCAGCCTGGCCGGGCACCTCGACGGCGTCGCTTTCGTCGATGCCCTTGATCGCGTCGCCTCACTGGTCGGCTTCGTCTCCCGGGAGCCGGTCTGGACCCCATCCGCGGGCGAGTCCTTGACCTCCAGACCCATTCAGGACCGATGGGAGCAACGGCGCAAACCATGGCGGGGATCGATGGCGTGGCGCTATCTACGCGACGGGCGACATCTGCCGGAGGCCATCATCCGCGATGCCATTCGCCACAATGTGCTGCGTGAAGGTCCGCACGGCAGCATGTGGGCCGCGCATGTCGATGCCAATGGCACCGTTACCGGCTGGGAGGAGCGCGGCCCCGACTGGCGCGGCTTCTCGACCGGAGGCTCGAAGGTGCTGTTCCGCCTCGGCTCTCCCGAGGCCACACGTCTGTGCGTTACCGAGGCTGCAATCGACGCCATGAGTCTCGCTGCGTTTGAGGGCTCACGGGAAGGCAGTCTTTATCTCAGCACCGGCGGGGGATGGTCGCCGGCGACAGATGCCGCGCTACGCAAACTCGCCGCACGCCCCGGCGCCCAGCTCGTCGCCGCGACGGACGCCAACATCCAGGGCGAGACCTTTGCCGGCCGGCTACGCGACGTCGCCGATGCAGCCGGCTGCGACTGGCTGCGTCTCATGCCGCCGGTCGAAGACTGGAACGATGCGCTCAGGGCACGGGAGAAGGAGAGAAGCGGAAGAGGCCTGCCGCATGCCCGCCGGCCGCGTCAAGGGTGAAGCTTCGCCCGGCTAAAGCCGGCCCTTGACCCGTCCGGACGGAGAGTCGGCCTGGGGGAGCGGTCAGGAAGGGCTGAAGAGAAGATGGCGACCATGAGGATCCGCCGCGCTTCGGCCCCGACGAAGGCCAAAAGGACCCCGCTCATGACCCTCTCTCCCATCCGCAAAGTCTATCAGGGCATTGCCGACCGACATCAGATGTTCCGCATGTTCGATCGCCATGCCCAGCGTCCGAACCGGTGGGAGGGCGACGACGGTGCGCTTTATCACGGCGAGTGGTTCGAGATCGGTGAGGCATCCCACGACTACATGTTCGAGATCCTGCCGCCGCTCTGGATGCGGGGCGACATGTTCGCCATGCGCGAATTCCTCACCGGCTCGATCACCTCGATTTTCTTCACCCTGTCGATCGACGGCCGTATTCGGCATTTCCATGGATATTGCGACGTGGCCGACAAAGGATCCTGCGAGCGTATGCGTGCCGCGATCGTGGAGTGCGAATCCCGTCCCGTCAGGGCAATGACGCGCGAGGAGCGCCTCGAGCATATCTGGTCGAGCACGGCCGACGATTATCGCGGCTATGCCAGCGAGCGCTGGCCGGACGCCGATCGCGGCAAGCGCACGGTCATGCTCTTCGCCAGGCCAGGGGGCACGACGCTGAAACTGCTGGATACCCTTACCGACGCCGAGATCGCGGCAAAGCTGCCGGTGCATCTGCGTTACCTTCCCGACGCCCTCGCGGCTTGAGGAGGGCGGATGATGTTCACCTTCTCCGTTGCAGACATTCGCGCCGTGCTCGATCGCGGCCGCGCCGACGCTCACGCCAATGGCGGATTTCGCGTTCCCTATCAAGGGATATCTCCGGATACTCAAGCCAGACCCGGCCTGTGGCTGGTGGGCGACGAAGGCGTCTATCTGATGTCCTCCGGCAAACTCGCCGAGGGCCAGCGCCCGTTCGTCGTCTACGCCGAGGAATACGACCCGAAAACCAATCCCGACACCTGGCACTACAAGCGCCGACACTTTGGCGGCGATGACGGCGTCGAGTTCATCGATGCCGTCGAACTCGAACGGCTGACGGCGTCCGCGCCAGACGCGACGCATCTTCAGATCACCATGGACGACACGTCCCTATCCCTCAGCCTGATCCGCCGCTGACCGCGGCGCTTTCGCTTCACTCACCCAATCCCGCGCGACCGAACCGCCTGCATTGCCGGCGGGCAAACCGGCGCGCGCCCTCAAACAGGAGAATCTTTCAAATGGCGCATGACGATCCCTTCACCCTCGACATGTTCGGCTCGAGCGCGCTGTCGTCCGGGCTCGGCCTCGGTGTCACCGCCTTCGGTGGCTTCGCATCGGAGCCGGCGAATGACGACGATCCCGATCCGACGCCGCCGGCGCCCGCACCGGCGATGCCGCTCTCGGCCACGCGGAAACCTGCTGCCCGCAGAAAGGGCGATCGCAGCAACTTCAGTCTCGACGACGGCGAGGACCGCGGCCTTGCCACATCCTGGAAGGAACGGGCCAGGGCCAATGTCACGGCGATCCTGCTGGCTGAAGAGATCGAAAAGGAGGACCGGGCCGCCACGCGAGACGAGCAACTGAGGCTTGTCCGCTTCACCGGCTTCGGCGCATCGGAACTCGCCAACACCATGTTCCGCCGGCCTGGTGAGGTTGATTTTCGCGAGGGCTGGGACGAACTCGGCTCGTCATTGGAAAGTGCCGTCACCGATCGCGACTATGTGAGCCTTGCCCGCTGCACGCAATATGCCCATTTCACGCCGGAATTCATCATCCGGGCGATCTGGGCGGGATTGCAGCGCCTGGGCTGGCGCGGCGGCCGTATCCTGGAGCCGGGCATCGGCACGGGCCTGTTTCCGGCGCTGATGCCGGAAGCATATCGCGACAACAGCTATGTCACGGGGATCGAGCTCGATCCTGTCACCGCGCGTATCGTAAGGCTCCTGCAGCCGAAAGCGCGGATCATCGAAGGAGATTTTGCGCGCACCGATCTTGCGCCGATCTACGATCTCGCCATCGGCAATCCGCCCTTTTCCGATCGCACGGTGCGCTCGGACCGGCAATATCGCGCGCTTGGTCTCAGGCTGCATGATTATTTCATCGCCCGGTCGATCGATTTGCTGAAACCCGGCGCTTTCGCGGCTTTCGTCACCTCGTCGGGGACGATGGACAAGGCGGATGCGACCGCCCGCGCGCATATCGCCAGATCCGCCGATCTCATCGCGGCGATCCGGTTGCCGGAGGGCAGCTTCCGCCGCGATGCCGGCACGGATGTGGTCGCCGACATCCTGTTCTTCCGCAAGCGCAAGGCCGGTGAGCCCGAGGGCGATCTGTCCTGGCTCGATCTGGAGGAAGTCCGTCCGGCGACAGAGGACGAGGGCGCGATCCGGGTCAATCCGTGGTTCGCGCGCCATCCCGACTTCGTGCTGGGTGACCATTCTCTCACTTCCGGGCCGTTCGGCGAGACCTATACCTGCCGTCCCCGCGCCGGGGCCGATCTCGAAACGGCACTGAAGGCCGCCATCTCTCTCCTTCCGGAAGGCCTCTACGACGGCGAGCCGACCGAACTCGATCCAGACCTGGAGGACGAGGCCGGCGACGTCGTCGATCTCCGTCCCGCAAACGCGACGATACGCGAGGGCAGCTTCTTCATCGACAACGCCCGCGGCCTGATGCAGAGGGTCGACGGCACGCCGGTTCCGGTCAAGGTCCGCAAGGGTCGCAGTGGCGAAGGCTTCTCCGAGAAGCAGGTTCGGATCATCCGGAAACTGATCCCGGTCCGTGACGCGGTGCGCGACGTTTTGAAGGCCCAGGAGCAGGATCGCCCCTGGAGAGACCTTCAAGTGCGCTTGCGCATTGCCTGGTCGTCATTCGTTCGCGACTTCGGCCCAATCAATCACACGACGATGTCGATCTCGGAGGATGCCGAGACCGGCGAGGTGCGCGAAATCCACCGCCAGCCGAACCTTCAACCCTTCCGCGACGACCCTGATTGCTGGCTGGTGGCCTCGATCGAGGACTACGATCTCGAGACCGACACGGCTCGCCCCGGTCCGATCTTTTCCGAGCGGGTCATCTCGCCGCCAACCCCGCCCGTCATCACCAGCGCTGCGGACGCGCTGGCCGTGGTTCTGAACGAACGCGGCCGCGTCGACGTCGACCATATTGCCGAACTGCTGCACCGCGATCCAAAGGTGGTGATCGCCGAGCTGGGCGACGCCATCTTCCGCGATCCCGCTGACGGGGGGTGGCAGACCTCCGACGCCTATCTCTCCGGTTCGGTACGCACGAAGCTTGGCGTTGCGGAAGCCGCGGCCGAGCTTGATCCGGAGTTCCGGCGCAACGTGGTCGCGCTTCAGGCGGTGCAGCCAGCCGATCTCGGTCCGTCCGATATCACCGCGCGTCTGGGTGCGCCGTGGATCCCGGCCTCCGACGTCATTGCCTTCGTGCGTGAGATGATGGGCGCGGAAATCCGCATCCATCATATGCCGGAACTCGGGTCATGGACGGTCGAGGCACGACAGCTTGATTACACGGCTGCCGGCACCTCGGAATGGGGCACCAGCCGCCGCGACGCCGGCGAACTGCTGGCCGATGCGCTGAACTCCCGCGTGCCGCAGATCTTCGACACGATCAAAGACATCGACGGCGAGCGCCGTGTGCTGAACGTCGTCGATACCGAAGCCGCGCGCGACAAGCTGCAGAAGATCAAAGAAGCCTTCCAGGCCTGGGTCTGGTCCGACCCCGATCGCACCGACCGGCTGGCGCGGGTCTATAACGACCGCTTCAACAATATCGCGCCCCGAAAGTTCGACGGTTCCCATCTCCAGCTACCGGGCGCCTCTGGCGCCTTTGTTCTGTATGGGCACCAGAAACGCGGCATCTGGCGGATCATATCCTCCGGTTCCACCTACCTTGCCCACGCCGTCGGCGCCGGCAAGACCATGACGATGGCAGCAAGCATCATGGAGCAGAAGCGCCTGGGGCTGATCGCAAAGGCGATGCTGGTCGTGCCCGGTCATTGCCTGGCGCAGGCGGCAAGAGAATTCCTGGCGCTCTACCCGTCGGCCAACATTCTCGTCGCCGATGAGACAAATTTCACCAAAGACAAGCGTCAGCGTTTCCTGAGCCGTGCGGCGACCGCCGTCTGGGATGCTATCATCATTACGCACTCTGCGTTCAAGTTCATCGGTGTGCCCTCGGCCTTCGAACAGCAGATGATCCATGACGAGCTGCAACTCTATGAGGATCTGCTGCTGAAGGTCGATGATGAAGACCGGGTGTCGCGCAAGCGGCTTGAGCGCCTGAAGGAAGGTTTGCAGGAACGGCTGGAGGCGCTTTCCACCCGCAAGGACGATCTGCTGACCATCTCCGAAATCGGCGTCGACCAGATCGTCGTCGACGAGGCGCAGGAGTTCAGGAAACTCAGCTTCGCAACCAATATGTCGACGCTCAAGGGCATCGATCCGAATGGGTCGCAAAAGGCCTGGGACCTCTATGTGAAGTCCCGCTACATCGAGACGAAGAATCCCGGTCGTGCTCTCGTGCTCGCTTCCGGCACGCCGATCACCAACACGCTCGGCGAAATGTTCTCGATCCAGCGGCTCCTCGGCTACGAGGCCTTGCGCGAGCGCGGATTGCATGAGTTCGACGCCTGGGCCTCGAACTTCGGTGACGAGAAGACCGAGCTCGAACTTCAGCCCTCCGGCAAATACAAGCCTGTGTCGCGCTTTGCCTCGTTCGTCAATGTGCCGGAGCTGATCGCCATGTTCCGGGCCTTCGCCGATGTGGTGATGCCGGAGGATCTTAAAGCGCATGTCAAGGTGCCGGAGATCGCCACCGGCAGGCGGCAGATCCTGACCGCGGCACCCACCCCCGCCTTCAAGGCTTATCAACAAATTCTGGAAGGCCGCATCAAGGCCATCGAGGAGCGCGATCGTCCGCCCGAACCTGGCGACGACATCCTGCTCTCCGTCATTACCGACGGCCGCCATGCGGCGATCGATCTCCGCCTGGTCATGCCGGCGATGGATGACGAGCCGGATAACAAGCTCAATCTGCTCGTTCGCAATGCCTTCCGCATCTGGAAGCAGACTGCGGAAAACACCTACCTCCGCCCCGACGGCAAGCCTTACGAACTTCCGGGCGCGGCACAGATGATCTTTTCCGATCTCGGCACAATCAATGTCGAGAAAACAAGGGGGTTCTCTGCCTATCGCTGGATCCGCGACGAACTGGTTCGCATGGGCGTGCCGCCGTCGGAAATCGCCTTCATGCAGGATTTCAAGAAGACCGAGGCGAAGCAGCGCCTGTTCGGTGACGTGCGCGCCGGGAGGGTCCGCTTCCTGATCGGGTCATCGGAAACCATGGGCACAGGCGTTAACGCTCAGCTCAGGCTGAAGGCGCTGCACCATCTCGACGTGCCGTGGCTTCCCTCGCAGATCGAGCAGCGGGAGGGCCGCATCGTCCGACAGGGCAACCAGCACGACGAGGTCGATATCTACGCCTATGCCACGCAGGGAAGCCTCGACGCGACCATGTGGCAGCAGAACGAACGAAAGGCCCGGTTCATCGCCGCCGCCCTTTCCGGCGATACCTCCATCCGCAGGCTTGAGGACCTCAACGAAGGTCAGGCGAACCAGTTCGCCATGGCGAAAGCGATTGCCAGCGGCGATGAGCGGCTGATGCAGAAAGCGGGACTGGAAGCCGATATCGCCCGTCTGGAACGGCTGCGCGCCGCCCATGACGACGATCTCTTCGCCGTGCGGCGGCAGGTCCGCGATGCCGAGCGCGAGATCGAAACGGCGACCCGGCGGATTGGCGAGATCGGCCAGGATATCGAACGGCTGGTTCCGACATCAGGCGATGCCTTCGCGATGATGGTGATGGGAAAGCCTTACACGGAGCGTAAGGAGGCCGGCCGGGCGCTGATGAAAGAAATCCTGACCCTCGTCCAGCTCAGCCAGGAAGGTGAGGCTCGTATCGCCGCGATCGGCGGCTTCGATCTCGTCTACGAGGGCGAACGCTTCGGCCGGAGCGACAATTACCACTACCAGACGCTGCTCCGGCGCACGGGTACGGATTTTGAGATCGAATTGCCGGTCACCGTCACGCCGCTCGGCGCGGTCTCCCGCCTCGAGCATGCGCTCGATGGGTTCGAGGAGGAGCGCGAGCGATATCGCCAACGGCTGGAGGAATATCAGCGGCGACTCGTCTCCTACCAGTCTCGACAGAGTGGCGCCTTCGCCTTCGCCAACGAACTGGCGGAAAAGCGCAAGGCGTTAAGGGAGGTGGAGGAGGCGCTTGCCAAATCCGCCCGCGATGACACTGAGGCGCCGGGGCTCGCGGCTTGACCCGCTCGTGACGCAACGCCTCGGCCAAGCCTCCTATGCGTCGCTTGCTATGTTCAGCCGGTAGCGCGTCGCCTTGCGTTCTCCGGTGCGCAGCAGCGCGCCTTTCTCAACCAGGTCGGAGAGGTCGCGTGTAATGGTTGAGGGCGGAGCGCCGGTGATTGTCGCGTAGTTGCCGGCGCTCAGGCCCCCGGTGAATCCTTCAGGGCCTTCAGCCAGCATACGCAGCAGCACTTTCTCCTGTCGCTCGTTCAACGCGCCACGCAGCCTGTCCATGAAGCGCGTCTTCTCGATCAGGAAGCGGACCAGCTCGTCCGCTGATTTCTGGGCTTCGAGCGCCCGGTCCGCGAACCACGAGAGCCAGTCATCTATGGAAAGCGTGCTGCTCGCCGCCTCCAGCATGGCGTAATAGTCCTTGCGGTGTCTCAGCAGCGATTTCGACAATGCGCTGAAGGTTGGCGTCGAGATCGCCCGGGCAAGCGCGCTTTCGGCGATCGCCCGGCCGATACGGCCATTGCCGTCCTCGAAAGGGTGGATGCTCTCGAACCAGAGATGGGCGATGCCGGCACGGGTGAGGGCGGCAAGCGGATCCGGCCCTTCGGGGGAAGTCTGTTCGAGCCATTCGAGAAGCCCGCCCATCTCGATCGCCAGGCGATCGGAGGGAGGTGCTTCGAAGTGCACGCGCTCGCGACCGAAAGCCCCCGAGACGATCTGCATCGGTTCATTGTGACGGCGATAGGTGCCGATATCAACAATGTCACGGCGGCCGTTCATGACCATACGGTGCCATTCGAACAGCCGTTCCTCGGTTATCGGATCAAGCGGGTGGCGGTAGAGGTCCGCCATCATCTCGGCGATGCCTGCCTCTGCCGGCCTGCTGCGGAATGCAGCCGCGGACATTCCGAGCTGGCGCCGAAGGGACGATTGCACGCTGTCGCGATCGAGGACTTCCCCCTCGATCGCCGATGTGCTCAAGGCATCGGAGCTGAGCAGCTCGATCACGACCTCCTCGCGGTCGTCTTTCCCCAGATGGCGCATGGTGCCGACCGCGATAGCCGCATTCTCCATGAATGCCTGCTCCCTGACCCGCAGCAGCTCGGGGTTCCATTCGAACTTCGGCCACCCCGCCAATTCCCAATTCCACGCCATGGGCGATAAACTCCGTATTTATCGCCAACAATGCCGGAATAACGTGAGCGATAAAAGCGCTTTGTTTCGCCCGCCGTCCGGATGTTGTCGCAGCATGCGCGGCCGAGCGCCGCTTACCCCGCGTCTGCGAAACGGTGGGGCCGGTTGATCCGTCACCCAATGCAATATATATTCCGAGCCATCGGAAGAATTAGGAGCGTGCCATGATCTCAAGTGAGATGTTGAAGACCGCGGAGGCGGCTGTCGTCGCGCGCGTCACGCCACGCGACGTCAACCGGGTGATCGACGAGGGAATCCTGCCCGCGGCGTTTTCCTCCACTGACGATGGCCGCAGGATCTGGGTGACGGCGTGCTCGCTCATTTCCTTTTATTATGAGAGTGCTGCTCGCCTGACGGCAGAGGAGCGCATCACGGCTATCCGATGGGCCGAGCCCCGGCTCAGCGAATGGAGGGCGCTGGCGCTCGAATCGCTGATCGCGAAAGACTGGACGTTGCATCACGATTTCCTGACGATCGACTTGGCGCCGTTCTTCAGGAAGACGGTCGAAAGCCTCGCCGACCTTGAGGCCGCTCGCGACATGGTAACCTCCTCGCCGGATATCCTCAGCGGCGCGCCGGTGATCGCCGGGACGAGAATACCGGTCTACGATGTCGCTGCGTCCATCGCCGCAGGCCATTCCGTCGAGGACATCCTGGAGGCGTTTCCCGCGCTCGATGAACGGCGCGTCGGCCTTGCGAAGGTCTATGCCGATGCCAATCCGCTTCGTGGGCGGCCAAAGCCGAAGCAGGATTTGCCCGCCGGCGCCAGGATCGTCAGGGACCGCCGTGTCGAGAGGCGCAGGCACCCCGCATGAAGCTGCTCATCGATGAATGCCTAAGCCAGCGGCTTGTCCCGATGGCGCAAGCCAACGGTTTTACGGAACCGACCCATATCGTCTGGCTCGGCAAGAGCGGTTGGAAAGATTGGGAACTCAAGCCGCTCATCCTCGACGGCGACTGGACTTTCGTCACCAAGAACTCGGTCGATTTCCGCGGGCCGGAGTCGGCGCCCGGGTCGAAGGGCCAATATGCCGATGTCGCGATCCATGCCGGGCTCATCTGCCTCAACGGTCCCTCGACAATGGACCTCACGATGCAGCTGGGGTTGTTCGAGGAAGCGCTCAAAGAGCTTCAGGCGGATGACGATCTCGTCAACCAGGTGCTCGAAGTCACGATGAGCGAGGACGAGATTCATATCATGCGCTACCAGCTCCCGGCTGATTGACACGTCTGCTCGCCGCAATCTGGTCGTCAAATGCAGTGTTTGGTTGCGCCGCAGCATATGCATGACTGCATTGCACAAAAAGGGGCATGCGATTGGTCAGAACCAGGCATCTTGCCCGTAGCTGAGCAGCTCGATCACGACCTCCTCGCGGTCGTCTTTCCCCAGATGGCGCATGGTGCCGACGGCGATAGCCGCATTCTCCATGAATGCTCGCTCCCTGTCTCGCAGAAGTTCAGACTTCCATTCGAATGCCGGTCACCCCGCCAATTCCCAACTCCACGCCATGGGCGATAAACTCCGTATTTATCGCCCACAGTGCCGCAATAATGTGAGCGCTAAAAGCAATTTTCGCTCATTGTTTGAAGTCTGTGAAACTTTGCGGGAATGGGACGATTTCAGCGTGGGGGTGCGCTGAGCCTAAACCGCGACCGCGAAATGCTGCCGGGTTAGCCCAGTGGTTCGCGTGCGAGATCGCCCAAACCGGCCGGCCGAAACTAATCGCCGAACAGGATGGCGCCATAGTCGGTGGCGCCATGCAGGATATGGACGATGACCACCTTCGCGGTTTCGACGCGATAGAAGATCAGATAGTTGCCATGGACGCACCGGCGGATACCATGGCGCTCGTAACGTGGGACGAGGGCGAAGCTGTTCGGACTTTCGACGAGATCCGCACACTTGCTCCGCAATTCTCGGATAAATGACAGCGCCCGCCGAGGATTGTCCTGAGCGATATAATCGGCGATCTGCTCGAGATCGCTTTCCGCCTCGGTGGAAAACTCAAGGATCATGCCGATTTTTCGGCCCTGTCAGCCATCGCACTGTACTTGGCCTCAAGTCGATCGAAGACATCGCTCGCCGGCTTCGTTCGGCCAGCGTCCGCATCGGCAATGCCACGCATGATGGAGGCATCCAGTGCGGCAAGCCGGGTCTCGCGGTCCTGGACCAGTCGCACACCTTCCCGTAGCACTTCGCTTTTCGAACCGTAGCGACCTGTGTCGACGAGTTGCTGGATATAGCTTTCGAGCTGCTTTCCAAGATCGGCGCTGATCATGCGGTTCTCCATCGAATGTGACGCAAGAGAAGATAGGTCACTTATCAACTATTATCAATCCTCGTTCCAATCCTCCTCATTCCGACTGCATGCGGCGGAACAGGAAAGAGAAAGCAGGAGAAGAAGGGAGGGAGACCCCTCTCGCAGATCGGCCCTCCCGTCGACGCTCTCGCTCAACCGCTCCCTCCTCACCCCTGTCCGTCGTTCTCGCAAAGCTTTGCTCCGCTCGCCCTGACGGGCAGGGCCGCTCGGGCGCAGTTGCGCCGGTCTGTCCGCTCTGCGGTCCGGGAAGTGTCTTCGGAAAAACTGAAGACGGAAGGGGCGGCAACCGCCGCTCCGGAACCCTTAAAGGAGCAAATCCCATGCAGATCCTCAAACTCGATCCCCGTGCGCTGAAGGATAATCCCGACGACGCCCGCCGCTCGAAATCATCGCCGCAGGCGGATGCGCTGCTGCTGGCGACGGTCAAAGCCGTTGGCATCATCCAGCCGCCGGTCATCTCGCCCGAAACCGATGGCGGCAACGGCTACATCATCCAGGCCGGCCACCGCCGCGTCAAACAGGCGATCGCAGCCGGCCTCGAGGAAATCGAGGTGCTGGTGACCGACGCCGCCAACGACAATGGCGCCATGCGCTCTATGATCGAAAACATCGCCCGTGAGCCCCTTGGCGCCGTCGATCAATGGCGCGGCATAGAGCGGCTTGTCGCTCTCGGCTGGACCGAGGAGGCAATCGGTATTGCACTGGCTTTGCCGGTCCGCCAGATCCGGAAGCTCAGGCTTCTCGCCAACGTGCTGCCGGCCATGCTCGACCAGATGGCCAAGGGCGACATGCCGAACGAACAGCAGCTGCGCACGATCGCGGCAGCCGCGATCGACGAGCAGAAGGAAGTCTGGAAGGCGCAGAAGCCGAAGAAGGGCGACATGGCCCCCTGGTGGCAGATTGCCAATGCCCTGTCGAAGACTCGCATGTATGCCCGCGACGCCAGTTTCGGCGAGGATCTGCGCGCGGCCTATGGCATCGAGTGGGCGGAAGATCTGTTCGGTCCGGCCGACGAGGACAACCGCTACACCACCAATGTCGAGGCGTTCCTCGGCGCTCAGCAGGAATGGATGACGGCGAACCTGCCGAAGAAGGGCGCGATCGTCGAGGTCAACAGCTGGGGCCAGCCGGAACTGCCGAAGAAGGCAAGCCAAGTGTATGGCAAGCCGGGCAAGGGCGACCACGTCGCCATGTATCTCGACCGCGACGGCAAGGTGCAGAGCGTGCATTACCGGATGCCGGAGCCGAAGGCTGCCAAGGGCCAGGCCGGCTCGGCCGTCACGGACGCCACCGCTGACGGCGATGATGCCGCTGCAGTCACCAAATCCCGCCCCGACGTCACGCAGAAGGGCCACGACATGATCTGCGATTTCCGCACCGATGCGCTGCATGAGGCGCTCGGCCGGGCGCCGATCGAGGACGACACGCTGATGGCCTTGCTCGTGCTCGCCTTCGCCGGATTGAATGTGCGGGTCGATTCCGGCGCCAGCGACCATGTGTTCGGTTCCAGGCGGTTCAAGCGCCACGCGGCGCGGCTCCTCGACCAGGACGGACGCCTCTCCTTCGACCTGGACACGGTGCGGATTGCTGCGCGCGCCATGCTGGTCGAGGTTCTCTCATGCCGGCGCGGCATGTCGAACAGCGGTGTCGTCTCGCGCATTGCCGGCGCGGCGATCGGCGCGGATGGATACCTTCCGAACATGGGGACGGAAGATTTTCTCCTGTGCCTGTCGCGACAGGCGCTCGAGACCGCAGCCAGGGAAGTCAGCCTGCAGCCGCAGCCGCGGGTGCGCGACACGCGGACAGCGCTTGTCGAGCACTTCAAGGGCGAAGCGACCTTCATACACCCTGCCGCTCTCTTCGCGCCCGACGCACGCGAGATCGCCGATCTGATTGGCCACGCCGATGAGCCCGACGCCGATGAGCCGGACGCCGATGGCGCCGCCGGCCAGGGTGACGCCGCCAATGAAGACGCCGCCAATGATGGCGCCGCCGAAGAAGGCGATGATAGCATCGATACCGGGCCGACCCCTGCCGTCGACACCGACGACCCGTCCGGCGACGCGCGCCATGAAGCGCCTGATGAGCTTGAGGCCGCCTACGGCATCGCGGCGGAATAGCTCCACCGCACTTCCCTCCCGAATGAAGATCGCCGCCGGCCGCCCCGGCGGCGCTTCCGTTTCCATCAACCGCAGAACCGGAACTGGAGCTTTCTCATGTCCGCGTCCCTGATCTTCGATCTCGCCCCGATCGGCGCCCTCGTGTCCTGGTCGGACGGGCGACCCCGCCCGCCGGAACGTTTCCACAAGAAGCTCGCCGCCTGGCAAACCAGAAACAGCCAGGGCAGGCTCATCCGCAAGGAAGGGCCGCGCAAGCTCGGCAGCTACACGTCGCCGGGCTATTTTACGCTCCATCAGGAGGACATCGGCGGCAAGTCCACGATCCTCGTCACCCTCCACCGGACCTTCGGGCTCGATTCCAATCTCACCTTCAAGGTCCTCGAGCGCCCGCCCGTCGGCGCTGTGCGCATCTTCAACCGCGCCGGTGAGACGCGCGAACTGCTCCATCTTGCCCACGACCGGGAGGCTGCCGAGGCCTGGTTGCAGTCTCATCGATATCCGAGCGCCGTGCTCGAGGCAGTGACGCCCGAGGAAGCAGCCGCAGAGGCTGATGACGGGAGGACCGCGCCATGAAGACGATGCCTATCCAATCGCAAACCCGGGAGGTCGGTAGCGACGATATTGCTGGCGTGGAATTCGGCCGCGCTGACGGCATGGCCGTTGCGCGGGTCGGCGATCTCGTTTTTGCCATGCTGCCATCCCGCGATGGCGGGCATCTGCTGGCGAGCGCCTGGCGCGTCTCGCGGCCGCTTGCAGCGCTCAGGCGCGACGATTTCTATGCGTACCATGGCCCGGTCGAGGATGAGGCCGCATTCCGCGCGCGCATGATCGAGCAGGCCGAGCATAGTCGCGAGCTTCGGGCGCTCGCACGCCGGACTGTCCGCATTGCCTGCAATACGCCGTGGGGACCATCGCAAGGCGCCACGCTCTATGCGGAAGGTGTCGTCGCCCACACGACGGCAGGCCATGGCGGCTTCTTGCTTTCGCCCGAGCGAAACGCAAAGGTCCACCCGCTGCTTCGTTCGCGGGACGGCTTCTATGAGGAAGATTCAGCCTGGGCGGCCGTTGCCATCACCTTCCCGGACCTCTTCACCAGTATGGAGCGGCGCTCGGCGGAAGCAACGCTCAAGGATTGGCAGCCCGATGCGTGGGAAGCAATGTCGGGAACCATCCTTGCGCCTGGTGGCTCTCATGTGAAGGACCGGCGAGCCTTCGAACGCGCGCATGCCGGTGACTGGATCGTGATATCAGCACTTCACTCTTATCATCATCCCGGCATGACCGAGGTGATCGCCACCCGCGGCGGAAGACGGGATGCTCATGTCGAAGAACGGCGCTTCCTGGTTCCGTCCACCGAATACCAGGTCGGGCGGTTCGGCTTCGTCATCGACGCGGCGCGGCATGCCGCCTATGACGGCCCGTCGGGCTTCATCACATGGGCGAGGACGAGACTATGATCCCCTCAATCGATCGTCAGGTCGAGTTGTGCCGCATGGAAGAGGCCTGCCGGCAGACCCGGCACCAGCTCGACATGATCGAGCGCCAGATCATCCGCAAAATGACGGCCTTGATCCCGTCGCTCGGGCGTCGCAAGTCCGGATATCGCCGCGGCAGACCGCCGGAACCGGACGCCTTCCTCGCCCGCTATCGCTCCAACCTCACCGCCATCACCGCCGAACGCCAGCCGGAGATCGATGCGCTCTCCCGCAAGCTCGCACGACAGGAAGCCGCGTTAAGCGCCTTTCGGGAAAGCCTCGGCGCGGCAAAGCTTCGAGCTCAAACACGGGGGGAGATCTAGCGCCATGGCGACGATCGGAGATCTCGAACGCGAGGCCGGTATCGGTCCGGCACCTCAGGAGCGCGCCGCCTTCTGGCGGCAGTTCCATCATCTGGACGGCAAGGCCTGCCTTGACGCCGGTGTGGCCGAGCTCAAGCGATTGATTGCCGCGAAAGTAGGCCTTGCCGACGGCGTGCCGGAAACGCGCCGGCGCCGAAAGAAGCGCGAGCGGCTTCCGCCACTCACTCCCGAGCAGGAGGCGGCGCTGCAGGCCTATGCCGCAAGACATGGCCGGCGCTGGAAGAGCGTGCTGAACCATGTCTGGATGGGCGGCGCGCCTCATGACGATGGCGGGATCCTTCGGGGCTTACGCAATTCCCATGGCCCGACCTGGCTGCACTCCTATCGGCTGCCCGGCGCGGGTTCGGCGAAGACTGCGGCCCCGGCGCCACCGCAAAGCGCGTCCGATGCTACGGATGACGAGGTGTAGCGCGCTCATGGCCGGCCTTCTTGTCCGCTTTGGCATCCGGACCCGATCCCCTGGCCGGTCTGTCCTTCGGTTTTGCTGCGGTCTGAACCAGCGCCCGTTCGGTTCAAGGCCGCTTGCGCGCCGCGGGGCGGCCGGTCATGCCGCTCGTCGCAAAACAGGCACGCGGGAACGGCGCAGGACCTTCGGTCCCGCTTGCCCGCATACCGGCTTTTCTCGATCTGGCCTGCCCGGACCCTGAACCGCCCGGCTGGCGCCGGTTCTCTTCGACCGCACCGAAGGACAGACCGGCCAAGGGGCTGGAACCGCTTCGGAGCCTCAAGAAAGGAAACCGTCATGGCAAAGCCCGCAAGCACCTCCCGTCAATCGAACCGCCCGGCCAACCGCCCTTCAGCGCGCGTGGTGCAGCTCCGCAAGGGCGCTACCCTCGAAATGGTCCGTCTCACATGCCCCGACGAAGGCCAGGCGCTCCGCATCGCCGAGAGTTTTGGCACCGCCATCCTCGACAGCGACGGCATCCGCGACATGCACGAACGCCTGATCGTCGAGACCGCGACCGGCCTCTCCGAGGGCCTGGGCGAACGAGCGATGCAGATCCATCTCCAGCGCATCGTCGGCGCCTATGTCGGATCGGCCCATGGCGCCGGACAGTTCTATTCCCGCGCCGTCACCGAAGCGCGCGACGCCACTGCCAAGGGTGCGGGCGACGATCGCGAGGACGATCTCGGCCCGGTCGGCTACGACAGCAACGCGCAGCGCAAACGCGAATTCGCCGCCGACATGGGCGTTCAGGCCCATGCGCTCCGGATGGCTGCTGAAGGTGCCGTTGCCGCCTACGAGCAGGTCGTCGGGGAGACCTGGAAGCCCTTCGACCGCCCGGTCGACAATCCCGGCGAGAAGCTCGACCGCAAGGCGGCCGAGGCGCAGATGTCGGCCTTCGACTGAGGCCATACCGGCGGAGCTTCGGCTCCGCCCATCCCCATCAGCATCGAGGCCGTCTTTCTCCGAAGGCGGCCGTTTTTCGTGGCCGTTATCGCCGGGCGCTGGGAAAAGAGACGCAAGAACAGAAAGAGTTGGACGAGACGCGCCTATCGCGGCCCGTCCCGTTCGCCGGTCCTGCAGGAGCCGGCGGCAAGGCGCAACGGCTCTCGCCGTCCTCCACATGCGTTCCGGCCGTTCCGGTGCGCCTGCCGCCCGATCGCTCCTGCTTTTGACCCTTCGCGACGGGGCCGCGATCGGCGCGGCCTCCCCAACACGGAGGTATGAAAACCATGAGCAGGAAATCGGAACACACCCGCACCGACATCTACGCGGGCATCACCGACAGGATCGTTGCCGATCTGGAAACGGGCGTGCGTCCCTGGGTCAAACCCTGGAACGCGGCCAATACGACAGGGCGCATCACGCGGCCGCTGCGCCACAATGGCCTTCCGTATCAAGGCATCAACACGCTGCTTCTCTGGTCGGAAGCCGTGTCGAGAGGCTTCGTTTCGCCGACCTGGATGACCTTCAAGCAGAGCGTCGAACTGGGCGGTCATGTCCGTAAGGGCGAGACCGGCGCAACCGTCGTCTATGCCAGCCGCTTCACGAAAACCGAGACGGACGCCCATGGCGAGGAAGTGGAGCGCGGAATTCCGTTCCTGAAAGCCTACACGGTGTTCTGCGCGGATCAGATCGACGGACTTGCCGAGCACTATTACCGCGTTTCGGCGCCGGCGCCCGATCCGGTCGAGCGGATTGCCCATGCGGACGTCTTTTTTGCCAATACCGGCGCCGTCATCCGGCACGGCGGCAACCAGGCCTATTTCAATCCGGCGCTCGATATCGTACAAATGCCGCCATTCGAGAGTTTTCGCGATGCGCCGAGTTACTATGCGACGCTCGGCCACGAGCTAACCCATTGGACAGGCTCGAAAAATCGTCTTGATCGCGACCTCTCCCGCTACCACAAGGATCGCGCGTCCCGGGCCCACGAAGAGCTGATCGCCGACCTTGGCGGTTGCTTTTTGGCTGCCGACCTCGGCATCGTCCCGGAGCTTGAGCCGAGGCCCGACCACGCAAGTTACCTTGCCAGCTGGCTCACGATTTTGAAGAGCGAGAAGCGGTTCATTTTCGCCGCGGCCGCGCACGCACAGCGCGCGGTCAACTATCTTCACGAGCTTCAGCCGAATGCGGAGACCAGGCGGGATGCCGCCTGATCGGACATCGAAGGGGAGGGCCCTGGTCCTCCCCAACACGTCGCGCCTCCTGTTACGAACGATCCCGCATCGGAAACATGTCCTCGCCGTAGCGGTGAAGCCTGGTGTGGTGCCGGCGGTACAACCACCGAACCTTCAAAGGTTCGTCGTATTGATCGTGATGGGCATCGACCGCTTCCAGCCCGCAGACCTCGCATGTCTGCTTCTCCAGTTCGCCCGCCTTCACGGCGCGCTGCACGGCAAGGTGGGCGTCGTATTTTGCCGGATTGGCGCGCCGCCAGTTTGCCTGGCGGGTATCGGTGTTCAGCATCGCTACATCCTGCTTCGCCGGTTCTCGTCTTCCGTCGCCGAGACTTTTATCACGATTCTTGCGTCTTTTGACCGGTTCCGCGAGCCGGTTGATACGGCACNNGCGGCCGCCGACACTGACCGGGTGAGGCCCGGCTTTTTGGCGGGCCGTCGCGGCGCTCAGCCGTCTCCGGGAGGTGCGAGACGCTCTATCCCGCTTGGCTGGCCGGCATGAGGATGAAGCTGCAGTGAACGGCTGTTTCGCCAGCGAACCCGAGAGCCTCGCCGGCCGAGGGAGCTATCGTCGAGCATGCGCGGTTTCGGTCCTGGTGCGATGGTGATGCGACCGATGACGTCGGCGATGGCGTCGAGGGCGGGAGCGGGCCGGAGCCGTGGAACAAGGGCATGAGCACTCTGCCGAACGTTGCGCAGCCTGTTAGTGGATGATCGTCAAGCCCGGTTGCCGGTATCGTATTCCATCCGGCCGAGAACCGGCCACACCGACGCGGACCTCGATGGATCTGGTGTGACCGAAGGACGCCTTCGTCTCGATCGCCTCGGCCGCAACGGCCGTCCGCAACTTTCTTCCCTTGCGAACAGGTTCGCATTCCTCGCGCGACCAAGAAAGCCGCTCCCGGTCGTCCTCCACATGCGTTCCGGCCGCCAGGCGGTGCGGCGCCGATCGCCCCCGGTCTTAACACCGTCATCGAGGCCGCGATCGGCGCGGCCCGACCAACCGGAAAGGAACGCGACCATGGCAGTCATCGGCGAATTCACCACCAACGGCAACAACGCAATCGTCGGGACGGTGCGCACGCTCACCGTCAGCATGAAGGCCCGCCTGAACCCGATCGAGCGCGTCTCTCGCGACGCCCCGGACTTCCGCATCACCGCCGGCAACGGCGTCGAGGTCGGCGCCGGCTGGAAGGCGGTCTCCAATGACGGCGAGGAATATATCTCGGTCAAGCTGGACGATCCGAGCTTCAATGCCCCGATCACCGCGGCCCTTTGGCCGGGTGAGAAGGAAGGCGAATACGCCCTCATCTGGAACCGCCCCAAGCGCGAGGCCTGAGACCCAATTCCGAAGAGCTCCGCCAGACAAGGCGGGGCTCTTTTCGTATGCCGCATGATGAAGCCGGCCGCAGGCATCGAGCCCGCTCCCGGCTTTTCGGGTGCCATACGGAGAGGAGAGGTCTGCTCAGAATGACCAATCGTGCCGGAGAGCCGGGAAAGCGTCCGAAGCACGAGCGGTAACCCCCAATTTCGCATTGTCGGCCAAGGCCGCCAATACGAATTCGGCTCCCCCACTCGCCGGCTCCGCCGGTCGCCTCTGGCGATGCTTGACCCTGTCCCGTCTCCCCGGCCGCGAACGTCGTCTTTCACGAAACGTCAAGGAGACGAACGATGACGATGTCCCTCGAAATGCAACGCGAAGAACTTCGGGTCGAGCTCAGGAACGCCTGCGACGCGAACGAGCGTCGCCAGATTGCGGCGGAGCTGGAGATCGTGCTGGCCGAACTTGCGGTCATTGAGGCAGAACAGGATGGCCGCCTGGACACGGAGCCTCCCTTCTGAGGAGGCTTCCTTCATGCTGCCGGGAATGGCGGCGAATTCGCCTCAGCCGTTCAGCACGTCCTTGACCGCCTTGCCCGGCGCAAACGTCAGCTTCTTCGACGCGGCAATCTTGATCGTGGCACCTGTTGCCGGATTGCGGCCTTCGCGCTCCGGCGTTTCCTTTACCTTGAACTTCCCGAAGGAAGGTATGGAGGTCTCGGAGCCAGCTTGTGCCGCATCGGCAATCTGCCTGAACACGCTCTCGACGATGGCTTTGGCCTGCGCCTTGGTCAGGTTCTGCTCGGATGCGATCTTGTCGGCGATTTCGTTGACCGTTTTCATGATTGGATGGTTCCCTCGTTCTGGGTTATCCATCCGGTATGACCAAGAAGACCGGGCGAGGATAGGGGTGAGGCTCGAGGCGTTCCGGCAAACATCGGGCTTGCGTGTTACTGCGTCGTCAATCGGGGAGAGCGACGTCGCGATAGCCGCGCTTTCTTTTCGTCCGCTCGAGGCGTGAGAACAGCTGCCTGGCATCCTTCTCGCTGTCGAAGGTCTCCATCATCGTCTGGCCGTTTGCTCCGATCCGGCCCCAGTTGCGAATGACCGATGCGCCGCCAAAGAGCGTCGGCTGGACCGCCAGCGCATAGAAGCGCCGCATGTTCTGTGTTGCGTCAATACGATGAAGGTGAACCGGGTCTGTTGCCTCTTTCTCCATGGCCGGATTGTCGCGTGCCACCGAAGCGGCGTCCAACGACTTTTCTGAATCAATGCGGGCTCATCGATTCATCTTCCTGATGTGTCTTCCGTCTTCAAAGAGCGAGGTGTTGGGCGAGGCGGCTTTGCCGCGCGGCTCTACGCGCAAGCGCACCGAACCCGACAGGCGGTTTCGTCCCGTGCGGGTCACGATCCTCTCGCAAAGAAGATGCGTGGCGATGCCAGATATCGTCGCAACGAGAGTGCCGGAATATCTTCTGGCCATCGGAGACGGCAAGCGGGCGCGTCCCTTTGAGGACGCGGTTCTATCTCTTTCTGACGTCCTACTTTGCACCCGCCGTTCCGGCGTCAAGGACATCGCTCCTCCGATTTTCCTGAGGCCGCAAGCGGCACAGAGAAAAATCGGTTCCTCCGCTCGCCGCGTGGCGGCCGCGTTCCGCGCTCCCTGACCCCTCACGGGCTACGGTGCGGACTCCTTTCGTCAGAAAACGAAAAGGAGGCTCCGATGACAAAGCACCAAATCACACAGCCGAAATGGCTTGAAGCCTTGCGTCGACAATTCGATGCGGAAGTGCATCTGCCCGCTGACATTTCGCGCGAGTTTCTGTCTGCGGCGTTACTCCACGCGATCGACAACAAGGTCGATTTCGCTCTGTTTCATGAGGCCGGCAAGATCATCATCGCGCATTTTGGCGGCGACGAGATTTACCTGCCGTCCCGTTGGTCCGACAGGCGATGGCGCATCGGCCTTGAGGACAAGGAGCCTTTCGACCCGGGCGATTGACGCCAAGATCAGAGGCGGCCCTGCCGCCTCTGATCTTGGCCGTTCGTGGGAGCCGTTCCAACCGGATCGACCGGCCGGCACGGCTATGAAAGAGGGGCTGCGCCGACCCCTCTCAATCTCACCTCATGAAGGAAGGGCAAGCCCCGGCCCCGGCGTTTCGGCATGTGCAACGAAGCCGGAAAGATTGCCGGCGCCAGGTCGATCGTCGTTTCCGCACATCCGCATTCTTTCGATCGGTACGACTCTCGATTTCGTCACTCGTCGTTCCTTTCGTTCCGATGCCTCAGCCTATCCTTGCCTCGGTTTCATCAGCCTGTACGGATGCGCTCTCGGGTCGGGCCGGCGAGACGGTGTGCGAGGAGCGGGCGCAGTCGGTCCCGGCTCCTCTTCGAGCCACTTTGTTGAGCCTCCTGCGGCTGCGCTTTCTCCGCTCCTCGCACGACGAGAATTCCCGAAATCCCGCCCCATGGTCGTCGCTTACGCTGATTTCTCCCGATACTGCTCCAGGAACGATCCGAGAGACTGGCGGTCGTTCTTCACGCGACCGGATCGCAATGTCTTCCCGGCAGAGTCCTGCACGACAAGATGGCTGTAGCTTTTGTGGTAATCCACGCCAATGTGATAATCATAAGGGGCAGTCACGGTTTGCTCTCCTTCGTTGAGGACACGAAAACCCAGGTAAGGTAGCCAAACGCTGTCAGGCGTGACTGTCCAAAGAGCATATCCATCTCAGATATCCGTTCTCTCGGTTGGCACGACCTCTTTCATGCCACCTCCGATACTCTTCATTGTTCCTGTCCGGCCCTGCTCGCTGCGATCGCCGGTGCAGCGGTCGCGCTTGCGGGCTTATGAAACCTATTCTCACTAACGCAGGCCCTCATGTCCTCGCGCCTGAACCAGATGGCCCGCCCGCACCTGAGCGGCGGATTGCCTGACGTGAACACGATCTGCTCGTCGGCGCGCATGCGCAGGACCTCGTGCGGCAGGATCAACGGCCGGCGGCTCAGCTGCTTCGAGCGCGACCGCGACGATCCCTTCATGCCGGAGGAACGGTTGGTCTGGTCGACCTCGACTGTGGTGTCGCCGCAGCGCTTCGAGATGTAGTCGGCGGTATCGGGATCGTTGATCGCCGAAAACGAAATCCAGCTCGCGCTTTCGAACCATTTCGAGGTTGCGTCGCGGCCGCCATAGGCCTCGCGCATCTGGCCGATCGACTGGAAAATCATCGTCAGCGTGATGCCGTATTTGCGACCGGCGTCGCGGGCGGTTTCGAGGATGCGCAGGTAGCCGAGACGCGCCACCTCGTCGAGCAGGAAGAGCGTCCTTCCTTTGACGTTGCCGTTGCGGTTGTAGATGGCGTTGAGCAGCGCGCCGATGACGACACGCGCCAGGCCCGGATGGGCTTCGAGCACCTTGAGATCAAGCGCGATGAAGATGTCGGTTTCGCCGTCGGCGAGATCGTCGGTCGAGAATGTGTCGCCTGACACGAGCCCGGCATAGTTCGGATAGGAGAGCCAGTGGGTCTCCTTCACCGCATTGGCATAGACCCCGGAAAACGTCTCCGGCGTCATGTTGACGAAGACGGAGACGTTCTCCTTCACGAAGTCGGATTGCGACTGTTCGTAGATGCGCGTCAGGCGCTCGCGCAGTTTCGGTTCCGGCTCCGAGAGATTGGCGCGCACGCGCCGGAGCGTCTGGTCCTTCGCGTCGGTATGGCCGGACAGGCAGACATCGGCGATGAGCGCCGTCAGGAGTTGCATGGCCGAGGCCCGGAAGAAGTCGTCGCGGGCGGACGCGGTGCGCGCATTGTCGGTCATGATCCAGGTGGCGACGGCAACGATATCCTCTTCCCTGGTGTTGCCGTGGCGGCCGATCCAGTCCATCGCGTTGAAGCCGACGCCGGATGCCGAGGGATCGAGAACGATCACCTTTCGGCCGGCCTTGCGCCTATGCTCGGTGACCATCGGCGCCACCTCGCTCGACGGGTCCAGGACCACAAGCCCACCGCCCCATTTGAGCGCTGTCGGGATCGTCACCGATGTCGTCTTGAAACCGCCGGAGCCGGCAAAGACGATGCCGTGCGAGGAGCCGAAGGAGCCGTCGAATGAGAGAAGCGGCGCCTTGCCGCCGGTCCCCCAACTCTGCGGTTCGCCGGCGCGAAACGGCATGGCGGCAACGCTGTCCCTGTCGACGCGGTAGCGTTCGCCGATGACGATGCCGCCGGCATCTGGAAAAAGCTTTGCCGCTTCCGGCAACCTCATCCAATCGGCCTCTCCATGCACGGCGCGTTTGCCAACGATGCGGCGCGGGCCTGCGTGAGCAAAGGCGGCATTGCCTCTGATTGCCACACGCAGGGCGAAGATGCCGGTGAAGAGGGCCGCTGCCGCACCCAGCATCGTCACGGGATCGGCATAGGCGAGGACCGATTGTCCGGCGGGCACGCTGCCCGCGATGCCCGCAAGCCGGATCGTCTCACGGATGACGGCGACGGCGATCGCCGCGCCGTTGCCGGCAAGCACGCTGACGCCCGCCGCCTTGATGTTGACCGATCCGTTCGCGGCGAAGAGAGTGATGACGCCGATCGCGGCGGCCGCGACATAGGGCAGCGCGATCCCGGCGCGTCCGAGCATCAGCCTTGCCTCAGCGTTCGTTCCGAAGCTCGCAAGCTTATGCTCCATGCCTGACGTTGCGGACAGCGCCACGAGCATGATTGTGGCGGGCAGGGCGAAGAGCAGAAATCTATTCGCCGTCATGACCGAAGGCCTCCGCGCCGATAGCAGTCAGGCGGGATCGCTCCTTATCGTCGCCCCTGATCCGGCGCCCGGCGTCGATCAGCAGACCGAGCAGCAGCGCGCGTTTTTCGTAGCGGAGACCGGCCTTGACGATCAGCCCGCCGAGCTCGATTTTTTCGCGCGTGTCTTTTTTGCGCGCGTCCGTCGTCATCGTTCTGGCCATTCGCTCAAGCCTCGCCAGTGCTGCCCTGAGCCGCGCCAGACGCGAGCGCCGCGGAGGCTTCACTGCCGGTCCTGCTCTCGCCAGCGCTTTTCTTCCCGGTCGCGTCGCCTTTGCCTCCGCGAAATCGCCTGGTGATCTCCTCGAAGGCTGCCTGCAATGCGGCCTCCTCGATCTCAATCTCGCCAAGACCGGCCTTTAGCGCGATCCGGCCGATCCGTTCGGCCTCTCGCGTCTCGGCGGCTTTCAGCTGGTCCTGCAATCTGGCGATTTCTTCCCTGATTTTCGATGACGGCTTCTTCATTCCGGTCGCATCTCCTGGTGGTCGTGGCGTTGCTTCAGCGACGCCCACTCTCTCCCGGATGCGCATCTTTGGAAATGTGCAGATCTGCACATCGGCAAAGCCGATACTTTGGGACATGATCCCGGCCGTTCCGAAGGAGCGGTTTCCAAAGGCGCAATTATACGTCGCGATGCGACGTGTTGCTTTCATGCCCTGGCGGGGCCGTGTGGCCCCAGCCGCTCCGGACGAACCCGTTCGAACCCTGGAGTTTCCTTCGCCGTGGCCATTGCCCATTTCTCAGCCAGCATCGTCAGTCGCGGCTCCGGCCGCAGTGTCGTGCTGTCTGCGGCCTACCGGCACTGTGCGAAGATGGAATACGAGCGAGAAGCCCGCACCATCGACTACACCCGCAAACAAGGCCTGCTGCACGAGGAGTTTGAATTACCCGCCGGCGCCCCCAAATGGGCTCGCTCCCTGATCGCTGATCGTTCTGTCGCCGGCGCCTCCGAAGCCTTCTGGAACAAAGTCGAAGCTTTCGAGAAACGTGCGGATGCGCAGCTTGCCCGCGACCTGACGGTTGCACTCCCGCTAGAACTGTCGGCGGAGCAGAACATCGCCCTGTTCCGGGATTTTGTCGAGAAACACATCCTGGCCAAGGGCATGGTTGCCGACTGGGTTTATCACGACAATACAGGGAACCCGCATATCCATCTTATGACCACGTTGCGGCCGCTCGCCGACGACGGGTTCGGGTCAAAGAAGATTGCCGTCATTGGCGAGGACGGCCAGCCGGTCCGCACCAAATCCGGCAAGATCCTCTATGAGCTCTGGGCCGGTTCGACGGAGGATTTCAACGCCCTGCGCGACGGATGGTTCGAGCGGCTGAACCATCATCTGGCGCTCGGCGGCATCGATCTGCGCGTCGATGGCCGCTCCTACGAGAGGCAGGGGATCGAACTTGAACCGACCATCCATATCGGCGTCGGCGCGAAGGCGATCGAGCGCAAGGCCGAGAGCCAGGGTGTCCGGCCGGAGCTGGAGCGGATTGAACTCAACGAGCAGCGCCGCGCGGAAAACACCCGCCGTATCCTTCGAACTCCCGCCATCGTCCTCGACGTGATCACGCGCGAAAAGAGCGTCTTCGATGAACGCGACGTCGCCAAAGTGCTCAATCGCTATGTCGACGATCCCACAATCTTCCAGCAGCTGATGGCGCGCATCATCCAGGATCCGACCGTGCTGCGTTTGCAGCGCGACACGGTCGAATTCGCCACCGGCGCCAAGATGCCGGCGCGCTACACGACGCGGTCGATGATCCGGCTGGAAGCGACGATGGCGCGCCAGGCGATCTGGCTGTCGAACACGGAGACGCATGCCGTTTCCAAAGCGATACTCGATACGACGTTCCGGCGGCATGAGCGGCTCTCGGACGAACAGAAATCCGCCATCGAGCGTATTGCCGGTCCTCCCCGGATCGCCGCGGTCGTCGGCCGCGCCGGTGCGGGCAAGACGACGATGATGAAGGCGGCGCGCGAGGCCTGGGAGCTCGCCGGATATCGCGTCGTCGGTGGCGCGCTCGCCGGCAAGGCTGCCGAGGGATTGGAGAAGGAGGCGGGCATCGACTCCCGCACACTCGCTTCCTGGGAGCTGCGCTGGCAACAGGGCCGTGACACGCTCGACGCCAGGACCGTATTTGTCATGGACGAGGCCGGCATGGTCGCTTCGAAACGGATGGCGGGCTTCGTCGATGCGGTGGTCAGGGCAGGGGCGAAGCTCGTTCTGGTCGGCGATCCCGAACAGCTCCAGCCGATCGAGGCGGGGGCGGCCTTCCGCGCCATCGTCGACCGCATCGGCTATGCCGAACTCGAAACGATCTATCGCCAGCGCGAGGACTGGATGCGGGCCGCCTCGCTCGATCTTGCTCGGGGCAATGTCGATCGAGCACTGTCAGCTTATCAAGCTCAGGGCAGGTTACTCGGATCGACACTGAAGGCGGAAGCCGTCGAACACCTGATCGCCGACTGGAACCGCGACTACGATCCGAAAAAGTCGATGCTGATGCTCGCGCATCTGCGCCGCGACGTGCGTATGCTCAACGACTTGGCGCGGGCAAAACTGGTGGAGCGCGGCATCCTCGGCGAAGGACACGCGTTCAAGACCGCCGACGGCACTCGTCGCTTCGACGCCGGCGACCAGATCGTCTTCCTGAAGAACGATGGTTCGCTCGGCGTCAAGAACGGCATGATCGGCCATGTCGTCGAGGCCGGGCCGAACCGTATCGTTGCTGTCGTGGGTGAGGGCGAACAGCGCCGCCAGGTCACGGTCGAACAACGCTTCTACAACAATCTCGATCATGGCTATGCGACGACGATCCACAAGTCTCAGGGCGCGACCGTCGACAAGGTCAAGGTGCTCGCGTCGCTCTCGCTGGATCGGCATCTCACTTATGTGGCTATGACCCGCCATCGCGAGGATCTGCAGCTCTATTACGGGCACCGGTCCTTCGCCTTCAACGGTGGTCTCACGAAGGTCCTGTCGCGAAAGAACGCCAAGGAGACGACGCTCGACTACGAACGCGGGCAGCTCTATCGCGAGGCGCTTCGCTTTGCCGAGGTCCGCGGCCTGCACATCGTCGAGGTGGCGCGCACGCTTCTACTCGACCGGTTCGACTGGACGCTGCGGCAAAAGACGAAACTGGCCGATCTCGCGGAGCGCCTTGCCGTCTTCGCCGAGCGTCTTGGTCTTCGCCAATCCCCGATCGCCCGACAGAGACAGGAGGAAAAGCCCATGGTCGCCGGCATAACCCGGTTCGAGAAGTCCGTTGGCGATCGGGTCGGCGAGAGGATCGACGCCGATCCGGCCCTGAGGAAGCAATGGGAGGAAGTCTCTGCCCGCTTCGCTTACGTCTTCGCCGATCCCGAGACCGCCTTTCGGGCAATGGAGTTCGATGCGGTCCTGGTCGACAGGGAGTGCGCTCGCCAAATGCTGCAAAAGCTGGAAACCGATCCGGCATCGATCGGTCCGCTCAAGGGCAGAACAGGGATTCTCGCCGGCAAGGCGGCGCGCGAGGCGCGCCGGATCGCCGAGCTCAATCTCCCCGCGCTGAAACGCGATCTCGAACAGTATCTGCGAATGCGCGAGAGCGTCCAACAGCGGCTGCAGGCGGACGAACAGGCTCTGAGACAGCGGGTGTCGATCGACATCCCGGCGCTGTCGCCGGCGGCGCGCCTCGTGCTCGAACGGGTGCGCGACGCGATCGACCGCAACGATCTGCCGGCGGCCCTCGGCTTCGCATTGAGTGATCGCGAAACCAAACAGGAGATCGACGGGTTCAACAAGGCCGTCGCCGAGCGGTTCGGCGAACGAACGCTCCTCACCAACAGCGCTCGCGATCCATCGGGAAAACTGTTCGACATACTCTCCGAAGGCATGCGGCCTGAGGAAAAGGTACGGTTGAAGGAAGCCTGGCCGGTCATGCGCACGGCCCAGCAACTCGCCGCCCACGAACGCACCGTCCAGTCACTGAAACAGGCGGAGGATTTGCGTCTGACGCAACGCCAGTCACCGGTCCTGAAACAATGAGGCGGCGCGGTCCGATCCTGCTTTTGGGTATGTCCATCATGGTGTGTGCCGTCATGGGGGTGGGCGCCATGGTCGGCGGCTATCGCATCAATCTGACCCCGAGCGAACCGCTCGGACTCTGGCGCATCGAGCTACTCCGCCGTCCGGTCAAGACCGGCGATCTCGTGTTCGTCTGCCCGCCGGCGACCACCACATTCGTGGAAGCATTGCGACGCGGCTATCTCCGGCGCGGACTTTGCGCCGGCGGCTTCGCGCCACTAATCAAGACGGTCGCAGCCCGTCCCGGCCAGCATGTTGAGGTCACGCATCACGTCATCGTCGATGGGCGCCCGATCGAAGCCTCGGCCGTTCGCAAGAGCGACGGCGAGGGCAGGCCGCTCATGCCCGCTCCCGGCGGCGTGGTGCCATCAGGATATCTCTTCCTCCACTCATTCTTTGCGAGCTCTTATGACTCCCGATATTTTGGTCCGGTTCCGGCGGCAGGTCTTCTCGGCCTGGCGCGGCCCGTTCTCACCTTCGATCTCTGATCATCCCGGTGAACGCCCATTGGATCGTTGGCGATCCGCCCTGCTCGTCGCCGCGTCCGTCGCTTGTGGCGGGATCGGTTGGAGCGGTCATGTCCTTCTCCTTCCGGTCGCAACACTGTTTCCGGCGCTCTGGGCAATGGCGCCGTCGCGTGTGGTCGCGGCGCTCGTCTCGGCGGGCTATTTCCTTGCCGCCTCACGCGGCCTGCCGCAGGGCGTCGCCAATTTCTACGGCGCCGATCTCTGGCCCGGCCTGCTGCTCTGGCTGGTCGCTTCGGGCTCCTTCGTTGTCGTGCACACGGTGTTGTGGACGAAGCGTCGTGGCGAAGATGCGTCCGGGAGACGAGCGGCGGATGCGGGAAGGGCTGCGCGCTATCTTCTGGCCCTGGTTCTGATGGGACTGCCGCCCTTCGGCATCGCCGGCTGGGCGCATCCGTTGACGGCGGCCGGCGTGCTCTTTCCGGGCTGGGGCTGGTGGGGTCTCGCCGCCACCGTCGCCGGCCTCGCAATGATGACATCGCGAGGCCGGCTCGCCGCAGCATTGGTGCTGGGAGGCTTCTGGGCTTGGTCCGCCCCAACGTGGACAGGGCCAAATCTACCGGAGGGATGGCAAGGCGTCGACCTGGAACTCGGCGAAACTCTGGGGCGCGACACATCATTTGCGCGCCACCGAGTCCTGATGGACGCAGTTCTGCGCAGCGCTCGCGATGGCGACCGCGTCATCGTTCTTCCCGAGAGCGCGCTTGGCTTCTGGACACCGACCGCCGAGCGCCTGTGGCGCGAGGCTTTGCGGGGCCGCGCTATCACCGTCATCGCCGGCGCCGTCGTCATCGAGCGCCAGGGCTACGACAATGTCATGGTCGCCCTCTCGGCGAACGAGGCGCGGGTCCTCTATCGCGAACGCATGCCGGTCCCCGGATCGATGTGGCAGCCATGGCTCAAATGGACGGGGCAGGGCGGCGGCGCCCGCGCGGATTTTTTCGGCAATCCGGTGGCCGGGGTCGGGGAGGAGAGGATCGCGCCGCTGATCTGCTACGAGCAGCTCCTCCTCTGGCCGGTGCTGCAATCGATGCTGCACTCCCCCGCGGTCATTGTCGCCACCGGCAATGGCTGGTGGACCGAAGGGACCGCGATCGTCTCAATCCAGAAGGCGAGCGTGACGGCCTGGGCAAGACTCTTCCACATTCCCGTCGTCATGGCCTTCAACACTTGAGAAAAGGAAACCGGGATGGTCGATGCCGCCCTCATCCAGCAATGCGCCGATCCTGGTCTGAAGCCCGCGATCGTCGGTGAGTTCATCGCACGGGCGGGATCGGAAGATCCGCTGGCCGTCACCGTGCGCTCCGGCAACCGCGTCGTGCTCGTGCCGAAACCGGCAACAGAGGACGAGGCGATGGACCTGATCCGCAAGCATATCGGCCGCGAGACGATCCGCGTCGGAATCACCCAATATCCGGCCGGCCTCGGCATTCTCGAGGCCGGCGAGCTGAAACCCGATCTGGTCGATGTTTGCGAGAACATCCGCATGGGCTCGGCCCTCTTCGCCAGGGTCCATCGCATCGTCCTCAAATGGTATGGCAGCCCGACCGGCGAGGAGGCTGCGCGCCAGGTGTTCGAGGATGCGATCCTCGCCTGGCAGACGGGGTATTTCGAAGGGGAGGCGGTGTTTCGGGCGCCGGACCCCGGCGAAGCAAAACCCGCCGAGCCGGAGCCAACCGAAAGCGAGGGCGTCGGCACTCAAACCCTCGATCGTCAACAGGGGGATAAGGGTGAACTTCCGGCAGATGCGGTCTCCTCCGATCCGAATAAGGCGGGGATCAGAATTGATCTCTCGGCCATTGGCGCAATGCGGTGAGGTCGTGCATGTGCAGATCTGCAGTGGGATTCTGCGGCTGTTGCACTAGCGAGAACGGCTTCGGCCTTCTATAAGGGCGGACAGGGCAGTACGCGCTGTCCCAGGGTGTGCAAACCCTTCCTAGCGGTTGGCGTCGGCCGTGACGACGCCAGGATCCTCTGACCGATTGGCCGGGGGCCTGTGACGTATGTCCAGGCGCCTCGGTGCTAAAGGTCTCAGGACTGTCTAGGACGGTTTGCAACCCCCGGCTTGGGTTCAGAAGATTAACGTTTGCGGGGGCGCACCGCGGACAGGGCAAGCGAGTGGAATAAGGATGGACGCCTTAAAGCCTGACGAGAAACTCGAAATTCGTGCCATCTTCGGACTGACGCAAAATCTGTCCAAAGCCGACGTGGAAAGCCTCGCGGTGGATGCCATCCGAACCCACCGCGTTCTGGTCGACGGAGCCGACAAGCTCTTCCAGGACCTGCCCGAGGACTATAAATCGGGGAAGGCGTCCGGCGGCCCGCAGCATCTCACCTACATCAGGGCCTGCATGGAAATGCACGCGCAGATGTATACAGTGAACACGCTGATCACCGTCCTCGGCTATATCCCGAAAGTCATGGTCAACTGATTGTCAGATCAGTTTCCTGCGGATGGCAACCGACGACATGTGCGTGTTCGAGTGGATGTCGAAGGGCTTGCGCGCCTCTTGAAGCTTGACGCGAACAGTGTTGTATTTGACGCCCTCGATCGTCGCGATCTCTCCCATCGACTTTCCAACTGCAAACCAGCTCAGGTATGTGGCGGCCTTCGGGTCGAGCGAAAGACCGTCGTCGACGGTCGGCGTGGGATCTGTAAACACGATGCGGGCATGCAACTGCCCTACCGCTGCAGCGGCCTCGACCGGGTCCAGCTCGCGCGTCAGATCGATCGCCGGCTTGTCTGAGGCGAGCGTAAACATCGCCACCGAATTCTGTGCCGCCTTGATCGGGATGGTGATGCCGGAGCGGATCCCAAATTCCGCAGCGTCCGAATAGAATGATCGCTCCGCCTTCGAAAGCCGGTGCCTTTCCTGTTCTCCGCTCCAGGAAAATGCCCCCTTCAGCATTTTGGCGCGGCGGATGACAGGATCGACAGCCGCATGCTTCTTCTGGAAGTAAGTGCTTTGCCATCCGCCATTGTAGTTGGAGATGACCATCGTAAATCCGGTGCGGATATAGACGTAGGCATAGGCCGCGTAGCCGGCATCCGCAGTGATATTCGCGAGGCCCGCCTTGAGGCCGGCCTCGTTGCCCGGAATTGCCGCGAGATCGGTTATCTTTTCTAGCAAACGTTGCATTCGGAATTCCTTGCGATCGTCAGGTGGAACAGATCATATGATTCCTCTTAAATTTCCTCGAAAATGCACCTAATAATGGCAAGCTGCAATTTTCTGAAATCGATAGGACTGTGTTTTCCGCTTCGCTATGATCCAGTGTACCGTTTCATGGTAAATGTTTATAAAGTTCATAGCGGGCGGAATGGTTCGACGGGCTTCGGAAGGCGGCGGCTGTGAGGCCAGTGCATCTATTCCTAGGCAGCGAAATCCGTAGCGGCGGAATTGCCTCGCGGTCCTTGTCGGTGTATAATGTCGGCCTTGTACGGACCGTTGTTTGTCGCGAAGAGGGCAAACATAGCTTTCGTTGACACTTCCGCCGGACGGCTCGAATCCTGCTTCTGTCGGCAGTTCCAGTATTTGATCGACAGGTGTTGAACCGCGTTCGGTATGGTGAACCAGCCCGCCACGTTTGGTGGGTAGCTTTTTTTCAAGTGCCTGCTCGGAGATCATCGAGGACTGACCCTGAAGGTGCTGCCCCGCATGCTTGCGGACCGACAATGTAATGAGCGATACCGCCAATCCAGAAATACTCGGATACGAATCGCCGCGATGTGGCTAGCGGAATAAGAGGCGCGGAAGCGCTTCACCTGCGGTGTGGTCGAATATCTTCCACGCTCGCAATAAGGTTGAACACCAGCGTCGGTGTCGCGTTTCTATGGTCGAAACCCAGTCAGCCTCCTGCCTTCGCGGAGATACCTTGAATCGATGTGCACGCAAATTTGCAAGAGGCTGATCGGGTTAGGGTCCTCGTTAGCACGTATCTCTTACGGGCTTTTACATGGCTGGCCGGGTGTCAGGATGGTCGGAATGCTATTGCACGGCGACCTTCACAGCCGGAGAATTGCTAACTCTTTCGGTTCTCAGAACCTAGTTCCTTTTATTCCGGCCGAAGGTTGTGAGGTGGCCCGCCTCCTGCAGGTGCGGCGGACCACCCATGATCGCTTTAGAAATCCATACCGGCGCCGGCGGGCATAGCCGATGCGGTTTCCTTCTTCGGCTTTTCGGCGATCATCGCTTCGGTCGTGACGAGCAGGCCGGCGACAGAGGCTGCGTCCTGGAGAGCGGTCCGCACGACCTTGGCCGGATCGATGACGCCCTGCGCGTAGAGATCGCCATACTCGCCTGTCTGGGCATTCCAGCCGTAGGAGAACTCGCTTTTCTCCCGCAGTTTTCCGACAACGACAGACCCTTCAGCGCCGGCGTTTTCGGCGATCTGACGGACAGGAGCCTCAATCGCACGGCGGACGATCTCGACGCCGACCTTCTGGTCTTGATTGGCCGTACTGAGATTGTCGAGAGCCTTGACAGCACGCAGCAGCGCAACACCACCGCCCGGCAGGATGCCTTCCTCGACAGCGGCGCGGGTCGCATGCAGCGCATCGTCGACGCGGTCCTTCTTTTCCTTCACTTCGACCTCGGTAGAGCCGCCCACGCGGATGACGGCAACGCCGCCAGCGAGCTTGGCAAGACGTTCCTGCAACTTTTCGCGGTCGTAGTCGGACGTGGTTTCCTCGATCTGCGCCCTGATCTGGGCGACGCGGCCTTCGATGTCGGACTTCTGGCCGACGCCGTCAATGATGGTTGTGTTCTCCTTCTCGATCGCGACCTTCTTGGCCCGGCCGAGCATTTCGAGCGTGACATTTTCAAGCTTGATGCCGAGGTCTTCGGAAATAACGGTGCCACCGGTAAGGATGGCGATGTCTTCGAGCATGGCCTTGCGGCGGTCGCCGAAACCCGGAGCCTTGACGGCAGCGATCTTGAGGCCGCCACGCAGCTTGTTGACGACGAGCGTTGCAAGCGCTTCGCCTTCGACGTCTTCAGCGATAATGAGGAGCGGCTTGCCGGACTGGACGACGGCTTCGAGAACCGGGAGCATCGCCTGCAGGTTGGAGAGCTTCTTCTCATGAATGAGGATATAGGGGTCTTCGAGTTCGACCCGCATCTTGTCCTGGTTTGTCACGAAATAGGGGCTGAGGTACCCGCGGTCGAACTGCATGCCTTCGACGACCTCAAGTTCGGTCTCGGCGGTCTTGGCCTCTTCAACCGTGATCACACCTTCGTTTCCGACCTTTTCCATCGCTTCGGCAAGATAGCGGCCGATCTCCGGATCGCCATTGGCCGAGATGGTGCCGACTTGAGCGATCTCGGAATTATTGGTGATCTTGCGGGCGTTAGTCTTGAGTTCCTGGACGACTGCGTCGACAGCGAGATCAATGCCGCGCTTCAAGTCCATTGGGTTCATGCCGGAAGCGACAGCCTTGGCGCCTTCCTTGACGATTGCCTGGGCAAGAACCGTCGCGGTGGTCGTACCGTCGCCGGCCAGATCATTGGTCTTTGACGCCACTTCACGCAGCATCTGGGCACCCATGTTCTCGAACTTATCTTCCAGCTCGATTTCCTTGGCGACCGAAACGCCGTCCTTGGTGATGCGCGGAGCACCGAAGGACTTGTCGATCACCACATTGCGGCCCTTCGGACCAAGCGTGACCTTCACCGCATTGGCCAACACATCGACCCCACGCAGCATGCGTTCACGGGCATCGGTGTGAAACTTGACTTCTTTCGCAGCCATTTCTTTAACTCCTCAATAGGCAGCTATCTGACTGATGAACGTAGGGTGGATGGCTCAGGCGGCCTGTCTTTGCTCGGCCTGGGCTTCAATGATGCCCATGACATCGCTTTCCTTCATGATCAGCAGGTCTTCGCCGTTGATCTTGATCTCGGTGCCGGACCATTTGCCGAACAGGATGCGGTCACCGGGCCTGACGTCGAGTGCCTGGATCTGGCCAGCTTCGTTGCGGGCGCCGGGGCCGACGGCGATGACCTCGCCCTCCTGCGGCTTTTCCTTGGCGGTGTCAGGAATGATGATGCCGCCCCTGGTCTTTTCTTCAGCCTCAAGACGGCGGACCAGAATGCGGTCATGTAGTGGACGGAACGTCATCTCGTTCTCCTTCAGGACAAACAGATTAAAGAGAGGTTCCTCCGCTCCGAACCGGTTGGTCCGGAGCGGGGCTTGCGCCTCCCTTTCGGCGAAGCGCGGAAAATGAGCTGGGTTCGCCAATTTATCTTTTCAAGAGGGTGAGTCAAAAAATCAGCACTCTGAGGCACGAGGTGCTACGGCCCTGAAATTCTGAGGATATTTCTGTTCCAACGAGTGTCGTTCTGTCTTGAATCACCTCAAAAAAATACCAAAATCACTTTTCCGGCGGGGTATGTGCTCCGCAAATCCGTCACTGATATTTGTGAGAATGTTGTGTTGGATGGAGAATATCGATGGAAAGGCGAAAGCAATTGACGGGCATTCCGTCATCGCTGCAGTCCGCAACAGACCCGGATCTTGATCGGTTGTTGTCACCGGCGCAGTATTTTTCTCATCCCAACGAGGTGTTAAAAAGCCGGATACTGCATCGGGATGAGAAACGAGCGATTCTGGCGGCGTGGGTTTCCGATGCCTGTGCTATCGAGTCAAACCCGGCGCTCCGACAGCGACCCGGCTCACCTGAGCCAATCCCATTCGACGTCATTATGGAGGCGCTGCAGCGGCTGGACGCACAGGCGCGACCGTGCGGGGCTCGACTGCAGGACGCGAGAGACGACAAAAAGCATGGCGTAGACAGGCATGTCTAAAGAGGATGGAAGAAAGTGATTTCGAAAGTCAGCCGGGAATTCCTGATGCAGATGGAAGGTTATGGTTTGACGACGGCGGAGATCCATTATCGAATGCCAGACCATCCCGGCCTTTTGCAACTCTATGTCTGGCAAGATTATGATCTGGCGCCGCACTTTCCGGAACTCCGCGCTTTCCTTGATTTCTGGTCAGAAACGCTGCAAGGACCGCTCCATTCGGTACGAGTTGCCCACAACCACCTGATTGAACCGTCGGACTGGGCAGCTGTAGACGGGGTCATTGCGATCCAATGAACAAGAAGATCGCCGCGGCGACCCGAGCCGCGGCGACTTGGCCTGGTGTACGCAACGGTCGCCACTCAGGCGCCGTCATCTTCCCTTTCGTCAAGCATGTCGATCAATTCGCCGATTCGTGAGCCGGGAAGAGGGCGACCGGCTCCAATCAGCGCTTCATCGCTGTTTAACCATGCCCACGCCTCCCTGAGCTCTTCGGCTGATGCACCGGTCGAAATAAGATCGGCGACAAGCACGTCATCGACCGGACCCAGAACGGCTTCAACTTCTTCACGTGTCATCGGCATCAACACTTCCTCCTGTTCGTGCGGAAAGGATGGCGTGGAGCGCGGCTTCTTGGGCGAGAGCCTTTTTTCGACCTAAAGCCGAACTCCGCCGCAAAGGCATGAAAAGTTGATCTTGGTTTACGGTCCGAGCCTCCAAGCACAAATCTGTGAGCGTTTCGAGCCCAAGGCCGCGGCGGTTCTGCCAAAGCTCTCAGTTGGTCGTCAACACCTTGATCTCTCCCTTTCGTTCGAGAACGTCAACGACCACCTTCGATTGGGTGCCGCGCAAAGCGATATCCACCGATGCCGAACCGAGCCGCAGGTTTCGAAGCACAACTTCATCAGTGAAAGATGGCAGTACAGGCTGGTTCAGCGTCAATTGGCAGGCGCGTGGATCGAAACCGAGACCGATCACTGTCGCCAGCAGGAAGAGCGGCGCCGCCGCGGCCCAAGCTTGCGGGATGCAGGAGACGGGATAGAACGTAGGCCCTTTTCCGCGTTGGCGAACGAAGCCGCAGTAAAGCTCGGGCAGCCGTCTGAGATCGATGTAGGTCGATGCGGCAAACAATGCTTCGAAGATGCGTGCTGCCTCGGCCCGATAGCCGTACCGCACCAAACCGGCGGCGATCAGCGCATTATCATGCGGCCAGACCGATCCGTTGTGATAGCTCATCGGATTGTAGCGTGCCTCGGAGGCGGCAATAGTGCGCACACCCCAGCCACAGAAAGATGACTGCGCCATCAGTGTTCGGACGACCTTCTCGGCGCGTTCCGGGAAAGCAATCCCCGTGAACAGCGCATGACCGGCATTCGACGAGCGGACACGGCAAGGATTTTTCTCGCCGTCGAGGGCCAGGATATAGGTTTGCAGTTCTTCGTCAAAGAACGCTTTGTCGAAGGAGATGCGCAATGTCTCGGCCATTCGGTCGAAACTCAAGGCGTCATCGTCCTTACCCAGCTGCCGGGCAATGATCGCGGCCGCCCGCCAGGCACCATATACATAGGCCTGCACCTCCGTCAGAGCGATTGGTCCCGTCGCAAGCCTGCCGTCCTTGTGGAACACGGAGTCGTGGCTGTCCTTCCAACCCTGATTGGCCAGGCCCTTCCCGGTGCGGGCACCATATTCAACGAAGCCGTCACCATCCCGGTCTCCAGACCGGGTAATCCAGTTCAGCGCAGCGCGTATATGAGGCCATAGGCCACGTAAGGTTTCGAGGTCACCTGTCCTTTGAAGATAGGCGCCCGCCAGCATGACAAAAAGCGGGGTCGAATCGATGCTGCCGTAATACCGACGGAAGGGAACTTCACCGAGTTCCGCCATCTCTCCGAAGCGCATCTCGTGGAGGATCTTGCCTGGTTCGGCGTCGGCTTCAGGGTTGAAGTCCACTGCCTGGTTGGCGGCGAGATGCTTAAGGACGCCAAGGGCGATTGCCGGGTCGAGCCAAAGTGTCTCCAGGGCGGTTATCAGCGCATCGCGACCAAAGACTGTGCTGAACCAGGGGATGCCGGCATAGGGGTACGGGCCTTCGGGCGTGTCGGTCATGAGCATATAGAGGTCCGCGACGCTGCGGCGGGCGGCTTCATTGAAAATTTCGTTGGAGGTCACCACCGATGCTGCACGAGCCGACGAGCGTCGCAGAGCTCGACGCGCCCGACGCAGTGCGGAGAAAAATGTCTTTCGGGGTGGAGTTTTCTCTTCACTGCGCTCGTCACAGATAATCTCGATGAAGAGCGAGCGGGCTTCACGTGGCCCAAGGGTAATCTGATAACGGGCATGATCTCCCGCAATTGACGAGGGTTCGGGGCCGAAACGCAGAACCGTTGCACGTGTTCGCCCATCGAGACCGAGATAGGAAAGGCGGACGCGATCAGCCTCCACCTCAGGCTGGGCCGATTGCCCGCGCTTCGCGCGGGGCGTGCCCCGTATTTCGAACAGGTCGGCGAAATCGGCCGCAAATGCAATATCGAGACGGATCGTGCGTTCCCGATCATCGAAATTGCGCAGCAGAAGCCGTTCGTAGCAGACTCCGTTTAGAAGAAACCGTGTCCGCCGTATGTGTAGCAAGTCGTGGCGAAGCGTGTCGCCATCAGGCTCGATGACAATGTCAGGATTGGTGAGATCGCAGTTCAGCGTAGCGTTGTCGTCACGCAATGTCGAAGAAAGCAGCAACGGATGGAGCCCGTTGATGGTCAGGCTGAGATAGGACAGGTGCCGCGTATCCCGATGGAACACACCCTCAGGGTTGCCTGGCCACGAAACTGCATCACCATTATTGTCAAACACGGCGAATGTGTCGCCGTGTTTCAGTGTTCGCGAACCGCGTTCATAGCGGATCGCGGCCTCGGGAACGCCGCTCGTCGGCTTGGTGTCGGAGCCGGCGTAGGCCGGCTCCTTTCTGTCGGTCAATGTTAACGCGGAATCCACGGCTGAAAATCCTTTATCAGACGAGGGTCAGGCTGTGTCGCCGATGGCAAAGGTGGCAGCATTTCCATTGGCAGCATGAAGCGGCATTTGTCCGACGTGGTTGTATCTGTTGACGAGTGAGCGGTAGATGTCGACATAGTCATTGGCCATCCTCCTTGCAGTGAAACGCTTGTCGAACGTGTTGCGGACAGTCTTGCGGTCGAGCTGATCGAGTTTGCCGACGGCATCCACGGCTTCATCAATATCGTTGACGATAAAGCCGGATACATTGTCGTCGATGACTTCGGGTACCGAGCCGCATTCAAACGCAATGACCGGCGTACCGCAGGCCATGGCCTCGATCATGACGAGACCGAAAGGCTCGGGCCAGTCTATCGGGAACAGAAGTGCTTGCGCATTTCCGAGGAAGTCAGCTTTCTGCGTCTCATTGATCTCGCCGATATATTCGACATTCTTGTGCTTTTCGATCATGGGCGCGATTTCCTTTTGCCAGTAGGCCTCATCGGCCTTGTCGACTTTGGCGGCAATCTTCAGCTTCATGCCGGTGCGCGCGGCGATCTCGATCGCCCGGTCCGGGCGTTTCTCTGGTGAAATGCGTCCCAGGAAAGCGAGGTAGTCGCCCTTAGGCTTTTGGGTGAACGGCAAGACGTCCGAGGTCAGCCCATGATACACGGTACCTGCCCAGTTGACCGGGGGCATGGGCCGGCGCTGATCGTTGGAAATCGAGACCAGCGGCACGTCCGGAAAAGAAGCGTAGAAAGGTTTGAGATCAGGCAAGTCCAGCCGTCCGTGCAGCGTGGTGACTGTCTTGCCAGCGAATGGGCTGATCAGCGGGAAATGCAGAAGATCGATATGAAAATGCAGGACGTCGAACTCGTCGGCGCGCTTGCGCACTTCTTCCAGCATCATGACGTGATAGGGGATAGGGTCTTGAACGGCGGGGTTAAGCCTTAGGGCCAAATTCGAACACCGCACGAGCTTGGCGGATGTAATGGAATCACCGCTGGCAAACAGCGTGACATCATGCCCCTGACGAACGAGTTCTTCTGTCAGATAGGAGACGATGCGCTCCGTTCCGCCATAGAGCTTTGGCGGAACTCGTTCGGCAAGGGGTGCGATTTGTGCGATTTTCATCAAAACCTCCTTTAAGAAGCGAAGTTCGGACATGAACATCAAAGACCGTTCTTTGCGATCTTCGATCCGGGCACCTTTGAGGCCACCCCAAGCCATTTTCTTCGGGAGATTTTGCATGCTACCAGTCGGGCCGTTGCGCCCGCCCTGTCGCACCGCCATTCAAAACATGCCAACAAGGCTCAGGCGGATACGTTCGCAAACGCTCCTTCCGATCAATGACAACAACGTTATGAACACTTCGCAATTTGCGAAGCCGATGAAGATTTGGGAATCGGTGGGCTCGCTTCAAGAGAGGCGGTATAATTTTTTGGCACTCTGGTAGGAGGAGTGCCAGAGCGATATTGAACGCGCCAAAACGCCGCTTACATCTTTCGCGCCACAGAAGAGGACGAGAAAGATGTGCGTGACACACATGACAGGTCCTTCGGGTGCTGTTTGCAAAAAGCAGCCCGATCCACTTGAAGGGCTCATGACCTCGCCGGAGCGCTTCGCGCTGTTTCTGGATATCGACGGTACGCTTCTGGATATCGCACCGACGCCGGGGGCAGTTGCTGTGCCGGACGATCTCGGCCGCGATCTGGCTGCGCTATCCCGATATCTGGGTGGATCACTTGCGCTGGTGACCGGACGTAGTATCGCGACGGTTGACGCGTTTTTTGCCCCCCAACGCTTTGCCGTTGCCGGCCTTCACGGCGCGGAGATGCGGTTCGCGGATGGAACCCGATACGGGACCGCGTCATCAGAGCCGTTCAATAAGGCAAAAGCGCTGCTCAGGTTGCGGCGGCCAGAGCCGGAAAAGGTGATCTTTGAGGATAAGGGCGCCGCTGTGGCGCTCCACTATCGCCTGGCACCCGCAGCGCAACACGCAGTAGAAGCGTTGATGGAAGAGGCTCGGCGCGTGGCCGGTGATGACTGGTACGTCCTACGTGGCAAGATGGTGATCGAACTGCGGCCAGCAAAGGCAAATAAAGGCGATGCGCTCAAAAGTTTCATGGAGACCGCGGAGTTTTCGGGCCGACTGCCTATAGCAATTGGTGATGACCTTACGGACGAAGATATGTTCGTCGCAGCTAAACAAGGGGGCGGCGCGGCAATCCGGGTTGGCAGCGAACCAGGTATTACGTCGGCCGATACCGTATTGCACTCTCCCGCCGACTTGCGTTCTCGTCTGGGCTCTATTGCCTGCTCAAGGCTCGGCAGTCAGGGAACTTCGAGATGAGCCGGCTCATCGTTGTCTCAAACCGGGTCCCGCTACCGGACAAGAACGGCAATCCTCCGCCAGGTGGACTTGCAATAGCGCTCCATTCAGCGCTGCAGAAACATAATGGCCTCTGGATGGGATGGTCGGGCAAACAGAGCGCGGAGACTTATATACCCCCGCTTTCGAGCCAGCGGATCGGAAACATTGAGTACGCGCTCACGGATCTGACGAAGAAAGATATAGCCGAATACTACAATGGCTTTGCCAATCGGGTTTTGTGGCCGACCTTTCATTGTCGGTTGGACCTCGGTGAATACGCCCGTAGTGAGATGTCTGGATACTATCGGGTTAACCGGCTCTTCGCGGACCTGCTAATGCCGTTGATCGAACCTGATGATATCATCTGGGTTCACGACTATCACCTAATTCCGCTGGCGGAAGAATTGCGCATACGCGGTTGCGCCAACAGGATCGGCTTTTTTCTTCATATTCCCTGGCCTCCGGCGGACATCCTGTTTGCCATGCCCGTCTACGACGTGATTCTGCGGGGGCTCTCGTCTTATGATCTGGTAGGCTTTCACACGCGATACGATCTCGACAATTTCGCCGAATGCCTGCGTCGAGAGGGGGCTGGAGAGCTATTGGGCAACGATCTTTGCCGCGCATATGGCAGAGTGTTCCGCTGCGGTGCCTTTCCCATCAGCATTGATACAGCGGAATTCGAGCGCGTGGCAGGCGACGCGGCGAACGACCCTCTGGTTGCGCGTACAAAGGCAAGCCTTGGTGGCAGCGATCTCGTGATCGGCGTCGATCGGCTCGATTATTCCAAAGGGATCACTCAGCGTATCAATGCATTTCATCGTTTTCTGCAGATGAATACCATGCGCATGGGGCGCACAACTCTGTTGCAGGTCACGCCAACATCACGTTCGAACGTGCCCGAATATGCGGCCATGCAAAAAGCGGTCGCCGAATTGGCTGGCCGAGTGAACGGAGAACTCGGCACGGTCGATTGGTCACCGGTGCGCTATATAAATCAGTCTCTCGGTCGCCAATCCCTGGCCGGGCTATATCGCATTGCGAAGGTCGGGTTTGTGACGCCCTTGCGTGACGGCATGAATCTGGTTGCAAAGGAATATGTTGCGGCGCAGAGACCGGAAGACCCGGGCGTTTTGATCCTTTCGCGCTTTGCCGGCGCCGCTCGTGAACTCGACAGCGCGCTGTTGGTCAATCCATATGATCTCGATTCCATGGCCTCGGCGATCGAAGTTGCGCTCTCGATGCCACACGACGCTCGCGTGGAGCGCTGGCAGGCGATGATGGAAAAATTGCGAGCCAACGACATCTTTCACTGGTGTCGGAGCTTTCTCGACACCTTGATGCGCGATTGACATGGGTGGACTTCTCTCGAGAGCCTATTGAATAGTCGGACACGGTATCAGCTCGCCACGGGCCAAGAAAATTTTCCATGGTGCTATTGAAAACCTCTTGAAGCCGCAACGTACTGAATTAAATGATTATTGTTCGATCGCCCAATCGGGGATCGACACGTCCAGGAGGCGCCCTGTGCTCTTGGCGTCTCCTTGTATCCATGTTGCTTGTAAGGAGGATATGGTTATGAGGACAAACCTCGATTTTTCTCCCCTTTTTCGGTCAAGCATCGGCTTCGACCGAATGTTGAACGCACTTGAAGCTGCAAGCCGTGTCGAATCGATCGACAACTGGCCGCCCTACGACATTATCAAGACCGGTGAGGACGACTACCGCATTGCCATGGCAGTGGCGGGTTTCACCCAGGACGAGCTGACGATTACCCAGGCGCAGAACATGCTCTTCGTCGCCGGGCAGAAGGCGAATGACGACGATCTGCAGTATCTGCATCGCGGGATCGCCGGTCGTTCGTTCCAGCGCCGGTTCGAGCTTGCCGATCATGTCAAGGTCGTCGGGGCCGGGCTCGTCAATGGCCTGCTGACCGTCGATCTCAAGCGGGAAATCCCCGAAGATATGAAGCCTCGCCAGATTGCGATTTCGACCGACACGGCTCTGCCGATGGTCGATACGAAGCAGATCGAAGCGGACAAGCAGGCCGCCTGATTTTCCAAACGAAGCTGTCTGCAAGCAGGGCGCCGGGCCATGGCCCGGCGTCACTGGCAGATTTTGTCCAATCAACAGATGAGAAGGAGAAAAACCATGAGTGTTCGTGATCTGATTCCCTGGGGCCGTAACAATGGCAACCAGGTTCCGACTGTCCTGCGCGATAACGACCGTGATCCCATCCTGTCGCTTCATCGCGAAGTGAACCGACTGTTCGACGATGTTTTCCGGGGGTTCGGCTCCAGCCTGCCCACCTTCGGCAGTGGTTCTGCCTTCAGTGTCGGCTGGCCGAGCGTCGAGATCTCCGACACCGACAAGGAGATCAAGGTGACGGCCGAAGTGCCCGGCCTTGAAGAAAAGGATATAGAAGTCCTGCTCAACGACGGTGTGCTGACGCTGAAGGGCGAGAAGCGTTCCGAGAACGAGGACAAGGATCGTCAGTTCTCCGAGCGATACTATGGCCGCTTCGAGCGCCGCATCCCGCTCGGCGTTGAGATCGCGGAAGACAAGGTCGACGCGCATTTCAAGAATGGTGTGCTGACCGTGACCCTGCCCAAGACCGAGAAGGCGCAGTCGCAGGTCAAGCGCATCGCCATCAAGAGCTGATCGGTTCAACCAACCCTGGCGGCCGGCCCAATGGCGGCCGCCAGTATCCTTCGCCAACCGGGAGGGATGCAGAATGGAGACTGCAAGAGACACAAAACCAAAAATAGAGACCCCAACTGCCGCTGTCCGCGCCTTAAATGACAACCGGCGCAACTTTTCCTTCGGACGCTCGCCATTTCCGGACGACGCGGTTGCGCGCATCTTCAAGCCGTCGCGTTCTGTGACCACCTCAGGGAATGCGCGAACAAAGGGCTGGCGGCTCGTTTTCGAGCGTCGCTCCGCGCCGTTTATCGAACCCTTGATGGGCTATACCGGCGGCAGTGACCCACTTGCGCAGGTGGAACTCGAATTCCCCACACTGCAATCCGCCATCCGCTATGCCAAGCGACAAGGGCTGACCTACGTCGTGCAACGGCCGGCAGACAAGGCTGTTGCATCGGCCAAGAGGAGGAATGGTCGCCAATCGGCTAGGCCCGCTCATGCCTTTGCTGATGCAACCTTGGAGCGGCTGGGTCTTGCTCGACTTCAGGAAAAGTACGGGCAGGCCATGGATGGCGCGGCAGACCGCGACGATGCGTCCGGTCCGGCCAGCTGGTTCGCCCCGATGGACGTCGTTCGCGATCCGGCGTTGTCGCTCGAGGCGAAGCGTTCGATCCTGATGAACTGGGCCTGGACGGAATATCTGGCAGATCAGGCGACCAATGAAGGCATGCCGGAAAACGACCGGCCATCGCGCCTTTACGAGGTCGAGCAGGCGATGCTCGCGCTTGAGCGAGGCGTTGAAAACGGGCCAGTTCATACAATGAACGATCGGCATGCCGCATGAGGTGAGCCATGGACCGGCATGTCATCTTTGATTGCGAGAAGGCTCTTCCGAACCGGTTCGTGCTGGTGCTGGCTGCGGCAGCGCGCACGCGTGCGCTCAACCGTGGGGCCGAACCGAGACTTGCTTTGCGAGATCCGAATGTGAGCAATCTTGCATTGCAGGAAATTGCAGCAGGAGCGTTCACGGAGGACGAACTGGCGCCGTTCCTGCTCCCCCAACGGGCCGAAGCGCGTCTTCTGCCGGCCCTATCCACGATATCCGAGCTTTGCGGCGATGGCCGTTCGAAGGCGGCCGCCGCACCCGCCGCCTCGCCGACCGAGGCGGTCCATTGATGATGCAACCAACCGATGAGGAGAAATGAACGATGCTAAAGTCCCTGAGTTCGAATTACCGGACGGCTTTCGATATCGTCAATATCGTTGCCGGTCTTGGCCTTCTGATTTCGCCGTGGCTGCTCGGCTTCACCGCAGAGACCTATGCCGCCTGGAGCGCATGGGTGGTCGGCGCGGCCGTCGCCCTTGTCGCCGGCTCTGCACTCTACGCTTTCCATGAGGTGGAAGAGTGGCTCAACCTCGTACTTGGCATTTGGGCGCTGGTTGCCCCCTGGGCACTCGGCTTCTCAGCCGTGACTGCCGCCACGGGCGCACATCTGATCGCCGGGATTGTCGTCGTGATCGTGGCCGCCGGCAGTATCTGGTTCGGCCATCATCGTCCGTGGTCGACGGCGTGAGTCTACTGAACGGGTCCGGACCGCCGGACCCGTTCTCCCTATGCCTTGATGCGTCACAGCAGATGAGAATGTCCCAAATCAACGGACTGACTGATGTTTTACATTGCTCTGACATTTCCGACGATCCTGAACGCTCAACTGCTCATAGTCACGTTGACAAGGTTCAATATATTAGAAGGGCTTACCCGAAAACGGATTTCGGCATGCTGAAGATGACGCGAAATCTATTGAAATGGTTGGAGGTCAGATGGTGCGCTTGCGTACCGCAAGCTTGAATTAAAAGGGAGACCGAAATGAAAACAGACTGCTTCGAAAAACCGGTACGAATCTTTGTGGGGCTCGGCTACCCCACGGAAATTGGCTCGGTAATCGACGCTTACAGATATCTGCTGGAATGGCCTGCCCAATCCAGAGATAAGGGCCATTCTGTCGCCCTGAATGCATGCCGTGCCGCACTGCGGGGCGAAGTGGACGCTGAGACCGCGCGCGGCCTTTTTGTCGCGTTCGCAAGGAGGAATGACTTGCTGGCGCCTGACGCCGATATTGCCGGCGCTTCACGAACAGGATACGGTGAAACTCAACATGTAGAGTGAAGCGGGTGAGCCTTTATCAAGTGTCATGTAGCGAGACTGCTGAATGGCCGATTTGTGCTTCTACTCCAGCAAGACGGCATCGATCAATGTAACGATGGTGTGGTCGTTGGGGAGGATGCCGACGATTTTTAGCGCCTATACTGTTGAAAAACTCCGAGAGCTCACGCTCGGAGCAAGTCTCGATCGGCGGACGGAATGAAATTCCTCTTGGCGATCTACTTCACTTCGCGACGACTTCGCACGTGATTCTTCGCCATGCCGCTCGATCGCCAAAATCATTTCAAGCTACGCGACACGAGTGTTCATTGCACGAGTTTCCAACGCTAATTTCGGTGCCGAGCGCTGCAGGCCTGCACTGGGATTTTCTTCAAAGGCCCGGCATTCGAATTGGGCGTTAGGCTCGGGGCCCGAATCGCATTTCTTCACTTTACTCATATTCAGGTGCGAGATTATCCGGCTAAACTTTGTTCCCCGTCCATCTAACTATAAGGCCTCCAGCCAGCATGCTCATTCCAATCGCAAGAAGGAGGGGGCCGGCGAACTC
>UEIJ01000043.1 GCA_900470195.1 Hyphomicrobiales bacterium | reverse complement strand
CTTTTGCGAAGCAAGTCCAACGCCCAAAAGGCCCCATCAGCAAAATCAGATCGCCGGACGCTTACGAACGAGCTCGGCCTTGATCACAACAAAACCCGGTCATGGCATGGTTGGCATCTCCCTCGTCATGCTCGCCTTCGCCAGGATGACGGTGATCCGGTACCGCGCCATGACGTCAGGCCCCTAAAAAAGACGGCGGCTGCCGACCATCACGATTTGTTCCGGTGGTCTGTTCAGGAAATTCGACGCATCGCAAGCAACTCACCCAACGACATATAACCCCAGCACATGTCATCGCATGATCCTGTTGGCGCAGGAACCCATCAGGCAATTGCTCAACGGCATCATCTAAATTCCAAAACGCAACTGTAATGGTAGATTTCATTCCAACATCGCCATCGCCACGGAAGGGCGCGATAGGTTAAGCTCGTTCACAAACGCTCTTGATGCTGAATGCATGGAATGGGTCGACTTTATCCTCCGGCGCGGTTATAGAGCAACAAATTTGGGGGTTAGGGTGCGGCATCGTTGATGCAGGAAAGTTAATGAAGTCTCTAATGGAGAAAGTAATGACGAAGAAAGTCGCCCTCATAACAGGAATAACCGGTCAGGATGGCGCTTACTTGGCTGAGTTTCTGCTGGGTAAGGGGTATTCCGTCCATGGGGTTCGCCGTCGCACATCGCTGTTTAACACCGACAGAATTGATCATCTCTATACTGACCCACACGACACAGGAAATGATCTGACGTTGCATCACGGTGACTTGACAGATTCCTCCAGCTTGATGCGCATCATTCAGCTTGTGCAGCCTGACGAGATCTACAACCTCGCTGCACAAAGCCATGTGGCGGTTTCGTTTGAAGAGCCAGAGTATACTGCGAATTCCGACGCGCTTGGTGCGCTCAGAATTCTGGAAGCCATTCGCATTCTGGGTTTAACCAAAAAGACCCGTTTCTACCAGGCTTCTACTTCCGAGTTGTACGGCTTAGTTCAGGAAGTGCCTCAGAAGGAAACGACCCCGTTCTATCCACGGTCGCCTTATGCTGTTGCCAAGATGTATGCATATTGGATTACGGTAAACTACCGTGAAGCTTACGGAATTTATGCGTGCAACGGAATATTGTTTAACCACGAGTCGCCGAATCGAGGCGAGACGTTTGTAACACGCAAAATTACGCGTGCTCTGGCGCGAATTAAGCTGGGCACTCAAAAAACTCTGTTTCTCGGTAATCTTGATGCTCTTCGCGATTGGGGGCATGCGCGGGATTATGTGGAAATGCAGTGGCTGATGCTGCAGCAGGAGCACCCCGAAGATTTTGTGATCGCCACGGGAGAGCAACATTCGGTCCGAGAATTCGTTGAACTCGCCGCTGCCGAACTGGGCATTTCAATGCGATGGGAGGGCGAAGGCGTGAATGAAAAGGGATATGATACGGCGAGTGGAGATTGCATTGTTGCCGTTGATCCCAGGTACTTCCGTCCTGCTGAAGTGGAAACTCTACTGGGCGATGCATCGAAAGCAAAGGCGAAGCTTGGCTGGTCTCCAGCAACGAGTTTCAAAGAACTGGTGAAAGAAATGGCAGCTGAAGATCTGAAATCTGCCGAGCGGGAAAAATTCCTGAATGAAAACGGCTACCAGTCCTCTGTGCGTAGAGATTGATCATGTCAAGAATACCAGTTTATGAGCCTTATCTTGGAGGCAATGTTTCTCAATATGTCAACGAGTGTTTGACCACTGGCTGGATATCTTCTCGCGGCCAGTTCATTTCGAAATTCGAATCTGCCTTCGCCGACTATGTCGGCGCAAGCTCAGCTACTTCGGTAGCTAACGGAACTGTGGCTATCCATCTGGCCTTGGAGGCGCTCGGGATAGGCCGGGGCGATGAGGTAATCGTCCCCAGTTTCACCTATATCGCGTCGGTTAACACGATTATGCAAACCGGTGCCACGCCGGTGTTTGTGGATTCTTTGAGCAGTACTCTTCAGGTTGATCCGGACTCGATTCGTGCTGCAATAACACCCCAGACCAAAGCGGTGATGGTCGTGCATCTGTATGGTCACCCGTGTGATATGGATGCCATTCTACAAATTTGTAACGAGCACGATCTTTTGCTTGTTGAAGACTGTGCCGAAGCTTTCGGTACCTTTTGGAAGAATCAGCACGTAGGCACGTTTGGTGACGCCTCAAGCTTCAGCTTCTTCGGCAACAAAACAATTACCACCGGTGAAGGCGGGATGGTATTGGCTCGTGATCCGTCGGTAATGGAGCGGGCGAGGCGCCTAAAAAGCCAGGGCGTATCTGCAACGCGCGAATATTGGCACGATATGTTGGCGTTCAATTATCGTATGACCAACATTGAAGCGGCGATTGGTCTGGCCCAGCTAGAAATGGCCGACATGCTTCTTGAGAAGAAGAAGAGTGTCGCAGAGTTTTATACACGCCGTCTGTCGGGATTACCTATGCGAACCCACGATTTCGAGGGTGAGGGTAAGCACTCATACTGGATGTGCTCCATAATCTTGAATGATGCGGCGGATAGAGAACCGTTGAGAAAGCAACTTGCCGAACAGGAAATAGAAACCCGGCCCTTTTTCCCTATGGCGCATCTGATGCCTCACTGTGCAACGGACCAATCGTTTCCAGTCGGCGAAGATCTAAGTCTAAAAGGGGTCAACCTGCCGAGCTATCCCGGTCTTACCGAGCCGCAGCTGAATCACATTTGCGACACCATTTGTAGATATTTCGATCAAAAGAAAAGTTGAGTTTTGAAAGTGAGCTTGTGAATGGATTATGCCAGAGGTATATGGGCCGCCCGTTATTTTTGGTTCCATTTGGTTTTATCTGATCTCCGCGCTCGTTGGCGGAGATCATTTTTTGGAATATTATGGTCTATGCTCCAGCCGCTGGGGTTGACCATACTGATATCTATAGTATTCAGCCAGATATTCAATTCAACGCTTGCTGAATATGCGCCTTATATTCTTTCTGGCGTCATCATATGGGAATATATCGCCTTTAACGTAACCGGCGGCTCGATGGCCTTTGTGCAGGCTGACGCCTATATCAAACAGACGAAACACCCACTGGCGATTTATACACTCAGAAACGTACTGTCCGGACTCATTGTACTGGCTGTAGCTTCGGTGAGTTTGATTGGATGGGTTCTGGTCGTTATGCCCCAGAATTTTGGCTGGTGCTGGCTTGCTGCTTTGACGATTTTTCCAATTTTGGCCATGTTTGTTTGGCCATGGGCGACAATCATGGCATATTTTTCTACTCGGTTTAGAGATTTGCCTCACGCTCTGGGGTTGATGTTGCAAGCAATATGGTTTGTATCGCCTGTTTACTTTGAAGATTCCATTTTTAGACGGGGCAATCTTCACGCGTTGTTGGATTACAATCCAATTTATCATCTTCTGCAGATCGTGCGCGCGCCATTGTTACACGGTGAGTGGCCAACGCTGACGAACTACATGTGGTGTTTCGGTACGGCATTGTTTTTTTCGCTGATCGCAGTTGCTGTGGGGCGAAAAGCAGAAAAACGGGTGATATTCTATCTATGACAAATCGTATCGAACTATCGAACGTCAATCTCCACTATGCTTCAGTCGCTTTCAAAGAGCGATCTATCAAGACTATGCTGTCATCTATGTTGACGCCTGGTAGCGGGGTGAAAATTGCTGATATCCATGCCCTGAAGGACATCAATCTCACTATTCAACCCGGCGAGCGCGTCGGCCTGCTCGGACACAATGGTGCTGGGAAAAGTACGTTTTTGAAGATGCTCGCAGGTCTGTACCCTATTTCGTCAGGTTCGCGAACAGTAGAAGGGACGGTACGTTCCCTGTTCGATATCAGTCTCGGATTCGAACCAGATGCGAGCGGTCGTGAAAATATTCTCTACCGTGGTTTGCTTCTTGGTTTGACGCCCAAATATATGAAATCGATTCAGTCCGAGATAATTGAATTTGCCGATATCGGCGAATTTATCGATTATCCTATTAAAACCTATTCCGCCGGCATGCAGGTGCGTCTTGCGTTTGCAATTTCGACCTCGGTAGGCGGGGACATTTTGTTGCTTGACGAGGTTATCGGGGCGGGCGATGCGAACTTTATGGGTAAAGCGCGACGACGTATTACTGATCTGATCGAGAAAGCCGAGATACTTGTCCTTGCTTCCCATGATTTTTCAACGCTACGCTCAATTTGTACACGCGGACTGGTTTTTCATCATGGCGAAGTGATATTTGATGGCGAGATGGATGTGGCAATTGAACGTTACAAAGAGGCGAATAACCTCTGACTTTCGATCCCATCTCCACTGTAGAAGCAGTTTCTAGGTGCGCGCAAAGCAAATAGCTTGAGCAGTTCCAATCATTCAATTGGAACTGTTATCATCAACGGAATGTCACTCCAAGGGGTCGTGTTCTGGATAGAGATATAACTCCTGCCTACTTGGAGCGGCTTTCTGCTGGTTCTGTGCGCTGCTCAGCGCTGGTATGTCGAATTGAGTTCTTTGTTGACCTGTTGCCGATGAACAATGCTGGGCGTCTCTTGCTGCGCTGGGCGGCAAAACAGGGGATCTGGAGATTGGCATTGTTAGCCTCCTTCATTGTCCTAGGGAACAGACGAACTGCTGCTTCCCGCATAACATTGGCCGATATGCGTATGATCGCTGAAACAAAAACATCGTTGCCGTCACCAAAAATTGCCGCGCAATAAAAACCTACCAGAGCTTGGTCTGGGATGAAATTTCACAAAAAGGCGTATGTGGGCAGCTATAAACGCGAATTGACAAATACTCTATCTTTCGCTGTATTCGTCTAGGACTCGCCGAAAAACCTCTGTCAGTTCATAGGCGCTCTGGGACCAGTCGAACTTGGTCGCGTTTTTGTGCGCAGCGTCGGCAAGGCGCTTATGTAGGGCATCATCCGTTGCCAGCCTTCGAAGGCCGTCCGTAATGGAGGACACTGACGTTGGATCAATGAGGAGGGCGGCATCTCCTCCTACTTCTGGCATTGAAGACGTATTCGACGTTAACACGGGCACACCAAGCTGGTTAGCCTCAATTATCGGGAACCCGAAACCTTCGTACAGCGACGGCATCGCGAGAAACCGTGCATCTCGATAAAGCTTGCCCAGTTCCTCGTCGGATACAAACCCAGTCAGGCGAACTGATGATGTGATATTAAGACGGGAGATTTCAGTTTTGAGGTCGTTCAATCCCCAGCCCTGACCTCCCGCAATTACCAAAAGAAGTTTCGATCTGGTGTCGGCAGATAGGGCTGCAAATGACTCCAGCAGGCGTAGAAGATTCTTTCTTGGTTCCAGTGTTCCAACAAAGAGTGCGTACGGTCGATCCAAGTGAAATCGTTCCAGGTCTGCCGAACACAAATCCGGCGTGAAAGGGGTGCAGCCGGGGTAGACAACATCGATTTTGTATTGGGTCCAAGGGTATAATTCGAATAGCGACTGTTTCGTTGCGTGTGAAACGGCAACAACGCGTTCCGCGCGTCTGATGGAGGTCTTCATAAAGGCTCGTTCCGCCATCCAGCCCTGAAACCGCATAGTGGAGGAGGCATGCTGCCAGACCAAATCGTGTATCGTTAGCACTTGCGGGAGACCACTCACGGACATGATCGGAAGCCGGTGGGCTGGCCCCCACAAAATATCGACCTTGTCCTTCTTTGCTTTTAGCGGAAGGTAGCTATTTCCCCAAATAACCCGCGACAAGGCTCCTTTGAAGCCGGATATGTCGACGCTTTCGACTGGAGGGAGCGAACCCTGGTCATTAGGAGGTTCCGGAAGATAGAGAAATACTTCATGACCGTTCTGACTAAGATGCCGACTGGTTTCAAGTACATAGCGTCCAATACCGGACAATTTAGGGACCAGATTTCGGGCATCGACTCCAATTCTCATGGCTTGCTCTCGCTAGAGCACATCCGAACAGCCGGAACGGTTCTTGGATAAGATGTGCGATAAATAAAAATAGAACGGTCCCGCGCTCCACGGAAAGCGCTCTTATATGATGCATCATGCACTATAATGGGTTTTTAACAATGCGCCGCGCGGGTATTCCAACGTATGTTCCAGGTTCAGTGATGTCGGATACCACCACCGCGCCAGCACCTATGATAACATCATCGCAAACAGTGACCGAGTCGATGAGAACTGCGCCAGCACCCACCATAACATCTGATCCCACCCTCGTTCGACCAGCAATTGTGGCGTTGACCGAGATGTGAGAAAAATTCCCAATTTCGACTTCATGCTCTATGACAGAATGAGTATTGAGTATGACACCGCGTCCGATCCGGGCATCGGGCCCAATATGTACGCCGTGGCACACGAGTGTGGCTTCACCAATTACGGCTCCAAGACCGACGGTGGCGTTGGGAGATATCACTGTGGCCAGCTCTATTTGGGCTTCGGCCACCTGTTCGCGTCTACGATGATTATCCCCGGCCGCAGGGAAGACTTTCCAGTCGAGATCGACGACCGCGGGCAAGGTGCTCAGGACCTGAAAAGAATGAAACTGCTCGTTTGGCCGGGCATTGTGGTCTACGAAAACAAAATCGTTCCAGCCTGCCAAAATGGCTACATCCGCAACGCTGCGCGCGTGACCGCCAAAACCAAGAATATAAAGGCCTTTTGAAGTAGAGCTTGTCATATCGTCTCCGAAAATTTCCAGAATGTCATAATTTATACGTTACCGAATGTCGAATTTCTTTTCAGGCGCCTCTTGATGTGGAGACAGTGCGTAAGTTGGGCAATTGGCTTCTTACCTTACTTTTATTTGACCTGCCTGAAGCCTTTTCTGTGCAATCTTGAGCAGTTCGTCGACCTCCCGGTATATATTCGACGGTCTGCCGGCTGGTCGGAGCGTGTTGCGTTTCCCACGGTCAATGGGGACTATGAAGCCCGTTTAAGAAGGGTGAGGAAAGCTCGTCTTAACTGTGCTTGAGGTCTTTATTTATTTGTATTGTTTCATATTTCCGTGGCAATAGGGATCGAAGAAGATGCGAGGTGATCTGAAAAATGGCAGTTAATTTTGGAACGTCGGGTCTGCGAGGGCCGGCAATTGATTTTACAGATCAAGCTTGCGTCGCCTATGTCATTGCTTTTCTGCAGCACATGATGCGTGGTTTCGAATTTCGTGATGTCTATGTTGCTGCTGATCTAAGGGAATCCAGCCCTCGCATCGCAAGTTCATGTTTGGCTGCGGTCAAACTGAGAGGGAAGAATGCGATATGGGCGGGAAATGTTCCGACACCGGCACTCGCAGCTTACGCGATGGCTCGCAATGCGCCTGCCATCATGATAACAGGGAGTCATATTCCGGAGGCTTACAACGGCATTAAATTCTACCGTCCTGACGGCGAGTTTCTGAAGGAAGACGAGGCTCCCGTTCGCAGCCTCGCGGAAGAATTGTTGAACAAGAATATTGAAGAACAGCCCACTAACATGCCTGCGCCTTTGGCTGATGTCGCAGAAGAATATGTGGGCCGCTCTATCAATTCTTTCGGTTCGGACGCGCTGACCGGAATGAAAATCGGTATTGATCTTCACTCTGCGGTTGGGCGCAATCTTCTCGTACGTATATTTGAGGGTCTCGGAGCGGAGGTTTATCCATTCCGCAGAATGAATAAGTTTGTCGCCGTTGATACCGAGGCGCTGGACCCAGTGGATTTGGAGCGATCACGCGCGTTCATTATCGAGCACGGATTAGATGCCGTAGTTTCGACAGATGGAGACGGTGACAGGCCGCTGGTCATCGATGATCAGGGACGGCAGGTCAATGGCGATATATTGGGCATTTTGACAGCCCGATATTTAGGAGCGAAAACAGTTGTAACGCCGCTCAGCACAACGAGTGCGCTTGAGGAAAGCGGCTGGTTCGAGAATATCCGCAGAACACGGATTGGATCGCCCTATGTCGTGTCCGAGATGGCGTGTGCGGAAGCTCATCCTGTCGTTGGTTTTGAGGCCAATGGCGGCTTTTTGCTCGGCGATGATGTGACGTTGAAGTCAGGCTTGTTGGGCCGCCTGCCAACGCGCGATTCCGTTTTGCCAGCGGTGGCTGTTCTAGTGCAGGCGAAAGAACAGGGGTTGAGATTGAGTCAGTTGGTTGCAACACTACCTGCTCGATGCATGAAGGCCGATAGGATCAAGGAAGTTCCCGCAGATCGCGCCTCTTCATTTCTGCGCGCTATAGAAACGTCACAATCATTTCGTTCTAGTTTCTCCCCCTTGATTGCTGAGCCGGAATCAATTTCGACGGTCGATGGTGTACGAATGGCGTTTGCCAATGGCGACACTGTTCATTTCCGTCAATCCGGCAATGCGCCGGAAATGCGGATTTATATTGAAACAGATTCGGCGGAGAAAACTGATCAGATGCTGAGCGAGTTCGTTGCAAAGCTCTCCGAGTCGATCTGAATTCCGCTCATCGAAAGGAAGTTAACGTGCGTGAAATGTTGATCAGGCCAGTGGTGTTGGCAGGCGGAAAAGGAACGAGATTGTGGCCGATGTCACGCTCGCAACGCCCAAAACAGTTTCTGGCTCTGACTGGCGAACTCAGCCTCTTTCAGATGACGTTGAAACGGTTGTCGGACCCGAAGCGCTATTCCAGACCGATCATCATAACGAACGCAGACTATCGGTTTCTGGTCGCGGAACAGGCATTGGAATGTGGCGTCGAACTATCGGACGTTATCTTGGAACCAGTCGCTCGCAACACAGCGCCAGCAATTGCCGCTGCGACTTTGATCGCTTCCAGAGAGGAGCCGACCCTTATTCATGTCGTAGCATCTGATCACAGCATTGAGATGGACGATGCATATTTTCAGGCTGTCGACATGGCGAGTAATGCAGCTCGTATGGGGCGTCTTGCCACTTTTGGCATTACGCCGACGGAGCCGGCAACCGGTTTTGGTTACATCGAAGCAGGCGAGTTGGAAGAAAGCGGAGCCTGCTCGATCAAGCGCTTTGTTGAAAAGCCGAAGGAGGAAGTTGCGCGGGAAATGCTTGCTGCCGGCGGCTTCTACTGGAACTCAGGGATGTTTTTATTCCGTTCGGACGTCTTCCTCGATGAATGCAAACGTCATGCACCAGCGGTATATGAAGCTGCTCAGGCATCCGTTGCGACTGCACAGCGGGATCTCGATTTTGTGAGGCTGGACAGAGAGGAATTTGAGAAAGCGCCGGATATTTCCGTCGACTATGCGATTTTCGAGAAGACAAAGCTTGCTTCTGTCGTTCCGTCGCCAATCCACTGGTCGGATCTCGGATCGTGGGATGCGGTCTGGAAGGAAAGCAAGCAGGACCCGGCCGGGAATGTTGTACGCGGACCTGTCAGTCTGCACAACACAAACAATTCTCTGGTGGTGTCTGAAGGGGTGCATATTGCCGTCAATGGTGTCGATGATCTGACGATCGTGGCCTCCGAAGATGCGCTTTATGTAGGCAAGCTCTCTGAAGCGCAAGGTGTAGGCACGATCGTAAAGGCGCTGATGAAACAACCAGCTACGGCGAAGCTTGCCGAGGAGCACCGGACCATCTATCGCCCTTGGGGCGGGTACACCCATTTGCTTTCGGGTGACCGGTTCCAGGTAAAACGTCTGTTCATCAAGCCCGGTAAACAGCTCTCGCTCCAGAAGCATCACCATCGTTCTGAGCATTGGGTGGTTGTTCGGGGCGTGGCCGAAATCGTGATCGATGACGAGAGCCTTTTCCTGTCAGAGAACGAATCGACATATATTTCTCAAGGTGCGGTACACCGCGTCTCAAATCCGGGTAAAATTCTGCTTGAACTGATTGAAGTTCAAACTGGAGCTTATCTGGGCGAAGACGATATTGTGCGCTTCGAGGATGATTTCGGGCGTGTTTGATCGTATGATTATTTCAGCATGAAAGCCGTGTAATGAAGGATGTGACACGTAAACTTCAAAGGGAAGTCGAACGCTTATCGTCGTGGCTCCACAACGACGCATTGCCTCTTTGGTTGTCGGCCGGTGTGGATGCACCGAATAACGGTTTCTTTGAACGTGTCGGACAGGACGGCGTCGCAACGGATGCAGATAATCGTCGTTCTCGCGTGCATCCGAGACAGATTTATTGTTTCGCCAAGGCTGGTGCCATGGGCTGGCACGGCGAATGGAAGCAGACTGTTGAAGCCGGAATAGAATATTATGATCGCGTCTATCGGCGAGAAGACGGCTTTTATGGCAGTCTTGCCGGCCAAAATGGCGAGATGATCGATCACACGTTCGATCTCTACAATCAGGCGTTTTCCGTTTTTGCGGCCGCCCAGATCGCGGTTTCCATACCGGATCGGTTTGATGAAATGCGTCAACGAGCGCTTGGTCTGATGAATTCGCTCGTGGCGGATTATCACCATCCTCTTGGCGGATTTGAGGAAGCCAATCCGCCAAAGCTTCCTTTGTGTTCAAATCCGCACATGCATTTGTTCGAAGCAATGCTTGCTTGGGAGGCAGTAGACCCACAGACAGAGTTCTGGTCGATATATGCCGATGAGATCGCAAATCTTGCATTAACGAAATTCATTGATGTCAAGACCGGTGCGTTGCGGGAATTCTTCGATCATGATTGGCAGCCATATCCAGGTGAAAAAGGTAGGGTGGTTGAACCGGGACATCAGTTCGAATGGTCCTGGCTGATGGGCCAGTGGGCGGAGCGACGGCAGAATGACGATGGCATGCGGGCGGCCAAGCGTCTGTTCCAGATTGCAGCAGATCGTGGTGTGTGCGAAAAGCGCAAAGTTGCCATCATGAGTTTGTATGACGACTTTTCGGTTCACGATGGGTTGGCCCGTCTCTGGCCGCAAACTGAATGGATAAAGTCGGCCCTGCTATTCGCTTCGTTGAGCAAGGGCGAAGAGCGCGTTTACTATCTGGAATCAGCACTGCGAGCCTTTGACGCCCTACGACCATTTCTTGAAACGCCGATCAAAGGCCTATGGTACGACAAGTGGCCGGAAGGCGGCACGCTCATCGATGAGCCCGCGCCAGCATCGACCTTTTATCATATTCTCTGTGCCTGTTATGAAGCAGAGAAAGCAGTATCCGAACTTTAGGCTGTAGCGACTTTTTAGTTGTCGCCGCTGATGACGAACGATCAGATGTGCCGATGATGACGCATCTGTATTGGAGAAACATGCGAGTTCTGCATTTTTTTAAGACCTATTGGCCGGACACATTCGGCGGTATCGAACGAACCATTCATGCGATCGCGAAAGGTGCGGCTGAACATGGTATCGCGTCGGATGTGTTGTCCTTGAGCGCAAAGCCGGAAGAAAATACCCGAAATTTTGATGGTCACATGGCATATAAGGCCAAGCTCGACTTTGAGTTTGCCTCGACAGGGTTGTCACGCGATGTGTTTTCCCGGTTCCGGGAGTTGAGTAGTCAAGCCGATGTCATTCATTATCATTTTCCTTGGCCGATGAGCGATATCGTGCAGATCGGTGCGCGCCCGCATAAGCCGACCATAGTGACCTATCATTCGGATATCGTTAAGCAGAAACTACTTCTTCAGCTCTATCGCCCTTTGATGAACCGCTTTCTCGGCAGTGTGGACCGGATCGTTGCCACCTCTCCGAATTATCTTGCGACAAGCGATGTCCTGCAGCGGTTCAGCGATAAAACGACGGTCATTCCACTTGGCTTGGACGAGGCGGATTATCCTGTTGCCGACGCTACAACCAAGGCGCGCTGGCGTGAGCGGTTTCCCCGTCCCTTCTTTCTCTTCGTCGGCGTGCTGCGCTATTATAAAGGTTTAAGAACGTTGCTGGCCGCAGCAAGAACTTCCGATATTGATATTGTCATCGTCGGGGATGGCCCTATGAAATCTCAGCTCATCGCGTATGCGAGTGAGCATAATCTGTCGCATGTTCATTTCGTCGGAGCGCTGCCGGATACGGACAAGACTGCGCTTTTGGAGTTGAGTTCCGGGCTGATTTTTCCCTCGCATCTGCGTTCTGAAGCGTTTGGACTGTCGCTGGTGGAGGCGTCTATGTTCGGAAAGCCGATGATCTCGTGTGAAATCGGCACCGGTACGAGTTATGTCAATCTGAACGGACAAACGGGAATTGTGGTGCCGCCACAGAACCCGGAAGCGCTGTCAGCTGCAATGCGAAGCATCGCACACGACCCGGAGCAGGCCAAAGTTTTTGGAACGAATGCGCGGGCGCGATATATCGAGCATTTCACAGCTGATAAAATGGCGCTAGAATATGTGAAAAATTATACCTCGCTGGTGCAGTGACAAGAGGTTGTCACTGCTATTCGGACAAGCTTTACTGGCGCCGTTTTCAATACCTCGTACCTTCATGATAATGAAGTTAGTAATGGAGCGTAGATGAAAGGCATTATCCTGGCCGGCGGAAGCGGAACACGCCTCTATCCCCTGACGATAGCCGTTTCAAAGCAACTTCTTCCGATCTATGATAAGCCGATGATCTATTACCCGCTGAGCGTGTTGATGCTCGCAGGTATCAGGGATGTTCTGGTTATCTCGACACCGCATGATCTGCCGCTTTTTCAGAAGCTGCTCGGAGATGGCAGTGAGTTCGGCATGAATTTTTCATTCACGGAACAACTGCAACCGAACGGTTTGGCGGAAGCTTTCATCATCGGGCGCCATTTTATCGGTAACGACCGTGTAGCGATGATCCTCGGCGACAATATCTATTTCGGCGACGGCCTGTCTGATTTGTGCGAACGCGCTGCCCGTCTTGACAAGGGTGGTTCAGTGTTCGCGTATCGGGTGGAAGACCCCCAGCGCTATGGCGTGGTTGAGTTCGACAAGACAACCGGCAAGGCAATTTCCATCGAGGAAAAGCCGAACAAGCCCAAATCATCCTGGGCGGTCACCGGACTGTATTTTTACGACAATGATGTCGCTGATATTGCTGCTTCCCTCAAGCCTTCTGCGCGTGGCGAGTTGGAGATCACAGCCATAAACAATATCTATCTTCAGCGTGGTGATCTGACGGTCCAGCAGTTGGGACGGGGCTATGCCTGGCTTGATACCGGAACACATGACAGTCTTCAGGACGCATCGTCTTTTGTGCGTACAATCGAGAAACGGCAAGGCATCAAGATTGCCTGTCCCGAAGAAATCGGATTTGAAAAAGGCTGGATCGACGGAGATGCCGTTCTTGAGCGGGCGGAAAAACTTGGTCAGACCGAATATGCAGCCTATCTGCGTCGTCGCGTCGAGGAAATCGGTAACGAAAGATGATAGTTCGCCGGTTGGAACTCGATGGTCTTCTTGAAATCAGCCCGCGTAAATTCGGTGATGATCGCGGCTTTTTCTCCGAGACCTACAATGCGAAATCATTCGCCGAAGCCGGTATTGATCTGACTTTCGTTCAGGACAACCATTCTTATTCGGCTGCAAAAGGCGTTGTGCGCGGCCTTCATTATCAGTTGCCGCCATTTGCGCAGGACAAGCTGGTCCGCGTCATTCGCGGCGCCATTCTCGATGTCGCTGTCGATATTCGCAAAAGCTCGCCGACTTTCGGGAAGTGGGTCGCGTTGGAAGTCTCGGCTGAAAAGTGGAACCAGATTCTGGTGCCGAAGGGTTTTGCACATGGCTTCATGACGCTCGTGGACAATACCGAAGTTATTTACAAGGTGACCAATTATTATTCTCCCCAGCACGACCGCTCGATTCGGTTTGATGACCCGGCCATTGGTATCGATTGGCCCCTTCCATCTTCAGCCGTCCAGCTTTCGGACAAGGATCAGAAGGCCCCGCTTTTTGCCGATGCAGAAGTTTTTGCTTGAGGATATGGTATGAATATTCTCGTTACGGGCGGAGCAGGCTTCATTGGTTCTGCAGTGTGCCGCCATCTGGCTTCTGATCCCAAGATCAATGTCGTCAATCTCGACAAGCTGACCTATGCAGGCAATCTGGCGTCTCTCCGCCAGATCGAAAACCACCCGAATTACAGTTTCCTTCAGGCTGATATTTGTGACGACACGAGCGTTCTGGAAGCTTTACGTGCCCACGAAATCGACGTGGTCATGCATCTGGCGGCAGAAAGCCATGTTGACCGTTCAATCGATGGTCCGGGTGCATTCATCGAGACGAATATCGTTGGAACATTCCGCCTGCTCAATGCGGCACTTGCCTATTGGCGGGAACTGCCGGAACCGCGCAAGTCGAGCTTCCGTTTCCACCATATTTCGACGGACGAAGTGTTTGGCGATCTGCCTTTCGACAGCGGTATTTTCACCGAGGAAACGCCCTATAAGCCTTCGTCGCCCTATTCGGCTTCAAAAGCGGCCTCCGACCATCTGGTGCGCGCCTGGCACGAAACCTATGGACTGCCGGTTGTGTTATCGAATTGCTCGAACAATTACGGCCCGTTCCATTTCCCCGAAAAGCTGATCCCGCTCGTCATTCTCAATGCGCTCGATGAAAAGCCGCTGCCGGTTTATGGGGCAGGGGCGAATGTGCGTGACTGGCTCTATGTCGAGGATCATGCGCGTGCGCTGGCACTGGTCGCGACGACGGGCAAGCTGGGCGAAAGCTACAATATCGGTGGGCGCGCGGAACGCACCAATCTGAACGTGGTGGAAACCATCTGCTCCATTCTGGACAAGAAGCGGCCTCGCGCAAATGGCAAGAGCTATGCCGACCTGATCACCTTCGTGACGGATCGCCCCGGTCATGATCGCCGTTATGCGATTGATGCTTCGAAGATCGAGCGCGAGCTGGGCTGGAAGCCGCAGGAAACTTTCGAGACGGGATTGGAAAAAACCATTCAGTGGTATCTCGATAACGCATGGTGGTGGGAGCCGATCCGCAGCGGTACCTATGCCGGTGAGCGTCTGGGCAGCACGCCAGTAAAAGAGGCCAAGGCATGAAAATCGCCGTCACCGGGAGGGAAGGGCAGGTTGTCCAGAGCCTTCTTGAGAAGGCGTCGCAGCGTGCGGACCTCGAGGTCATCGCGCTGGGCCGCCCGCAAATGGATCTGACAGAGCCGGACACCGTGCGCAGTGCCATTGAAGCGATCAAGCCCGACGTCGTCGTCTCTGCCGCCGCATACACGACGGTAGATATGGCGGAGGACGAGCCGGAACTTGCCTTTGGAGTGAATGCCACGGGCGCTGAAGCAGTTGCCGAAGCGGCGAAGACTTGTGGCGTTCCCGTCATCCACCTGTCGACGGATTATGTCTTTGCAGGTGACGCCGACGAACCCTATGTTGAAACGGATGCTACAGGACCCCGCAGTGTCTACGGAAGCTCCAAGCTTGAAGGCGAGCGTCTGGTTGCGCAAGCCAATCCGCAGCACATCATTTTGCGGACGGCGTGGGTCTATAGCCCTTTTGGCAAGAATTTCGTCAAGACGATGTTGAAGCTCGCGGAAACGCGCGACACCCTCTCGATCGTTTCTGACCAATGGGGTAATCCGACCAGTGCACTTGATATAGCTGACGCGATTATCCAGGTGGCGGATCATTTGGCGGCAGTGCCGGACTTTTCCGCTTATGGCGTTTATCATCTGACTGGCACGGGCGACACGAACTGGAGCGGTTTCGCACGCGCGATATTTGATGAAAGTGCTAGGCTTGGCGGGCCGACCGCGACTGTTGCGGATATTGCGACAGCCGATTATCCGACCAAGGCTGCACGTCCTGCCAACTCACGCTTGTCGACCGCCAAATTCAAACAGGTGTTCAGTTGGTCGGCCCCACATTGGCAATCGTCGCTGCGGGACGTTGTGGCCCGGCTGGTATAGCTTTTCTGCCAAAGAGGCGCAAAACAGCAATTATTAACGCAGTCTGCGTTAAGGATTTGAAATTGCCTGCCTATACGGATTATGACCCACAATAAGGTGCATAGGATTGCACCATTGTGGGGATGATGATTTTCAACTTCCCGTTATAAGATGACAAAACTTTCGAGCCGGACGGCGCTTGCAGGTATTGCTTTATCGACATTGGAAAAAAGCTGACGGAAAGCGTGAGCGGTGCGCTCAACGAAGGACAACTGAGCAATGAGCTTTATTCCTGTCATCATCAGCGGCGGTTCCGGTTCAAGATTGTGGCCGCTTTCGCGCGATGCGCATCCGAAACCATTCATCGAGCTGCCGGACGGCAGTACCCTGATCGGCAAGACCTACAAGCGCGCGGCCGAGCTGGACGGTGTGGACCATCTCCTTACCGTCACCAATCGCGACTTCCTGTTTCTGACGCTTGATGCCTATGCCGATGCGAAGGCGCTCAAGGTCGATAACGCCTTTCTGCTGGAGCCACTCGGGCGCGATACGGCGCCAGCCGTTGCCGTCGCCGCACTCCATGCCGCCGCCACTTACGGTCCGGACGCCACATTGCTCGTCATGCCGGCCGATCATCTGATCGAAGATGAGCCCGCATTTGCCGAGGCCGTTTCCAAGGCGCGGCAGCTTGCCGAAACCGGCCGCATCGTCACTTTCGGCATCGTGCCCGATCATCCGGAAACCGGCTTCGGCTATATCGAGGTCGAAGGCACGAACGTGCTGCGCTTCGTCGAAAAACCTGATGCCGAGACGGCGCAGGCCTATGTCGAAAGCGGCCGCTATTTCTGGAACTCCGGCATGTTCTGTTTCACCGCCGGAACCATGCTCGAAGCGATGCAGCACCTTGCGCCGGATATTTTCAACGCCGTTCAGGCTTCGCTCGAACATGCCCGGCGCGGGGTCAATGGCGAGACGAAGACGGTCGAAATCGCCAAGGACGATTTTGCGACGGCGCCTGCCATTTCCATCGATTATGCGATCATGGAAAAGGCCGACAACATTGCCTGCATTCCGGTGTCCTGCGGCTGGTCCGATATAGGGTCCTGGGCGGCGATGGCCGATCTCATTACGCCGGACGGCGAAGGCAACCGCCTGCGCGGCGAAACGGTCATCGAAGACACGACCAACAGCTTTGTTCTTTCGGAAACGCGCCTCGTCAGCCTCGTCGGCGTTCATGACCTTCTTGTGGTGGACACGCCGGATGCTTTGCTCGTCGCCCATCGCGACAAGGCGCAGGAGGTGCGCAAGGTCTTCAACAAGCTGCGCGCCGATGGTCACGAAGCGGCCAAGCTTCATCGCACGGCCCATCGTCCATGGGGCACTTATACGGTGCTCGAGGAAGGCGACGGCTTCAAGATCAAGCGGATCGAAGTGAAACCGGGAAGGCGCCTCAGCCTTCAGGCGCATCATCATCGCTCCGAGCACTGGATCGTGGTTTCCGGCACCGCGAAGGTGACCAATGGCGACCGCGAAATTCTGCTTACCACCAATCAGTCGACCTATATCCCGTGTGGCTTCCGGCACCGGCTGGAAAATCCGGGCATTCTGCCGCTCGTGCTTATCGAGGTGCAGAGCGGCGAATATCTGGGCGAAGACGACATCGTGCGGTTCGATGACGTCTACGGACGCGCGTAAGCATAGGAAACCGCCGGGCGCGGCATTTATTCGGGAACCATTCGCCGCTGTGGATGTTTGCCTTCTATGCCGAGCAACGAACAGGACACGGCTACCGATCTGATCGGTATGCCGGTCATCGATTTTCAGAAACACGCGCTTTTTTTCGACGTCGATGGAACCCTGCTTGATATCGCCGCCGATCCCGATGGCGTGATCGTTCCCGTCGACCTGCAAAAGTCCCTTTCGGTTATTTCCCAACATCTGTCCGGGGCAACGGCGCTCATCACAGGCAGGGCAATCGCGTTCATCGAGGAACGCTTTCCCGATTATCACGGACCGATAGCCGCGCTGCACGGTGCCGAGTTCAGGCACGCATCGGGGCTGGTCGAATTGATCGAGCCAGGTGAACATTTTCTGATCGCAAAGGATTTTCTGCGGGAGGCAGCGCTTCGCGTCAGCGGTCTTCGCGCCGAAGACAAGGGGAGCGCCGTGGCCCTTCATTACCGCGCCGCGCCCGAAAAGGCCGAACTCGCCCATGACCTCGTGGACAAGGCATGGAAGCTCGCCGGGCCGGACTGGATCGTGCAGGCAGGCAAGATGGTTTTCGAGCTGCGCCCGGCGATAAGTGACAAGGGCGCAGCCTTGCGCCGCTTCATGGCGGAAAAGCCCTTTGCGGGGAGGGTGCCGATCGCGTTCGGCGACGATCTGACCGATTTATCGATGCTCGACGCTGCGGGCGAACTGGGCGGTACTGCCGTCGTGATCGGGCGCGCAATCGCCCGTTCAGGGGCTGCGCGGTTTGCAGATCCGGGCGAGCTTCGCCTCTGGCTTTCCCGCCTCCGGGATGAAGGACAAGAACAGCAATGAAAGGATTCGGTGTATGGGACGGCTGATCGTGGTCTCCAATCGTGTTCCCCTGCCTGATGAACAGGGCAAGGCGCCGGCAGGCGGTCTGGCGGTCGCGCTGCAGGCAGCGCTTAACGAACGCGGCGGCGTATGGCTCGGTTGGTCCGGCAAGACCCTTCCCGCGCGTCAGCCGCAGGAGCTGACCATCCGCGACGAGGGGCCAATTCGCTATGCGCTTCTTGATCTCCACAAGAAGGATATCGATGAATATTATGCAGGCTTCGCCAACCGCATGCTGTGGCCGCTCTGCCACTATCGCCTCGATCTTATCGATTACACGCGCAAGGACATGGCGGGTTATTTCCGCGTCAATCGTCTGTTTGCGAAGCATCTTCTGCCAATGATCGAGCCGGATGATTTAATCTGGATTCACGATTACCATCTCATTCCCCTGGCTGCGGAACTGCGCAATCTCGGCATCACCAACCGCATTGGCTTCTTCCTGCATATTCCGTGGCCGCCCGCCGATATAGTTTTCACGCTTCCCGTGCATGAAACCATCATGCGTGGCCTCGCTTCATATGATGTCGTCGGCTTCCAGACCGAAAACGATGTCGATAACTTTATCAGCTGCCTGCGGCGCGAGAAGATCGGCAAGCCGCTCACTGATGACGGGCTGTTTGAGGCTTTCGGGCACCGGTTCCGTGCCGAGCGCTTTGGCATTGGTATCGAGACAGCCGCTTTTGCCGAGATCGCCGGCAGGGCGGAACGCCATTCGACAGTGCGGCGCATGCGCGAAAGCATGCTGGATCGCAGCCTCATCATCGGCGTCGACAGGCTCGACTACTCCAAGGGCATCACCAATCGCATGGAAGCTTTCGAGCATTTCCTGCAGGTCGATCCCGGCAATCGCGGCAAGGTTACCTTTCTGCAGGTCACGCCGAAATCACGTTCCGAGGTGCCGGAATACAAGGACATGCAACGTGCGGTGGCGGAACTGGCAGGGCGGGTGAACGGAGCGAACGCGACGGTGGACTGGACGCCGATCCGTTATATCAACCGGTCCCTCAATCGCGACGTGCTGGCGGGGCTCTACAGGCTTGCCGCTGTCGGGCTGGTTACGCCGTTACGCGACGGCATGAACCTCGTCGCCAAGGAATATGTTGCCGCACAGAATCCCGAAAACCCCGGCGTGCTGGTGCTGTCCCGTTTTGCGGGCGCCGCGCAGGAACTCGATGGCGCGCTTCTCGTCAACCCCTATGATACGGAAGCCATGGCCTATGCCATGGCCCGCGCGCTCGCCATGCCGCTGGCGGAGCGCAAGGAGCGGTTTGAAAGCATGATGGGCTTTCTGAATACCCATGACGTCAACCGCTGGTGCGACGACTTTCTCAGACGTCTTTCATCGGGCTGATGTCGCCTCACAGCTTGATGATGCCCAGTTTTGCAGCTTCTTCCGAAAGATGAACCGTATAGTCGAACTTGGCCAAAACCGGCTTTAGCAGATCGGTCTCGCATTCACGGGCCTCCTTCGGCGACATGCCGAAGCGGGTCTTGAATGCCTTGGTAAACTGCGTGGCGTCATGAAAACCGCAACGGTAGGCGATTTCCTTCAATGACACGTGTCGACCCCGTTCTTCCACCAGAATGCGATAGGCGCGATCCAGCCTTTTGTCGCGGATGATCTTTGCAATCCCGCCTTCCATCTCGAACGTCCGGTAGAGGCTTGAGCGGGAGACGCGGAGGTCCTTGGTGATAAGGTGTGGTCCAAGCAATGGATTGGATAGGTTCTCATCGATATAAGCGAGGATTCGCTTGCGCAGGGGCAGGTTGGCGGGAAGGCTTTCGATCACGCTGCCTTCGGTGCCGTTGATGCTTGCTCCGAGCAATGTGAACAGTGCATCCAGCACCGATTGTGTCCCAATCCTGTCCAGGTTGCCGCTTAACGACTGGAGAGTGCCGAGATAGCTGAAAAGCAGGCGCGTCATGGGGGCATCGGCCGGCATGACAAGGCCATGCAGGTTGCGCCAGCCAACGGTCTTCTCCAACTCCTCGCGCGGAATCACCACCGTGATGCGCGAACCGCTCGATGCGCGACTCTCCACCGTCTGGGTGAGGTCGATGACGACGATATCGCCCTGCTTCGCATCGACACAGACACCGTTGAAATCGCCCTGCAGTTCACCACGGGTGATAAGTTGCAGGACATAATGCGTCAGTCCGCCCCGAGCGATGAGCTTGGGGGCACGCATATAGTTTTGAGCGTTGAACGAGGTTGCTCCAATCTGAATGGAGCCGACAGAGCGTGCGACGATTGAACCGGACAACTGGTAATCGTCGTCTTCATCCGTGATTTCGTACATGGGTTTCATGACAGCGCGCCAGAATTCATTGCGCAGCCTGGCTTCTATCATGTCCGTTGAAATTACTGTCTCGTTGCTCATTGCAAACCGTCAGGCCCAAGATCATGGCCATTGATATGGGAGCTAATCATTCATTAGAAATAAATACTATATTGATTTACCGGCATAGACTTGGTTGTTGCCCGCTAATAAATAGGATTTGTATTCTTATTTTCAGAAAATAAAATTGTCCATGGAGTTTTCATGATTACAGTTTCATTATTTCGTGATGTGTAATTTAAATCTAATATAAATAAAATTTTCGCTATAAGGTCAGGACTGGTGTCTGTCCGCAAGGTGCGAAACCGTTTGGCCTATCAATATTAACAGATAATATCTGAAAATATGTGCGGAACGATCCGAAAGGTAATTGCATAAAAGCTATTATTTAACATGCGCAAATTCGCGGATATTCATCTTGTTTGAAAGTGTTGCGATATGAGGTTGTTTTATATTGTAGTGGCACTGTCCTTCATCGGCGGCACGAATGTCGCTGCCGCCACGGGGTTGAGGAGCAATTTCGGGTTCGAATGCCGGCCCGTTCCGACGCAGGGAACAGGCTCGCCTAGCGCCGCCATAAGGCCATCCTGGGCCATGCCATTGTCGGATCCGGCGGGCTATCGATCGCAGCGCGCCATCGTCTATCCGCAGGCAACGCCGTCGCCGCAACTCTACCATTATGAATGTAGTGCGAAGTCCGCGGAGCCAAAATCTGCTCCGCGGACTCCGTCTTACGGTCAGTAAGGGCTGTCGACCTTGCCCATCTCCACATAGACGGTCTTGATCTGGCTGTAATGCGCCAGAGCTGCGATGCCGTTCTCGCGACCGATGCCAGATTGCTTGTAGCCACCGAAAGGCACTTCCACCGGCGTCAGGTTATAGGCGTTGATCCAGCACGTCCCGGCCTTGATCTGGCCGATGACGCGATGGCCGCGGGCAATGTCGGCGGTAAACACGCCTGCCGCCAGACCAAATTCGGTATCGTTGGCGCGCGCAATCACCTCATCCTCATCAGAAAATTCCAGCACGCTCATCACTGGCCCGAAGATCTCTTCACGGGCGATGGTCATGGTGTCGGTCACATCCGTGAAGATGGTCGGCTCGATGAAATAGCCCTTGTCGAAGCCTTGCAGCTTGGGCACGCCGCCGCCATAAGCGAGTGTTGCGCCTTCAGCCTTGCCCTTTTCGATATAGGACAGCACCTTGTCGCGCTGGCTGCCGTTGACGAGCGGTCCCATCTGGGTCGCTTCATCCAGCGGGTCGCCGATGCGGATTTTGCGTGTGCGCTCTACAAGCCGTTCGACAAAACGTTCGCGCACCTTCTTATGGACGAAGACGCGGGTGCCGTTCGAACAGACCTGTCCGGTCGAATAGAAATTGCCGAGCATCGCGCCGCCGATGGCACTTTCAAGGTCGGCATCGTCAAACACAATGATCGGGGACTTGCCGCCAAGTTCCATGGTCACATGTTTCAGATGCTCGCCTGCCTGCGCCATGATGCGCTTGCCGGTCGGCACCGAGCCGGTAAGGGACACTTTTGCCGTCAGGCGATGATTGACGAGCGCGGCACCGACATCGCCGAACCCTTGCACGACATTGAACAAGCCATCCGGCAATCCCGCTTCCTTGTAAGCCTCTGCCAATGCCAGCGCTGAAAGAGGTGTGTTTTCGGATGGCTTGAAGATGAAGGCGTTGCCCATCGCCAAGGCCGGAGCAGATTTCCATGCCGCGATCTGGATCGGATAGTTCCATGCGCCGATGCCCACGCAAATGCCGAGCGCTTCGCGTCGCGTATAGGCGAACGAGCCGCCCAGCTCCACGAACTCGCCATTGAAACCGGAGATGATGCCGCCAAAAAACTCCAGCGCATCGGCCGCTGAGGCCGCATCGGCCACCAGCGTCTCCTGAAGCGCCTTGCCGGTATCGAGCGTTTCGAGCTTCGACAGTTTCTTGTTCTTCTCGCGCAGGATTTCCGCCGTGCGGCGCAGGATGCGGCCGCGCTCGACGGGCTTCAGCGCGGCCCATTCGCCTTGCGCTTTCAGTGCCGCCGCATAGGCGCTTTCGATTACGCTTGGTGTGGCGGAATAAAGCTTGGCGATTTCCTCGCCCGTCGCCGGATAGATGACAGGCAAGGGCTTGCCCGTCTTGTCTTCCACAAATGCGCCACCGATGAAATGGGAGGCTTTGGGTTGTGCTTTCATTGTTGTTTCCTTGTGTAAGGCAATAGGGCAGTAAGGCAATAAGGCAGTATGTTTTCAAGCGCCGGGAACACGACCTGACATATTCCCCTGCTGCCTTACTGCCCTATTCCCCTGGATCGCGTTAGCGGTCCGCGACCTGCCACCTCGGATTGATCCACGGCTCCTGATTGGAGCGCGCCAGCGGCGTGCGGCCCAAAATATGGTCCGAGGCCTTTTCGCCGACCATGATCGACGGACCGTTGAGATTGCCGTTGGTGATGCGCGGGAAGATGGAGGAATCCGCAACGCGCAAGCCTTCGACACCGATCACCTTGCATTCAGCATCGACCACGGCCATCGGATCGTCAACCGCGCCCATCTTGCAGGTGCCGCAGGGATGGAAGGCGCTTTCGACATGTTCGCGGATGAAATTGTCGATCTCATCATCGGTCTGGACATGCGCGCCGGGCTGGATTTCCGCCCCGCGATAGGGATCGAACGCCGCCTGTCCGAAGATTTCCCGCGTCAGCCGCACGCAATGGCGGAAGTCGGCCCAGTCGTCTTCATGCGACATGTAATTGAACTGGATGACCGGTTTTTCACGCGGATTGGCCGAGCGAAGCGTCACGCTGCCACGGGATTTCGAGCGCATCGGGCCGACATGGGCCTGAAAGCCGTGCGACTGCGCCGCAGCCTTGCCGTCATACCGGATGGCGACGGGCAGGAAGTGATATTGGATATCGGGATATTCCACGCCAGCCTTCGAGCGCACGAAAGCGGCGGATTCGAAATGGTTTGTCGCGCCGTCGCCCGTCTTGAAGAACAGCCATTCCGCACCGATTTTCGCTTTTGAAAACAGGTTCAGCTTGGAATAGAGCGTAATCGGCTGTGTGCATTCCTGCTGGATATAAACTTCCAGATGGTCCTGCAGGTTCTGGCCGACGCCGGGGCGGTCGGCAACCACTTCGATGCCATGTTCTTTCAGGTGCGCGGCAGGGCCGATGCCGGACAGCATCAGGAGCTTTGGCGAATTGATCGAGGAGGCGGCGATGATGACTTCCCGCCGCGCGCGGATGGTCGAGAACGAGCGCCCCGCCTCGATTTCGACGCCGACGGCGCGTTTTCCCTCCATGACGATCTTGCGCGCCAGTCCCTTGACCAGCTTGACATTCGGGCGCTTGAGCGCAGGCTTCAGATAGGCGTTGGCGGCGGACCAGCGACGACCGTTATGGATCGTCTGCTCCATCGGGCCGAAGCCCTCCTGCTTCTCGCCATTATAATCTTCGGTCACTTCGAAACCCGCCTGATGACCGGCCTCGGCAAAGGCATGAAACAGCGGATTGTCGCGCTTGCCGCGCTGGATATAGAGCGGGCCGCTGGTGCCGCGCCAGCCTTCCTGACCGCCGCTCGAATTTTCCATGCGCTTGAAATAGGGGAGCACATCGGCATAGGCCCAGCCGCGCGCGCCGCTTTCCGACCAGTGATCGTAATCCTTGGCATGGCCGCGCACATAGACCATGCCGTTGATCGAGGATGAACCGCCGAGCACCTTGCCACGAGGGGTGACAAGGCTGCGCCCGCCGATATGCGGTTCCGGTTCGGTCGAGAAGCCCCAGTCATAGGTCTCCATGTTCATGGGGAAGGAGAGGGCGGCCGGCATCTGGATCAAGGGACCGACATCCGGCACGCCATATTCGATGACGATCACCGAATAGCGTCCGTCTTCCGACAGGCGATAGGCCATGGCCGACCCGGCCGAGCCGGAACCGATGATGACGAAATCCGCTTCCATACTCATTTCTCCCCCGAAAGCCCTTCCAAAAGTGGGCTTGAAAGCTGAACCGCAATGTAATCTTCCACCAGTGCCGTGGCCCGGGCTGCATCCGGCGCATCGGCGCCAAGCGCATGACGGATATAAAGCCCGTCGATCATGGCGCCCGCGCCCTCGGCAATGCGGTTTGCCCGTTCGCGGGAAGTCAGCTGCTCAAGCGCGAAAACGAGGTTTGAATGCAGGCGGCGCGCATAGATGCGCAACAGCCGCCGCGTGTCTTCCGACTGCTGTGCGTGCACATAAAAGGTCAGCCAGGCCGCGATCGTTTCCTGCGTGAACTGCGAAGCCGAAAAATTGACGGCGATGATGGCGGCGATACGCGCCCGAGGCGTTTCTGCCTGACCGATTGCGGCGTTGAGATCCTGTCCGAGCTCGCGCAGCAGATGCCGCATCGTGGCGAGGATCAGCTTGTCCTTGCCGCCGAAATAATGGTGAGCAAGCGCGGGCGAAACCCCCGCCTCATGCGCGATCTGCGCGACGGTCACATCCAGCGAACCGCGCTGGCCGATCGTGCGAATGGCGGCATCGATCAACTCGCGCCGCCTTAAGGGCTCCATACCGATCTTGGGCATTGTCGTCGTCCGTTCTCAAGGTGATTGCCGTGCAGTTTATCTTTGATTGACTCATCAATCAATAAAAACCCGCCATGCAAATCATGCGCTTATCCATCGCAGGAGGGGCGTCGGATCTGAGGGAGGCTTGCCGGAAAGGTTGCGCTTGCTTACATTGCAACAATGAGCAGAGCTTTCACCAAAGAACAGGATGATGCGCCGACCGACCTTGGCGAGCGCCCCGTCAGCCCGCATCGCAATCTCGTCACGGCATCGGGGCTGAAGATGATTGAGGATGAAATCGCCCGGCTGCAACGCGAGCTGGCGGACGCCAATGTCGCCGGCGAGCGTTCGGCGGTCGCGCGCATTTCGCGCGATCTGCGCTACTGGACGGCGCGGCGCGAAAACGCCGAGCTTTCCGTTCCCGCTCCCGACAGCGATGTCGTGCGTTTCGGCATGACGGTGGAACTGGAAAATCTGGATGACGGCAAGGTTCGCCGCTGGACCATTGTGGGCGAAGACGAGGCCGACCCGTCAAACGGCAAGATTTCCCACGTCGCGCCCGTTGCCATCCTGCTGTTCGGCAAGCCGGTTGGCGATGTCGTGAAAATCAATAATGTCGAATGGGAAATCGTGTCGCTGAAGGCTGTCTAATCGTTATCCAAGGCGACGGTATGGTCACGGAAAAACGCCGCAGCACCGGATTCATCGATTTCACCGGAAGCGATGCCCATCGTGAAGCTGTAAAGCAAGCCATCGTCTGCGGTCAGTGTATAGCCGTTGACCAGTAGAAACGTGACAGCGGTAACGATAGCGGTACGTTTGTTTCCATCCACGAAAGCATGGTTGCGGCCTATTCCGAAAACATAGGCGGCTGCGATTTCGGCATGATCCGGCTCGCCATAGACCAATTTGTTCTGCGCACGCGCCAAGGCAGACTCAAGGGCATTCTCATCGCGAAGCCCCTGAGCTCCGCCGTGGCGCTGCAATTGCTCGACATGGATCGCCTCAACGACGCGTCGCGAAAGAAAACGCCAGTTCATTCGGCGAGCTTCTGCAAGGCGACCTTGTACTTGTCCATTACTTTCCGGGCCGCTTCCATCTGCTGCTCGAAAGTATCGTCCACCGGCTCCAGCGTCAGGCCGTTCTGTGTTTCGATAAGCTGGAGCTTGTCTCCGGTCTGGAGGTTAAGCCGCTCCAGCACTTCCTTAGGCAGGATCACACCATCGGAATTGCCGATCTTGCGCAGGGTCACGTTCATGGCTGTTCTCCTATGTTATAACGCATGATATAACATAGTATGCCGCTCTTGTCACTACAAGCTACAGCCAGCCCTTTCTGCGGAAATAATAGAGCGGCAGCAGGGCCGAGGCGACCATCAAAATGAGCGCCATCGGGTAGCCCCACGGGGAATGCAATTCCGGCATGAAGGAAAAGTTCATGCCGTAAATCGAAGCCACCAGTGTCGGCGGCATGAAGCCGACCGCGGCCACCGAGAATATCTTGATGATGGCGTTCTGTTCCACGGAAATCAGACCGACGATTGTGTCGAGCAGGAATGTCACCTTGTTGGACAGAAAGTCCACATATGCGGTCAGCGATTGCGTGTCTCGCTCCAGCGACTTGATCCAGCTTCGCGTTTCCTTCTTGCCGGACGCCGGATTGCTGGTTGCAGACAGATAGACCAGCATGCGGCTGATGCCCGCCAGACTTTCCCGCATGCGCGAGAGAAACGTTCCCTGTCCGCCGATCTGGGTCAGTATATGCCGGAAATCCTGCGTCGTCATCGGGCGCGCCTTGGGCTGGCGGCGATAGATGGAATGCGAAGCCGCGTCGATCTTGCCCGCAACACCTTCCAGTATATCCGCGAGCCGGTTGGTCGTGGCTTCGGTGATGCCGAGCATGATCGACAGGCCAGAGCATTTGGGCGAAATGAGACCGTTGCCCGGCCTGGTGGAGCGCATCACATAGGTCGTGAAGGATTTCGGATTGGCGTAGCGCACCGTTATCAGCCGCGAACCGTGCAGGATGAAGGTGACCGGCGCCAGCTCGCGATGGTCGAGATCGACCGCATGCAGGATCGGGACGGTCAGATATTGCGCGCCGGTTTCCATATAGAAGCGGCTCGATTCCTCGATTTCCGTCATGTCCTCGCGCGTCGGGATCGAAATTCCCGTCCAGGCCTCGACAATGCTGTCCTCGTTCACGCCGGGGGCAAAAAGGTCGATCCAGATCACGTTCTCGGGCAGGGGAGTGCCCGGCTCCACCTCCACCGCTGCAAGGTGGTCTCCTGAAAGGCTGTAGAGCGTGATCATGCTGGCACCTGAAGTCTGGAATGAATGAATAATCCTGGAAGGGCACTTTGCGCCAAAATTGTTAACGGAATGCGGCAGTTCGCGCTATCCCCTTTGAGGCGCGTTCCGGTCGTTGACACATTGCAAATTGAAAGCTAATTCATCAAGTCATCAGATGACTTTGGTGAGGGCATGAAGGCATTATCCCGCAAGAGCCTGACGGATGCAGCCATGCAGTCATTGCGCACGGAAATCACGTCGGGCCGTTGGGCCGTGGGCGATCAGCTTCCCAACGAAGCGGCGCTTTCCGCGAAGCTGGGAGTGAGCCGCGGCACGGTGCGCGAGGCGGTGCGGGCGCTGGTGGCGCAGGGTATGCTGGAAACCCGTCAGGGCTCGGGCACCTATGTTCGCTCGACCTCCGACGCGGCGCACAGTCTGGATCGCATCCGCCATTCCAGCCTTCGCGACCGGTTCGAAACGCGGGCTGTTCTGGAAACGGAAGCCGCGCGCCTTGCCGCGCTCCGTGCTACGCCGGAAACGATCGCGCATCTGGAAAAAATGTTGAAAGAGCGGGGCAGTCGCGAGCAGCTTGGCCGGGCGAACTTCGTCGCCCGCGATTTTGCCTTTCACGAAGCCATCGTTGCCGCATCCGGCAATGGTGCCCTGATCGAGGCCTATAATCTCTTTTCCGCGTCCATACGCGAATCCATAGAAGCCACGCTCGATGGCGAACTGCCCGAACCAAGCGATGAGGCGCACCGCCAGATCGTGGAAGCCATTGCTTCGGGCGATCCCGACATAGCCAGTGCGACCGTTCGCCGGTTCATGGCACCCCTGATTGAAGAACTCGAAAGGTTGCTGGCATCATGAGCCACACAAACACGGCACTGCCGGACATGGAAAGCCGGGATGCGGCGCAGCCCGAAGCGCTGGTCGATGCGGAGGCGGACAGCATTCCGTCGCCGGCGGCACAGCAGCCCCCGAGCAAGGCGCTCCGCATCCTGCTGGGGCTCAGCCTCGTGCTGATCGCCGCCAATCTCCGGCCCGTTTTCTCCAGCGTTTCCGTGCTTCTGCCGGAAATCATCGAAGCCACCGGCATGTCATCCGTCGCAGCCGGTATATTGACGACGCTGCCAGTGGTCTGCCTTGGCGTGTTCGCGCCATTCGCGCCGCGACTGGCGCAGCGTTTCGGCGCGGAACGTGTCCTGCTTGCCGTGCTGGTCGTGCTGACCGTCGGCACTGCCGTTCGCGGCTTCGGTTCGTTCTCCTCGCTCTATATCGGCGCCGCACTGGCCGGTGCCGCCATCGCAACCGGCAATGTGCTGCTGCCGGGCGTCGTCAAGCGGGACTTTCCGAAAACCGCGGCCATCATGACCGGTCTTTACACGATGGCGCTGTGCGGCGGCGCGGCCTCCGCAGCCGGGTTCACCATCCCGATCAAGGGAATGCTCGGCGGCTCGTGGAACCTTGCCTTGGCGTTCTGGGCGGTTCCGGCAGCGCTTGTGCTGGTGCTGTGGCTGCCGCAGGCCATGCGCGCAAAACACAATGTGGCGCATTCAGGCTTCAAGGTGATCGGCTTGTGGAAGGACAGGCTTGCCTGGCAGGTAACGCTCTTCATGGGGCTGCAATCTTCCACTGCCTATGTCGTTTTTGGATGGCTGGCGCCGATCCTGCGCGAGCAAGGACTGAGCCCGGCGGCCGCGGGCGGTCTTGTATCCTTCTCGATCATGGTGCAGGTCGTAACCTGTCTCGCCGTACCGTCAATCGCCACACGCCAGAAGAACCAGAGCCTGCTCAATGTGGTACTGTGCGCATGTGCGGCCTTGCCGCTGGTCGGGTTTCTCTATCTGCCGCAGTGGACCTATTGGGTGCTGGCAGTCGTTCAGGGCATCGGGCAGGGCGGTCTCATCGCGGCTGCGATGATGGTGATCGTGCTGCGCGCGCCGGATTCGCATACCGCGGCGCATTTGTCCGGCATGGCGCAATGCGTCGGCTATACGCTGGCTGCAATCGGTCCGCTGATCGTGGGCCTGATCCACAGCGCGACGGGCAGCTTCGCGGCTTGCGGCCTGTTCTTTGCAGCGCTGGGGCTGGGTGCAGCCATTGCCGGATGGGGCGCGGGACGCGCACGGCATGTGGGCGTGCAGGTGGTAAAAGAATAAAGGCAACAAAAAACCCGGCAAAAGCCGGGTTTTTCTTATTCGATATGAAAGGCATCAGGCCTTTTCGTAGAGTTCTTCGACATATTCCCAGTTGATGAGGCTGTCGACGAACGCTTCCAGATATTTCGGGCGCAGGTTGCGGTAATCGACATAGTAGGAGTGTTCCCACACATCGACGCCGAGGATCGGCGTTGCGCCGTGGACAAGCGGGTTTTCGCCGTTCGGCGTCTTGGAGATTTCGAGCTTGCCGTCCTTGACCGAAAGCCAGGCCCAGCCGGAACCGAACTGGCCGACGCCGGCGGCGATGAAATCTTCGCGGAACTTGTCGTAGCCGCCGAGATCCGACTCGATTGCCTTTTCAAGCTTGCCCGGCAGCTTCTTGCCGCCGCCGCCCTTCTTCATCCACTTCCAGAAATGGATGTGGTTGTAGTGCTGGCCGGCATTGTTGAAGAGGCCCTGGTTCTTGCCGTAGCTTTCCTTGACGATCTCTTCGAGGCTCTTTCCTTCGAGGCCGGAGCCTTCCAGCAGCTTGTTGCCGTTGGTGACATAGGCCTGATGGTGCTTGTCGTGATGAAGTTCAAGCGTCTCGCGCGACATGAAAGGCGCAAGGGCGTCATAGTCATACGGCAGGGCGGGCAGTTCGAAAGCCATTGGAAACTCTCCTCTTTTCTTCAGCTTATATGGGCAGCTCGCGGCTGGCCGAGCAGATGCTGCCACAAAACTTGCGTGCGGAATCTACATAGGCCGCATCGGTGCGGGCGGCAATGGCGTCATTGAGCAATTCAGCTTCAAGACAATGAATTATTATTGAAATCACAGTAGGATGGCGCAATCCTAGATTTTATGCTTCGCGATGCGTGGCGGACCCTCACAGGAGGAAACGGTGTCCCACAGTTCTTATGTCTTCGACGCTTATGGCACATTGTTCGATGTCCATTCGGCGGTGCGGCGACATGCGGACAAGGCCGGGCCGGACGGGCGGGCGTTTTCCGAACTGTGGCGGGCAAAGCAGCTTGAATATTCCTGGGTGTTAAGCCTGATGGGAGCCTATAGCGATTTCTGGAAACTCACCGAGGATTCGCTCGATTTCGCATTCGCGCGCTATCCTTCCGTCGATCCGGCACTGCGCAATGACCTGCTCGACGCCTATTGGAAGCTCGATTGCTATCCGGAAGTACCGGCGGCTCTCAAGAGCCTGAAGGAGAAGGGCGCAAGGCTTGCAATCCTCTCCAACGGCTCACCCGCAATGCTGGAATCCGCCGTTCGTTCGGCAGCGCTCGACGTTTTGCTGGACGACGTGATTTCGGTCGACGAGGTCAGGAAGTACAAGACAGCCCCCGCGGTCTATGAACTCGTCACTCTGCAATGGCGGCTTTATCCGTCGGCAATCTCGTTCCAGTCATCGAACCGCTGGGATGTGGCAGGCGCGGTGCGGTTCGGCATGCGCGGGGTCTGGATCAACCGCTCCAACCAGCCCGACGAATACAAGCAGTTCGCTCCGGCGCTGATTTTGCCGAGCCTTCAATTGCTGGATTGATTTCTCACTAAAAGTTGAACCCCTCCACTTTATTGAAAGCTCGCTCTTGCACCCAAAATTGTGTCGCGGCTGCAACACGAGCCATGCTGGTGGGCCTTCGCCATGTTTAGGCCGCATTAAGAACGGGCGTACGCCACAATTTTCGGGCGTTTTCCGTGCAACCGAACACCGCAAACAGCCGTTTCAGGCCGTTTTCACCGCTCACCGCGTATCTGCCACAATTGGCCGGGTCGCAATTCGTTAACCCTGAATGTGTATCTGTAACTTCTCCCGTCACTAAACTGGTTTTCCCATGCAAACGACCCTTACCCGCCGTTCCTTTCTGACGGCAATGACAGCAACAGCGGCCGCCGGCCTGGCCGGTTGCGCTCAGTTGGGGCAGAATGTTCCAATTATCGATGTGGATCAGTCGGGCAACCCGATCAACCGCACTCCGCAGGCAAATGTCGATTCTTCCTATGGCGGCTGGGCGCAGATGTATGCCTCCGTCGAGGATGGCGGCTTCCAGCTTCCGGCGATCCCGATCCAGAAGATGGACAAGCGCTATCTGCGCCAGGTGGTGCAGGACCCGACCGGCGAACTGCCCGGTACGATCGTCATCGATACGGCGAACCGCTTCTGCTATCTGGTCCTCGAAGGCGGCCAGGCGATGCGCTACGGCGTCGGCATCGGCCGCGAAGGCTTTGCATGGTCGGGCCGCGCTGTAATCCAGTACAAGCGCCAGTGGCCGCGCTGGACCCCGCCGGATGAAATGGTCGCCCGCCAGCCGGAACTGGTGCAGTACAGCGCCAAGAATGGCGGCATGGCCCCCGGCCTCAAGAACCCGCTCGGCGCCCGCGCGCTCTATATTTTCCAGGACGGCAAGGACACGCTGTACCGCCTGCACGGCAACCCGGAATGGTGGTCCATCGGCAAGGCAGTCTCATCGGGCTGCGTGCGCTTCCTGAACCAGGACATCATCGATCTCTATGATCGCGTTCCGGCGAAGTCGCCCATTCTCGTGATGTAAAACGAGTGCCGGAAGGCAAATTGCAGAGGCCCCGGATAGCCCAGCTATCCGGGGCTTTTTCTATTGCGCCGTGCTCTTGCTTGCCGCCGCCTCGAAAATCAGTCACTTTCCGCCCGGACAAATCGTTTGAACAAGGGGAGGGGAAGTCATGTCCGAGGAAAAAGCTGCCAAGGAAGTCGTGAAGGGGCCTGCATCCTATTTCCCGTCCATCGAGAAAAAATACGGACAGCCCGTCCAGCACTGGCTTTCGCTGATCGAGCAGCGAAAGGGCGCCAAGCATATGGAAATCGTCAATTGGCTTAAGTCGGAATTCGGGATGGGGCATGGTCACGCCAATGCTCTTGTGGCCTACGCTCTCGCCAAGCCGGCGAGGGGCTGACATCATGCATCTGCGCAAACATCAACCGTGAGTGTGGGCAGAAACCGGGGCATTTCGCCCACGCAAATAAACCAAGACATCAATGCGTTGTTTGTCTGAGTCCCAATCTTTGAAGAATTTCAGATCATAAACCTTGCTTGCCGCTGGCTCTAGAAAATAATCTGGGCGCCATGGGGTAGAATCATCAAAAATAGCCTGTTGCAAAACAGCTCTTCTAAAAAACGCCTTCCTTAAGGTAGTTTGTACATCAATTCGGCTTATCGTTGCAGGGGTTTCACCCGTATTCGTAATTTCGATTGTTATAATTCGATCGGATGACGATTTATTTTTTCTGTTACGTGTTGGAGGTATAATTTTTACCGCCAACACTGGACCTTTTCTGAAATAAACCCAAAGACCGGCGACGGAGCCAGCTGTCGCTAGAAAGGTCGTCCAAAGCGTTGCGTAGTCAACGACAGTTAGCCCGCTCATTGAGCTTATCCTATGGTTACTCTACCGCTTGAAACTGCCCAGAATGCCGCGCACCAGCGCGCGTCCCAGTGAGTTTCCGACCGAACGCACCACGGACTTCATGGCTGCTTCCGCCACCGTCTGACGGCCGGAGCGGCGGCCGGTGCCAAGCACCGTCCCGGCGAGCTCGCCGAAGATACCGCCGCCGCCTTCTTCCTCTTCCTTGGTCTTTTGCTGGGCTGCAGCAGCATTCTGCGCCTTGCGCGCCAGCATCTCGAAAGCGGAATCGCGATCCACTGCCTGATCGTACTGCCCGGCGACCGGGCTTGCGGCGATAATCTTCGCGCGCTCGTCCGGCGTCAGCGGCCCGATGCGTGAAGAGGGCGGGCGAATGAGAGTGCGCTGCACGATGGAAGGCACGCCCTTTTCCTGCAAGGTGGAAACCAGCGCTTCACCCGTGGCAAGATTGGTGATCGCCTGAAACGTATTGAAATCCGGGTTGGGGCGGAACGTATCGGCTGCGGTCTTTACGGCGTTGGTCTCGCGCGGCGTATAGGCGCGAAGCGCGTGCTGCACGCGATTGCCAAGCTGCGCCAGTACCGTTTCCGGCACGTCGAGCGGGTTCTGCGTGACAAAATAGACGCCGACCCCCTTGGAGCGGATAAGGCGCACCACCTGCTCCACACGGTCGATCAATGCTTTCGGGGCTTCATCGAAGAGAAGATGGGCTTCATCGAAGAAGAAGACCAGCCTCGGCTTGTCTGGATCGCCCACTTCCGGCAGTTCCTCGAACAGTTCCGACATAAGCCACAGCAGGAAGGTGGAATAAAGCCGCGGGCTCATCATCAGCTTGTCGGCGGCCAGCACGCTCACCACGCCGCGCCCATCGGTCGTGGTGCGCATCAGGTCGGAAATCTTGAGCGCCGGTTCTCCGAAAAATTTCGAGCCGCCCTGCTGGTCGAGAACCAGAAGCGAGCGCTGGATCGCACCGACCGAGGTCTTGTTGACATTGCCGTATTTGGCGGAAAGTTCCGCCGAGCGTTCCGCCATTTCAGCAAGGATCGCCTGCAAGTCCTTCAGGTCGAGCAGCAGCAAGCCTTCTTCATCCGCCAGGCGGAAGGCAATGTTGAGAACGCCTTCCTGCGCGTCGGTGAGGTTCATGAGGCGCGACAGGAGCAGCGGCCCCATTTCGGAAATGGTTGCGCGGACGGGATGGCCCTGTTCGCCGAAAATATCCCAGAAGATGACTGGGGCGGCGCGCATTTCATACGGGGCGAGCTTGATCTCTGCCGCACGCTTGAGGAGCCCGTCATTTTGAACGCCGACCGCGCCGATGCCGGAAAGGTCGCCTTTGATGTCGGCACAGAAAACGGGCACGCCCGCCGCCGAAAAGCTTTCGGCCAGAACCTGAAGCGTGACCGTTTTGCCTGTGCCGGTCGCGCCGGTGACGAGGCCGTGCCGATTGCCGTATTTCAGCGCCAGATATTCCGGCTGCTGGTAGGAGTCGTCTGGCTTGCGGCTCGCGCCAAGAAAAATAGCGTCTTCGGCAGTCATCAGGCGGCTTGCTCCCTCTGTTCAACTCACTTTAACCTATAAACGCCGCTCGTCGTCACGACAAGGAAAAGCCTCGGAGCGGAACACGCGGCCCCATGCAGAGCGACATGATGATTTCCCCGGTAACGATTCAAGAATAAGAAAAAATCATTCTGTATAAATATAGCCATCTGTTGCAGACCGGCAATAGTTCAGTTAAAGAAGAAATCTATTTGCATTCAATTGGATTATTTAAGTTGTTGAGAAAGTAATTGAATATATTTCTCAACATAATTTAGATGGGGCTTATATGAATTTACTTTCCCTGCCGCGGCAAAATGTTAAACTGCGGTTATACTCGTCGAGGATAGCCGCCAGGCCCCAGCTGTTTCCCGTCCTAAGGTCCGCTGCCCGCCGCCTTTCCATCGGCGTTGCCCCGCTTGCTGTCGCTCTGCTTTCTTCCGCCAGCACATGGGCCGCTGATTCACCCCCGGTGAAGGCAGATGGAACCAATGAAAATATCGCCGGCGGAACCTCTATCACCTCCCCGACAGGCCCTGCTCTCTGGGCCCTGAACAACGGCTCTATTACGGCGGCCGACAATCTGACGTTGACGATGACAGGGGAAGGCGGGGTCGGAATTCAGGCGGAGTCCGGCGGCACGATCTCCCTGGCGGACGCCGTTATTACAACTCCGGGCACTACTGTTCCCGGTGTGCTGAGCGTCGGCATTAAAACGGATGGTGCGGATTCAACCGTAAAATCTACTGGGACGATTACAATAGAAGCTGGAATCGCCGATATAGCTCTGGGAACCGGCATTCTCGCAACTGGCGGCAGCGTTGACTTAGCCCGTGCATATATAACAGCCGTCGGTGGTACGGCCACTGGCGTTGATATCCGGGACTATTCAAAGGTTCATATTGGTGGCGGGTCGATCAATTCGACCGGCATCATAGGAAATGGTATTGGTTTGCTTAATTATCAAGCAGCTGCTTCTGATGGAGAAAGTCGTTTCGTTGGAGAAAATCTTACCATTACAACAGAGACTACTTCAGTTTACGGTGGCGGTTATGGGATCAAGATAAGCACATATAATAGCGCAGTTAATCCTAATATCAAAGGCATTGTATCTCTTTCAAATAGCGAGATTACCACGCGCGGCCTCATCAGCCACGCCGTATGGACTGAATTTGCAGGGTCTGTGGCGACTCTCACCAACACTAAGATCACGACGTACGGAGAAAATGCCGTCGGTTTATATATGGATAGTGGTGGGATAATCAGTTTGACTGGCTCTACGGTCAAAACGGCGGGCAGCCGGTCCTATGCAATTTATAGCCGTTACGGGGCCTCGCCGGACGATGGCAGTGCGATCAATACCGTCAATCTCGACAGCAGCAATCTGGCAGCACAGAATGCCGTTGCGATCTATGCCAGAACACAAAGTCGGCTCGTCCTCGACATGAAGAATGGCAGCGAGATTTCCGGCAACGGCACCTTGCTCGAAGTCGCCAATGCTGGAAGCGAGGCGGATATTACTGCCGAGGACAGCAGGCTCTTCGGGGACATCAGGACGGAAGCCGGGACGATTGCCGACCTGAAGCTCTCCAAAGGGGCATATTATCAGGGCGCAGTGCTGAATGGCGGCGACACCACGACCATCGCTCTGCGGGATGCGGCCAGCAAATGGCTTGTGACCGACAGTTCGGAAGTCAAGACCCTCACCAATGACGGCATGGTGGCCTTCAGCAATGTCGGTGAGCACAAGACCCTCACGATTGCTGGTGATTATGTCGGCAATGGCGGCACGCTCGTCATCAACACCGTGCTGGGCGGCGACAATTCGCCAACCGACCGGATGGAGGTCGGTGGCGATACATCCGGCTCCACCATTCTTCAGGTCCTGAACCGCGACGGGCTTGGCGCGCCGACTGTCAATGGCATCGAGTTGATCAATGTCGCGGGCCAGTCGAACGGCACGTTCAACCTCAAGGGCAATTACACCACGGCCGAGGGTCAGCAGGCCATCATGACGCCGACAGCCTATGCCTATACGCTTCAAAAGAAGGGCAATGACTGGTATCTGGTGAGCCAGTATTCGCCTGAGCCGGTCGATCCGGTAGACCCGACGGACCCCACCGATCCGACGACCCCTACCAACCCGACGGATCCAACCGGACCGCGTTACAGCGCGGGCGCACCGGTCTATTCATCCTACGCTGCCACCTTGCAGGCTCTCAATCAGCTCCCCACCTTGCAACAGCGGGTCGGCGACCGCACGCTGGACAGCCACACCGCAGGCAGCAATGCTGTCTGGGGCCGGGTCGAGGGAACGCATAACCGGTTCCAGAACGGTTCCACCGTGGGCAGCCTCAGCCAGAACATCAATACCTATGTCCTGCAGGCAGGCGTTGACGGCATCTTCTACGAGGATGAATCCGGCAGGCTCGTCGGCGGCATCACCGGCCAGTACGGCAACGCCCACACCAAGGTTGGCAATCATTTCGGCGACGGCGGCATTGATGCGCAGGCATGGGGTCTCGGCGGAACGCTCACCTGGTATGGCAGCGGCGGCCTTTATGTCGATGCGCAGGCTCAGGCCAACTGGTTCGACAGCAATCTCTCCATCGATGGCGCCGACCCCACCCTTCGTGACGGCGCGAAAGCCTTCGGCTATGCGCTGAGCCTTGAGGCCGGACAAAAATTCGGGATCGACGACCACTGGTCGCTCACCCCGCAGACACAGCTTCTGTGGTCGTCCATCGACTTCAACAGCTTTCAGGACGCTTATGGCGCGCGCATCTCCAGCCGTGACAACGGCAGCCTGACGGCCCGCCTTGGCCTTGCGGCCAACTATGACAATCAGTGGAAGGGCGAGGATGGCCGCATGGTGAAGACCTCGGTCTACGGCATCGCCAATCTCTATCAGGCGTTCGGCCGCGATGCGCGCATCGACTATGCGGGCACCCGGTTTGACACCGATGCTGACAAGACTTGGGGCGGGATCGGTGCGGGTGGAACCTATGCGTGGGCTGACGGTAAATATGCCTTCTCAGGCGAGGGCACCGTCAACACCTCCCTCAACAGCTTCGCCGACAGCTATGCCTTCAAGGGCAGCATCGGCTTCAAGGCCAAGTGGTAAGGCCCCGGGCCTTGCACATCCGGCAGGCCTTCCCCTGAGCGGGGGAGGGCAAGTCCACGGTGGCGGGGAGGCTGGCGGTCGGAAACCTCAGCGCGACGGATAGCCGTTCGGATGCGCCGGAATGGCTTTCAGATAGGCGGCAATGGCATTGCGGTCGGCATCTGTAAGATGGGCCATGTTCGCAACCACATCGGTCATCGAGCCGCCGAGCGAATCGAAATCCGGGGTGAAGCCGCTCTGCAAAGCATAGGCGATGTCTTTCTCGCTCCAACCGCCAATGCCTGCGTCGCCCGGCGTGATGTTTGGCACCACCCCGCGTTTTCCGTCGCCGCCGGTCTCGGGCGACAATGCCCCTGCGAGCCATTGGCCCTTGTCCAGCCCGCCAATCGCATTGCGCGGCGTGTGGCATTCACCGCAATGGCCAAGGGCCTCGGTCAGATACTGGCCGCGCTTCACCTGATCGGACGCATTTGCGAGTCCCACTGCCGGCTGGTCTGACAGGTAAAGCTGTTTCCAGAGGCCCAGCGCCCGCCGGATATTGAACGGGAAGAATAGCTTGTGCGGCGCCGTTACATTGTCGGACGGCGGCAGCGTCTTCATATAGGCGAAGAGATCGGCCACGTCCTGCGGCTGCATTCTCGCATAGGATGTGTAGGGGAAGGATGGATACAGATGTTCATTCTCCTTGCCGACACCCTTCAGCATCGCATTGGCGAAATCCTGGATCGTCCAGGTGCCGATCCCCTGTTCGGAAGGAGAGATATTGGGCGCGATGAATGTCCCGAAATCCGAAACCAGTTCATGCCCGCCCGCCAGTACCTTGCGCGCATCGCCGGTCGCACCCGGCGCGGCATGGCAGGAAGCGCAGCCACCGGCCCAGAAAACCTGCTCGCCCTTCACGGGATCGCCTGGCTTCATCGCGTCCAGCACCGTCGGGTCGACTTTCTGTGGCGTGGTCAATATCCAGAAAGCGGCGGCTCCAATAGCAACCGCGACGCCTGCAACATATGCCAGTTTTCGGACCATCCCATCCGTTCCCGTGTAGCGGTTCCGGCAAGGGCGGACCGCTCCATCTTTTTGTTTTTGCGCATCAGAGCGCGCCGCATTCCGGCAGGATTATGCCTCATCCCGCGCATCGAGACGGGACAAGAAATCAGTCCGGCAGGCCAGGTTGACCGCGCAGGGGCCTTGCACTTTTGCTTGCACTGACGTGGCACACCGGATGTTTCCGTCCGGGGTGCTCCGTGTCAACCGTGAAGATCAGTCCTTCTTGACGCGATAGGCCTGATGGCAGGAACCGCAATTGGCGGCGACCTGCTGGAAGGCGGACTTCAACGCATCCAGATCCTGCGGCTTGGCAGCAAGTGCTGCAGCGGCGTCGGTGCGAAATTTCTCAACGTGCTTGACGAAATCGTCCCTGTTTTCCCAGATCTTTGGCGAAGCTTCGGTATCGCCTTGATCGGAACCGGCCGGGAACAGCGTCTCTACATCCAGCTTCTTGGCGTCTGCGTCGATCTTTTCCAGCGCTGCAAGGGCAGCGCCAGCGTCGAAAGGCTTCTCGCCCTTGACCACGGGCGCAATCGAGCCGACCGAACGGCCAAGGTCCTTCATGATTGCCTGACGATCGGCTGTGACGTCAGCCTGTGCCACACCCGCGACCAATACAGCAGCTGAACTGACAGCCAGAAAAAACAAGCGCATGCGATCCTCCGCATTTAAAAATTGAACAGATTTCGTCCCTTGGTTCAAATATCCGATACAATCCGGGGCATTGCAATCTTCGCGCCGAGCGAATCCCCAATAGGGCAAGTATCATTCTGGATTTAGGTGGGATTATTACATGGAGTTCACGTTATCGTGAAAAACATGACTTAAACACTACTGTTTATACTGGCTTGTGACGCCGGCGAGGAAGGTTGATTTCTGCCGGGAAGGGCCAGATGCAAAAAGGCCCCGGAAACCGGGGCCTTTTTGGGAATGCGAGGACTGATCAGACGAACTGGCCGAGGCCCGGGATTGCGCCGATCACGGCATCAACCGGCTCGTCGCCGGCCTTTTCCTTGGCAAAGCGAATGGTTTCCTTGGCGACGCCGGAAATTTCACCCATGCCGAGACCCGCGCCCATCAGCTGGGAGCCGAGGCCCATCACGCCGCCCATCAGGCCGGACAGAAAGCCGCCGCCTTTCACCTGTGCGATTGCTTCTTCAGCGCCGGGAAATGCTGCCAGAAGTTTCTGAACTTCTGCTGCCGGACCTTCCTTCTGCAGGAAGGCGAGGATCATGCCGACTGCCTTTTCTGCCGTTGCCGCATCGATGCCAACTTTGGAGGTGATGCGTGCGATCAGTTCTTCCATGGAAACTCTCCCAAAAATCTTACGTTTACGTAATATGCATTCTCGCTTTCGCTTTGCAAGCCGCCAGGAGCGAAAATATTAGAGCGTGTCCCCCAAAAGTGGGAACCACTCATGACCTGAAAATAGCCCGTCGATCACGGGGTCGAACACGCGTCAAAGTAAAGTGGAGCACGTCCTGAAATGTGCGAAGCGGTCATCGACAGCAATAGAAGAGCGAATGGCTCGGCCATTACCCGCGCCTCCCGCATCCTGGGGGAGGACGGCCTCACCGGGCTTCGCGAAGAGGCTCAGGGTCGGGTTTAGCGTTTGGTGCAGCGCACCAGCGTGGCGGCACCGGCATTGGTATATTTGCTCTGCATCGTATAGAGCCAGCCCTTGCATTCGGACATGCTGCTGAAACACCGGATACGATCGATCGGAACCAGCCCGTCGCCGCCGGTGATGAAGGGTGAGTCGTCCACGCCGCTGAACTGGCCGACAATGATTCCGCTGCCTCTTCTTGGCACGCTGCAGCGCTGGCCTGCATATTCGCTGACATTCTTGCGCACCTGCGCCTCAGCCGACATCGGCAGCGCGACGAAGCCCGAAACCGCAAGCAATGCGGAAGTGAGGCAGACGGCAATGACCTGACGCAACATCGAATTCTCCATGAAAAGAACAGCTATGAAACAACTTCATCAATGAAGTAGCGCATTTTCTTCCAATGAGAAGCATCGCACCCTCAAAACTTGGGTGCGATGCTTTATCCGGATCAGAGCCCGCTGCCCGCCTTGCCCACCACCTTGAGCGCGAAGGCAGAGGTATAGGCGACTTCTTCCAGCCGCGAGAAGCGGCCCGATGCACCGGCATGGCCCGCATCCATATTGATGCGGAACAGGACCGGGTGATCATCGGTCTTGAGTTCACGCAGCCGGGCGACCCATTTGGCAGGCTCCCAATAAGTCACGCGCGGATCGGTAAGCCCCGCCACCGCCAGAATGGCCGGGTAGGCCTGACGGCTGACATTATCGTAGGGCGAATAGCCGGCAATCGTCCTGTAATCCGCCTCTGAAGTGATCGGATTGCCCCATTCCGGCCATTCGGGCGGGGTGAGCGGCAGCGTGTCGTCGAGCATCGTGTTCAGCACGTCGACGAAGGGCACTTCGGCGATGATGCCGCCGAAGGCGTCGGGCGCCATATTGGCAATCGCGCCCATCAGCATGCCGCCCGCCGAGCCGCCATGGGCGACGATGCGGTCATGGCTGGTGAAACCTTCGGCAACGAGGTGCTTCGCTGCGGCGATGAAGTCGGTGAACGTGTTCACCTTCTTGTCGCGCTTGCCGTTTTCGTACCAGGCGAAACCCTTGTCCTTGCCGCCGCGGATATGGGCTATTGCATAGATGAAGCCGCGGTCCACGAGCGAAAGCCGTGAGGTGCTGAAGCTTGCCGGAATCGTGATGCCATAGGAACCATAGCCATAGAGCAGGCACGGGGCCGAGCCGTCGAGCTTGGTGTCCTTGCGATAGAGGAGCGACACCGGCACCAGTTCGCCATCCGATGCCTTGGCGAAGACGCGGCGCGTCACATAGTCCTGCACATTGTGGCCGGACGGGACTTCCTGCGTCTTCAACAGCTTCCGCTCGCGCGTCCGCATATTGTAGTCGAAAAGCTGTTCCGGCGTCGTCATGGACGAGTAGGAAAACCGGATTACGTCGGTATCATATTCGGCGCTGCCGTGAAGGCCGAGCGAATAGGCTTCCTCATCGAAGGCGATGGCATGTTCCTCGCCGGTTTCGCGGTCGCGGATCACGATGCGCGGCAGGCCGTTATCGCGTTCCATCCAGACAAGGTGATGCTTGTAGGCCGAATGCGACAGGATCAGGCGTCCCGGCTTTTCCGCCACCACCTCCACCCAGTTTTCCGGCTGCGGCGCGGAAGCAGGCGCCTGGCATATCTTGAAATCCTTGGCTCCGTCCGCATTGGTGAGGATATAGAACACGTCGCCGCCGGGCGCGATGTCATATTCCGTGCCGGTCTTGCGCTTCATGACAAGCTGCGGCTTGGCCGCCGGATCATTGGCCGGAAGGAGCCAGCATTCCGACGTTTCATGATCATGAATGTCGATGAATATATAGTCGTCCAGCGCCGAACCGCCGACACCGAGGAAAAACCCGGGGTCCTTCTCCTCATAGATCAGCCGGTCGTCGGCCTGGTCCGTGCCGACCGTGTGATAGAAGACCTTGGACGGACGGTGGTTTTCATCAAGGCGCGTATAGAAGAAGCCCTTGCTTTGCGCATCCCAGGCACCACCGCCATTTGTATCCGTGACGATGTCTTCCAGGTCCTGCATTGACGACAGGTCACGCACTTTCAGTTTGTAGAATTCGGATCCCTTGTCGTCATAGCCCCAGATCAAAAGCTTGTGATCCGGTGCGTGGTCGGCCGAGGCGAGGCGGAAATAGGCCTTATCCTTGCCTTCCACGTCGCCATCGAGAAGGATGGTTTCGGCTCCGCCATCGCGCGGCGTGCGGATGAAATAGGGCTGTTCGCCGCCGGTGCGGTAGGACACGCCATAAGCAAAGGGGCCATCCTTGGAAGGAACGGATGAGTCGTCTTCCTTGATGCGGGCGCGCATTTCGGCAAAAAGGCTCTTCTGCAGGGCTTCCGTGTCCTTCATCAGCGCTGCCTGATAGGTATTTTCCGCTTCCAGATGCGTGCGGATTTCGGAGGACAGAACCGAGGGGTCCTTGAATACTTCCTGCCAGTTATCTGCGCGCAGCCAAGCATAATCGTCGGTGCGGGTGATCCCGTGGCGTGTGTCATTGACCGGATGCTTGGTTGCATGCGGCGGTTGAAGTTGGGAGGAGCTTTGAGACATCCACAATTCCGATGAAAACTGTTTCGATTTGCTGCAAGGCCGGTAAGCCGTGCCTTCTGGCGGGTGATGGTGATATTTATATAGTTGGCCGAAGAGGCGAAAGCGAGTTCAATCCGTTGAAATATATTTGAACAATGCCATTTTGAGGCCCGATTTTGCGCCCAAAAGCTACGTTACGGAAGGCAATTAGTCTTGAGTCGCGTACAAGAAAACTTGAGGGAGAAAACTATTGCTAACGATAGCCGGACAAATTAAAGGAAGCGCGGCAGTGAACTGCGGCTTCACCCATATCCTGTAATAAATGACAGGGGCGGTAACGCCAACACATTGTGATTCAAAGTTTCCATATGTTGGTAGGGTTGCGTTCCGAATTTTTGTATTTGACGATTCAAGAAGAAAGACTTGTTATTAATGTAATGTGGTTTGACAATTCTATTGCAAATGCCATTATCAACTGATATTCGCAGTCGGGAATGGATGGGGCAGAGTTGGAATACGTAACGGCGATGACAGGCGGGGATCTCCAGTCGTCGATTGCGCAACAATAAGAAGTAAAAAAGGAAATCTGATGGAAAATCTGGACACGCACGACGAAAGCGCAGAGCTGCTTCTGAGCCTTACTGCAGATGTTGTGGCTGCATATGTCGGCAATAATTCGATTCGCGCCGGTGAACTGCCGCTGCTGATCGCCGAAGTACATGCCGCGTTCAAGCGTCACGTCGAACGCGAAGAAGCGCCTGTCGTGGTTGAGAAGCCGAAGCCTGCCGTCAACCCGAAGAAGTCGGTTCACGACGACTATATTATCTGCCTCGAAGACGGCAAGAAGTTCAAGTCGCTGAAGCGCCACCTCATGACCCATTACAACATGACGCCGGAACAGTACCGCGAAAAGTGGGATCTCGACCCGAACTATCCGATGGTCGCTCCCAACTACGCTGCTGCCCGCTCGCGTCTGGCGAAGAAGATGGGCCTGGGCCGCAAGCCGAAAGACGCTTGAACGCTCTGACTTTCAAACGCACTGCGCTCTGCCGCATCTATTCTTGAGCGTTTATTGAAATGGCCGTTATCGGGAAGCGCAAGCTCGTCGATAGCGGCCATTTTGCTTGGGCCGGCTTTGCCAGAAATGGTGGTCCCCATTAACCGATCCGGTCAAAAGCCTGCTTCAATGCAATGTGCCGGTTCAGGTCATAGCTCCAGTGACCGCACATTCCTTTCAGGCGCTCCCTTTCCATGAGGCGCGTCAGGCGTCGCTTGGTCCGTTCCTTTTCTTCCTGCGGTGCCTTGAGAACTTCGTCCAGATCAATGCCAGCAATAATCTGCAAGGCTATGCGTTGCATCGCAGTCAGTTGATTCTGTTTTTGTCGGGCAAAGAATAATCTGCGTGCGTGTTTGAGATCCGCTTCCACTGTCACAATCCTTGTTTCTCGGTATGACTGAGCATGGAGCCTTGTCAAATGACGTTGGATAATATTCCTAGATTTTACCGGATTTTTCTGTAAAATAGCCGCAAGTCGCGTCTGGCTGCGATGCGTTCGTGTCATGCTTACAAGACGTTAGCTCGTTCACGGATTGCCGAAACCAGCTTTGCACCGCAATTCCTTCTACAAAACTTATCCACTCTTGCATTTTCCTCCGTATAAGAAGATATTCCTATTCTGGCGAGGGAAGATGAATGTCTTTGGAACTATCGGATGTCATTCACACGCGGGCAGAAGCTTTCGAGGCATTGAAGCTGCTGGCAGCGCGGCACGGGCGTAACCTTAGCCTCGCAATGGAGGATTGCTCCGCCGACCGCTTGCGGCAACGGCGGAATGTAGCGCTGTGCGATGCCCTTATCGATTTGCTCGTGGCCATGTTCGGGGTTTCCGGCACCGAATTGCGGTCTCCCTTGCGATGCAGACGGGAGGTGGCGCGTGTCCGGCAGATCGGCATGTATGTCGCGCACACAGCTTTCGGCATGGCCATGCGGGACGTGGCCACGGGCTTTGCACGCGACCGCACCACGGTGATGCACGCATGCCATCTGGTGGAAGACATGCGCGACGATACCGAATTCGATGCAATCGTCTCGACCTTCGAGCGCATTGCGCAAAGTGCTTTCACGGAGTGGAGGATGGCGGCATGACCACCCAACTGTCAGTGTCTGAAGCGAGAATCATACGCTTTCTGAAAGCCGGGGCCTGCGAGGTTCAGGATTCGGTCCGCGCCACGCATGTGTTGCTGGCGGCGGATCGCGGAACCATTGCCGCTTCCCGCGCCGAACTGGAGGCCATGCATCGCAAGGGTTTGCTGCGCTGGGAGGACGAACGTCTTGTTCTCGCAAAACACGGTGCCAGATGCCTGAAGGAGCGGGACAAACCGCTGCCCGGACCGGCGAGGACCACACTGACCGTCGAATATGAGCAGGGCGAAAAGGTTGAAATCAACCCCGAGGAATCACCGCTCGCCATGCTCTACCGGCGCAAAAGCGCGAACGGTTCTTCCTTCATTTCGCAGGACGAGTTTCTGGCCGGTGAAAGGCTGCGTGCCGATTTCACGCGCGGCTCGCTGATGCCTTCCGTAACGATGCGCTGGGATCGCAGTGTTGGAGGCAAGCGCAACGGTTCCGGCGGCATGGCCGAACTGACGGATATTGCGCTAGCCAGCCGTATCCGCGTCGAACGTGCGCTCGAAGCGGTCGGGCCGGAACTGAATGGTGTTCTGGTCGACGTCTGCTGCTTTCTGAAGGGTCTTGAAACCGTGGAGCGCGAGCGGCAGTGGCCCGCACGTTCGGCCAAGATGCTGCTCAAGGCCGGTCTTGCAGCGCTGCACCGGCACTATAATCCCCAGCTTGAAAAGGAGCGGGGAGGCGGCGTTGTCCTGCACTGGGGAGCCGACGACTATCGTCCCCGGATGCAGCCAAATATGTGAGGCTATCGCGCATCCGAAAAGTGTGAAACGGCTTTCGAGGCGCGTTCTATCTCTCATTGACAGCTATCGGAGGCGGGTCTATCGCCTCTTTCCCAGAGGGTCGCTGTACCCGTTGGGGAAGAGGGGAGAAATCGCATGAATTCGGTACGGGATCGGCTGGAAAACATCCTGTCGTTGCTGGAAGCGCGGGCCGGGAGCGAGCGCGTTTTCAGCAAGGTTTATGCACAGCAGGCACGTGCCGAGGCGGATGCCGCCGATGCGCGTCTGCGCGACGGGCGCACTGTCGGGCCGCTCGACGGGCGCATCGTTTCGATCAAGGATCTCTTCGATGTTGCCGGTGAGCCGACGCTTGCCGGTTCGGTCATTCGTCGCGATGCAGCGCCGGCAAGCCGGGATGCTGCGATTGTGCGCCGTTTGCGCGAGGCGGGTGCGGTTATCGTCGGCAAGACCCATATGACGGAATTTGCTTTCACGCCGGTTGGTCTCAATCCGCATTATGGCGAACCGGGCAACGCCATTGACCCCACGCGCATTCCGGGCGGGTCGTCGTCGGGTGCGGCAGTTTCTGCGGCGGAAGGCACCAGCGAAATCGCCATCGGTTCGGACACAGGCGGATCGGTGCGCATTCCGGCGGCGCTGAACGGCATTGTCGGCTTCAAGCCGACTGCGCGGCGCGTTCCGCTCGAAGGTGCTTTTCCGCTGGCGCCATCGCTCGATTCCGTTGGCCCGCTGACCAGAACCGTCGCCGACGCCATTCTGACGGACGCGGTCATGGCGGGCGAAACGCCGGTCCTGCCTGATGCCTTGCCGCTGAAGGGCCTGCGCATCGCCTTGCCGAAGGGCTATCTGCTGGCGGATATGGAGCCGGATGTTGCAAGACATTTCGAGGCAACAGTCGCGCTTCTTGAAAAGGCAGGCGCTGTCATTGCCGATCTGGAGGTCGATGACCTTATCCGGCGTTTGCGTGAAGCAACCCGCGTCGGTTCCATTGCAGGCATTGAGGCAAGCCATATTCACGCATCGACCTGGCTTGGCGATCCCGATGCCAATGTCGATATCCGCGTGAAGCGTCCGCTCTCCGTCCGCGTCAAGGTGCCGATGGAAACCTATCGCGGGATCATGGAAACGCGCGCAACGTTGGTGCGGGAAATGGACGAGCGGCTGAGCGGCTTCGATATGTTCGCAACACCCGCCACGCCGATCGTTGCACCGACGATTGCTTCGGTCAGCAATGATGAGGCCGAATATGACCGTGTGGAAGGGCTGCTTCTGCGCGATACGCAGGTTGGAAATCAGTTCGACCTGTGCAGCATCACCGTGCCCATGCCCGGCATGGCGCTGCCGACCGGCTTCATGCTCACCGCACGCGGCGGCAGGGACAAAAGGCTGCTGGCGGCAGCTCTGTCGGTGGAAAAGCTCTTACGCTGATTCTTTCGCCAGTTCGGCTTCGCGACGGATGCGCGCCACCATGGCGCGCAGGCCGTTGGAACGCTGCGGTGTGAGGTGCTCATCGAGGCCGAGCTTTTTCAAAATGGCTTCCGGGTCTACGGCCAGAATTTCCGAAGCCTTGTTGCCCGAATAAAGCGCCAGCACGATGGCCACCAGACCACGCACGATATGCGCATCGGAATCGCCCAGAAACTCGATGACCGGATCGCTCCCGCCTTGCGGCAGCGTTTTCAGCCACACCTGGCTTACACAGCCCTGAACCTTGTGCGCGGCATCGCGCGCATCGTCGGGATAGGGCGGCAGTTCCTTGCCCAGATCGATGACATAGCGGTAGCGGTCTTCCCAATCGTCGAGGAATTCGAAATCGGACATGATGCTATCGATAGTCGTGGTCATGGTACTCGCCTGAAAGAAGTTTCTTGCCGCTTATATAGTCATGAAACGTTGCGAGGTCACGGAAAACTAGAGCATGATTCCGAAAAGTGGGAACCGCCTACGCAGGGAAATCAGTCCACTGGACTGATTTCTGATCCTGCTTCGATCAGATAAAATCATGCTCAAACAAAAGCTTGGAGCATGATGACGATTCAACTTAAAAACATCCCGCTCTAACGTCCGATTGCACCAGTCAGGCGGCGGTCGAGTGCGCGCAGGGCTTCTTCCCGAGAGGTCGGGATGGGAATGCCGGTTGCTGCCTGTACAGGTTGGGCGGCTGCCGGTTCCGCTTTCGCAGGCGGTTGCGGCTTGGTGCCGAAGCGGTCGCTCAGATATTCGAGCGCAACCCGGCTTGCTTCCAGAAGGCCGCTTCCGGCGCTGGAAACAAGCGACGTTCCGTTCTGGCAGAAGGAAGGGTTGTCGATGCATAGCTTGCCCAGTTCCACGGCAGTCTTGCCATTGGCGAGAAGCTGGCCAATGGAATCCGGCTCCTGATTTGTCCCGGCAATGGCGGCTTTTTCCTGCGGCTTGGTTTGCTCATCCGCAGGGAAGAAGCGCGGCATCACGATGAATGCCAGCGTCAGCCAGAATGCGGATTTGATGAGAAAACGGATCATCGCCCTGCTTTTGTTGCGGTGTGTCGGCGTCAATGTCCGACGAATTGGAAAAGATTCCGTAACCGTCCAATTTAAACGTTAAAATTGCAGGCGGGCAGAAATATGGTCTCGCCGATTGCTACACTCTGTTTACCATAGACAGAAAAGCAGACGCGGCGCGTCACTTATCCGCTTTGGGTGGTTCCGTTTTATCGTTTCTTTAAAGCCTCGGCTGCAATCTGTTGCTGGCTGGGAGAGCGTCGTCACGGCGAAGCCTTTCCGGTTCTGATCATGCAAGAGTATTGAGTGAGTACGGCACGTTGAACGCCATTCCTTTGAAAACAGCCGAAACCGCCCGCACCAGCGTGCAGGCGATCAGCCGTTTTTACGAACGTTTCTGCCGCCGCTGGGTAGCCAATCCCGATGCGGCCTCCATACGTGTCATCGGCTCGGTCATCACCGTGCCGGTCCTGCTCTGCGGTGCGGTGCTTGGCTCCGGTGTAACGCAGGGCTTTACGGAATTTGCGATTCTCGCCGCCAGCTTTGCAGGCGCCGCCATGATCCTGTGCGCGCTGTCGCTGATGGGCGTCGCAGCGCCCGTTCTGGCTGGCTTGAACTTCGCTGCCTATGGCGCGGGTCTTGCTGCCGTGGGCGTCTTTTCGCATGGCAACGCGGTTTTGTGGTTGATGACAGCCGGTCTGTCGCTTGAGGTCTGGTTTGTGACCCGTAAGCCCGGCGCCGCCGCCGCAGGCGCTGCATTCGCCGCCATGATTCTCGGTTTCCTGGCCACCGCAAGCGGCGGTGCCATTTCCGGCGGCAGCTATGTGTCCGCCGCTGTGCTCGTACTATACGCGGCAAGCCTTGTCGCGCGCGGTTTTGCGAGCGCCGCCAAGCCTGCTGAGATCAGGATCAACGCGCCGCAGATCGCGGTTGCTGCCGGTGACGTGCAGTTCAGCCTAGATGCGGACGGCGTGGTGTCGTCGGTCGATACGAATTCGGCGAAGCTTCTGGGCGTTCAGCCGAAAATGCTGGAAGGCACGGCGCTGATCGACCGCGTGCATGTGGCCGACCGCGTGGAATATCTTTCGCTTCTGGCCGACCTTCGCGCCGGTGCCACGGTACGCAAGATTGACGTGCGCCTGCGTTCCATCGAAAACGGCGAGACCGTCTTCCGCACCTATCGTCTCGAAGGTGCGGCAAGCGCCCATGTAATCACGCTGATCGGCCGTTCGCTGGAAGGCGAGCAGAAACTTCTCGACGAGATTGCAACGCTGAAAGCGGAACTGGAATCGGAGCGCATCGGCAAGGGCCGCCTGCTTGCAGCCGTCAGCCATGAGCTGCGCACGCCGCTCAATTCGATCATCGGCTTTTCCGACATGCTGACGCATGAAATGGGCGGCAAGCTCGGCAATGAAAAGCAGCGCGAATATGCGGGCCTCATTCATCAGTCCGGCCATTATCTGCTCGAGCTTGTGAACGCCGTTCTCGACAATTCGCGTCTGGAAACCGGCAATTACAGCATCGATCCGCAGACGCTCATTTTCCGTGACGCGGCGGAAATGTGCACCGCCGTCATGCTGCCGCTGGCGGAAAAGAAGGGTGTTGCCTTCTGCCATCGGGTCGGCAATGGCATCGGCGAACTGGTGGCCGACCGCCGCGCCGTCCAGCAGATTCTGCTCAACCTGGCCGGAAATGCGGTGAAGTTCACGCAAAGCGGCGGCTGCGTCACCATCGATGCGGCCCGCGTGATGGCCGAAGGCCGTGCGATGCTGGAATTCAGCGTGTCGGATACCGGCATCGGCATCGAGCCGGAAGACATGCAGCGCATCGGCACGCCATTCGTGCGCGCCAACAACAATTATGCGCGGGCTCAGGAAGGAAGCGGCCTCGGCCTTTCAGTGGTCAAGGGGCTGGTGGAACTGCATCAGGGAACGATGCAGCTGAAGAGTTGCCCCGGCGAAGGCACAGTCGTCACGATCCGCCTTCCGGTCGCGGGTCCGCAATTTGTGATGGGAGAAGACGAACAACAGGAACTGGGCCCAGAGCTTGGCCCAGAGCTGGGCACGGTGATCGACATGCACCGTCACCAGGGAGAAAGGCGTCATGACTGGCAGAACGACGAAATCCGGGAGCAGAAAAATGCGCAAACCCGCAAAACGGCGTAGTCTCGGATCGCGGCTCCTCCATTTCTTCTTCACGTCGGCCTCGGCGCTGGCAATTGCCGCCGGAGATTTTATCGCGCGCAACCCCGTCCTCACCGGCGGGGCAACCGCGTTTCTGGTGGTCATGAGTTTCGTTTCGGCCAATGCGCTCTGGTATCAGCCCGAGGCGCACAACGCCGTGTTCTTCCGCACCAGGCCGGATTTCGTGTTCAAGCCGACGCCGCGCGCAGTCCTGCCGGGTGCGGCAGCAACAAGTGATAATGCCCCGAAACCGACCGAGACCGCCTCTGCCGAAACCGCAAACAATGATCCGGCCCAGCCGCTGGAAGCCGCCCGCCTGTCGGCGGACCGGCTGCACATGAGCGCCTCGGTTGACGACATGCTGCCGGCACTTGCGCCCAATGCCGATCTGGAAATCGCGCGGCTGCAACAACGTCTTTCGACGCTTGGAATTTACAAGGGGCCGGTGGATGGTTTCACCGGGCCGCAGACCCGCGAAGCAGTGGAACGCTGGCGCGCTTTGCAGCAGAAGCTCGGCGTGCAGGAGGCAAACGTCCCCGCGCAATTGCTGGCCGACGCCAAAAACAGTCCTCCGGCTCAGGACGATGTAGCCAAAGCCATCGAGGTCGCGGTTCCGACGCCGCGCCCGCAGCCCGCTGTCTTGAAGACTGAAACGGATTCGAAACCGAAACCCGCTCTTGCTTCCTACGAAAAACCGGCACCGAAAAAGCAGGCGGCCGCAACGCCTGTCGTGCAATCGGGGCCGTCGGGGAAAGTGAGTTCGCAGGATATCATCCGCGTGCAGGCCGGGTTGAAGGCATTCGGCAACGACACGGTGCCGGTAAACGGGCAGCCGGGCAAGACGACACAGGAAGCGGTGCGCGAGTTTCAGAAACTGTTCAGCCTGCCTGTAACGGGCGAGATCGACGGTGCGCTCATCGCCAAGATGCGCGAGATCGGCCTGATAAGCTGATGGGTTTGCGATGCGCCTGACATCCGATTTCTGGGTTTCAGCCTTGATCCGCAAGGTGCAGGGCGAGGGCGGCTTTGCCTATCTCGCCCGCCGCGGTTCGCCGGAAGCGGGCGCGATCTTCATCAAGGTCAGCTCGCGTTTCGGCACATGCGACCTCTATTCGCCTGCGCCGCAAACCTCCTATGAAGAGGATAATGACGGCGAGCGCATGTTCCTGCGCATTCTCCACGACGCCGATGACATGGCGGCAAGCGACCGGATGGCGCGGGAAACCCGCTTCGATCCTGACCTGTGGCTGGTTGAGCTTGAAGACATTGCCGATGCATCGACGCTGTTCTCAATCTCGCAGGACGGAGAAGCGTTCTAGAACGTCTTACCGATTAACGCTATTTCACCGACCGCTGCAGCGACGGGTGATCGGAATTGGCCGCATCCACGAGTGGCGTATCGTCTTCGGCTTCGGCCATTTCGCGCAGTTTGCCGCGCAGCATGGCCGACATGTCCTCAGCCTTCCAGCGCCGCACGAGCGCCATCGCCTTTTCGCGGTCGATGGAGCGATAGATATGGACGAATTCCCGCAGGCTGTCGCGATTGGTGTCGATGGGTCCCAGCACGGCTGTCATGGTGAGATAGCATTCCGCCGGCGACAATCCGAGCGCCTTGAGCGCGATCGGCAGGTGTGAATCCGGCCATTGCCCGATGATCGCATCGGACCGCTCAAACGAAAGATCGAGCGCATCGGCCAGCGCATTGCGGAAAAACTGGCTGTCGATAAGAAGCGCGGTATCGATGAGGTGTTGCGAGCCTGTGGCACCGCCTGCCTCGTAGAAGGGCTGCTGCAGCGCGCGTGCCAGCCGTTCGGAGCTGCCTTCCTTCATCAATGGAGTTCTGGCAGCGGAAAGATCGGGCACATCGGGTTTTTCCAGCGGCTCGGCTTCGATATTGGCGAGGTTTTCCTGGAGCGCCAGTGTCCGGTCGATAACCGGATCGGCGAAACTGCGCAGCACGCCTTGCAGAAGCACATCGCCGGACTGACGCCGCGCAATGGCGCGTGCATGGGAAAGACCGTTCTTGCCGATGATCTCGATCAGGTCGGAAGGGCGCAGAAGCGGAGAGCGCAGCAGGATGGGCGCGGAGATTTCGACGGGCTGGTCGGCCAGCGCCAGGATGAGACGGCGCGGTGCGTCTTCCAGTTGCGCCAGCGCATTGGCCGCGTGGCGCTTGCCGCGGGTAGAAGCGCATTGCATAAGCGGCATGGCAAGATCTTCGAGTTGCTGCATATCCTGCCGTCCGGGGCGCGTGATACCCGCGAATGCCGAAATAGCGGCGGCCAGAAGGTCGTCCGCCTTGGCTCTCCCCGCTTTTGAATCCGACGGGCTCCGGTGGCCTGAAATATCCTCCAGGGCGCGGAACTGATCATTTGTCACGCAGAATACTCCGGTAGGCACACAACTCACCCGCCCCAAATTGCAGATCACGCATCCGGCAGCAGCCGGTTGATGCGCAAATGCACCCCGCATGGGTCGGTATTCCGGATAGTAGCGTTGAAGCCTTAGCAACTCATTAACCGTGCCAAAAAGAAACAGCATCGCTTCAGGTTTTCGAGGTTCCAGTTGGCCGGAGTCGCTGGAAATGCCCTAGAGACCCTCAAACGGCGCGCATTGCGCCTCCGTGAAGAAGCGCCGCACCTCGGCATTCCACGTCGCGTCGGGGACGAAAACGCGCAGCACGGCGACACCTTCACCGATATTCTGCTCAATCAGGATCGAATGCGTATCGGCTTGTGAACCATCGGAGCGCAGGCTTGCCATGCCGATGGGGTCGGCAACGATGAGATCAAGCTTGCGTTCGTTGGAAACGCTATCGTTGAGGCTGTAGAGATTGTCGCCATTCGGTGCATAGATGGAGAGCGACCAATAGGGCACATTTGTCCCTGTCGTGATATGCACGGGGCCGTCGGCAAGGTCGAAGCGGCAGGTGGCCTGCTGCACGAGCGGATCGCTGTCGCTGACCGGGCCAGTCTTTTTATCGAGCCTTTGAAAACGGTATGGCTCGCTACCCCCTTCGATCCGCGACCATGCGTTCTTGTCGGAATAGAAGGGAATGAGAAGAAGCACAGCGATATGGACGATCGCCGCGCCGATAATGCCGAGAAGGACGAGGCGGAAAATTCTAGCCACGGCACGCCCCCGGGTTTGCCCCTGCAATACGCGCAATATTCGGCATCACCAGATCGGAAAGACCGGAGGATGATGCCGCAGGCGTGTCATAGAGCGTCATGACGAGAACGAAATCGCCGCCGCCTTCGACGGGAAGCCAGTTGCCGGGCGCGGCATCCGGGCCGATGGTGATCGTGACGCTGCCGTCATCGCCATAAAGCACCTCGCGGGAATGCAGCGCTTCCAGCAGTCCTTCCCGCGGCGTGATCGGCTCAAGATCTGGCGTGGCCGGATAGACTGTCCAGAAACGGGCGGGCGGGGTCATGCCGGTCAGGCGATAGGTGCAGCCGCGCCGGAGCGTGCGCCCGCTATCGTCGCTGCGCGCATAGAAGGGCAGGCCTTCGGCCGTTCCAAGCGCGAGATAGGCTTTGCGGGCCGCGCGGGCCTTGGAATAGGGGTCGGCGTCCGGGGTGCCAGCCGCCGGATAGGCGCTCCAGGACCCGACCCGGAGTTCACCGAACCCCTCGAAACGGTCGAGCACCTTGTCGACGCTCCAGATGCCGCCGCCGAGCGCCAGCACAAGCACAATCGCCGTGTTGAATATCGTCTTGAACATCGCCCCTCAGAGTACCGATACTTTTGTGCGCCCGGCGATCTTAGGCAGGGGCGGCGCCGCAAGGAAGCGGTCATGCAGCTCCTTGATGACTTTTGTCGACATGGGAGACAGAACCCGCGGCGGTGCGGCCATTGTTTCTTCCGGCTTGGCATTCGCCACTTGCGGCTCGCTCTTCTTGGGCGGCGCGGGGAAGGGCGGCGTCACGCCCGGTATGGGCTTCAGTTCGATGTTCTGATGCGCATAGGCCATCATCCGCTGCCAGGCCATGGCCGGCAGGACACCGCCGGTCATTTCCTTCATCGGGGTGAAATTGTCGTTGCCGAACCAGACCGCTGCCGTGAAGTTTCCGGTAAAGCCGACGAACCATGCATCGCGGTAATTCTGCGTCGTCCCGGTCTTGCCGCCAACGCGCGTCGTCGGCAGTGCGGCGCGGCGTCCGGTGCCGCGTTCTGGCACCTGCACCAGCATGGAATTCATTTCGAGCGCTGCCTTTTCCGAGAGCGCCCTGTGCGGCTTCGGTGCATCGCGACCGAAATCCCACAACACCTTTCCGTCCGACGACACGATCTGCGTGAAGGCATGACGATTACCGGCCATGCCCGCATTCGGAAATACGTTGAAGCCAGTGGCCTGATCCATCACCGTCATTTCCGATGTGCCGAGCACCATGGTCTTGTGCGAGGAGATGGGCGATTCCACGCCCATCGCCTTGGTCAGCGCAACGATGGGGGCCGTGGTCAGATAATCGCGCGCCAGCCGCACCGGCACGCTGTTCAACGATCTGACGAGCGCCGTCGTCAGGTCCACGCGGCCCGCAAAGCTGCGGCCATAATTGCGCGGCGACCAGTTGCCCCAGCTGATCGGCGCGTCCGACACGATGGTGCTGGGCGTCAGCCCCTTTTCCATCGCCGCCGCATAGACATAAGGCTTGAAGGACGAACCGGCCTGCCGCAATGCCTTGGTGGCGCGGTTGAACTGACTTTCGCCATAGTCCCGCCCGCCGACCAGCGCGCGCACGGAGCCGTCATTGGCCAGCACGACGGTCGCGGCTTCCGAAACGTTATAATCTTTCCCGAACTGGCGCAGATGATATTCGAGCGATTCCTCTGCCGCCTTCTGGATATTGCGGTCGAGCGTCGTGCGCACGATCAGCGTGTGCTGCGGAATATTGGCAGCGACCTTCTTCACCTCCTCGAAAGCCCAGTCGAGGAAATAATCGGGGCTCTCGTTCTTGGCGCGGTCGATGACGCTCGCCGGATGGCGGCGCGCAACGGCGACCTGTCCCTCGCTCAGGAAACCGCTTTCAACCATGTTGGAAAGCACGACATTGGCACGCGCGCGCGCTGCGGGCAGATTGACATGCGGCGCGAATTTGGCGGGCGCCTTGAAGAGACCGGCCAGCATTGCGGCTTCCGCCAGCGACACGTCTTTGACGCTCTTGCCGAAATAGAACTCCGATGCGGCTGCGATACCGAAGGTTCCGCCGCCCATATAGGCGCGGTCGAGATAGAGCTGCAGGATTTCCTTCTTGCTGAGATTGCTTTCCAGCCACAGCGCGAGAAAGGCTTCCTTGATCTTGCGCTCGATGGTGCGCTCGTTGGAGAGGAAGAGGTTCTTGGCAAGCTGCTGCGTGATCGTCGAGCCGCCCTGGACGACGCCATTGGCGCGCATGTTCTGGCTGAGCGCGCGGGTCAGTCCCCAGAAGTCGATGCCGTAATGATCGAAAAAGCGCCGGTCCTCGGTGCCGAGCACGGCCTTGATGACATGATCCGGCAGCTCGTCAATAGGCACGGCCTGACGATGCAGGATGCCGCGCTGGCCTATTTCATTGCCGTAGCGATCAAGAAATGTGACGGCGTAGTCATCCTGGGCGCGCCAGTCCTTCTTGGTCTCCTCGAAGGCGGGCAGGGCCAGAACGAGCATCAGCACCGCACCGGCGACCCCCAGCGTAAATCCTTCGTCGAGAACCTCGACCACGAAACGCCGGAAGCCGCGCACGCGAAAACGCCGGGAGAAAATGGTGATGTTTTCCCACCACTCGCCGAGATTGTAGCGCAGGCTGTAGAGGGTGGAATCGATCCACGCGTCGAGCCCGATCAGGCGCGAAACCCTGAATGGTTTGCGCTTATCGCTTTCGGGTTCTTTTTCTGCCGTCTTACGCATGAACACTGACTTCGGCATGGTTGGTTTCGGAGACAGGCGGAATTTGTCCATCCATCATAGCAGATAAATAAGCCACAGCTCATGTGAAATGGTTAAAACGCCGGCGGCTTTCCGGTAATAGGAAAAAAATCAAATTATAGGAAAATAGTCCTTGACTGCGTAACGGTGCTTTGCTAGGTTTTATCTACAGTCGACAAAGTGTGACTGTCGCCGGCTCTGCTATATACCCCCGGCAGATACCGGTGTGCATAACCCTGAAAGGCTATAGCGGCTTTTCAGGGTTATGTCTTTTAGACAATTGTAAAGATCGTAAACTTGCACCTTAAAATTGTGGATAAGTTAGCACATGGCGAAGCACGCATTCGCCTTGCTCACCAATTGCAGGTTGCCCACGGCATCGACCCCGCGGATATGGCGCAGTTGCTGTCAGTTTCGGTCAGCCAATATCTCAACCGTCTCAACCGCCTGAATCTGGCCTGTTCATCCGCAGCGCCTGATCCGGAGAAGAAGACACGCGATGCAATTCTGGAGCGACTGCAGATTGAGCTGAAACGGCTGCTCGATGGCGAGGATCTGCCGGACAAGAGCAAGTCGGAAGCGCTGATGGCGCTTGCCCGCGCCGTCAAATCCGTTGGCGAACTGGCTGCCGAGGACAAGCCAGCCGGCCTGTTGCCCGCCGGGCGCGTGGTCGCTTCGCTGAGCGATACACGCAAGGCGCTGACGCGAATAAGCAGGAGGATAGACGAACTTGCAGAAAGGCGGGCGCGGGAGATTCTGGACGGCCGGCCTGACGCCGCAGCAAGTGGAAGCAGCCGAGGCGGAGTGGCTGTTTCAGGCGCGTGACGCGCAATTGCCGCCTTATGGGGACTGGCGCACATGGCTTATCATGGGCGGGCGCGGCTCCGGCAAGACGCGGGCCGGGGCGGAATGGGCGTCCGGCATGGCGCTGGGACTGCCGCCCTTTGCCAAGGCAGCTTATGGACACATCGCGCTGGTCGGTGAAACGCTGGGCGATGCACGCGAGGTAATGGTGGACGGACCGTCGGGCATCCTTGCCATATCGCGGCTGGCGCGCCCGCGCTATGAAGCGACGCGCCGCAGGCTTTTATGGGAAAACGGGGCGGTGGCGTCGCTTTATTCTTCGGAAGACCCCGACAGCCTGCGCGGCCCGCAATTCGATGCCGCATGGTGCGACGAACTGGCGAAATGGAAAAACCCGCACGAAACCTGGGACATGCTGCAATTCGGCTTGCGCCTCGGCAGGTTTCCGAAGCAGGTCGTCACCACCACGCCACGTGCGGTTCCGCTTTTGAAAGCGTTGGTCCGTGATGCTTCGGTTACGATGACGCATATGCGGACGGATGAAAACGCGGCCAATCTGGCGCAAGGTTTCATGCAGACGATCAATGACCGTTATGGCGGGACGCGCCTGGGGCGGCAGGAACTCGACGGAGAACTGATCGAGGAACGCGCCGACGCCCTTTGGTCGCGTGATCTCATTGAACGCTGTTTCGAGGACAAAACGCCGGAACTGGTGCGGATCGTGGTGGCCATCGACCCGCCTGCCTCGTCCGGCAAGGCGTCGGATGCATGCGGCATCGTCGTTGCCGGTCTAGACGATGCACGAAACGGCCACGTGCTTGCCGATGCCAGCATGAGCGCCGCGAAGCCGCATCAATGGGCGCGCAAGGCCATCGCGCTTTTCCACGCGCATCAGGCCGATGCGATTGTCGCGGAGGTCAATCAGGGCGGGGAAATGGTGGCGGCGGTTCTGGCAGCGGAAGATGCGAGCGTGCCGGTGCTGAAGCGCCACGCGTTCCGAGGCAAATTCCTGCGGGCGGAACCGGTGGCCGCACTCTACGAACAGGGACGCGTCCGCCATGCCGGGCGGTTTCCGGCGCTGGAGGACGAAATGTGCGATTTCGCGCCCGGAGGACTTTCCAATGGGCGGTCGCCGGACAGGCTCGACGCACTTGTCTGGGCGCTGGGCGAATTGATGCTCGGCACCGAGCGCAAACCGCGCATCCGCCGTTTCGGCTAATCAACTATACAAAACTGGAGAAGCCATCGAATGGCATGGAACTGGGTCCGAAAATGGCCGGGACGACGAAGCACGTCCGCAGCAGCCGCGAAGTCCGGCGCGGCGCATCAGACCACAATGACGAACGGATTTGTCGCGCTGCATATGGATCACGGCGCATCGTGGATTGCGCGGGACTATACATCGCTGGCGCGTGAAGGCTTCATGCGCAATCCGGTCGCCCATCGCTGTGTGCGCATGATTGCGGAAGCGGCAAGCAATGTGCCCTGGCTGCTTTACGAAGGCACGACCGAACATGAAACGCATCCGCTGCTTGAGCTTATTGCCCGCCCTCAATGCGGATTGGATGGAACGACGTTTTTCGAACGGCTTTACGGGCATCTGCTGATTTCCGGCAATGCCTATGTCGAACGGGTCGATCTGCCAAGTGGCCGCATGGAACTGCATCTTCTGCGCCCGGAACGGGTCCGCGTTGAAACGGATACGGAAGGCTGGCCGCAGGCGCTGGTTTATCGCTCTGGCAATGCGGGCAGGCGGCTTTCGCTTGGAAGCGACGGGGCGGCTGCCTTGCAGCTCAAGCTGTTTCATCCGCTGGACGATCATTACGGTTTTCCGCCGCTGGAAGCGGCGCTGATGGCGCTCGACCTTCACAATGCGGCAGGCGCATGGAACAAGGCCCTGCTCGACAATTCGGCCCGGCCTTCCGGCGCGCTGGTCTATGCGCCGAAGGATGGCGGCAATCTGACGGAGGAGCAGTTCGCGCGGCTCAAGGAAGAACTGGAGGAGGGCTATACCGGCGCGTCCGGTGCCGGGCGCCCGCTGCTTCTTGAGGGCGGTCTGGACTGGAAGGCTATGGGCTACAGCCCTCAGGACATGGATTTCATTGAAGCCAAGAACGGCGCTGCCCGCGACATCGCGCTTGCTTTTGGCGTGCCGCCGATGCTGCTCGGCATTCCGGGCGATAATACATACGCCAATTATGCGGAGGCCAATCGCGCCTTATACCGGCTGACGGTACTGCCGCTGATCGGACGCACGGCCAAGACATTCTCGGGGTGGCTTGGCCCGCATTTTGGCGACGATCTGCGGCTTGAGCACGATATCGACCGCGTGGATGGGCTGTCATCCGAGCGGGAATCGCTGTGGCGGCGCATTTCCGATGCCTCTTTTCTCACCGACGACGAAAAACGCGATGCCGTTGGTTATCAGCCACAATCAGCGAGGAGATCGATATGAGCAACCTCAACGACGCAGTGTTTGTTTCCGAAGCAGCCTGGATATGGTTCGCCAAGATAGCGGGCGCGGTGGCAGGCTCTGCCGTATCGCTCGCCTATATGCTGCCGCACGGAAAGCGCGAAGCGGCAATCCGTTTCGCGGTCGGCATCATCTGCGGCATGGTTTTTGGCGGTGCTGCAGGCGTCAAGATTTCAGAAACGCTGGCTCTCGGCGGATTGCTCGGACGGGCGGAACTGATGCTGATGGGATCGGCTGCTGCAAGCCTTGCCGCCTGGTCGGCGCTCGGTATCTTCAAGCGCTTTTCCGAACGGCTGAAACAGGCCCCGATACCCGGAATCCTGCCGGAGGAAAGGGGGCATAATGGCGATGCATGATATGCGGCTCGAAACGAAACAGGCCGCTCTTGCCATCGAGGATGTGGAACTCGACGGCAGTTTTTCCGGCTATGCCAGCGTCTTCGGTCTGCCCGATCTCGGCAATGACGTGATCGAACGGGGTGCTTTTTCCCGTTCGCTTGCCAAGGGCGGCGTGTCGGGGGTTCGGATGCTTTGGCAGCATGATGCGGCTGAGCCTATCGGCGTCTGGACTGCGATCCGCGAGGATGCGCGGGGCCTTTATGTGGAGGGCAGGCTGGCCAAGGGCGTGGCCCGGGCGCGCGACGCGCTGGAACTGATGCGCGGCGGCGGGCTGGACGGCTTGTCCATCGGTTTTCGCACCGTGAAGGCGCGCAAGGATGCGCGCACCGGTCTGCGCCACATCATCGAAGCCGATCTCTGGGAAATCTCGGTTGTCACCTTTCCGATGCTGCCGCAGGCCCGTGTCAGCAGCATCAAGGCGGGACTGCCGACGATCCGTGAATTCGAACGCTGGCTCACGCGGGATGCGGGGCTGAGCCGAACTGCCGCGAAAACCGTCATTGCCAAAGGCTTTGCGGCGCTAGCCGGTGAGGGCCACAGACAAGGAAAGGGGCAGGGGCGGGACGCTTACCTGTCGTCTGGGGACAAGGGCCTCGCGCAGCGTATGCGTGCGGCTGCAAAAATGATCTGAAACAACCAAATCACAGGACATAAATGGAAGAAAACCAGACCATCCCGCTCGAAACCAAGAGCGTGGAAACGAAGGCGCTTGGCCATAATGATGGCGATGTATCCGAGGCTTTCGACGAGTTCATGACGGCCTTCTCGGCTTTCCGTGAGGCCAATGACGAACGGTTGAAGAAGGTCGAAAAGGGAATCGATGCCGACGTGCTGCTGCGCGACAAGGTGGACCGCATCAACCGCGCGCTCGATGAACAGAAGACAGCGCTCGACCAGTATGTTCTCAAGCAGGCGCGTCCGCCGCTGGGCGGCGCGGCACCGCTGGTCAATGTCGAGCACAAGCAGGCTTTCGACGGCTATGTGCGCCGGGGCGACGAGCAGGCGCTGCGCGGGATCGAGCAGAAGGCGCATTCCTATGCATCCGGGCCGGATGGCGGCTATCTGGTGCCTGCGGAACTGGAAATCGAGATTGGACGCAGGCTTGCCATCCTGTCGCCGATCCGCGGCATTTCCAGCGTGCGCCAGGTTTCAGGCGCTGTTCTGAAGAAGCCGTTCTCGGTCAGCGGCCCGGCCACCGGCTGGGTCGGTGAAACCGATGCACGTCCACAGACCGCATCGGCGAAACTTGCCGAATTGCAGTTCCCGACCATGGAAATCTACGCCATGCCCGCAGCGACTTCATCGCTGCTCGACGACGCTGCGATCAATGTCGAACAGTGGATTGCTGAGGAAGTGGAAGCAGCCTTCGCGGAACAGGAAGGAGCGGCCTTCGTCAATGGCGATGGCGTCAACAAGCCGCGCGGTTTCCTGAACTATGAGAGCGTTGCGGATAATGCCTGGGTGTGGGGCAAGATCGGCCATATCGCCACCGGCGTTGCCGGCGCACTGCCGGAAGAAGACCCGTCGGACAAGCTGATCGAGTTGATCTACGGCCTGCGTGCCGGTTATCGCCAGAATGCGAACTTCGTCATGAACCGCAAGACGCAGAGCGTGTTGCGCAAGCTCAAGGACAAGGACGGCAATTATCTCTGGCAGCCGCCATCGGCGGTTGGCGAAAAGGCCTCTCTCATGGGCTTCGGTCTGGTTGAGGCCGAACATATGCCGGACATTGCCGCCGACAGCCCGGCCATTGCCTTCGGCGATTTCGGACGCGGCTATCTGGTGGTGGATCGCATTGGCGTGCGGGTGCTGCGCGATCCATATTCGGCCAAGCCCTATGTGCTCTTCTACACGACGAAGCGTGTCGGCGGCGGCGTGCAGGACTTTGAAGCCATCAAGCTCCTGAAATTCGCCGCCTGACGGAACTGGCAGCCTGAAGCTGTCAGTTTTTGCAGTGGATTACCGGGCTATCCTGCCGGTTTTGGCAGGTAGTTTCTCGGCCGAAAGCAAGTGAAGCTCCATGCGGAGTTCGTGTTTAACTGTCTGATTTGAAAGTTATCATTTAGAGGGAAGTCCATGACAATGTTTCTTGTCACGCCACCGGCGCTGGAGCCGGTGACGATAGCTGACGTGCGCGCATTTTTACGAATTTCCACCGACAGCGAGAACGAACTTCTGCTTCGTCTCATCGCGACTGCCCGAGAAATCATCGAGACTGAAACCGGCCTGTCGCTGATCGACCAGACCTGGCGTCTGCGCGTCGATCGCTGGCCGCGTTCGGGCCGTCTCGCCCTGTTCAAATATCCTGTCAAATCGGTCGAGGCCGTGGTGGCTTACCGGCAGGACGGAACCGCAATCAGCTTTGCGCCGGAAGAATTCGTCCTGCATCACGGACGCAGGCCGCAACGCCTTTATATGGCGCAGTATCCCGATGCCGCGGAGTTCATCGGTCTTGAGGTCGATTTCGTCGCCGGGTTCGGTGAAAGCGGCGTCGAGGTTCCGGACGCTCTCAAGCAAGCGATCCTGACGCTCGTCGCCCATCTTTACGAGTCGCGCGCCGGTGTCGATGCGGAAGCCGCAACGCGCTCTTTTCCACCGGTCATCGGCCAGATGATCGACAGCTGGAAACGGGTGTCCCTATGAACAATGTGCTTTTTATCGATCCGGGCCAGCTCACGTCCGAGCTGGCGCTGGAAGCAATGCAGCCGGTGGCGGACGGCATTGGCGGTTATGGCGAGAGCTGGTCCGAGGTCGGCATGGTCTGGGGGCGGATCGAACCTCTTTCCACATCGCAGAAGGATTTCGGCACGCGCCTGCAACCGGAAGTGACACATCGCATCCTGTTGCGATTCCGTCCGGATATTTCGACCGCCATGCGCCTGCGCAAGGCCGGACGCGTCTTTTCGCTGCGCTCGATCCACGATCCCGATGAAAGCGAACGCTATCTTGTCTGTCTGGCGAGCGAGCAGGGGCGATGAATATTTCGATGCAACTCACGTTCGATGGCCTTGTCCGGGCGCTGCGCTGGAAGGCGCTGGCCGTTCGGGAAGCCATCGCGGTTCAACAAGCGTCGGGACTGGACGTGACCGGCGTTACCACAGCCAAGGATGCAGGCGGGGGCAAGCATGAGAAATGGCGCGGCAGCATTGCAGAAAGCACTTTTTGAGACTCTGAAGAATGATAACGAACTCATTGAATCGATTGGCGGAGAACGCATTTACGACCATGTTCCGCCGAAAACACCTTTTCCCTATGTGACGCTCGGCGAGACCGCCAGCCGCAACTGGGATACGTCGACGGAAGAGGGCGGCGAGCATTTTCTCAATATCCAGATATGGGCGAGGGAAAGCGGGCGCAAACGCGTGCTGGATATCGCCGCGAGGATTGCGACGGCGCTCGACGAAAAGCCGGTGGAAGTGAACGGCCACCGTGTCGTGAACCTGATGCTGACCGAAGTTCTGGCGCGCAATACCGACGGGCAGGGCAGCTATCTCGGCACGATGCGTTACCGCGCCGTGACGGAACCGGCTGACTGAAACTCAGGGAGATTTTGAATGGCAGCACAGAGAGGCAAGGACATCTTGCTCAAGACGGCGCGCGATGACGGCACGTTTGAAACCTGCGCGGGCTTGCGCACCAAGCGCATCGCGTTCAACGCCGAAACAGTGGATGTAACGGACGCCGATGCCGCCGGTCGCTGGCGGCAATTGCTGGCGGGCAGCGGGGTGCAGCGCGCATCGGTCAGCGGTTCTGGCATCTTCAAGGATGCCGCATCCGACGCGCTGATCCGCCGGATATTCTTCGACGGCGAAATCCGCGACTGGCAGATCTTCCTGCCGGATTTCGGCACGATCAGCGGGCCGTTCCAGATAACGGCGCTGGAATATGGCGGCAATCACGATGCGGAGGTGACGTTCGAGATCGCGCTGGAATCGGCAAGCCTCATCACCTTCGGTGAAGCACTGTGATGGCCAATCGCCATCGCGGCGAGGTCGCCGCAAGGCTCGATGACCGCGACTGGACGCTCTGCCTGACGCTTGGCGCACTGGCAGAACTGGAAGCGGCATTCGAGGTCGATAATCTTTCGGACCTGACGGCGCGCTTTTCAACGGGGCGGCTTTCGGCCCGCGACATGCAGCGCATTCTCTGTGCCGGGCTTCGCGGCGGCGGGCATACGGTAAGCCTGGACGACGTGGCCGACATGCGCGCAGAAGGTGGGGCAGCGGGCTTTGCCCGCCTCGTCGCGTCGCTTTTGACGGTTACTTTCGGATCGCCTGAAAAGGATTCCGCACCAAACCCTTGAATGCCGCAGTTGAATCGAAACCTCACCCGCTAAAGCCGTTCCCTTGGCATGAAGCGATGCGGGCGGGGTTGGGTCTGCTGCGGCTTTCCCCACAGGCATTCTGGTCGATGACGCCGCGTGAACTGAGCGCCGCGCTTGGCCCGTCCGCGCCAGCTTTCGACGCGCCTTCGCGCCGGTCACTCGAAACATTGATGCGCGCCTTTCCCGACAGGTGAATTATGACAGATGAAACCGTTACCGTATCCGTCGACGCGGATACGAGCGCCTTCGATCGCGCCTTGACCGATCTTGAAAAACGTTCGTCGAGTTTCGGCAACAGCCTGACTTCGGCTTTGAAAGGTGCAATCACATCCGGCAAGGGACTGGAGGACGTGCTGCGCGGCCTTGCCGGCAGTCTGGCCGGGACCGCGCTTTCTGCAGGCTTGCAGCCCTTGCAGAGCCTCACTTCATCGATGATGGGCGGGCTTCTCGGCGGCATTCGCGGCATCATGCCCTTTGCCAAGGGCGGCGTGGTGTCGAGCCCCACCTATTTCGGCATGGGCAACGGTTCGCTTGGCCTGACTGGCGAGGCGGGGGCTGAAGCGATCCTGCCGCTCGCACGCGGGGCGGATGGCCGTCTGGGCGTTGCGACGGGCGGTGGCGGCAAGCCGGTGCAGGTCGTGTTCAACATGACGTCGCCGGATGCCTCGTCCTTCCGCAAGTCGGAAGCCCAGCTTTCGACGATGCTGGCAGGCGCGGTGCGACGCGGCGCAAGGAGGCTTTGAACATGTTGGAAGCCTTTCATGACGTGCGCTTTCCGCTCGGAGTTTCGTTTGGAGCGACCGGCGGACCGGAATGGCGCAATGAAATCGTGACGCTCACTTCCGGCATGGAAAAGCGCAACGCCCGCTGGGCGCACTCGCGCCGTCATTTCGATGCGGGAACCGGTTTGCGGTCGCTGGACGACCTGAGGCAGGTGCTGGCCTTTTTTGAAGCGCGGCGCGGATCGCTTCATGCCTTCCGCTTTCGCGATCCCTTCGATTTTTCATCCGCTGTAGGCAGCGCGCCGCCCAAGGCGGCCGATCAGCGGATCGGTGTCGGCGATGGGGCGACGGCCAACTTTCAACTCGTCAAACATTATGAGAGCTACGACCGCCCGATCACACATCCGGTTGTGGGTTCGGTGCTGGTCGCGGTCAATGGCGCGGCCATGCCGGAAGACGAAGCCTTCACCGTGGATCACTCAGCCGGAAGGGTGACATTTTCGCCCGATTATGTGCCAGCGGCAGGAGCAATCATCACCACCGGATTCCTGTTCGACGTGCCGGTGCGGTTCGACACGGATCGGCTGACCGCCAGCATCGCCTCGTTTCAGGCGGGTGAAATTCCTTCGATCCCGATCATAGAGGTGAAGAGATGATCCCGGTTCCGGCAGAGCTTGAATCACATCTGGAAGGCGAGGTGACAAGCCATTGCTTCGCCTGGCTTATAAGAAGAAGCGACGGGATTGTATTGGGCTTCACCGATCACGACCGCACTTTGTCGGTGGACGGAGTTGCCTGCGAACCTCTGACGGGTCTCAATAGCAGCGAAGCCTCAACCGCGCTCGGCCTGTCAGTGGCGGGCGGCGAGGTTGAAGGCGTTTTGTCTTCGGCGGAGATCAGCGATACGGACATTGAGCAGGGCCGCTATGACGGCGCCTCCATTGAGGCCTATCTGGTCAACTGGTCAATGCCCGGACAGCATATGCTTCTGCGCCGCTGGACGGCTGGCAGAATAAGCCGTTCGGGAAGCCGGTTCGTGATGGAACTGAAAGGGGCGGCTGCAGCATTCGATGCAGTGCGCGGACGGCGGGTCCTGCGCCATTGCGATGCCAGTCTCGGCGACAGCCGTTGCGGGGTGGATGTCAACGATCCGCGCTACTTTGCGGAAGGAACAGTGCTGGCAGCGGATGGACAAAGCCTGACGGTAGCGGGGCTGAACGGCTTTGCTTCCGGCTGGTTTTCTGAAGGAATGCTCCGCTGGACGAGCGGCGCGAATGCAGGCCGGTCGGTGCGCATGACCACTCATGCCGGGCAGATTCTGAAACTTGCCGAACCGCCGGTGCTGCCAATCTCGGAAGGCGATGCATTTCGCATTATTGCCGGTTGCGACAAGAGCTTTGCCACTTGCAAGGCCAAGTTCGGCAATAGCCTCAATTTTCGCGGTTTCCCGCATCTGCCGGGCAATGACGCGGCCTATGCCTATGTCAACGGCAGCAACGAATATGACGGAAGCGCGCTCGTTCCATGACGATTGCTGACGAAGTTCTTTTCGAGGCGGAGCGGTGGATCGGCACGCCCTATCGTTACGGTGCTTCTGCGCTGGGCGTCAGTTGCGATTGCCTCGGTCTGGTGCGCGGCATCTGGCGCGCGCTTTACGGGGGCGAGCCGGAAACGCCCGGCATCTATGCACCCGACTGGGCTGAAGTCTCGACCGGCGATCCCATGCTGGAGGCGGCTGCGCGCCACATGAACAGGCGAGCTTCTCCCGTGCCTATGCCGGGCGATCTCATCGTGTTTCGCTGGCGGACAGGGCTTGCAGCCAAGCATTTGGGGATCATGGCGCACGATAATCGTTTCATCCACGCCTATCAGGGGCATCGCGTGATGGCGTCAGCGCTGGTGCCGCAATGGCGCAATCGTATCGCCGGAATTTTCATCTTTCCCGAACGGAAAACCTGATCCATGGCCACAATTGTTTTGCAGGCGGTGGGTGCTGCGGTTGGCGGCATCTTCGGACCTGTCGGTGCCGCTATTGGCGCTGGTCTCGGCGCGATGGGCGGCTATGCCATCGACAACGCGCTCATCAATTCCACGCGCCATATTGAGGGTGCGCGCCTGAACGGTGGGCGTGTCGCCACGGCGGAAGAAGGGGCCGCTCTGCCTTTCGTCTATGGCACGGTGCGGGTGTCGGGCACCCTCATCTGGGCAACGCGCTTCGAGGAGCAGAAGACGACGGAGCGCCAAGGCGGCAAGGGCGGACCGAAAGTCACCAGCTACAGCTATTTCGGCAATGCCGCCTATGCAGTGGCGGAAGGGACGATTGCCGGTATTCGTCGCATATGGGCGGACGGGCAGGAGCTGGACCTCACCGAGATTGAAATGCGCATCTATCGCGGCACGGATACGCAGGCTCCCGATCCGCTGATCGAAGCAAAACAGGGGGCGGGCAACGCGCCTGCCTATCGCGGCACGGCCTATGTGGTGTTCGAGCGCATTCCGCTCGACCGGTTCGGCAATCGCCTGCCGCAATTCCAGTTTGAAGTGATGCGCCCTGTCGGCAAGGTTGCAGGGTCCGTCCGGGCGGTGGCGCTGATCCCCGGTTCGACGGAGTTCGGCCTGTCGCCCGATCCGGTAAGTGACGAACCGCTCGCCGGTCAGAAGCGCTGGATCAACCGCAATATTCTGCGCGCGCGCAGCGACTGGACCGCTTCGATGGACGAGTTGCAAGCGCTTTGCCCTCAACTGCGGCATGTTGCGATTGTGCTGCCATGGTTCGGCGATGATCTGCGCGCTGGTTCCTGCCGCATTCGCCCCGGCGTCACGGCGCTTTCAGCCCGCAAGCCAAGCCGTGTCTGGAAGGTGGAAAATGTCGCGCGGGCCGACGCGCATCTCGTTTCGACAAGTGGCGAGGGAGCGGCCTATGGCGGAACGCCATCCGATCAAAGCGTGATCGCTGCTATTCGCGACGCGAAAGCGCGGGGACTTAAGGTAACTTTATATCCGTTCATCATGATGGATGTGCCGGCGGGCAACCAATTGCCGTCTCCTTATGGCGGCACTGGCCAGCCTCCCTATCCGTGGCGCGGACGCATCACCTGTCACCCAGCCGTCGGCCTTGCCGGTTCACCGGACAAAACGATTGCCGCTGGCGAACAGGTTGACGCCTTTGTCGATGGGCAATGGGGCTATCGTCGTTTTCTCAACCATTGCGCCAATCTGGCAATGCAAGCCGGTGGCGTGGACGCCTTTCTTCTCGGATCGGAACTGCGCGGGCTAACCAGCATTCGCGACGGGCAGGAGAGTTTCCCCTTCGTCAAGCGTCTTTGCACGCTTGCTGCTGAAATGCGGGCGAAGCTTGGCACTGATTGCAGGGTTACCTATGGCGCGGACTGGTCGGAATATTTCGGCTATCAGGCGCAGGATGGCAGTGGCGACCTGTTCTTCAACCTCGACCCGCTATGGGCGCATCCGGCCATCGATGCCATCGGGATCGACAATTATATGCCGCTTGCGGACTGGCGCGACAACGATCTCGACAATGGCAATCCAGATGGATTCGCAACCGCCTACGATCTTGACGGTCTTACGGGTCAAGTGGCGTCAGGTGAAGGCTATGACTGGTATTACGCAAGCGCCGAGGATCGTGAGGCCCGCAAGCGTTTGCCTATTACAGACGGTCTGGCGGGCAAGCCTTGGGTTTATCGCTACAAGGACCTCGAAGGCTGGTGGAGCAACCGGCATTATAACCGCATCGCTGGGGCTGAAGCCGCGCAACCGACAGCATGGGTGCCGCAGTCGAAACCGTTCTGGTTTACCGAGCTTGGCTGCCCGGCCGTCGATAAGGGACCGAACCAGCCCAATGTCTTTCCCGATCCGAAATCATCGGAAAATGCGACGCCGTATTTTTCCAATGGATCTCGCGCGGATATAGGCATGGACCGCTTTCTGCGCGCGCATTACCGCCACTGGCGGGACAATAATCCCGTTTCCCCGCTCTATGGCGGACCGATGCTGGATATGGACCGCATCTATCTGTGGTCGTGGGATACGCGGCCTTTTCCGGAATTTCCGCTTGCTGCCGACACCTGGGGGGATACGGAAAACTGGCGTCTCGGCCATTGGCTGAATGGGCGGATCAGCGGTGTGTCGCTGGACGAGCTGATTGCAGGCATCCTCAAGGATTTCGGCTTGCCGGAAGCCGATTGCGCCGGTGCCGACGGTTATCTTTCCGGCTTTGTACTCAGTGAGCCGTCCAGCGCGCGCGGCGTGCTGGAACCGCTCCTGAATATCTTCGGCGTTCACGGGTTCGAGCAGGCCGGGCGCTTCGTGTTCAAAAGCATCAGCCGTGTGGGACCGGTGCTCGAACTGTCCGATTTCGTTCAGCCGGATGACCGGGAAGCGCTCACGGTCACGCTGGAGGACCGAGGCGATTTGCCTGCGGTGGCAGAGCTTTATTGCAACGATCCGCTGCGGGACTTCCAGATTGCCGGCGGTTCGGTTCGCCGCATGGAGGGGCAGGGCACGGAAACACTCAGCCTATCCGGTGTCATGGAGCAAGGGCAGGCAATGGCGTTGGCCGAAGCATGGATGGCGCGGCGCTATGCAGAGCGGCGCTCGGTGGATTTTGCCCTGCCGTGGTCGATGGCTACCCTTCACGTCGGAGATCGCGTGCGGCTTGGCATTCTGGGCGGCGAACGCAACTATGTTGTTACTGGACAGGAGGACGGAGAGGTTCGTACTGTCCGTGCCGTGGCACTGGCGCCGAACATCGCCTTTGCCGATCATGGTAAAACGCCGACCAGTCCCGGTGGTGGCCCGGCTCTCGATATGAAGCCCATCTTCCATCTCATCGATCTGCCGCTCTGGCCCGGCGCGGAAGAACCTGCCGGACAATTCCGTATTGCCTGTCATGCAAAGCCCTGGCGGGGGGCGGCGGTTTTCGCATCACCCTCCGATGACGGTTTTGCGGAGCGCAACATCGTGCAGGACCGGGCAATCATGGGCGAGCTGACCGCGCCGCTGGAAGGCGCTCCAGGCGGACGCGTGATTGAAGGGCAATCGGTTGAAGTCGTGCTTTATGCAGGCGAACTGCAATCGCGGCCAATGGCCCAGATATTGAACGGAGCCAATACAGCGCTGCTGCGCGCGCAGAATGGCGAATGGGAGGTGTTCCAGTTTATGGAGGCCGAAGAAATCGGTCAGAACCGCTGGAAACTCACCCGCCTGTTGCGCGGACAGTTGGGGACGGAGAGTGCGGCGTCAGCGATCAAGGAGGTGGAAACACCCTTCATCTTGCTCGACGGTTCGGTTGTGCCAGTTGGTCTGCAGATGTCCGAAACCGGGCTTGAACTCAACTGGCGTGTCGGAACAGTCGGCAAGGCTTTTTCGGTTGAGTATTTCGATACGGTCCGGTTGAGCGGTGGTATGCGTGGCCTGCGTCCGCTCAGTCCGGTTCATCCGAAGGTGGTGCGGCTCGCAAATGACGATCTGTCCTTCAGCTGGATCAGGCGCGGGCGGATTGATGCGGATGATTGGCTTGCGGAAGATATTCCGCTTGGCGAAGAACGCGAAGCCTACCGCATCGAGATCTGGCAGAATGGCGTGCTGACACGAAACAGCCAGACATCCGCACCTTCATGGATTTATGGATCATCCGAAAGAGAGAGCGATACCGGCAACGCGGCATTCGAGTTTCGTGTCGCGATGATTGGCGCAAAGAGCGGGCCGGGGGATTTTGCTCGCCTGGACGTCCCGGCAATTATCAACTGACAGGAAAAAAACATGAACGCAGATAAATCATGGTATCTTTCGCGCACGGTCTGGGCGGGTCTCGTCGCACTTTTTCTTTCGCTTGCGGGCGTTTTCGGTGTTGCGACCGACCTGATCGACCAGGGCGCGTTAACGGATGTATTGCTGCAACTGGCGACCGCAATTGCCGGAATTGTTACGATTATCGGGCGCATCGGGGCAACATCACGCATTTCATAATTTCACAAAGCGTGATAGTCAGAGGCTGAATTTTCCTTTGGGCCCGCAAGAAGTTTGGTTGTTCATGCATCATTCAGCTGTTGGGCGCTATATAAGGCGGCATGATGAAACAGAACTCTGTACTCAAAGTTTTCGCGCTCCTCGCGGTTAGTATTGGCTTGCTGCCGGTCGATGCCGGTGCATTGCCGATCACTGCGCCGCAGAAGTCCAATCTCATTGTCGCCGCCGCCGGTGATTGCGCGGCGGTCGGCGAACAGGTGGCGGCCCAGCAGGGCGGCCAACTGGCCAAGGCAACTGCCACGACGCAGAATGGCCGCCCCATGTGCGTGGTCGTCGTGCTGGTGCCGGGCCGTGATGGTGAACGTCCGCGCCGCGTCGAAGTGGCTGTTCCCGCTCAATAACAACGGCGTTTGCCGCTGTTTTTCATGAATTGAGGGAGAATGTCCGCTTGCGTATCCTGATCGTTGAAGACGACAAGGACCTGAACCGGCAGCTTTCCGAAGCGATGGCTGCTGCCGGTTATGTGGTTGACCGCGCCTATGACGGCGAAGAAGGGCATTATCTCGGCGATACCGAGCCTTACGATGCCGTGGTGCTCGACATAGGCCTGCCACGCATGGACGGAATCAGCGTCGTGGAGCGCTGGCGGCGCAACGGGCGCGCGATGCCCGTTCTCATGCTCACCGCCCGCGACCGCTGGAGCGACAAGGTTGCCGGTATCGACGCTGGCGCCGATGACTATGTTGCCAAGCCTTTCCATATCGAGGAAGTGCTGGCGCGGCTGCGCGCGTTGATCCGCCGTGCGGCCGGTCATGCGTCGTCGGAACTTGTCTGCGGGCCGCTCTATCTCGACACGAAAACGTCGAAGGCCAGCATCAATGGCGTCGCGCTCAAGCTGACTTCGCACGAATACCGGCTTCTGTCCTATCTGATGCACCATATGGATGAAGTGGTGTCGCGCACCGAACTGGTGGAACACCTCTACGATCAGGATTTTGACCGCGACTCCAACACGATCGAAGTTTTTGTCGGTCGCCTGCGCAAGAAGATGGGCGTGGACCTGATCGAGACCGTGCGCGGCATGGGTTACCGCATCCGTTCGGAAGGCGGGGGCGAAACGAAAGGCAACGACAGCTGAAGCTTCTTCGCGTCTTTCCTCCGCTTCGTTCGCTCGCAGTCCGCGTCGTTACCCTTTCAACGATCTGGGTCATCGTCGCCCTCGTGGTGGTGGCAACCTTTATCGGGTCGCTTTACGGCGAAGCTGCGCGCAGCAATTTCGAGCGTCTTCTGACGGCCCATCTCTTCAGCCTTGTCGGCGCCGTCAGCATTTCCGGTGACGGTACGCTGCAGGGGCGGCCTGAGCTCGGCGAATTGCGTTATTCCAGTCCGCTTTCCGGTTGGTACTGGTCTGTCGATCCGGTCACGCCAAATCTCACCGGAAAACTTCAGTCGCCGTCTCTCGTCGGACGTCTGGTGCCCGAAATGCCTGTCGCGCAGGCCCCGTTCGACAGTTCCTTCATGCGCAGCTACACCTTGCCGGGCCTCAATGGCGAGGAACTTTTCATCGTTGAAACGGAAGTGGTTCTGGATGCCGCCAATCGCGTCGCGCGTTTTCGCGTGATGGGGAATCTCAGCGAAGTTCTCAAGGAAATATCCGATTTCAGAACCAGACTGGCGATCTATCTGGCGATCTTCGGGATCGGCAGCATTCTCATCAATGCTGCGGTAATCCTGTTCGGGCTGCGCCCGCTCGACAAGGTGCGGCAGGCCCTGGCCGATATTCGCGAGGGGCGCTCATCCAAGCTCGATGCATCGCTTCCGGTTGAAATCGCGCCACTTGCCAGCGAAATGAATGCACTGATCGAAAATAACAGGCGCATCGTCGAACGCTCGCGCACCCAGGTCGGCAATCTCGCCCATTCCCTCAAGACACCGCTTTCCGTGCTCGTCAACGAGGCGCGTGCCATGGGCGGCGAACACGGACGCATCGTGCAGGAACAAAGCGAGGCGATGCAGGTGCAGATCCAGCATTACCTGCAACGCGCACGCATCGCCGCACAGCGCGACAGCGTTGTTTTCCGCACGCCTGTGACGCCGGTGCTCGAACGCATGCAGCGCGTAACGGCAAAGCTCAATCCGGCTTTCAATATCACCTTTGAAAACGATTTGCCTGGCGCCGTTTTCGCGGGCGAGCGGGAAGATCTGGAGGAGATCGTGGGCAACCTGCTGGAGAATGCCGGTAAATGGGGCCGCAAACGGATCGATATCAGGCTCGCCCCCGTTTCCGGCGAGCAACGCCAGTTCGAAATCCTGATCGAAGACGACGGACCGGGACTGGCGTCCGACAAGATCGAGGCGGCGCTGAAGCGCGGCAGCCGCGTCGATGAAACGAAACCCGGAACCGGGCTGGGGCTGGCAATCGTGCAGGACACCGTTCGCGAATATGGCGGCAGCCTGCATCTGGGCAAGAGTTCGTTCAGCGGGCTGGGAGTTCGGGTCGTGTTGCCGCTGACAGAAGATTGACGGTTGTTTTTAGCCGAAAGCGAACTAGAAGATTAGATTGAAGAGCCACTTTTGTGCATGCTAATTGTTTACGAAGGCCGGTTGTTATGATGATTGTATCCAGGTTTCCTCACCCGGTTTCAGTTGCTTCGACGATGTTTGCCGTGGGGCTTGCATTGTCGGCATGCGGGACGACGACCGGCAAGGGCATCGGGCTTGGCTCGCTGGGCGGCGGCTCTGCGGCGCAGAAGCCGGAAACCAGCCTGTTGACGCCGCTCGGGAATGGACTTCTCGGCAGCTCGGCAAACCAGCTGAATGCAGCCGACCGCAAGAAGGCGCTCGAGGCAGAATATCGCGCACTCGAATATTCACCGGCGGGCAAGGTCGTGTCGTGGAGCGGCAGCGGATCGAATTCCGGCGATGTGACGGCGGCGCAACCATATCAGGTAGGCTCCCAGAACTGCCGCCAGTATTCGCACAGCTTTACCATTGGCGGATCGCAGCAGACTTCCCGCGGAACGGCATGTCGCAATCCGGACGGCAGCTGGACGCCGCTCACCTGAATCCCGGCCTCCTGCATTTGCGGCGAATTGCCCTAGGCGGCAACTTACTGCAGGTAGTGGTTGGTTTTTCGCTTGGCTGCGCTTAAGTCGTAGCCATGGGATTCTGGCTTATTGCAGCATTACTGACATTGGCAGCCACTCTGGTTGTTTTGTTGCCTCTCACGCGGCGCAAACAGGCCTTCCTGCCCGCTGAAAACAACGATCTTGAGGTCTATCGGGATCAATTGCGCGAGGTGGAGGCCGATGCTGCCCGCGGCATGATCGACCCGCAAAGCGCGGAGCAGGCGCGCATCGAAATTTCACGTCGCATTTTGAATGCCGAAAAATCAGCAAGGGAAGCTGCGGAAGCTGCAGGCAAAGCGGCGCCGGGGCGGTTGCTGGCTTTTCTGGCTGTGCTTGCAGTGCCGCTGATCGCCTGGGGCATCTATCCGCTTTTCGGCCGGCCCGACATGCCATCCATGCCGCTTGTCGAGCGGCTTTCGGCGAGTGCGGATCGCGGTTCCGTCGATGAACTGGTAGCTCGTGCCGAAGCGCATCTGGCGCAAAATCCCGATGATGTGCGTGGATGGGACGTGCTCGCGCCGATCTACTTGCGCCTTGGCCGCGCTGCCGATGCCGTCAATGCATATCGCAGCACCATTCGTATCGCAGGTGAGAATTTCCCGCGCGTTCTGGGGCTGGGGGAAGCACTGGCGACCGCCTCGGGAGGCACTGTGACCGCAGAGGCTGAAGGACTCTTCAGGAAAGCAGCCGAACTCGAACCGAATGATGTCCGACCGCAATTCTATCTCGCGCAGGGCGAGATGCAGGATGGGCGCATGGATCTGGCGGCCAATCGCCTGCAGGCGTTCCTTGACAAAGCGCCCGCCGATGCACCTTGGCGCGGCCAGATCGAACAGGCGATCGCCCGGCTTCGTGATCCCGCTGCCGGTCAAAAGCAGCCCAAGGGGCCGACTGCGGATGATGTCGACGCCGCTTCGTCGATGAGCCCCGAAGACCGGCAGGCGATGATCGAAGGCATGGTACAACGTCTTGATGAAAGTCTTCGCCAGAATAGCGGGGATGTCGAGGGCTGGAAGCGCCTCGTGCGCTCCTATATGATCCTCAATCGCCGTGATGCAGCGCTGAACGCTCTCAACCGCGGAATGACAGCCCTTGAGGGCGAAAGCCGGGCGAACCTTGAAAGTTTCGCAGCCGGTCTTGGACTGGAGCTAAAGCCAGGGAACGCACAAAAATGAGCGCGACCGCAGACGACAACGCACGCAACAGCAAACCGGCGGCTAATTTCGCCCGTACCGTCAGCCGGAGAAAGCGCAAGCGCCTTTTCCTGATCGGCGGCGCGCTGGTGGTTCTGGCCGTGGCAGTGGGGCTGATGCTGTTGGCCTTCAGTCAGGACATTCGTTTCTTCCGCACGCCAGCCGATCTGACGGAACAGGACATGGCCTCCGGTTCGCGGTTCCGTCTTGGTGGTCTCGTAGAGGAGGGGTCCGTCAGCCGCGAAGGCAGCGAACTGCGTTTTACGGTGACGGATACGATCAAGACCGTGAAAGTCGTGTTCGAGGGTATTCCGCCTGATCTCTTCCGCGAAGGACAGGGCGTCGTCGCCGAAGGGCGCTTCGGAACGGACGGTGTTTTCCGCGCGGACAACGTGCTGGCGAAGCACGATGAGAATTACATTCCCAAGGACCTTGCAGACAGCCTGAAGGAAAAGGGTGTCTGGGAAGGCAAATAGAGCATTTCCAGCAAAAGTGTGAAACGGTTTTGCATTCGGAAATGCGTAAAAACAAATAGTTTGGGCACCCAAATCGGCTGTGTCTGTTTGCGTGTCTGATGGAGATTGCAGATGAGTGTCGAGATCGGCCATTTTGCTCTGGTTCTGGCGCTGGCGCTGTCGATTGTCCAATCGATTGTGCCGGTGGTCGGCGCGCATCGCCGCGATACGCAGCTCATGGCAATCGCGGTGCCGACAGCAATAGCCGTCTTCGCGCTGATCTGCCTTGCATCGGCCGTGCTCGTTCACGCCTATGTCGTGTCGGATTTCTCAGTCCTGAACGTGGTCGAGAACTCGCATTCGCAAAAGCCGCTCCTTTACAAGATCACCGGCGTCTGGGGTAACCACGAAGGCTCCATGCTGCTGTGGGTGTTCATTCTCACCTTCTTCAGTGCGCTGGTAGCGGCTTTTTCCGGCAACCTTCCTGAAACGCTGCGCGCCAATGTCCTCGCGGTGCAAGGCTGGATCGGTGTCGCGTTTCTGGCGTTCATCGTCTTCACCTCAAACCCGTTCACCCGCATTTTACCGGCTCCCATGGAGGGTGGCGATCTCAATCCGATCCTTCAGGACATCGGCCTCGCGATCCATCCGCCGCTGCTCTATCTGGGTTATGTGGGATTTTCGGTGTGCTTCTCCTTTGCCGTGGCGGCATTGATCGAGGGGCGTCTCGATGCTGCATGGGCGCGCTGGGTACGTCCCTGGGCGCTCGTCGCATGGATGTTTCTAACCGGTGGCATCGCCATGGGCTCCTACTGGGCCTATTACGAGCTCGGCTGGGGCGGCTGGTGGTTCTGGGACCCGGTTGAAAACGCATCCTTCATGCCTTGGCTGGTCGGCACCGCACTGCTCCATTCAGCACTAGTCATGGAAAAGCGCTCGGCCCTGAAAATCTGGACCGTGCTGCTGGCGATCCTCACCTTTTCGCTGTCGCTGCTCGGCACCTTCCTTGTCCGGTCCGGCGTTCTGACTTCGGTTCACAGCTTCGCCACCGATCCAGGGCGCGGTCTTTTCATTCTGGCGATCCTTGCAATCTTCATCGGCGGATCGCTGTCGCTTTTCGCGCTACGCGTTCAGAGCCTGACGGCGGGCGGCATCTTCCATCCGATTTCGCGCGAAGGCGCACTGGTGTTCAACAACCTGTTTTTGACGACCGCCGCTGCGACCGTGCTGATCGGTACGCTTTATCCGCTGCTGCTTGAAGTGATGACCGGCGACAAGATTTCCGTGGGCGCACCGTTCTTCAACATGACGTTCGGCCCGCTGATGATCCCGCTTCTTTTTGCGGTTCCTTTCGGCCCGCTGCTCGCCTGGAAACGCGGTGATCTATACGGTGTGTCGCAGCGGCTTATGACAGCCTTCGCGCTCTCGCTGATAGCGGCCGGTGTCATTTTGTGGAGCACCTCGGCGAAATCGGTCCTCGCCGCCTGCGGGATCGGGCTTGCCGCATGGCTGATTTTCGGAAGCCTGACCGACCTCGTTCTCAAGGCCGGCATCGGCAAGGTGTCCGCGGACAAGGCGTTTGCGCGCTTCAAGGGTTTGCCGCGCTCGGTTTTCGGTACGGCGCTTGCCCATATCGGGCTTGGCGTGACACTGCTCGGCATCGTAAGCGTGACCACTTTCGGCACGGAGAACGTACTGATCATGCGTCCGGGCGATACCGCGCAGGTGCAGGACTATACGCTGCGCTTTGAGGGCCTGCGTCCTCTCACCGGTCCCAATTTCACGGAAAACCGCGGCACCTTCACGTTACTCGATGCCGATGCCCGCAATCTGGGACAGATCGAGCCATCCAAGCGCTTCTTTCCTGCACGCCAGATGCCGACGACAGAATCGGGTATCCGGACATTGTGGTTCAGCCAGGTCTATGTCGCGCTCGGCGACGAACCGGGAGACGGTTCTGCCGTGGTGCGTATCTGGTGGAAACCTGCCGTCACGCTCATCTGGTATGGCGCGCTCGTCATGATGGCGGGTGCGCTGTTCTCCCTGGCGGACCGCCGCTTGCGGGTCGGCGCGCCATCGCGCAGCCGCAAAACGGCGTCGAAGGAAGCGGAGGCCGCAGCATGAGCAAGCGGTCGGCATTTGCGGCACTTCTGCTTGGCGCTGCTCTGGCTGTTCAGGGGACAGCCGCGCTCGCGGTCAATCCGGATGAGGTCTTGTCCGATCCGGTACTTGAAAAACGCGCCCGGACCATTTCCGGCGAATTGCGCTGCATGGTCTGCCAGAACGAATCCATCGACGATTCCAATGCCGAACTTGCCCGTGACCTTCGCATTCTTGTCCGGGACCGGCTGAAAGAAGGCGACAGTGACGAACAGGTGATGGACTTCATCGTCGACCGTTACGGAGAGTTCGTGCTTTTGAAGCCGCGTCTCAACGCGCGCACCGTGCTCCTGTGGGGCTTTCCTGTCGTCGTCCTGCTGATAGGGGCCGTAGCACTGGTTTTTGCCTTTCGCGGACGCAAGCGGGCCGGGGAAGCACCCCAGCCGCTCACGGAAAGCGAGAAGGCCGAACTGTCGCGGCTCCTCGACGGCAAATGATACGGCACGCCGGAATATTATTTCTCCACCTTACGAAACTTTCATGTTGCGGAAACGGAGCGGTAAGGTAGCCCTTACTATCTTACGCTCTATAAAGGTTCACAGGGCCACGTTTCCCGTAAGTTCAGGGCGGCGGCCGGATTACTGCTCGCAAGGAGAAATAAATGTCCAGAGCCAGGATTTCCAACTATCGCAAGGGCGTTGCCGCGATTGCACTCACGGCTGTTCTTGCCGGCGGCTTCGTTGCTACCGGCCCGCTCGGTGCACTCAACAATGCACGTGCGGATGCAGTGCAGGTAACTCCTCCGCCACAGGCCGCAGGCTTTGCCGATCTGGTCGAGAAGGTGCGCCCGGCTGTCGTCAGCGTCCGCGTCAAGAAGGATGTGCAGCAGACCGCCGATCGCGGCGGCGGTGGCCAGTTCTTCGGCCCTCCCGGTTTCGATCAACTGCCGGACGACCATCCGCTGAAGCGCTTCTTCCGTGATTTCGGCATGGACCCGCGCGGTGATGCGCGTCCGGACCGTCGCGGCCCCGGCAAGCGTGCTCCGCGTCCCGGTCATGAACGTCCGGTCGCTCAAGGCTCAGGTTTCTTCATCTCCGAAGATGGTTATGTCGTCACCAACAATCACGTCGTTTCCGACGGCGATGCCTACAGCATCGTCATGGACGATGGTACGGAACTTGACGCCAAGCTGATCGGAACGGACCCCCGCACCGACCTGGCCGTGCTGAAGGTCAACGATCCGAAGAAGAAGTTCACTTATGTTGCATTCGGCGATGACAACAAGATCCGCGTTGGCGATTGGGTTGTGGCTGTCGGCAATCCGTTCGGCCTCGGCGGTACGGTGACCTCCGGTATCGTGTCTGCTCGTGGCCGTGATATCGGCGCTGGTCCTTACGACGACTTCATCCAGATCGACGCAGCCGTGAACAAGGGCAATTCCGGTGGCCCGGCTTTCAATCTGTCCGGTCAGGTCATTGGTATCAACACCGCCATCTTCTCGCCTTCGGGCGGCAGCGTGGGTATTGCCTTTGCAATCCCGGCTTCGACCGCCAAGCAGGTCGTTGACCAGCTCATCAAGAAGGGTTCGGTGGAACGCGGCTGGATTGGCGTGCAGATACAGCCTGTGACGAAGGATATCGCCGCTTCGCTCGGTCTTGCCGAGGAAAAGGGCGCGATCGTCGCCTCGCCGCAGAAGGATGGCCCCGCTGCCAAGGCTGGCATCCAGTCTGGTGATGTGATCACCGCGGTCAACGGCGAAACCGTCCAGGACCCGCGCGATCTGGCGCGCAAGGTCGCGGCTATCGTTCCCGGCGAAAAGGCGGCACTTACCGTCTGGCGCAAGAACAAGGCCGAGGAAATCAACATCACTATCGAGGCCATGCCGGGCGACTCCGGCAAGGCGGCCAGCCCATCGGACGATAATGGCGGCGGCCAGAACGAGACCCTCGATTCCTATGGCCTGACCGTAACCCCATCCGAAGACGGTAATGGGGTGGTGGTGACCGACGTCGATCCTGACAGCGATGCATCCGACCGTGGTGTCCGTTCCGGGGATATCATCATGAGCGTCAACAACCAGACGGTGAAGAGCGCCAAGGACATCAACAACGCCATCAGCGAAGCCGCAAAGTCGGGTCGCAAGGCAGTGCTGCTGCAATTGCAGAGCAACGATCAGAGCCGCTTCGTGGCTTTGCCGATCGATCAGGGATGATGACCGGCAGCTTCGACAGGCTCTGAGTAACTCGATGCCAGGCGGACCACTGCCTGGCATCGCCTTATCGTCAAACGGTATTATAGTAGCGCCATGAAGATTCTCGTTATTGAAGACGACCGCGAAGCGGCCCGCTATCTGGAGAAGGCCTTCACTGAGGCCGGACATTCAGCCGATATCGCCGGTGACGGCGAGACCGGTTATGCGCTGGCCGAGAATGGAAGCTACGATGTGCTCGTGGTGGATCGGATGCTGCCGAAGCGTGACGGCCTGTCCGTTGTGGCCGGTCTGCGCGCCAAGGGCATGGAAACGCCGGTTCTGATCCTCTCCGCGCTTGGCGAGGTGGATGACCGCGTGACGGGCCTGCGCGCCGGCGGCGATGACTACCTGACCAAACCTTATGCATTCTCGGAACTGCTGGCCCGCGTCGAGGTTTTGCAGCGCCGTTCCAGCCCGCGTGAGGCGGATACGATCTACCGTGTCGGCGATCTGGAACTTGACCGGCTTGCACATACGGCGCGCCGTCAGGATGTGGACATCACCCTCCAGCCCCGTGAATTCCGCCTTCTCGAATATCTGATGCGGCATGCCGGTCAGGTCGTCACACGCACCATGCTGCTTGAAAATGTCTGGGACTATCACTTCGATCCACAGACCAATGTGATTGACGTGCATATCTCGCGTTTGCGTTCGAAGATCGAGAAGGGCTTTGACGTTCCGTTGCTTCACACCGTGCGCGGCGCCGGTTACATGCTGAAGGCCGGCAAATCGAAGCAGTCCACAGCCGCCAAGGTGGATTGATGAGCCGCTTTTCAGCGCTCATGCGCACAACCGCAGTCCGACTCTCTACGCTTTACCTGCTGCTGTTCATCGTGGGCGCGGTGGCGCTGGTCTTCTATATGACCAACCTGTCCGCCTCCATGCTGGCCGCACAGACGCAGCAGTCACTGGGCGAAGAAATCGGCAGCATCGGCAAGAGCTATGCGCGCGGCGGCATTCCGCAACTCGTGCGCACGATCGATTATCGTTCGCGCCAACCGGGCGCCTATCTCTATCTGGTGGCCGATCCGACGGGCCGCATCCTTGCGGGAAATGTGGAAAGCGTTGAGCCCGGTGTTCTGGACACCGACGGTATTATCGAACGCGGCTTCAACTACCGGCGTTATGGTGAGCAGGGCACCGAGACCGAACACCGGGCCATTGCCGTTGTGATCGCCTTGCCGAACGGCATGCGTCTTCTGGTCGGTCGTGACCTCGGCGAACCGGAACGGTTTCGAAATGTCGTCCGCCAGTCGCTGATGCTGGCATTGGGCATCATGGGGATTGGTGCGCTGCTGATCTGGCTGTTCGTGGGACGGCGTGCATTGAAGCGCATTGATGAGGTATCGAAGGCATCGCAGCGCATCATGGACGGCGACCTGACCGGCAGGCTTCCGGTCAACGGCTCCGGCGATGAATTCGACCGGCTGTCCGGCAATCTCAATGTCATGCTCGGCAAAATTCTGGAATTGAACGAGGGGCTGAAGCAGGTCTCTGACAATATCGCGCATGATCTCAAGACGCCGCTGACGCGCCTGCGCAATCGTGCCGAAGAAGCTCTTTCCGGCAAGAAGGCGGGACCAGAATATCGTGAAGCGCTTGAAGATATCATCGGCGAGTCGGATCAGCTGATACGGACCTTCAACGCAATCCTCATGATCTCGCGACTTGAAGCAGGCTATTCATCCGAAAATCTGGAAAACATGCCGGTAGCGCCTATTCTTCGGGACGTGGCCGAAATGTACGAGCCCGTTGCCGAAGATGCGGGCGTCAGCCTGACGCTTGGCGATCTCGATGAAGTTGCGCTGCATATCAATCGCGAACTGGTCGGCCAGACGATCTCCAATCTCGTCGACAATGCAATCAAATATGCGGGCGGCGATGAGCGGACCGCGACCGTGAGTCTTTCGATGGAACGTGATCCGAACTGGGTCCGCATCATCGTTGCCGATAACGGTCCCGGTATTCCTGAAGAAAAACGCGAGCAGGCGACGGAACGTTTTGTTCGCCTTGAGGAAAGCCGCACCCAACCCGGCTCGGGACTCGGTTTAAGCCTTGCCAAGGCTGTGATGAAATTGCACGGTGGCGCACTTCGTCTTGAAGGCAATGATCCGGGCCTGCGCGCTGTGCTGGAGTTTCCGTTGCCCTCTGACAAGGTCGAGTAATGACGTGACATAAGAGGGGACCATGGCGGCAGAAAACGCAACGGCACAATTCTTTGAGAGAGATATTCGTGCTTTGACGCCGCTTGATCCCGCAAGGGCGAAGAGCTTCTTGGCCGATCTTGCGGCACGCGCCGGCGAAGAGGAACTCGCAGGCGTCGTGACCTTGCTGCAAAAACCGGAAGCCGTCCGTTTCCTCTCTGCCGTTCTCGATCTGTCTCCGTTCATTCGCGAAGCTCTGACCCGCCACCCGCATATTCTCGATCGCATCGTGGGGAAAACGCCAGAGGCGGCGTTGAAGGATATTCTGGCGGAAATCTCGGACAGCGCTGCAAAAGAGGACGTGACAGAGGCGTCGCTCATGACCAGCCTGCGCGTTCTGAAGCGCGAGGCGCATGTACTGATCGCGCTTTGCGATCTGGCCGGTATTTTTGACACGGAAGCAACGACGGGCTGGCTTACCGATCTGGCAGAGGCTTGCACGGGTGCTGCCGTCCGGTTTTTGCTGCTTGATGCCGATAGCGCAGGCAAGATCAAACTTCCCGACCGCAACCAACCCGACAAGGACAGCGGCTGGATCGTGCTCGGCATGGGCAAGTTTGGTGCGCGGGAACTCAACTATTCTTCCGATATCGATCTCATCGTCTTTATCGATGAAACCAGACCGGCCATCGGCGATCCTTATGAGTGCGTCGAAACTTTTTCGCGGCTGACGCGCCGCCTTGTCCGCATTATGCAAGATCGTACAGGCGACGGCTATGTATTCCGCGTCGACCTCCGCTTGCGACCGGATCCCGGTTCCACGCCGCTGGCCATCCCTGTCGGTGCAGCACTTCATTATTACGAAGGGCGCGGCCAGAATTGGGAACGCGCTGCCATGATCAAGGCGCGGCCCGTTGCCGGAGATCGTGAATCCGGAAAGCAGGTGCTGGCGGAGCTTTCGCCCTATGTCTGGCGCAAATATCTCGACTATGCGGCCATTGCCGACGTCCATTCGATCAAGCGGCAGATTCACGCTCATAAGGGTCACGGCGATATTGCCGTGCGCGGCCATAATGTGAAACTGGGACGTGGCGGTATCCGCGAAATCGAATTCTTCGTCCAGACACAGCAGTTGATAGCCGGTGGACGGTTTCCCGAATTGCGCGGCAACCAGACCGTGCCGATGCTAGCCCGACTGGCCGAACGCGGCTGGATCTCCGAAAAGGCCCGCGATGCCTTGGCGAAGGAATATTATTTCCTGCGCGATGTGGAGCATCGCATCCAGATGATCGCCGACGAGCAGACGCACATACTGCCGGAAGATGATGAAGGCTTTGCGCGTGTGGCCCATATGATGGGTTATGCCGAACCGACGGCCTTCTCCGCTGCTTTTCTTGACGCGCTCAAGGTAGTCGAAAAACACTATGCGGCACTGTTCGAGCAGGCCCCCGAACTTGGAAGTTCGTCCGGCAATCTGGTTTTTACAGGCGATGTGGATGATCCCGGCACGCTGGAGACGCTCGCCGCCATGGGCTATGAGCGTCCGAGCGATATATGCCGGGTGATACGCACCTGGCACTTCGGGCGTTATCGGGCCACGCAATCAGCCGAAGCACGCGAGCGCCTGACCGAACTTACGCCCGCCTTGCTCAAGGCCTTTGCCGAGACAAAGCGCGCCGACGAGGCATTGCTGCGTTTCGATGGGTTTTTGAAAGGCCTGCCTGCGGGCATCCAGCTTTTCAGCCTGTTGCAATCCAATCCCCGTCTTCTCAATCTCCTTGTGATGATCATGAGCGCCGCACCCCGGCTGGCCGAAATCATCACCCGCAACCCGCATGTTTTCGACGGTCTGCTCGATCCGGCGATTTTCTCCGAAATGCCGACGCGCGCCTATCTGGAAGAACGTCTTCGCGTGTTTCTGGGGCCAGCGACTGACTACGAGGAAGTGCTGGACCGGTTGCGTATCTTCGCAGCCGAGCATCGTTTCCTGATCGGTATCCGCTTGCTGACGAGCGCCATTGACGGCGTGCGCGCGGGTCGCGCTTTTTCCGATCTGGCGGAATTGATGATCGGCAAGGCATTCGAGGTCGTGGAAGCGGAACTGGCGCGACGCCACGGCAGGGTGAAGGGCGCGAAAGTTGCTCTTCTGGCCATGGGCAAGCTTGGCAGTCGCGAGCTTACGGCGGGTTCCGATGTCGATCTGATCCTGCTTTACGACCACGACAAGGAAACCGACGAATCCGATGGCGAAAAGCCGCTGGCTCCGTCGCAATATTATATCCGCCTGACACAGAGGCTGATTGCAGCGCTTTCCGCACCGACAGCGGAAGGCGTGCTTTACGAAGTCGACATGCGGCTGCGTCCTTCCGGCAACAAGGGGCCGGTTGCGACCCATATCGAATCCTTCGGCAAATATCAGCGCAGCGAAGCCTGGACATGGGAACACATGGCCCTGACCCGCGCGCGCCCGATCCATGGCGATGAGACCTTCATGGATCACATCAGAAGCGAGATCGACGAAGTGCTTTCCGCGCCGCGCGATGTGAAGAAGATCGCCAAGGATGTGCGCGAGATGCGCGACCTCATCTATCAGGAAAAGCCGCCTGCTGACGATTGGGATTTCAAGCTCAAACCCGGTGGCATTGTCGATCTGGAATTCATTGCGCAATTTGCCGTGCTGGCAAACAAGGTCGACCGTAAACCGCGGCCTTTGGGAACCGAAGAAATCCTTTCAGCGCTCGACCCGTCCTTTGCCGATCCGGCGCTCGCCGACAATCTCGTGAGTGCGCACCGCCTCTATACCAATTTGAGCCAGACGATCCGGCTGTGCCTTGGAAGCGATGCCAAACGTGAAGAGTTCATACCCGGCATGATTGACTTGCTATGCCGTGCAGCGGACATGCCGGATATCAAACGCGTGGAGCATCATCTGGCGGAAGTGGCCATCGACGTGCGGTCGAGTTTTGAGAGGCTGCTGGGCGCGTAATTAATCAAGCCGCGTGGGTTTCTGCACCATTTCCGGCCTGACCGCGCTTGCGGTCGGGAATGCAGACTGACACCACCGTACCGACGCCTTCGGTCGAGCGAATGCGAAGCCAGCCGCCGTGAAGCTCAGCCAGCGAGCGGGTGATGGCAAGCCCGAGGCCGGAGCCGGTATGGGTCTTGGTGAACTGGTTTTCCACCTGTTCGAAGGGCTGGCCGATCTTCTTGATCGCCGATTTCGGAATGCCGACGCCGGTATCCTGAATGGTCATGAAAAGGGCTGATCCAGTTTTGCGCGCCCGCACGGTGATCTGTCCGCCGTAGGACGTGAATTTCACCGCATTGGAGAGAAGATTGATCAGCACTTGCTTGATGGCGCGGCGGTCGGCATAAAGCTGCATTGCCTCTTCGATGCGCGTATTGACTGCAATATTTTTCTCATCCGCCTGCAGCGAGATCATGCGCACCGTTTCGTTGATGAGCGGGCAGAGATCGATTTCCTCACGGTCCAGCGAGAAATGTCCGGCTTCGATCTTCGACATGTCGAGAATATCGTTGATGACGTTGAGAAGGAAGTTACCGCTCGTATGAATGTCGTTGATATATTCTTCATAGCGATCAGAGCCGAGCGGACCGAACGTCCCCGCCTGTATCATTTCCGAGAAACCGATGATCGCATTGAGCGGCGTGCGTAGCTCATGGGACATATTGGCGAGAAATTCGGACTTGGCGCGGTTCGCCGCCTCGGCGCGTTCCTTTTCCTGACCGTATTTGCGCGCAAGCTCGGATAGCTCGCGCACGCGATCCCGCTCGCCCTTGCGCGCAATCGACAGGTCATGAATGGTCGCCATCAGGCGGCGTTCGCTGTCGACAAGACGTTCCTGATGCAGCTTGAGCTGGGTAATGTCCGTACCGATGGAGACAAGACCGCCATCCTGCGTGCGGCGCTCATTGACCTGAAGCCAGCGCCCGTCGCTCAACTGCCGCTCGAAGGTCTGGCCACCGGCGCGGTTATGCTCATTGGCCATACGGCGCTCAAAAGTGAAGGGGCGCGTATGGGCGTCGACTTCATTGCGCGGCACGCCGGGTTTCAAAGTCCAGACCGGAAGGCCAGCATACTCGCTGAACTTGGAATTCGCCATGACGAGGCGATTGTTGGAATCCCACAGAATGAAGGCTTCCGAAATATTCTCGATGGCTTCGCGAATGCGCATATCGGCTTCCGCCGTCTGCTGCGCAAAACGGTGCTGTTCGCTGACGTCGAAAGCAATGCCGACGAGATGAAGATCGCCCTCGCTGGCAATTTCTGCGCGGACACGCATCCACACCCACGAACCATCGGCATGGCGCATGCGGAAGACACGGTCGACGTGCGAAATATCACCTGCCGCCGCCTGTTCTGCGATGGAATAGAGATCGCCGTCTTCCGTGTTGATGATCGCGGCCACATCGCCGAACGGCAGTACCGCGTCCTGCGCTTCATAACCCAGCATTTCGTACATGGAACGCGACCAGTAGATGCGCCCGCGCGCCATGTCCCAATCCCACAGGCCGCAGCGCCCGCGCCCCAACGCCAGATCAATACGCCGCTGAATCTGTCCGGAAAGATCGTCCGCCTCGCGGGCTCTCGCCGCCTGGCTGAAATAGGCGTAAAGGATGGCGAACATCACGCCGGTCGTACCGGCAAAAAGCGTCACATTGAGTGAAACAGCCCGGCGCCATTCCGCAAAGATCGTGCTTTCCGGTTCCACGGCGATAATGGAATAGGGAAGGGTCATCGGCTTCGACAGGGCGCCGAAAGCGGGCTCATCCTGCAGAGCGACTTTCAGCACGCCTGCACGCTCCGCAAACAGGAACAGCGGCTGCGCATCCGAGAGGATCGTATCGAGCGGTTTGCCGGAAATATCGGATACCGGACCGGATGCCGCCACCACGGACGATTGCGCATCAATAACGGCAAGCGTCATGCCCGAGGATGACAATCCGCGAGAGCGAAACTCCGCCATCGTGTCCTGCATGTCCTTCGCGGATAATTGTGCTCCGGCGTCGGTCCCATTGGCGACACGCTCGATCATTTGCGCAAGATTGACGGTCGCTGCTGACAGGAATGCCTTGTGCTGCTGCTCGATATCCTCACGCCATGCCAGCATCGAAAACACGCGCGCAACGCCGAGAATAATCAGGAAAATGATAATGAGTGCCGGAACGAGGCGTCGCAGGACAGGCTCGATCGAGACGAATTTGCCATAGGCCGGGCCGGCAAGAAGACTGACATGGCCCGAAAGCTTGCCCTTTCTTCTTTTCCGACCGGATTCGCAATGCGTCCCCGCCGGCGCGCCATACGCGTCGGTGCTCGCCATATAATGGTCCCTCGTGAATTCCCTGCGAGTGAAGTGATTCGGAATACGCCACCTCCGAATAACGTCAATGAATCAAAAGTGATTCGCGCTGTCCAGCGAATTCGTTAACGAGGCGTAAAAATCGGGAGTTTCATCAGCCAGTTTATACATGAATCTCAAGCGCTTAAGTGGAATCTGTATAGCAGGTGATTCGGCTAAAGTCATGAAAAGACTCATGAAAGCTGGCTGTCCCCGCCTCGGCGCCCGCCGACCTGAAAAAGCCCGTTCAGATTGTCGATGGAACAACCGGAACGGGCGACTCATTACGGCAATCAGGATAGATCGCGAATCAGGCGAGAGTGCGGTCCACGATATCGCGCAGATCCGTCGACAGTTTGCCCGCGCCTGAAATGCGTGCCAGCGCTGCCCGTGCATGTTCGCGGCGGGCATCTTCAAGCGAGCGCCACGAACGCAGCGCAGTCAGAAGCCGCGCCGCCAGTTGCGGGTTTTCGGGGTCGATGGACAGGATCGTTTCCGCGAAGAACTCGTAAGCCGCACCGTCCTTGCGGTTGAAGCCGGTCGGGTTGGATGCGGAGAACGAACCGATCAAGGAACGAACGCGGTTCGGGTTGTCGAGCGAGAAGAGGGCGTGTTTCGTAAGATCGTGCACGGCCTGCAGGGCTTCCTCGCCGGGACGGCTCGCCTGCACGCTGAACCACTTGTCCATCACAAGACCATCCTTGCCGAACTGGCGTTCGAAACTTGCCAGGGCATCCTTCGCCTCGTTCGTGTCACCAAACCGGTGCACCAGCACAGCCAATGCCGCGAAGCGATCCGTCATGTTGTCCGCATTGGCGAACTGGTGGGCGGCGCGTTGCTGGCTTTTCTCGTGGCGGCACAGATAATCGAGCAGCACGTTCCGCAAGGCACGTTTGCCGGCTGCCGCTGCATCCGGCGAGAAAGCACCATCCTGCTTCAGGGCATCATAGAGCTTTGCGAAGTCGCCAGCATAGCGGGCGGCGATGGCATCGACGAAATGGTTTCGGCTGGCGAGAATCGCATCCGGGTCGACATTGCTGCCCATTTCGCGGGCGATGTCGCTTTCGCTCGGCAGCGTGAGGCAGAGCGCGCGGAAAGCCGGATCAAGTGTTTCATCGGAAGCGACGTTTCCGGCGAGTTCGATGATTTTGTCGTCAAATGCCGGGGCATGACCGCCGCGAATGCGCTTGGCGCCTTCGAGCAGGACCTGGCTGAAAATTCCGTTCAACGCCTGCCAACGCGCCACCGGGTCGCTGTCGTTCAGGGCAAGGAATGCGCGATCATCGTCCGATAGAGGCGCCGTCAGATTGACGGGAGCCGAGAAGCCGCGCAGCAGCGACGGCACAGGGCGTTCCTTGATGCCATGAAAGACGATCGTTTCAGATGAATGGTGCAGATGGATGACATCGCCGCGCACATCTCCGCCTTCGACAGAGGCTGGAGCCATATCCTTGCCGTCAGGCCCGATAAGACCGAAGGCAATCGGGATATGCATCGGTTTTTTGACCGATTGCCCTGGCGTCGCTCCAAGCGACTGCGAGAATTCTATCGTATAGCTCTCACTGGCCGCATCGTAGGTGAAAGCGGCTTCTACCTTCGGCGTTCCCGCCTGATCGTACCAGAGTGCGAATTGCGAAAAGTCTTGGCCGGAAATATCGGCAAAAACCTTGACGAAATCTTCGATGGTTGCGGCGTCTCCGTCATGGCGCTCGAAATAGAGGTCCATCCCCTTGCGGAACAGATCAGGGCCGATGATCGTGCGGATCATGCGTACGACTTCCGAGCCTTTCTCGTAGACGGTCGCCGTATAGAAATTGTTGATTTCGCGATACTCGCGGGGGCGCACCGGATGGGCGAGCGGGCCCGCATCTTCGGGGAATTGCTGCGCTTTCAAAATCTTTACTTCCGCGATGCGCTTGACCGGGCGCGAACGCTCATCGGCGGAAAATTCGTGATCGCGATAGACCGTCAGACCTTCCTTGAGGCAGAGCTGGAACCAGTCACGGCAGGTGATGCGATTGCCGGTCCAGTTATGGAAATATTCGTGCGCGATCACCGCCTCGATGCCCGCATAGTCGACATCGGTTGCGGTCTCGGGATCGGCCAGCACATATTTGTCGTTGAAGACGTTAAGTCCCTTGTTCTCCATCGCGCCCATGTTGAAATCAGACACGGCAACGATATTGAAGACGTCGAGATCATATTCGCGACCGAACTTCTCCTCATCCCAGCGCATGGAGCGTTTCAATGCATCCATCGCATAGACTGCACGGCTTTCCTTGCCATGTTCGACATAGATCGCCAGATCGACCGGTTTTCCTGACTGCGTGGTGAAGTGATCCTTCACGACGCCGAGCGACCCGGCAACGAGCGCAAAGAGATAGGACGGTTTTGGATGCGGATCGTGCCAGATAGCGAAATGCCGGTCCGGCTTGCCTTCGACCGGTCCGCTGTCGACGGGGTTGCCGTTGGACAGAAGAATGGGGGCAGCTTGCCTGTCGGCATCAATCCGAACCGTATAGACCGACAGAACATCCGGGCGGTCATAATAATAGGTGATGCGGCGGAAGCCCTCGGCCTCGCACTGCGTGCAGTAGACGTTGCTTGAGCGATAAAGGCCCGACAGCTGGCGATTTGTCGTCGGATTGATTTCCGTCACGATTTCAAGCGTGAAGCGCTTTCCTTCCGGCAGGTCGCTGATTTCAAGCTGGTCGGGCGTTGCGGCATAGCTGTTGTCGGCCAGCGGCTTGCCGTCAATGGCGATGCTGACGAGTTTCAGTTCGTCGCCATCGAGAACCAACGGCGTATCCGCCGGAGTGTCGTCACGGCGCTCAATCGTCAGCGTCGCACGGATAAGGGTTTTTTCCGGCTCCAGTGAGAAGTCCAGTTTCGTCTCGGGTATGGCGTAAGGGGTCGGACGGTAATCTTCGAGACGGAATGTCTGGCCGGTTTCAGTACGCATAGCGAAACTTTCTCCCTGAACTCACGTTGAACTCATCATGCGGGATTCGTAACCGGAATTGTTGCCAAGGGAAACTCATTTCCAGAACAACCAACCGGCCTTTTGTGGCTTGCCGGTGTTCCTCGCCAAATAATTTTCAAGTTGACCTTTGGGCTACTGGTGCTGCGTGACAAACAGGAATAAGAAAAACAGGCGTCCGAATACTTTGGGCGAACCTGCGCAGTATGTTTTTAAGGAATTGCGTCGTGAACGCTCACATGAGCGCGCCTGTCGAGGCTGCCCACCTTGAATCGAATCCGATGCTCGGCATTGGTCTTAAAATCGCTTCTGTTGCCGTTTTTGTCGCAATGTCCACCCTTCTGAAGGCGGCTGACGGGGTGCCGGTCGGACAGCTGATCTTCTTCCGGTCATTTTTCGCAATATTCGCGATATTGCTTTACCTCGCTTGGCGTGGGCAGCTTTCTGGCGTGTTTCGAACCCGGAACGGGTTCAGCCATTTCTGGCGCGGGCTCGTGGGCGTCTGTTCCATGTCGATGAGCTTTTTCGCTCTCACCAAGCTGCCGCTGCCCGAAGCAATCGCAATCAATTATGCTTCGCCGCTGATTACCGTCATTCTTGGCGCGGTCATTCTGCATGAAGTCGTGCGGTTTTACCGCTGGAGCGCGGTTCTCATCGGCCTTGGCGGGGTAATGGTCATCATCTGGCCAAGGCTCACCGTGTTTTCAGGCGGCGGCATGGGGCATGAAGAGGCCACAGGCGCTCTTGCAGCTCTCGGTGCGGCCATTATGTCGGCAGTTGCCATGATGCTTGTGCGCCGTCTCGTGCAGACGGAACGCACATCGACCATCGTGATCTACTTTTCCATATCCGCGAGCGTTATCTCCTTGGCCAGCTTTCCGTTCGGCTGGATTGTGCCGGACTGGCCGCAGATTGCCATGCTGGTAGGCGCAGGTTTCGCCGGTGGTGTCGGCCAGATCCTTCTGACCGAATGCTATCGCCATGCGCCCATGTCGACGATCGCTCCCTTTGAATACACCTCGATGCTGCTAGGGCTTGCCATCGGCTTTCTGCTGTTCGGCGATATTCCTACTTTCGAAATGCTTATCGGAAGCGCCGTCGTCATGGCGGCAGGCGGTTTTATCATCTATCGCGAGCACAAGCTTGCCATCGCACCGCACAAGGTAAACGCGCCGCAGACGCAGTAATCAACTCTGGCCAGGTGGGCCTTCTGCGCGAGGATCGAGTTGCATGGTCTCCGGCGTGGACTGGCCGTCCGGCGTATGGAACTTGTACTCGGTCTTCTGGTCGCTGATGGCCGGACGCTCAAAGCGACGAATGCGCCAGAAGGCATGCAGGCCGTAGAGGCCGTAAGCGATAGCCATGGTCACAAAGAAGCCCGAAGCACCGATCAGATCCATCAATGGGCCGGAAAGCGCGGGGCCGATGACACTGCCGACACCATAGATGATGAGCAATCCACCGGAAACCTTCACGAACTCGCTGGCATCCGCATAGTCGTTGGCATGGGCGACGTTAAGGCTGTAGATCGGGTAAATCACCGAGCCGAACAGAAACATCATGATGTAAAGTGCTGAGGGCGAGGTGGGATGGAACAGCACCATCACCATCGACAGGGCAAAGCCGATGATTCCGGCTATCACCATCACATAGCGACGGTCCACAAAATCTGATCCCCGGCCAAGCGGATATTGGAAGATTGCACCGCCGATCATCGCGCAGGCAAGCATGGTCGCGATGCCGAAGGTCGAAAGGCCGTTCATCTCACCGTAAATGGCGGCGAGGAAATTCCATGTGCCAGCAACGACACCGGCGATCAGCGATCCCACTGCCGCAGCCGGCGACCGCCGGTAAAGCCCTTTGAGGTCCAGTGAAACCTGCGTCAGCGGATTGGGCGATTGCGCGCTTGAAAGGGCTGTCGGAAGCAGCGCGCTGGCATAGATGATGGCGCAGATGATGAAGAGCGTCTGCGTTCCCGCATCGCCGAACGGCAGTATATACTGCCCGCACAGCAGACCGAGCATCGTGATGATCATATAGATCGAGAAGATGCGGCCGCGCGATTCATTCGTCACGCGCTCGTTCAGCCAGCTTTCGATGATCATGTAGCTGCCGGCGAGCGAGAAGCCCGCGACGCCACGGAAGATCATCCACGCAACCGGATTGACGAGCAGCGCGTGCAAGAGAAGCGCCATCGAAAGCAGCGTCAGCAATGCAGAGAAGACGCGCACATGGCCCACACGCCGCACCAGATGCGGCACCACAATGCAGCCGATCGTGAAGGCGAAGGAGTAACTGGTGCCCATCCAGCCGATGGTTGTGGTCGACCAGCCTTCCATACCGCCACGCAGAGGCAGGAGAATGCCCGCAAGGCCACCTGCAAGCAGCATGAGAAAAGTGCTTGCAAGCAAAGCGGCTATCGGCAGGAGCTGGCCGGCCATGAAAAACTCCACTACAGCATTTCCAGCAAAAGTGCGAAGCGGTTTTGCGTCGGATAATGCGTAAAAACAAACAGATAGAGCGCATCGCGCTCTATCAACCAGAATTTAGGGTACATGTCGCCGCGAGGCGGTTTGGCAAGCGGCGAAATAGAACAAGTTTGCGGCATGTTGGTGACAATGCAGCCTGCGCCGCCTGCCGATGCCACTGAGTTGTCTGGATATCAACTAGTCAATTCGGCTAATTTCAGCTTCACAGCCAAAAAATCGCGCCAGGCGAAACGCTTCTGCGCCGGAGTGCGCAGAAGATAGGCCGGATGCAGTGTCGGCATGACGGGGATTTCGAGGCCGGACGGCGTTTGATGAATTTTCCAGTTACCGCGCAGTCGCAGGATGCCTTCCGTCGCGCCGGTCAGCGCTTTACCTGCCGGACCGCCGAGCGCGACGAGCACTTTCGGCGCGGCAAGCTCGATCTGCCTTTCGATAAAAGGCCGGCAAAGTTCCGTCTCAAGCGGCGTCGGAGTGCGGTTGCCCGGCGGACGCCAAGGGATCGTGTTGGCGATATAAACGCTTTCTCGCTTCAGGCCGATGGACTCGATCATGCGGTTGAGAAGCTGGCCGGATTTTCCGACAAACGGCAACCCTTCCATGTCCTCGTCCCGTCCGGGCGCTTCACCGATGAACATGATGTCGGATGAGGGATCGCCATCAGCGAAACAAAGATTCTTCGCCGTGAATTTAAGATTGCAGCCGTCGAATGCAGCGAGCTTCTCCCGCAATTCCTCCAGCGTCGAAGCCTGTGCCGCCGCCTCGCGTGCGAGCGCAATCTGCGCCGTGTCGGGAAGGTCGGCTGCGGCTTGAATAGGCCTGCTGGTGGGGGCAGGTGTCGGGGCCGGACGTGGTTGCTGCTGCCGGGCGCGCTCCGGCGAATTCGACATTTGCGCCGTTGGTTGCGAAGGGGCAGGGCGCTGCGGTTCTGCAAACCGGTCTATCGGCGTTTCGGAAAGCGGCATGTCAACGCCCGCTTCCGCATAGAAGCGGAGCAAACCTTCAATATCCAGCGTTTCGCGATTATCAGCCATTAATATACCTCACCTCTGAGGTGGCGAATTTTGCAGGTGAATGCAATAGGTCTGTTCAGATTTTGGGGGTGTTTGGCCCATTAGTTCCAGTTCGTACCCTGTTTCATGCGCGGGCCTGAGCACCCTCAATATGACATGAAGTTATGCTTCCTCTACAGTCCCGGACAAATTCTCATCGCAGTTTATTGAATGAAATAGATTTGACGTTTACGTTAAGGTAAATATGATTGAGGACGTAAGACGCCCATTTTGGACAATTGGACGCATTTGCGACAGTCTTCAACTCTGCGACAGGGTAAGGCGGAATACGGGGAAACGGCAGGGTCTTTTCGCGGGCGCCAGTGCTGACGGGCAGTTTGTTCATGGATATTCGCGATTAGATCATGCACAAAAACAATTGGATGTGTCGTCTGGGCTATCATAGTGAGAAGACGATATTACACCGGACGGAGGGATGAATGTCTGAAGCCCCAGAATATGCAAATCAGGAGCTTCCCGAACGCGAAAGCATGGAATTCGACGTTGTGATCGTCGGCGCAGGCCCTGCGGGCCTTGCTGCGGCAATCCGTTTGAAACAGGCGAATCCTGAGCTTTCGGTCGTCGTTCTCGAAAAGGGCGGGGAAGTCGGCGCGCATATTCTTTCCGGCGCTGTCGTCGATCCGGTGGGCATCGACCAGCTTCTGCCAGGTTGGCGCGAGGAGGAGGGGCACCCCTTCAAGACGCCGGTGACAGCCGATCATTTCCTCGTGCTGGGGCCAGCGGGCTCGGTGCGCCTGCCGAATTTCGCCATGCCGCCTTTGATGAACAATCACGGCAATTATATCGTGTCGCTCGGCAATGTCTGCCGCTGGCTCGGCACCAAGGCCGAAGAACTCGGCGTGGAAATCTACCCGGGCTTTGCGGCAACTGAAGTGCTCTATAATGACGACGGCGCGGTCATCGGCGTCGCCACGGGCGATATGGGCGTTGAGCGCGACGGAACGCATGGGCCGAACTACACGCGCGGCATGGCGCTGCTCGGCAAATATACGCTGGTCGGTGAAGGCGCGCGCGGTTCGCTTGCCAAGCAGTTGATCTCGAAGTTCAAGCTCGATGAAGGCCGCGAACCGGCCAAATACGGTATCGGGCTCAAGGAACTGTGGCAGGTTGATCCTTCCAAGCACAAGCCCGGTCTGGTCCAACACTCTTTCGGCTGGCCGCTCGACATGAAGACCGGCGGCGGCTCGTTCCTTTATCATCTGGAAGACAATATGGTTGCGGTCGGCTTCGTGCTGCATCTCAACTACAAGAACCCGTATCTGTCGCCATTTGAGGAATTCCAGCGCTTCAAGACACATCCGGCCATTCGCGAGGTGTTCGAGGGCGGCAAGCGCCTTTCCTACGGTGCACGTGCGATTACCGAAGGCGGCTTCCAGTCGGTGCCAAAGCTTTCGTTCCCGGGTGGAGCGCTCATCGGCTGCTCCGCTGGTCTGGTCAACGTGCCGCGCATCAAGGGCAGCCACAACGCGGTTCTGTCGGGCATCCTGGCCGCTGACAAGATCGCCGAGGCGATTGCTGCGGGACGTGCCAATGACGAGCCGGTCGAGATCGAAAACAGCTGGCGTTCAAGCCTGATTGGCAAGGATCTGAAGCGGGTGCGCAACATCAAGCCACTGTGGTCGAAGTTCGGCACGATTGCCGGTGTGGCGCTGGGCGGGCTCGATATGTGGACCAACCAGCTATTCGGCTTCTCCATCTTTGGAACGCTGAAGCACGGCAAGACCGATGCACAATCGCTTGAGCCTGCTGCGAAACATGCAAAGATCGATTATCCGAAGCCCGATGGCGTTCTGACGTTCGATCGTCTGTCGTCGGTGTTTCTGTCGAACACCAACCATGACGAGAATGAGCCGGTGCATCTTCAGGTCCGCGACATGGAACTGCAGAAAGCTTCTGAACACGATGTTTTCGCCGGTCCGTCGACACGTTACTGCCCCGCGGGCGTTTATGAGTGGGTGGATGCCGACGGCAACGCTGCTGCCGATCCGCAGGCAAAGGACGTGCGGTTCGTCATCAACGCGCAGAACTGCGTGCACTGCAAGACGTGCGACATCAAGGACCCGAACCAGAACATCAACTGGGTTCCGCCACAAGGCGGCGAAGGGCCTGTTTACGTAAACATGTAAAAGAAAAAGGCGGTCCGGGACCGCCTTTTTTATTGCAGCATCACAGACTGCGTTTCCGGTTCTTCCTCATCAGGTCGAACGGGCGGCGGAACGGAAAAATCAAGCCGCACCGGCAGATGATCGGAGCCAGCATCTTCACGCGCCGAAACTTTCGCCCCTCCGATTTCGGGGCTTACCAGTATCTGGTCAATAGGCAGGCCCAGATAAGGCGCCAGCGTAACGGGCAGCAGATGTGTCATCCACGTGCCGCCGATACCCGTCAGATGGCGGGTGCCGGACGCGTGTTCGACACGACGAACCGCATTGCTCCACGGGGCGGCGTTGAAATCCCCGGCGATGACCAGAGGGCCACCCAGCTTCTGCAGTTCCGGTTCGATATAGCGGAGTTGATGCGGCTGCCAGCGCGGCCAAGGCCATGAAAAGTGCAGCGCCGCGACGTGCACGGTCGTTCCGCCAAAATTGATAGGGGCAATTGCCAGCAAGCCGTCACCGACACAGGCCGTCTGTGCATCTTCGCTGAAAGGCCGCTTCGACAGGATTCCCACGCCCCAGGTGTCGGGATCATCTGCACAATTTAAATGATAGGGGTAGGAGCTCTGGAGAATGGTAAGCCACTTGGTCCATTGTTCGCTCGCTTCCTCGTAGGTGATTACGTCGGGCTTCTCCCGCGCAATCATTTGAAGAACCCGTTTCGGCTCAGGATTGTCTTCGCGCAGATTGATCTGAACGATGCTGTAGCGTGCTCCAGCCGGTTCATCCGCCTGTGCGCCGGTTGATCCGCTCAGGAAATCGCGCGCGGCACCGATAGTCGTGCTGAGAGACATGACGGCAAAAAGCAGAAGCATCGCCGCTTCGCGCCGCATTTTGGTGAAAAACAACGGAAGGGTCAGCACCGCCAGCAGGACGGACAGATGAGCTCGAAAATGCGAAAAGGAATCAAGGGCCGGATGCACTGGGCCTAGAAATCCAAGCACGAGCGGGACCGACACAGCGATAGCGGCCAGAAGCAACAGGAATGAAAGGTTTTCACGGCTTTTCGACATGAAATTGCCCATACGTGTTGATTGCGGCGCGATGATGAAGGTGAAGGCAGTAAGGGGAATAGGAGAATAGGAGAATAGGAGAATAGGAGAATAGGAGAATAGGGTGCGAAGCGGATGGGGGTTGGGCAAGCAAAATATTTGTCATGCCCAGAAATAAATGATCCTCTTCCCTTACTCCCTTACTCCCTTACTCCCTTACTCCCTTACTCCCTTACTCCCTTACTCCCTTACTCCCTTACCTTACTGGAAAGCCGTCTCGTAGAAGCTGCGAAGCTTGCGGGAATGCAGCCGCTCATCCGGCATGGCGGCGATCTTTTCCATCGCGCGAATACCGATGCGCAGATGCTGCGCCACCTGCCGCTTATAGAACTCGGTCGCCATTCCGGGCAGTTTCAATTCGCCATGCAGCGGCTTGTCGGAAACACAGAGCAGTGTGCCGTAAGGCACACGGAAACGAAAACCATTGGCGGCAATCGTGGCGGATTCCATATCCAGCGCGACGGCGCGCGCCTGCGAGAGCCGCTGCACCGGACCGCGCTGGTCGCGCAGTTCCCAGTTGCGATTATCGATGGTCGCGACCGTGCCGGTGCGCATGATCTGTTTGAGATCGTAGCCTTGCAGACCGGTGATTTCCTCAACGGCCTCTTCCAGCGCGACCTGAATTTCCGCGAGCGCCGGCAGTGGCACCCAGACCGGCAGATCATCGTCCAGAACATGGTCTTCACGCATATAGGCGTGTGCCAGAACGTAGTCGCCAAGCTGCTGGCTGTTGCGCAGGCCCGCGCAGTGACCGAGCATCAGCCAGGCGTGAGGGCGAAGCACCGCAATATGATCGGTAATGGTTTTGGCATTGGACGGGCCAACGCCGATATTGACCATGGTGATGCCCGAATGGTCCGACCGCTGCAGGTGATAGGCTGGCATCTGAGGCAGGCGCTGCAACTGATTGCCGTTGCTTGGCGCGGTTTCCCCCGCCAGGGTAACGATGTTGCCCGGCTCCACGAACCGTTCATATCCGCCGCCGCCCGCCGCCATCAATTCGCGGGCATAGGCGCAGAACTCGTCCATATAGAACTGGTAGTTGGTGAACAGCACGAAATTTTGGAAATGGGCGGGACTTGTCGCCGTGTAATGCGCCAGCCGATGCAACGAATAATCGACGCGCTGGGCCGTGAAGGGCGCAAGCGGCATCGGTTCGCCGGGCGCGGGCTCGAAATCGGCATTGACGATCTTGTCGTCCGTTGCAGCCAGATCCGGCACGTCGAACAGATCGCGCAGCGGATGCGTGAAGGCGCTGGCGACGGAGGCTTCGACATAGGTGCCTTCCTTGAAAGCAAAATGGATGGGGATCGGCGTCGAGGATTCCTTCACCGTCACCGTCACACCGTGATTGCGCATCAGAAGGCGAATCTGCTCGTTCAGATAATGATCGAACAGATCAGGCCGCGTGATGTTCGCGGAATAATCGCCGGGCGTCGAGACGTGGCCATAGGCCAGGCGCGAGTCCACATGCGCAAAGCTGGATGTGGACAGGCAGATTTCCGGATAATAAGCACGGTAGCGCTGCGGCGGGACCTGACCGCGCGCAACCTTCTCGAACGCATCGCGCAAGAAGGCTGTATTGCGATCATAGAGTTTTTGCAGGGCGGCAACCGCCGCACCGGCATCGGTGAAAATCTCCGGGTCAACCGTCGGAGGCGTTTTGATCTCGGTCAGAAATGGATGTTCGATGCGCTGTGTCATGGCCTAGTGTCGTGATCTCGAAGTTCGCCTATGTTTCGATATCGTAGTCTTAAGCGAACTTCGAGACCGAAACGACACTAGGAAAACAAGCTGCTAGTGCCCTTTTGATTCTGAAATTTGCATCTCGCTTGATATCGCCCCGATGCAAATTTCAGAATCAGGACACTAGTATAACAAAACCGATGACCGTTGCATGACCCAGTTTATGCGGCGCGCTGCAGGCTCACATAAAGGACGAGGCCGGCGCCGCTCATCTGGGAATGCTGGCCTATCTGCGTATAGGCGAAGGTGGCTGCCGGGCCGGTGAAAATGGCTGTGAAGAGGAAAACGCGAAACGCGATTGCGGCGATGGCTTGGGTTCTTCTCATGGCCGCTCTCCGGCAGGCTTCTGAAATGCGGCAAGAGGTCCGATCACCGGCTGGTCCCGGTAGACATTATATCTCTGGTCGACGAAAATGCTTGCGACAGCGGCAAAGCCAGCGATCATCAGACAGACAATTGTGAAACGCCGAAGCATACTGGTTAACCCCCAGAGCCGTTCTGATTTCCGTTCTCCCTGTTCAATTTAGCCATGGCGCCTGAACCATCCCTGAGGGCGTCGTTCATGCGGCGTTCAAAAATATTGATGTTTCGTTTATTGCAGCGCGCGGCTCTTGTGCCTGCCCGAAACGGTCTTATGTTTCCCATCATTGGAATGCGGGACCGTGTCCCGCGCAACGTCAGGATCAGCGGGAGAGAGCCCATGGCCCAACAGATCAAGCCCATCGAATTGTACTATTGGCCGACGCCGAACGGCTTCAAGATCAGTATCATGCTGGAAGAACTGGGCGTTCCCTACGAGGTTAAATATATCAATATCGGCAAGGGTGATCAGTTTCAGCCCGATTTTTTGAAGATCGCGCCGAACAATCGCATGCCCGCCATCATCGACCCGGAAGGTCCGGGCGGCGAACCGATTTCAGTTTTCGAGTCTGGCGCAATCCTGCAATATCTCGGGCGCAAATTCGGCAAGTTCTATCCGACCGACGAGCGCAAGCGCGTGGCCGTCGATGAGTGGTTGATGTGGCAGATGGGCGGTCTCGGCCCGATGTCGGGGCAGGCCGGACATTTCCGTATGTATGCTCCCGAAAAAGTCCAGTACGGCATCGACCGCTATACCAACGAGGTTAACCGTCTCTACGGCGTTTTGAACAGGCAGCTGGAAGGCAAGGAATATATCGCGGGCGAATATTCAATCGCCGATATGGCTTCGATCGGCTGGATCAACGCTTATAAGAACTATGACCAGAACCTTGATGATTTCCCGAACCTGAAGCGCTGGCATGCGACGATGAACGCTCGCCCGGCAGTGCAGCGCGGCCTGCTGCTCGGAAAAGAGGAGCGGGAGAAATCCAATCTGGCAACAGACAAGGAAGCCCAGAAAATTCTCTTCGGCCAGAAAGCACGCTGAGCGGACGAATATAAGAAAGGGCGGCCTCGGGCCGCCCTTTTCGATTCCCCTGCCGTCGATATTACTGGCGCGTCAGGCTCTCGCTCTTGCAGATCAAGCCGCCCATGACGCAGCCTGAAAGCGAGAGCGTGTTTCCCTTGACGCTGGCCTTGCCGGTGTAGGTCTTCCCTTCGTCGAGCTTGTTGACTTCACCCTTGTAGTTGCCGCCAGTGCCCGACATCGTGCCGATCGACTTTCCCTTGTATTCTCCGGTCTGCACCGTGCCGCAAAACTTGTTGGCGCCGCAGGCCGCGTAACTGATGATCGTACCATTCGGGCGCTTCCATGTGCCGACAATTCCTTCCTCGGCAAGGGCAGGAGCGGCAAAGGTGGCTGCAAGCGTCATTCCAAGAATAAGTGTGCGGATCATTCGTTCCTCCCAAATCGCCACTGGTCCCGGCTTTGCCGGTCGCAGCGATGAAACCGCTGTGATGCGTTCTGAAGTTTGAAACAGAAGCCTCCTCGACCGCCTGTCAAACTTACGCAAACGTAAACGTAATACAGTTTTTGACCAAGCGGAAGAGGATAGTTGCGCCTGCAAACCACCCCTGAAACAGTCTGCTTTCTATATGCATGGCTGCATTGGAATGTTGTCTATAGTTAGCAACTGGTTTCGTTCGATCATGCGGATTTGAATCGAATTTTTGCAAAAATCCAGCAATCGGCGGCACTTGCATGTTTAACAAAATCCCAAGTTTACCCCTTGTTCGGATTTTGTTGGTTGCTCGTTAAGCATCTGGTTTAACGCGCATTTCAACCCTTTCCCGTAGCTTTGAGAGCATGAACGGAACGACAGAGACGGCAGTTTCAAAGCAATGAAATCAGGCTTTGAAAACAAAGACCGGACGGTTCTCGGGATTTAACAGGGACAAATGAAAATGGCACAGTTTCAGAGCTTTACGAATAAGAACAACGCTATCGCACAGGATCGCATTCTTCTGGAAATGGGCATGAAATACGCTATCGGCCGCGATTGCGAGATCGACGTGGTGGAAGCCCACAAATGGCTCAACATTGCCGCGATCCGCGGTAGCGAAAAGGCTGCCCGCATGCGCAATCAGGTGGCTGCCACGATGAGCAAGGGCGAACTGGCTGCGGCCCTGCGTGGCGCGCGCGAGTGGATGACCACCCACTGATGAGCTCCTCATGTATGAAGAAAGCCGCCTTTCGGGCGGCTTTCTATTTTATCAGCTTATACCGAGATATCGACCCGGCTTGTGATTGATCGCGATGATGAGATTCATTGCAATCGCGCCGATCAGGGAAAGCACCATGTTTTCCCATGGAATAAAAAACAGCGACGCAAGCATGATCACGCCATCAAGCCCAAGCTGGAACCAGCCCGCTCTGACCCCATAAGTGTCCTGTAGATAGAGCGCCAGAATGTTGACGCCGCCGACACCGGAGCGATGCCGGAAGAGTGCCAGCACGCCCATGCCCATCAAGGTGCCGCCCATGAGTGCCGCAAAGAGCGGATGAACGCTTGAAAAATCGATACTCAAGGGCATCAGTCGCGCAAAGCCTGACATCATAACCACTGCTACGAATGTTCTGATTGTGAATGCCCAGCCCATCCGCCGTACGGCGAAGTAGTAGAACGGCAGATTGATCACGAAATAGAGCAATCCGAATTCTGTGCCCGTCGCATATTGGATGAGCAGGGCAATGCCGGCGGTGCTGCCGGTCATCAGCATGGCCTGGCTATAGAGTGTAATGCCGAGCGCGATGAAGGATGTGCCGATCAGCATTGCCATCGCGTCTTCATAAAGACGGTGACGGTCCAGCGCGGCGGATTTTGAAGCATCGGTGAGCGGGGCGGCGTTATCAGCGATATCGGCCACGGGTAAACTCCAGAACAGCGAGGAGCCGGCAAACCGGCAAAAAGATTACGGTGCCGGAAAGGAATCCGGCATGTATGCATTCGCGCTGTGCAGATGGCCGAGCCAGAGCACGCAGCGTAAAGTCTTGGGAGACGGGCTAATATAACAGCCGTTTCGGTGCTTCGCACGGCTTGGAATATTGTTATTTCACGTTTGACTTTGTTGATTTATCGCAATGGGGCGGGCGAATTGTTTTATTTTATTTCGCGTGTCATCTGCGCGAGAAAGCGTTCGACCTCATGCGGGCTGCGCAAATGGTGCTTGACGAGATGCGAAGGCGCCTGCTCCAAAAAAGCCAGTGCACGAATACGACCATTCTTGCGATAGCCTGCCACCCATTTCAGGAAGTCCCAATCAAAACGTTCTACGCAACCTTCCGCCATATCCGGGCGGGAGCGACCATAGTGCTTTACCGTCCTTTTCAGAACGCGCCACAGCCGCCTCACGGTCGATATGTCGAGGAAAATCAGCATATCCGCTCGCGAGGCTCGATAATTCATAGTTTCGCTATGATTGCCTTCGAATATCCATGCGTCCTGATCCGCCGCCTGGATGGTGAGGCGACCGATCTTCTCACGCGGCCGCATCACCCAGCCCGGTTGCCAATAGAGGGTATCGATATGAACGACGGGTAAGCCGGTAATGCCGCCAAGCGCACGCGCGAGGCTTGATTTGCCCGATCCGGCGCCGCCAATGATCATGATCCGCTTTATCACCCGCATATCTCCGGATTTTAACTCTGTTCGAATAAAAATCGGACATGAGGTGTGAAGTACTATAATTTTACTTCATGGCACCTGCATGACCATAACGAGCAAAGAAAGTCGGTTAGAAAATTTGTATTGGAGTTGCGGGTAATATTGATCAAATGATTGACAGTCAACTTTGCGAGGCGCAATGTTGACGTATAAGCGGAACGGGCCAGAACAACGGCGACGCCTACCGTTCTTCTATATTAGCAAGATCGCAAGGCAGGAAATATGCCAGGTGATCGTGAGAGCTGCATTCGACAGGAGTGACAAGATGTCTATTCGATCCATCACAGCTATGGCCGGCACAGCCATTATCATGAGTGCCGCTGCGTTCGCTTTTTCATCGCCTGCCAATGCGTTGACGATGAAGGAATGTAGCGCAAAGTATCAGTCCGCCAAGGATGCGGGTACGCTTGGCAACATGAAGTGGAATGATTTCCGCAAGGCCCAGTGCGGTGACGGCGCGGATGCCGCCGCGGCTCCGGCTGCGCCCGCACCTGCCGCTCCGGCAAAACCTGCCGCTAAAAGTGCCGCTGCCCCTGCTGCAGACGACAGCGCCAAGGGCCTGACGATGAAGCAGTGCAGCGCCAAGTACCAGGCTGCCAAGGATGCCGGCACGGACAATGGTGCGAAGTGGAACGATTTCCGCAAGGCCGAGTGCGGCCCGGGCGCCGATCCGGTTGCGCTCAGCACGGACGGTAATTCCGAACCCGCAGCCCCCACGGTTGCTGCGCCGAAGGGCGTGAAGTTCCCGACCGCCGTATCAGCGAAGTACTCCAGCGAATCCGCTGGCAAGGCTCGCATGCACACCTGCCTCGAACAGTACCATGCACTGAAGGACGCCAATGCACTCGGCGGCCTGAAGTGGGT
>UEIJ01000060.1 GCA_900470195.1 Hyphomicrobiales bacterium | reverse complement strand
CGGAAATCTATGCGAAACCGGGTCATATCTACAATACCAGCCCGTACTGGACGGACACTGGTCCTTAATAAAAAAAATAAAATTATAGGCCCGCCGAAGAGGGCCACGATAAGCGATGATTTGAAAATGTGCCTGAACGGGCGGCAGGTTCAGCCTACCAGGCGGGTAACGAAATTAGTGAGTAGGGGTGCTGTGCGAACACTAAGCACCATTGGGAATGGGTAATATTATGCCTCATGCGAGTATTGAAGATGTTTGCACAATAAACAGTGATTTTGGTCGAGACCAAAATCAGCACTTTTTAACGATGCCCTTTGATTGTGGCAAATTTACAAATTTTGATTATGTCTGTATTTATTCTAGTCAAACCATCGTATAGGCGAGATGGACAACGTCATAATGAATTTGTAGGCGGGTCGATAGTATCAACGGCGGCGTGTAGCCTCGTGATCAGGCCAGCGCGTGAGCAAACGATGCAGGCAGCTTTAGCCTCTCATTTGCGCTACAAGTATCGGGGCGGACGTGAAGGTCTCCGCGAGGATAGTATTCGATCCGATATTATTGCTCGCCCGCAAATGTCCCTCTTTTTAAGCGTGTCTTTTTCGGTGCGCTTTGAATCGGAATTTTAGGTCAAAGAGAATTCCGAATGCAGATGGGCCTAAAACATGTCGCACTATGCTCGCTTTAAGTGACGCACGTCGGTGGACGCTATGAATCCGTTTAGCTGGGACATGCTTAACCAAAGCCCAATATGGCGCTTATCGAGCTTTGGTATCCGATTTGAGTTACGAAAAGACGTCTTCCAGTCCCTTGGTCAGTTCCAGCGCCTGCCGCTCGAACAGGCGGCGATAGATGCCACCCGGCTTGCGGATAAGCGCGTCATGGTCGCCTTCTTCCAGGATCTTGCCCTTGTCGAAGACCAGTAGCCGGTCAAGCGCACGAACCGTCGAAAGCCGGTGTGCGATGACAAGCGTCGTGCGGCCCACCATCAGCCGTTCCATCGCCTGCTGGATCAGCACTTCCGATTCTGAATCGAGGCTCGATGTGGCCTCGTCCAGAATGAGGATCGGTGCATCTGCCAGAAACGCACGGGCAATGGCGACACGCTGGCGCTCACCGCCCGACAGCTTCACGCCGCGTTCACCGACGAGCGTCGCATAGCCCTTCGGCAGACGGCTGATGAAGTCGTGCGCGCTTGCAAGCTTTGCAGCTTCCTCGATCTCCGCCTGTGTCGCGCCGGGGCGGGCATAGGCGATGTTCTCGGCCAGCGTCCGGTGAAACAGGATCGGCTCCTGTTGCACGATGGCGATCTGCGACCTGAGCGATGCCTGCGTGACTTCGGCAATGTCCTGCCCGTCAATGCGGATCGCGCCGCCGCTGACATCGTAAAGCCGCTGGATCAGCTTGACGAAGGTCGTCTTGCCCGAACCCGAATGCCCGACAAGGCCAACGCGTTCGCCAGCCTCGATCCTGACCGAGAAGTCGCGATAGAGAGCCGCATCGTGATTGCCGTAATGGAAGGTGACGTGATCGAAAGTGATCTCGCCATTTCCGATCTTTATCGCCGGAGCGCCCGGCTTGTCGGCAATGCCGTAAGGCTGGGCCTCGATATCGACCAGTTC
>UEIJ01000018.1 GCA_900470195.1 Hyphomicrobiales bacterium | reverse complement strand
ACCTAACAAAACTGTCAACGCAGTTTCTCAAAAAATCAGGAATTTTCTTTCCACAGCCAATATGGTCCTTTTTAACCAAATTTCAACCGGGAAAAACGGGCGATTCGACCAGTTGCGACGATTCCGTGACGGTTGGCATGACAATTGGATGAATGAGCATGAAGCCTATGCCTTATATTCTGGCGGTCGATGGCGGCGGCACCGGATGCCGGACGCTGCTTGCCGACCGCAACGGCGCCCCCATCGGCCGGGGGACGAGCGGCTCTGCCAATATCGGCGCCGACCCGTCAACGGCGCTGGATAATATCATGCGCGCAGCGAAACAGGCCGCGCATGATGCGGGGCTGGACCATTCCATATTGGGCGAGACCTGCGCTGTGTTGGGGCTCGCGGGCGCAAATTCGCTTGCCGACAAGGACAGCGTTGAACGCCAGTTCCCTTTCGGCAAGGTGAAGATTGTTTCAGACGCGGTTACTGCCTTGCAAGGCGCGCTCGGTGAAGATGACGGGGCCATTGTCATTCTCGGCACCGGTTCCGTCTTCGTGAGAAGAAAGCGAGATGCATTCGAGATTGTCGGCGGGCGCGGCTTCATGCTGAGCGACCATGCGGGCGGCGCACGGCTGGGCCGGGAGCTTCTTGAAGAGACGCTGCTTGTGCTGGATGGCATGGCGGAGCGTACGGCGCTTGCCAATGCCGTGCTGACACAGTTCGGCGGCGAGCTTCGCCAAATCATCGCCTTCTCACGCACGGCGACGGCTGCCGACTACGCCGCATTCGCTCCCCTCGTTTTCGACTATACACATAAGCGCGATGCGCTCGGCCTTTCGATCCTGCAACGCGCCTGCTCCTATATTGCACGAGGTCTGGGCCGGCTCGACGTCGAGACGCTTGGCCGGTTCAGCCTGACGGGAGGTCTAGCCTCATCCTATGCTGCGCTGCCCTTCCTGCCGCATCGGGGACTCTATCGGCCTGCGCTTGGCGACGCATTGCAGGGCGCATTATCGCTCGCCTTGCGGGAGAACGGACGAGATTGAAGCTATCGAACCCGCGCATCGTGCTATCCGGAAATCGATTGCGGCTAACGGAGCGAAGCTGCGGCGGCAAAAAGACTTGTCGCAGCCGGGTTTAGCGCCTAACTTCCGGTGGACGGGTTTTGGCCTGATGTTGCGAACGGCGCCAGTTCTGCTGGCGGCGTGTGTTGCGTATTCTTTTCGTGCATTTCCGGACGAAGGCGGCTTCGATTCTTCGAGGAAATGCCCCACAGGGGTGGCATGCTGACTAAAAAGGGCAAATACGGCCTGAAAGCCATGGTGCATCTGGCGGGTGTTACCGATGGACAACTGGTTTCCGCGAGCGAGATCGCCGAAAGACACCATATACCCCGCAAGTTTCTCGACAATATTTTCACCGAGCTTCGCAATGCCGGGTTTGTCCTGAGCCGCAAGGGCAAGGGCGGCGGCTTCTGCCTTGCCCGCCCGGCCAACGAGATTGCCATCGGCAACATCATCCGCGCGCTCGACGGCGCGCTTGCGCCCATCGCCTGCGCCAGCAAGACGGACTATCGCCCGTGCGACGATTGCGACGAGGACGAATGCGAGGTGCGCCATATGATGCTCGACGTGCGCGAAGCCATCGCCAGCGTTCTGGATCACCGAACGCTGGCCGACAGCAGGGCCATGGATATAGCCTCACTGTCGGAATAGGCTCTCAGGCTGGCGACCAGTTCGGAAACGGATCGTTCAGTCCCGACCAGCGCTCCGGCACGAAGTCTTCTTCCTCAAGGAGACACTGGTCCAGCTCATCGCTGAGAGCGTCTTCCTGCATCGGATCGACGCCGATGAAAACGATTTCCTGACGCCGGTCGCCCCAGACCTTATGAAAATACGGCTCCATGGCGCGTTGCCATTCGGGCTCCGCCGGCCAGTATTGCTTCGGCACGGATGACCACCAGCGCCCTCTTTTACCGGTGCGCACCAAGGCACCCGCCTGGCTGATCTCTCCAACGAAATCGGGCCTTGTCGCCAGCCAGAAGAAGCCCTTCGCCCGCACGACGCCCGGCCAGCCCTTGTCGATGAACGACTGGAACCGCCCGGGATCGAAAGGACGCCGCGCGCGATAGACGAAGGATCGGACACCATATTCCTCGGTCTCCGGCGTGTGCGCGGCAAAGCCGTGCAACTCCTTGTACCAGAGCGGATGTTCATGCGCCTTGTTGAAATCGAACAGCTTCGTATCCAATATGGCGTCAAGCGGCACTTCGCCGAAATCGGCCTCCTCAATGCGGGCATCGGGATTGAGCGAGCGGATGACCTTGTGGGCCATATCGCGCTCTTCCCGTGAAGCAGTCGATATCTTGTTCAACACGACGACGTCGGCAAATTCGATCTGCTCGACCAGAAGATCGACAAGCGTGCGCTCATCTTCTTCGCCCAGCGATTCGCCGCGATCGCGCAGAAAGTCACTGGACGCATAGTCCTTCAGCAGATTGGCGGCATCGACAACCGTCACCATCGTATCGAGCCGCGCGGCATCGGAAAGACTGTTGCCCTTCTCGTCGCGAAACTCGAACGTGGCGGCTACCGGCAAGGGTTCGGCTATGCCGGTCGACTCGATCAGCAGGTAATCGAAGCGCCCCTGTGCCGCCAGTTGCGAAACCTCCTTCAGGAGATCGTCGCGCAACGTGCAGCAGATACAGCCATTGGTCATTTCGACCAGTTGCTCATCCGTCCGGGAGAGATTGGCGCCGCCCTCCCGAACGAGGGCGGCGTCGATATTCACTTCGCTCATATCATTGACGATCACCGCAACGCGGCGGTTCTCGCGATTATTGAGCACGTGGTTGAGCAGTGTCGTCTTTCCGGCTCCGAGAAAACCGGACAGGACCGTAACGGGCAGTCTCTTTCTCATGGCTCCATTCCTTGTTTGAACCGGATGGGATCAGTCGTGGTGATGGTGATCGAGATTGAAGGTCAGCGTGGTGAAATAGCTGAGCTTGTCGGCTTCCTTTGAATCGGGCAGCGACTTGGAATGGCCGGCCCCAACAACGTTGAGACCCGCATTGCGAATCCTGATTGTGGCGATGCCTTCGGCGTCGGTCTTTGCCGGTGCCGCGTGGCTGTCATTGACATAATCCGCCGTTACCTCGACGCCTTCCACCGGCTTTCCGTCAAGCAGAACCTGCACAGGAAGCTCGTTGCCCACCTCCAAAATCGTCGGGTCCATCAGCGGCACGATTTCAAACGGCAGGCCCTGCGGTTCAGGCTTCCTGCGCAGATGGTCCAGAATGGCGACGGCAAACTTCCGGCTCTGGCTGGACTGCTTGGCGCCCGGCACCTCGGACTTCGGCTTGTTGACCCACTTGCCATCCGGACCCTCGGCCCAGAAGCCATTGTCGAAGACGCCGATGACCACGACTACATCCTTCGGCACGCCGAGCAGCGCATGATCTTCCTGCCGCTTGATCTCGACGGCAACTTCCTTGCCGTCCACGTCCTTCGCCGTCACTGTCTTCAGCTTCTTCGGATCATAGGCTTCGTCGCTTGCGCCATGACCGTAAACAACGGCCTGCGTCCCATGACGCTCGGCAATCCAGATGCCATGCGCACCCGCGACCGCGGGCGCAAGAAAAGCCAAAACGGCACCGGCCTGAAGTGCCCTGACAAAGCTACGCATTCTCTTCTCCTTAATGTTATATCGTAACAAATTTGGCGGTAAAAATGGGCGGTTGAAGCCGCCCGTGAAGTGTCCCGGAAAACCCGGAGCGCGTTTCGATCGGATTGAATCAGATCGGCGCTCCAGACCCTTTTACGTGAAGCAACATCTTGTCGACCCTCGTTTCGCTCCGGTTGGATCATGCCCAGAGCAGTTCCGTTTAATCCGTAATCGTGGAACCGCTCTATCTCTTTGTTTTAAAGCATTATACTGCGCAGAACCGCTACGCACTTTTGCTGGAAATGCTCCAGACGGTCTGGGCCTGACGCGCTTTCAGGCGAAGGGGCGAAGCCTTTTCCGCTTTCGGTTCGTGAGTGCCGGGCTGTCGATAGTTGCAGCGCGGCACATTTGCAGCCGCGTTCTGAATGCGCAGGCATCCAGCGAAGGGAGACGGCTGCGGCTGTTATTTCGACAGGCAGGTTTTCAAGGAATCTGCCAGATTGCGGATAAGCTGCGGGTAGAGATCCGGCCCGTCCTTCAATTCCGCCCCTAGCGGATCGAGAACGCCGGTTTTGGCGTCCGTCCCGTCGATAACCGTCTTCACCAGCTTTGGTTCGAACTGCGGTTCGGAAAACACGCAGGCTGCCCCAAGCGATTTGATCTTGTCGTGGATTTCCTTGATACGCGCTGCACCCGGCGCCTTTTCAGGGCTGACCGTAATCGACCCGGCGGCCTTCACCCCGAAGCGATTTTCGAAATACTGGTAAGCGTCATGGAAGACGATAAACGGCTTGTCCTTGACCGGCTCGAGTTCGCTCGCGATTTCCCTGGTCAGCGCGTCGATCTTCTCCCCATAGTCCCTGGCGTTCTTTTCATACTGCGCGGCATGTTCCGGGTCGCTTGCGCTCAGCGTCTTCGCAATATCCGTTGCCAGAACCTTTCCGTTCTGCGGGTCGAGCCAGAAATGCAGATCATATTCATCGTGAGCATGGTGATGGCCATGTCCGGTTTCTGAAGCTTCAGCGGCATGATCGTGCTTCTTGTCATCATGGGCATGGTCGTGACCTTCTTCATGCCCATGGTCATGCGCTTCAAACGGTCCGCCTTCCCGGAACTTCAGCCTGGTCAGGCCGTCTGCCTCGCCAAGCGCGACAACCTTGGCGCCCTCACCCAGCGTATCGATAGGCTTGTCGAGAAAGGTTTCCATCGACGGCCCTGCCCAGAAAATCACCTTGGCGTGTTCGATCGCCTCGGCGTCGGAAGGCTTGAGGCTGTAGACATGCTCCGAACCCGCCCCCTGTACGATCAGCTTCGGCTCGCCCACGCCTTGCATGACCGCCGACACAATGGAATGGAGCGGTTTGATCGACACGACGACGCCTTCGCGCTCTGCGGCAAGCGAGATATTCGTCGCACCGGCCAGAAAAGCCGAGGCGAGGAGGAGGGAGCGGAGATGTTTCATGGTCTCTCTCTTGTGCGGTTGGGAAGGGATAATCATATTCAAGTGATATGTTATTTTATAACGTCTGTTGCGTTATGCTATAACGTCTGCCATAAGGTCATGCAACCCCCAATTTGCAAAAATTGCAGCCGGGGTGGTGCAACGTCAATGACACTCAGAAAAGCCCGGAACAGATGAGCAGGAAGACCGCCCTCCCCGCCCAAAAGGCGCGGGAAACATTGATCGAACTGAAGGATGCCGGCGTCTGGCGCGACGGGCGCTGGCTCGTGCGCAATGTCGACTTGAGCGTCGAGCGCGGGGAGATCGTGACCCTGATCGGACCGAATGGCGCGGGCAAGAGCACCGCCGCCAAGATGGCGCTGCGCATCCTGAAGCCCGATGAGGGCGGCGTGATCCATGCGCCGAGCCTGCGCATCGGCTATGTGCCGCAGAAGATCAATATCGACCGCACTTTGCCGCTTTCAGTCGAGCGTCTGATGACCCTGACCGGCCCCCTCCCGCGCAAGGAGATCGAGGCGGCCCTGGAAGTGGTCGGCATTCCGCATCTTGCAAAAGCCGAGATCGCCAACCTGTCGGGCGGCGAGTTCCAGCGGGCGCTGATGGCGCGGGCGCTTGCCCGCAAGCCGGACCTCATGGTGCTGGACGAGCCGGTGCAGGGTGTCGATTTCTCCGGCGAAGCCGCGCTCTATGAACTGATCGCGAAACTGCGCGACGATACGGGTTGCGGCGTGCTGCTGATCTCGCACGACCTGCATCTGGTCATGGCGGCGACCGACCGCGTGATCTGCCTCAATGGTCATGTATGCTGCAGCGGTACCCCGCGCGACGTGACGGCGAGCCCCGAATATATGCGGCTGTTCGGCAGCCGGGCTGTCGGGCCGCTTGCCGTTTATGAACATCACCACGATCACACCCATCTGCCCGACGGGCGCGTGCTGCATGCCGACGGTTCCGTGACCGATCATTGCCATGCCGATGACGGTCATCATCATGAACATGATCACGCGCATGACCACCATCATCACGAAGGGAGCGCGCCCCGTGCTTGACGATTTCTTCACCCGCGCCCTCATTGCCGGTGTCGGACTGGCGCTCACGACCGGGCCGCTCGGCTGCTTCATCGTGTGGCGGCGCATGGCCTATTTCGGCGACACCATGGCGCATTCGGCCCTGCTCGGCGTGGCGCTGGCGCTCGTTTTCGACATCAATATGATGATCGGCGTGTTTGTCGTTGCCGTGGCGATTTCCGCCATTCTGCTGCTCCTGCAGCGCCGCCATACATTGTCGGCGGATTCGCTCCTCGGCATCCTGTCCCATGCCACGCTGTCGCTCGGCCTCGTGCTCGTCGCCTTCATGACATGGGTGCGTGTCGACCTGCTGTCCTTCCTGTTCGGCGATATTCTGGCCGTCTCGCGCATGGATATCGCCTTCATCTATGGCGGCGGAATATTCGTGCTGGCCGTTCTGGCCTGGCTGTGGCGCCCTTTCCTCGCCGCCACCGTCAGCGAGGATATTGCGCGTGCCGAAGGCATGAACCCCGCCCTGTCGCGTATCGTTTTCATGCTGTTGCTCGCCATCGTCATCGCCATCGCAATGAAGATCGTCGGCATCCTGTTGATAACCTCGCTGCTGATCATTCCGGCGGCAACCGCGCGCCGCTTTGCCTCCACGCCCGAACAGATGGCCATCCTCGCCTCACTGATCGGCGCCGCAGGCGTCATCGGCGGACTTTATGGTTCCATCCATTTCGACACGCCTTCCGGCCCGTCCATCGTGGTCGCGGCGCTTGCCATTTTCATTTTGAGCCTGTTACCCCTACATAAGAGGGAACAAGCATCACCGAAACGGATCGCTGGACAATGAGCACCCATCACCATCATCACGCCCCGCAGGACCTGACCCGCAATCAGACACTGGTTTTCGACGTGCTGTCCAAGGCGGAAGGCCCGCTCAGCGCCTACACGATCCTCGATCAGCTGCGCGACGACGGTTTCCGCGCGCCATTGCAAGTCTATCGTGCGCTTGAAAAGCTGCTCGACTACGGGCTGATCCATCGCCTCGAAAGCCTCAATGCCTTCGTTGCCTGCGCGCATCCGCAATGCCATCAGCAGGGCCTCGTGGCTTTCGCCATTTGCGAGAAATGCGGTCAGGTGACGGAGTTTTCCGACGCGGCAATCGAAAATCTGGTCAGCGCCTGGAGCCTGCAGAACGGTTTCAAGTCGCGCAAGACGACGCTGGAGCTGCGCGGCCTCTGCGAAGCCTGCGGTGAACACTGACACACAGGAACCTGTTCAAGGTAACCATGTCCGAAAGTTCCCGGCTTAAAAAGTAACGTATCGGCAATCGAAACCTGCTAGACTGGAGAAAGGGAACAGCAGGTAAGATTTTGATATGGCACGGGTTAAGCCATCCCATGAACGTCGCAGGGAAGAGAGACAGCGCACAAGGCTGCGCTCGGGCAAGATTGTGGGCCTCGACGGGCGGTTTATCATCGAATGCCAGTTCAGCGATATTGCGCCGCATGGCGCCAAGCTCCGAACTGTCGAAGTCCCCACTTTGCCTGAGCGTTTCTGGCTGTTCGACGATTATTACGGACGTGCGCTTCTGGCCCGCGTCGCATGGCGCAATGGCCGTGAAATGGGTGTGGAGCTTGTGGCTGACCCGGCGGTTACGCCGCTCGACGAAGAACGCCTCGCCCAGCTTGCCGGAAAATACTATTCGCTGTGACTGGCAGACCCGGCGTCTGCCTGCTTTGCCGGTTGCTGCTTTGCGGAGGCCGTCGGCGTGCCGCGCATGTTCATGGCGCGGATTTCTTCCGCTGAAATATAGTTGAACTGCTCGACCAGAAGGTCCTTGATGACCGGCTCGGGGAAGCGCGCATTGAGATCGGTGATGATCGAGGCGCGCACGTCCTCGAAGCTCACCTTCTCGACCTCTTTGGTATCCGAATAGCTGCCATAGAACTTGCGGAAGATTTCATCGCTAATGAAGAATTCGAGCGGCACGCTGAGCTTCTTGCGGACGTTCGAATCGACCGTATAGACAAGCTGCGTCACCACATAACCGGCAACGCCGCCGTTCGAGATGATCGGCACGCTCATCACATCCGTCTTCACATAATCCACGCCGCCAAACCCGCCTACCGCAGCCTGCGCCTCACCCGAGGATGAGGCGTTCTGGCGAACCGCGAAGAAAAGCGAGCCGAAAGCGACGGCGCAGATCCACAGGCCGATGGCAATGATGCGGATCATCGTGCGTGACCGAGCCTCGCGCTCTGCATGGAATATGTGCCGTCGGCTTCCTGTGTTTCCAGCGCACCGCGAATGAGGTCGGCCAGTTCGCCGACCGCCCGCAGATGCAGCTGCAGCGCCTCGCAGTTTTTCTCAAGCTTCTGCTTCAAGCTGTCGAGCAAGGGCTGAAGCAGCTTCATCGTCGCCGGTTCGGCAGCGCCAGCCGCTTTCTTGATCGCCTTGTTGAAATCGTAGAGCCCGCGGCTCTTGCGGGAGTTGATTTCCGCGAGGTCCGGATTGCCGCCTTCCAGCAGAAGGCGCGTCTCCGTATCGATGACGTCTTCCAGACGCTGGATCGCCCGCACGACCGGCTTCAATGTAGGGTTCTCGGCCGGTTCCTCTGCCAGCGCCTGACCGGGCTCGCTCGCGATAGTGACGATCAGCGAATCCTCTGGCAGGCTGTTTTCAGAGCTTGTCTCGGTCATTTCGGGGTCCTCAATTATGACGCTTGGTCGTTACGGGCCAATCAGCCGCGCGCGCTGTCCGTGTCGCTGTTGTCTATCTTTTCATTTTGCCGCATGTCCTTATCCCGAAACCGGTTCCCACTTTCGGGAGGCATGCTCCAGCTGCTTTTGAATGAGCTTGCGTTCGAAACCATGCACGATGTCCTTCGAAACAGCATTTTCGCTCATCTGGTCTCCCAGATTGTTGATCACGTCTCCCAACGCCACCGTCGCCGGTGCGTCTGCCCGCCCCTTGCGCGCCGCCTGTTCCTCAAGCAACCTGGCAATGCCGACACCGCCGCCATCCGCCATCTTGTTTGCCATGGCTTCCGCCATCATGGACTTCCAGTATTCACCGGCAATCCCCTTCCCGAAGGTCGCCGTCGTGTCACTGGTGAACATCGACTGCACGAAGGATTGCAGCATGAATGCCTCGAACTTGCGATAAGCCGGATTGACCGCGTTCTGCGCATCCGGCCTCACGCTGACCCCAGCCGCGAGGCTGTCGGAAAAGCTGGCGAAATTATCCCGCGTCAGCCCACCGGCAGCCGGGGCCACCATGGTTCCCGATGCGGACGGCGCTTTCAACCGTTCCGCCGCCATGCGATAGGCTTGCGGATCGGCGGCGCGCGCCACGTCCATCACCAGATCGGACGGCGGGTTGATCGCCATGCATCATTTCCTTTGTTTAGAGCGCGTTTCGATCTGATTGCATCGGATCGGCGCTCTAACGTTTCGCTTTTACGCATCTTGTCCAAAAACCGCTTCGCACTTTTTGGGATGCGCTTTGTTAATTGCACCATAATAGGTCAAACTTGACTGAAACTTGTGCGTGCGTTCAGCCTCGTTTTTGCGCTCAATCAGGGCCTTGCGACGAATTTGTCGTTTTCCGGCTAATGAACTCTTCGATCAGATTGGCAAGCTCGCGCCGCTCGCGATCGCTTTTGGCATCCGCCAAACGGTCTTCCAGCAATTCAACCCGCCTCTGTTCCTGCAAAAGCGCCTTGCGCTGCGTATCGAGGCGCTGTTCCAGCTGTTGCGATTCGGCGGCATTGCTGCCGAGGCGCCTGATAAGCAGCGACGGATCGATATTGAGCGCATCGCCGTCATAGCGGCGGTCCTGCATGGCGATGAGCGCCTCGCGCTCCTCATCCAGCGCACTCTTGCGCGCATTGGCAGCTGCAAGCGCCTGTTCCAGCCGGGCGCTGCCGAGCTTTTGCAGTCCAATCAGTTTCTTGAGATTGCGCGGATCGGTCATCGTGGCCCTCAGAACAATTCACGCAGCTGCGTCGCAGTTTCGTTGGTGAAGAAACGCAACAGTTCCGGCAGGATGAAATAGACCACCAGCAATCCTCCGCCGAGCACGAACGGCATCGATACGAAGTAGACCGGTATTGTCGGCGTCAGCTTGTTCACCAGACCGATGGCGAAATTGACGAGAATCGCAAAGACGATGAACGGTGCTGCGATACGCAGTGTCGCCAGAAAAGCCGCCGAAAGCGCATCGGTGAAATCAATCATCGCCGCGTCGGGCCGGAACTGCCCGTCCACCGGAATGGCCACATAGGAATTGAGCAGCGCCCGGAATATTTCCAGATGCATGTCGGTGATGAAGAACAGGAACAGCGCGCTGAAGGTGACGATTGTGGCCATCGTCGCCTGCGGTTCACTTTCCGTGATAGCATCGGAGGGGGAACCGGAATAGCCGATGGAAACGGCCATCGTGCTGGCCATGAATTGCAGCGCCCAGAAATAGATATGCGCCAGAATGCCGATAACCGCGCCGACGAACATTTCGCTCGCCATCAGGCGGAACAGGGTCCAGGGCTGGCCGGCATCGACAACGGTGACGATGCGCTGCAGCACGAGCGGTAGCACCGCGAATGAACAGGCCAGCGCGATGTAGAGCCTGACTTGCAACGGAATGCGCGCGCTCGAAAGCCCCGGCATCAGCATCAGGCACGCGCCGATGCGGCAGAACGCCAGAACGGCGGCCAGGATGATTTCGTTGAGCGGCAATTGCGCGACAGGCACTCAGGGCCCTTTCATCGTATGAAGCAATAATTACTCCCCCCATCCTTCGATCCTTCGATCCTTCGAGACGCCAAGCCTCGACAAGCTCGGCATGGCTCCTCAGGATGAGGGGCGTGGGCGCAGCCCTGATCCTTCGAGACGGTTCCCTTCGCTCCGCTCAGGGCACCTCCTCAGGATGAGGGCGGTGGTGATAGTCTTCCCTCATCTTTCGGCATGGCGCTTTAAGGTGAGGACGTAAGCCAGTGCTCCCTTCCCTCTGAGCCACACACCCTCGGCCCGGATAGAGGGGCATCGCCAATCCATTCCTTCACCTTGCGGGTAGGCACCCGAAAAACCGACGCCGTGGCTTCTCCAGTCCGCTCCGCCCCTCATCCTGAGGAGGTGCCCTGAGCGCAGCGAAGGGAACCGTCTCGAAGGATCGAAGGATCGAGAGACCGAAGGATCGATCCGTCGTGAACTACGAAATCGCACCAAGTGACTTCACCTCCACACCGCGGGCGATTTCAACGTGCGACAGAACGGGCAAGGTAGCGAACAGGCGCTCGATGATCATGCGGATGTAGGGCCGCGCTTCCGGCGAGGACACCAGCACGAAACGTTCGCCATTGTCGAAATGCTTGCGAATAACAGTGGAAGCTTCCGTGCCGAACTGTTCCAGCAGACGCGGATCGATGTCGAATTCGACGATTTCGCCCTTGGCGTCACGCTTGAGGCTCTGGTGGAAAACCAGATCCCACCGATTGCCGAGGCGCAGCACATTCAGCACGCCATTGTCGGCAAGATCGCCGCAAATCTGCTGCGCCATGCGCATACGGACATGCTCCACGATCATTTCCGGGCGGCGGACGAGCGGCGCGATTTCCGCGATGGCTTCGAGAATCAGGTGCAGGTTGCGAATGGAAATGCGCTCGGCGAGCAGCAGTTTCAGCACCGCCTGCAGGCCCGAATAGGAAATATGCGACGGGCAGATATCTTCCAGAAGCTTGCGATATTCAGGCCCCAGTCGGTCCAGCAGAATGCGCATATCCTTGTAGGAAAGAAGCTGGGCCAGATTATTGCGGACGATTTCGCTCAAATGCGTCAGCAGAACCGAGAGATTGTCCACGGTCATGTATCCATCGCGGCGCAGATCGGACGCAAAGGTTTCCGGCACGGAATAGGCGCGCATGCCGAAGGCCGGCTCGCGCACTTCTTCGCCGGGGATGGACGGAATCGGGCGCTCGCCCAGCACGACGAGCGTTTCGCCGACGCGCAGCTCGTGGCTGGCGACAGCCGTGCCGTGTATCTTGATGCGGTAGCTTTTCGGCGGCAGCGCAATGTCGTCCGTCACCTTGATCTCGGGGATGACGAAGCCGTATTCCTGCGCGAACTTGCGGCGCATCTTGTTGACGCGATGCGCCAGTTCCTGTTGCGAGGCGATCAGCCGGGCGGAAAGCTGCTTGCCGAGGCAAAGCTCGATCTGGTTGGTTTCAAGCGACGCCTTGACGGAGTTGCGCTCCTGCTCTTCCGCTTCGCGCTGCTTCTTGCCGGCTTCGTTCGCTTCCGCCTCGCGCTGGCGCGCCTGACGGCGCGGCACGGCAATGCCGATGAAAGCCATTGCGCCGCCCAGCATGAAGAAGGGGAAGGCTGGCAGGCCCGGCATGATGCCCAGCACGAAGAGCAGCATTGCCGCCACCAGAAGCGCCTTCGGATAGGCGCCGAGCTGGCCGAAGATCGCCTGATCGGCGGAGCCGCGGGTGCCGCCCTTCGACACCAGAAGACCGGCGGCAAGCGAGACGATCAGCGCCGGAATCTGCGTGACCAGACCGTCGCCGACCGACAGTTTGGTGAAGACGTCCGCCGCGTGCGCAATGTCCATGTCGTGGCGCGTGGCGCCGATGATGATGCCGCCGAAAATATTGACGGCGGTGATGATAAGCCCCGCAATCGCATCGCCGCGCACGAATTTCGATGCACCGTCCATGGAGCCGAAGAAGGAGCTTTCCTCTTCCAGCTCGCGGCGGCGGCGCTGCGCTTCCTTTTCATCGATCAGGCCGGACGAAAGGTCGGCATCGATGGCCATCTGCTTGCCGGGAATGGCGTCGAGCGTGAAGCGCGCGCCCACTTCCGCGATACGGGTCGCGCCCTTGGTGATGACGAGGAAGTTGACGATGATCAGGATGCAGAAAACCACCAGACCGATGACGAAATCGCCGCCCATCACGAATTGCGAGAAGCCGTGGATCACATGACCGGCGGCGAGATAGCCTTCGTTGCCATGGGTCAGGATCACGCGCGTCGTCGCGATGTTCAGCGACAATCGCATCATGGTGGCGATGAGCAGCACCGTCGGGAAGGCGGAAAAGTCGAGCGGGCGCTGAATCCACAGCGCCACCATCAGGATCAGGACCGAAAAGGCAATCGAGAACGCCAGCCCGATATCCAGCACGACCGCCGGAACAGGCAGGAAAAGCACCGTCAGGATGATGATGATGCCAACCGCCAGACCCATGTCGCTGCCGGTCAGAAATCCGCTTTTCATGAAGGGTTTAGCCGCTGCCTGCTGCACATCCGTCTCCTGTTTCGAAGCGGACCCTAGCTTGCGAAGCTTGCGCGAAGGCTACGTGCTAGAACCCCTTCTCGATACGAGAATATGCGAGCAGCGTGAAGGAATTGATCTGCGCGCCGACGAAGGGCGCGGTGAGCGCCAGCACGACGAAAATGACGATGATCTTCGGCACGAAGGTCAGGGTCATTTCCTGTATCTGCGTCAGCGCCTGAAAGAGCGCGATGCCGATGCCCGCCAGCATGGCGGCAAGCACCGCCGGGCCGCTTGCCATCAGCACGGTCCAGATTGCCGAATTGACGATATCGAGCGCGTCGGCCTCGTTCACCGCACCATGTCCTAGCTGATCTTGACGCCTGCGCCGATCATCAGCGTCTTGCCGTCTTCCAGTTCGGCCAGCATGCCGTTGGACTGGATGGTGACGGACTTCACGACGCCCGATATGCTGCCATCGGCGTTGGTCAGCGTGCGGCCGATCCAGCCTTCGGCCTGCGTCAGCGACGTGTTGGCGATCAGCGTTTCAAGCTTGCTGTTCATCTGCACGGCCTGTTCGACATTGGAGAAGGTCGCAAGCTGCGAGACATATTGCGTCGCGTCCATGGGCTGCGTCGGGTCCTGGTTCTGCATCTGCGTCACCAGCAGCTTCAGGAAGGAATTATAGTCGACGCTCGCCTTGTTGGCTGCGGAATTGCTGTTCGACGTGTTGGTGTTGTTCGTCGTATTCGTGCCGACCGGCGGTGTCGTGGTCATGGGTTTGCCTCTGCAGTTTTGCGGGTGGCGGCCACAGGCAAGGCCGGGGCTTCAAGGCCCATCAGTTCGGCCTCGCGTGGATATTGCGCGCGAATTGTCTTCAGTGCCTCGAAAATGCGCCCGTTATGGACCAGCTCATCGACCAGCTTCAGCGCATTCAGGATTTCGGCATCCTTGAACGTCGAGAACATGCCTTTCAGCATCTGCGCGAAAGTGGCCTGGGCCTGCTCGCGCATGGCGGGTTCGATCAGCATCATTTGCGCGGCGAAATAAAGCTGGCGCAGCGGCGTGGTCGTGTCTTCCGGCTGGAGAACGTGGTTTTCCAGAAGGAATGTCGCGTCGTTCAGAAGTTCAAGCGAGACCTTGCGGTCAGCCCTCAGCACTGCACCGTTGATAAAAATCCTCTCGCCCGCGCGCAGCGAAAGGCGGATGGCGGGTTTTCCGTTGGGAGCCATCTCAAAGCCCATCCCGGATCGACTGGGTGATCTCGATCAGCGTGGCGTAATCGTTGCTTTCGCCCTGACGGATGCGCTCGATTTCCTTCAGCACGAAAATGCCGACGGAAATGATGGCCGCCTTCAGTTCCTTCGGCAGCACGTTTTCCTCCGACCCGAGGTCGTCGATGATCGTGGTCCACAGCTTCGTGGTGAAATAGGCCGCGTCGATCCCCTCGCGCGAGCCGCTGCCGTTTTCCCTCGCCAGTTCGAGCATTGCGATGGAACGGTCGAACAGCGCCCGCTCCCGTTCCCTGGCGCTCGCCATGTCGTCATTCATGACATCTTCGTAGCGCATCTGATACATGGTGTCTCCGTCTATCAGTTCGGACGGGCTCGCATCATGCTGCCGCCCCTCCCCTTAACTATCTAAGATAGTTGAGCAGGCTCATATTCTGCAGCTGCACCGTCAGCGAATAGGACGTTTCGATCTGCGTCTTCAACGCGTTGACGCGCGTCGCCGCTTCATAAGGATCGACTTCCTCAAGATTGAGCACCGACTGGTTCAGTATCTTCTGCTGCGCCACGATACGCGTCGTTGCAGCCTGCGTGCGCGATTGCGCCAGACCGAGCGTCGTCTGTTCCGAGGTCGTTTCGGTGATGGCAGTCGTTGTGGTCTGCATGGCCTTTTCGGTCAGGGCTTCAAAAGCCTGGCTGTTGAGGCCGATGGTTGCGAATTCGGCCACCATGACCGCCGACATGATCGTCTTGCGAAAACCGGCGGCATTGGCCGAGATCGACGTATCGGCGGTTTCGGTGGGCGAGATGCGGCTCTTGATGACCGTATCCGATGCATCGGACCAGTTCGCGGCCCAGTTTGCATCGTTGAACTCCTGGGCGAAGTCGCCGTCGAGAAAGGCCGTCATTTCGTCGCCGGTGATGTTCGCCACCTGCGGATCGTCGATGGCGAAGCCGAAATGGTTCTGGAATGCCTGGCGCACCGCCGTCTGCGCGGCGCTGCCTTCGGTATAGTCTGCAACCGGCTTCACATCGGTGTTCACGCCGGCGAAGATATATTCGCCATTATAGCTGGTGTTGAGCAGGCCGGTGACGGAATTGAGAATGGACTTTGCCGATTTCGCAATGGTGGCGGCGCTTTCGGCGGTGTTGTTGGCGCCCGTCAGGTCGCCCAGAAAGTTCTGCGTGTTCTCGATGATCGTGCCGGCGGCGGACTGCGTGGTGTTCATGCGCTGCTGCACCAGCTTGTTCATGTCGGTCAGCACGCTCAGCCGGTCATATTCCTTGCGCAAGGAGACGGTCTGCCCGGATTTCGAGCCGAGCGACAGCCCGACATCGAACACGGTTCCCGTGGTCGCTTCCTGTTGGGCTTTCAACATCTCGGCCTTGTTCTTCGCGACCAGTGCCCGGAGGGCTGACGTTGCGCCATAGGTGGAAATCGATTGCGCTTTCATTGGCCTCACACCGCGTTGAGAAGATCGTCGAGCATTGCGCTGATCGTGGTCAGCACCCGGCTCGAAGCCTGATAGGAATGTTCAAGATCGAGAAGCAGCGCCATTTCGGTGTCCATATCGACGCCGTTGGCGTTGGAGAGGGCTGCATCTGCCTGAGTGGCAACCGTCGCATTGTAGGAGAATTCGCTATTGGCCTTCTGGCGCTTGCCTTCGAGCCAGCTGATCGATGACGCGCTGTAGTCGATCAGGCTGGAATTCGCGGCCAGACCCGCTGCCGGATCGAACGCCATCGGCTCGGAAAATGCCTCATTGAGCGCCCGCAGACGATCACTGAAACCGGCAGCGCCGCCGGGGTTGAATTGACCGTTGACCCCATCGCGCAGCTTTGTCGGACTGCCGCCCTCCGACGTTACGTAGCTCGATGAAACCCGGATCGTCCCGGCATTTTTCGGCCCGGCAGGGTCGGACCAGACAAGAAGTCCATCGTCGCCTTCCGCAAAGATCGACACCAGATTGCGCGCAATCTCGTCAAGCTGCATCTGGTATTGCGGCGCGATCTGGTCACGCAGTTGCAGCAAGCCGCTGAGCCGTCCCGTTCCATAAGGCTGGTCGAACGTCTCGTGGTTGAGCGGAACGCCGTCCACCAGCACCGCCTTGCCGGAAATGCCCGGCGCCAGCACCGTCGACTGCTCGAAGCTCACCTTGCGCGCCGTCGTCTCGAAGAGCGTCACGCCGTTTTCGGCAAAAATGACCATGTCATTGTCGCCGCGCATCATGGTGGTGATGCCGATCTCGCCCGAAAGCTGCTTCAGGATCGCATCGCGCTGATCCATATAGTCGGACACATCGCGATTGGCCCGCGTGCCGCCGACGATCTCCTGATTGACCTTTTCAAACTTGGCGAGAAGGTCATTGATGTTGGCGACGGAATCCGCGATTTCCCGGTCCGCATCGTTGCGCAGCGACTGGACCTGCTTGGTTCCGGCATTGAGCGCATTGGCGAGCGACTGCGCTACCGAAACCACGCTGTCGCCGAGCGCGCTGTTGGAAGGCGATGCCGCGTAGGTCTGGAGCGCATCGCGCAGATCGGCGATCAGCGCTGCGGGCGAGCCGGAATAATTGTCAGCCGAATAAAGCGACGAAAGGCGGTCGAGCCCGCCTGCGAGAATGGAAGAAGAGGAAGCCGTGCTGTTGGACTGGATGAACTTGTTGAACAACGCCTCATCCGCCGACCGGCTGATACCCACGTAGAGCGACCCGTAAGGCCCCGATACGAGAGAAGCCGTGCGCCGGGAATAATCCGGATCGTTGGCACCCGCAATATTGCGAGAGACAACGGAGGTCTGCTTGGACGTTGCCGCAAGCGAACTTTTGGCCGTCAGAAGAGCAGAACTAAGCGACATCTTACCCCATCCTACAAGTGCATTCCCGATAGGCGCGATGCGGTCTCGCGTTCGGAAATGCGGCTAAAACAAACACCTGGAAAGCCCCTGATAATTCCGCTGCTATCGGAACTGCCCCATCGTGCGTGGACCGTGCCCGTTGCCTGAACGGTCCTTATTCTCAATATGCTGGTGGTCTGATTCCGACATTTGCGCCCCTCGGATAGAGGTGCCGAGCAAACGTCAAATTCAATCCACCAGTTCCGGGAAAGGCTTTTCACCCTCCCCGGAACGGTCCGGTTTATCGTTTCAGGTTGACCAGCACGTCCATCAGTTCGGAGCCGGTCTGGAAGACTTTCGAATTGGCCGTGTAGCTGCGCTGCGCCTCGATCATGTCGGTCAGCTCCTGCGCGATATCGGCATTGGATTCCTCCAGCGTGCCGGACATGACCTTGCCCATGCCTTCGCTCTGCGGGAAACCGAGGCGGACATCGCCCGATTCAGCGCTCGGCAGGAACACGTTGCCGCTCACCACCGTCATGCGGTCCGGGCTTGCGACATTGGCGAGCGGAATGCGCGCCAGAACCTTCTGCGTGCCGTTCTCGTAGATGGCGACGACCGAACCGTCATTGGCCACATCCACACCCTTGACCGCGGACGGCGCCTGGCCGTTGATCTGCGCCTGCGAGATCGTGTAGTCGCCGGCGCGCTGGGTCGAAGCGCCGAGATTGAGGCTGAGGCTCTGGCCGCCATAAGGCCCGAGATCGACCGTGACGTCGCCCGCAGACGTCATCGCGCCCGTCGTCGGATCGAAGGTCAGCGTCGTCGGGCCGCCGACCACTTGATTGTCGGCTGCGTTCTTGACCGTGACGCTCCATTCGTCCGCGCCCGTCTTGCTGAAATAGACGTCGAGCGTGATCTTCTCGCCCTTGTCGTTATAGGAGATCAGCGAGGTCTTGTGGTTGAACTCGCCGTTAGCCGGAACCTGATCGCTAGACGGCAAATTAACGGTGAAGGTGCCCGACGTGCTGCCTTCCGGCGGAAGGGCCGCGCTGTTGACATTGATGATGTTCAGGCCGGGGATCGTCAGCGCGCCGGCGGGATCGTTCGGGCCAGCGCCCAGGAGATAATAGCCGGCTGAATTGACCAGATTGCCATTCTTGTCTGGAACGAACGAACCGGCGCGGGTCAGGAAGGTGGAGCCGTCTGCGCCCTGCACCACGAAATAGCCGTTGCCATCGATGGCAAGGTCGGTGGTGGAGGATGTGGACCGAATGCCGCCCTGATCGGAAATGCCGTAGCGAACATTGGTCAGCACGCTGCCGGAATTATACTGTCCGCCGGTGCTGGGCAGAACCAGCGACGAAAACTGGGTTTCGGCGCGCTTGTAACCGACGGTGCTTGCATTCGCGATGTTGTCAGCGACCGCCGACAGGCGGTTCGCCTGCGCGTTCATTCCTGAAACACCGGTCCGCATCATACCGTAGAGGCTCATTGGCAGCTCCTGATTGGTTGTAGCACCATTGTTTGTATAACCGGCCAAAATCCGAGAGTTCGGGGCCGGAATCCGTAAAATCCAGCGATGGAATCGGCGAACCGACCCACCCATCCGCGGTAAAGCTAACGGACCACGCTTGCGTGAAACTGTAGCCTCGGGATTTTTTACGCTTTTACTGAAGGGATTACTGAAGAGACTGGCGCGGTTTCGGAAATCCGTAGCTGGCTCGAAAGCGCGATACTGGGGAAAGTGGAAGACGCAGCAATATCATTCTATATTGATGCAGTAACCGAGGAAGCGCTTGGAATCGATGGGATCGAAACCCAGCTGCTCCCGCAGCTTCTTGCGCAGCTTGCTGATATGGCTTTCAACGACGTTTTCTTCGACTTCGCTGTCGAAGATGCCGTAGATCGCGCTGAAAATCTGCGCCTTGTTGAGACGGCGGCCGCGATTGGCAATCAGATATTCCAGGATGCGGCGCTCGCGGCGCGGCAGCGGAAAATCGACGCCATTGATCTGCGGATCGCGGCCATCGGAAAAAACACGGATCGGGCCAAGCTCGGTGCCGCTGTCGTTGGAAGCGGCGGACGCGCCTGCGCGGCGGCGGATCGCATTGATGCGTGCAAGGATTTCACGCACGTGCACCGGCTTGCGAACGACATCGTCAACGCCTGATTGAAACAGCTCAAGCGTATGTTCCAGTGACGGGCGGTCGTTGACGGCGATCACGGGCGCCTTGCAGCGTTCACGAATCCGGGCCGGAAGGCGATGCTGGTCGGCACATTCGCCGATCAGGAAGGCTTCGACAGCCATGATGTCCTGTTGTGGAACGCTCTCCACCCACTCATCGAAATCGGTAGGGGTAAAACCTGTTGTCGTGATGCCTTCGCGACCGAACCAGGAGGAGTATCCTTCAGTCACAATATCTCTGTCGTCTACGACAACGATCATCGGCCCGCCTTCCGAATCAATATGTTAGCCCAAGCACGCTAGCAATAACTGGCGGGAGGAATCAGCAACAATGGCAATAAGTTGCCCGCAATAAATTGGGAGGCATTTTAGTATACGCTAAATTAATGGGAATCGCATTGATTGCAACGCGCCTCTCCTCATACGCATTCAAACCTTAACCGGAGGTTAACGGCTCACGAACTTTAACGATTCTTTACAAGGGCTTAAAATTCGGGCCGCTGTAACAGGTTCCGAAAGGCTGAACAACCTTTGATTGAGTACCCACATCATGCGTGCACCCGTCCACCTGTTACAACCTGTAAATTTTCCCGGCTTGCAGTTCAGCCTGAGCAGAAGCTTCGCGCCTGCGGCGTCCAGTTTCCGAAGCCGGTGGCGACCATATTCGTCATCACGCGGCAGACGTAACGCTTCTGGGCAGGGTCGTTATTCGGCCCTGCATGATAGCGCGCGACGGCCATCGTCCAGTTGCCTTCGCGCTGCCGAAGCTGCTTGAGAAAACGTGCCGCATAGTCGACATTGAGGCTCGGCATCAGCATCGCGGCGACCGATGGAAATTCCTTGCCGTGATAATGATAGTTGATCTGCATGCAGCCGAGGTCGATCAGCTTCGCGCCTTCGGCCCGAACCTCGTCGAAACGCCGCACCGCCGCCATCTGCGACGGCATGAATTCGGCACGCCCCTCGATGTTCATCGCATAGGGTTGCAGGGAATTCTTGCGGCCGGTTTCCGTCAGCCCGACCGCATAGAGAATGCCGAGCGGAACCTCATAGCGGGCGGATGCCCGGTGCATCTCACGTTCGCAGACGTTTTCGGCGCGGGCCGGGCGGCTATCAGACAACCAAGCCGCGATTGCGGTCGTTATTGCGAACAATACCGTTCCCGCCATCCTGCGCGCCTTGAATGTCCGAACGCTCGCGTCCTGCCTGACCGGATTCGTCATTCCGCCTGCCCTCGCCGCCCATGAGACCCGCCTGCGTCTCGCTCCCGTTCCGCCCGTCAAAACCCTGCTGCATGCTGAAAGCCTGCTGCTGGCCCGATTGTTGGCCATGTTGCTGGCCGCTCGCCTGCTGCTGGCCGGCATTGTGCGATGCCTGCGCCTGCTGCACCGCGCCCGCCGCGTTGCGGTCGGTGACGGTCACGGAAATTTTCGCATCGTCCGCGACGCCTGCCGCCTTCAGGGCTTTCTCGATCATCGAGCGGTCGGCGGCGAGCGCTTCCGCCGCATGGGTCTTTTCAGCGACGAGATGCACCTCGACCCCTTCCGACGCCACGCGGATGCGCGCCGTCACCGCCCCGAGTTCTGCGGGATCGAGCCTGATCTGCAAGGTCTTGACCGTACCGAAGCTGCGTTCGGAAACCACCTGAATGTCGGCGATCCGCGCCGCGCCCTGCGACGGCGTGGCGGCTGCCTTGCTTTCTCCCGGCGCACTGTTTTTGGGCGCCGGTTGCTGTGGCTGGATTTCAGCCCTATCCGGCGTCTGGCCCGACTGCCGCGTCTGCCCCTTGTCCGTGTTCGCGAGGCTGGCGAGATCGTCGGCGGCATTTTCGCTCCGATTGCCGCCGGTCGCCTTCGATGCGTCAGGAGCGATAAACTGCTCCGCCTTGGCGCTGGCCGAAGGCGTCGCCGGGGCTTGCCCTTTCTTCGGCTCAAGCTGCGCAGCCGGCAGTTCGCCAGCCTGCTTCTCGCCCCCTTCCGGGTCTGCTTCCTTGATTAAGGCAGAAAGCGGATCGGGAGTGTTTTTGTCGTTTTTCGCGATATTTCCTGTGGCAAAATTGTGATTTGGCCCCTTCAAATCCGGCGAAGAACCGGCCAAAGAAAGGAGATTTTGTGGCAAAGCGAAAATGGCGACCGGTTTTGGCGCTGCCTCATCCTTCGCTTCGGTCTCGTCCGCGCTGGACCCGGCTTCGTTTTCATCCTGCTTTTCGACCTTGCCTTGCGGCCTTTCGAGAAGCGAGCTGAACACGCTTGCCGGTTCGGCAGGCTCCCGCTCCGAGCCCGCCGCCTTGGTCTGCGACGGACCGGCATTTCGGGCGAGCGAAGCCAGCCGGCTGGTGGAATTCAGCAAAATATCAACGCTCATTGAACGGTCTTTCCTAGCAAGGCATCGATTTCGGCAAGCTTGCGCCGCGCATCTTCCATCGTTTTCTGCAAATCACCTTCGGGAAGGTTTTTGACCGGCTTCAAGTTGGCGGCCATCGGGGCTGGCGCGGAGTTTGGAACCGGTTTTTCCGCCCCGTTTTCCTGCGAATTCGCTACTGCCATCGGCGGCACGTCTCGTTCGGTAAGGGCCGGTTTTGCGGGCGGCAAGGCATCCGGCGTGCGGGTGACAAGCGTACCGACCGCTTCGGCGGCCTTCAGCAATTTGCGGTCCGGCTCCTGCAGCTTGTCGGGCGAAATCTGCGACAGTTCCCGCAGCGCGCTGCCAGCTGAATCCGACGCCACATCGCTTGCCGCCGCGTAAAGATTTGCCCGGGTTGGGTCGGTTTTCAGCCTGTCGGCAAGCTTCTTCGCCTCGGCCGACATGAAACGCGCCCGCTCCGTCTGGCCATCGACAAGCGCTCCGCGCGCGATCTGCAGATAAAGCGAATATTGCATCACCGGATCAGCCGAGCCGATCAGCTTCGCCAGTTCCGCATTGCCGATACGGTCGTTGAGTTTCAGCGCCGCACCGACAAATTGCGCCATGAAATCACGCATATAGGGCGAACGCGGAAAGCGCTGGAGATAGTTGCGCGCAAGAAGCCTGATCTTGTCGGCATCGCCGAGCTTCGCCGCAATCGGCATCGACCGGCGGATCGCCGCTTCCTCGAACAAGGTGCCCGGCGCATCAAGCCGCACCTGATCGAGCCGCATCAAGGCAGTCGCCGGATCGAAGGCGGTCATCTGGCTGGCGGTGACGAGCACGATGGACGCCTTCAGTTCCGCAGGGACGTCAGGCGACAGCGGAACCGAGAAAAGCTTCACCACTTCAATCGTCTGGCCGGAAGCATAGGCCAATGCGCCCTTGACCAGTTCCGGCGGCACGGCATCCGTCTTGAGGTCGGCAAGAACCTTGCGCACTGCTTCCGGATTGCCGCCGTTGAAGAGATAGATGATCGCCGCATAGACATTTTCCGGATTGTTCCAGACGTCGCCCGGCGCCCGCCCCATATCCGTGCTGACGAAGCCCAGAAGCTTGTTGAGCATGACCACCGCTTCCGGCTTTCCGGCGACGATCTGATCCTGCAACATGCGTAGCGAACGCACGAGCTTGTAGGGTTCCAGCACCGGCAGCGTGCGGGTCCCCGCCGGTGCCTGCGTTTGCGCGGAAGCCGGATACGCCGCTCCCATCAGGGAAAGGCCTGCGACACACGCCAGAAGTGAGCGCCTCACAAGCTGCCTCATGGCGCGGACTTGAGGAAAATATCGATGCGGCGGTTTTCAGCCGCATTCGGATCGCTGGTGTTCTTGGGCTGGCGGTCGGCGTAGCCTTCCACACGCAGCACGCGCTTTTCATCAAGCCCGCCGCGAACCAGCATGTAATAGGCCATCTGCGCGCGCGCCGAGGAAAGGCGCCAGTTGTCATAGGTCGCGCTCTTGAACGGACGCGCATCCGTATGCCCGCTGATGATGACTTCGCCGGGCTGGCGCGAAATCACCTGCGCGATGCGCTCCAGCATCTGCACCACGCGAGCGTCGGGCTTGGCCGAGCCGATGGTGAACATGCCATAGTCGATCTTGTCGGTAAGCTGGATCATCACGCCGCCATCGACGGGAACCACCGTCACATCGGGCATCGGCTCGGCTTTCTTTGCCGCCGCACCTTCCTTCGCGGTTTCGCCCTCAGCCGCCTTTTTCAGATCGGCGATGAGTTGTTCCTGCGTTTCTGCAGACGTTTCCGCAGGCTTTGCGGCCTCCTCCGGTTTTGGCTGGGTCGCTTCCGGCTTGGGCGGAGCGGAAGGTGCGGCATCGGGCGGTGTCAGGTCCCCGACAGCCTTGCTCGACCAGTAGTCCGGGCTGAACGGATCGCGATAGGCTTCGCCGCCCTCGGCACCCGTTGCGGGACCGGACTGCGACGTGCCGCCATCGCCCTTGGCGGACTGGTTCTGCAATACGCCGGTCTCGTGGGCAAGTTCCGAAAGGACTGCATAGGGTTCGCGGAAAAGCTGGCGCTCTTCCTGTTCGCTTGGCGGCGCGACGGTCGTATCGTTGATGACCTTGGTGCTGTTTTCAATCTGCTGGTCGCTTTCATAGCGAACCTTGCCGTCTTTTTCCTCGACATCCTGCACGCCCTTGGGGCTGGAATGCCGGTCCATCAGCTTGACGGGATTGAAATAGCTGGCAACCGCCGCCTTGGTTTCCTCATTGGCGGCATTGATGAGCCACATGACGAGGAAGAAGGCCATCATCGCGGTCATGAAATCGGCATAGGCGATCTTCCACACGCCGCCATGATGGCTGTCATGGTCGTCATGCCCGCCGCGGCGCACAATGATGATCTCTCGCTTGGTTTCGGGATCGATGTTCATTGGACCGCAGCCTTCAATTCTTCAAGAAGCGGCGCGATGCGCGTTTCGAGCACCCGGTCGCCAAAGGAAAAGGAAAGTTCGTCAGCGCCGGTTTCCGAAAACCGACAGCCGGAAGGCAGCAGGGCGGCGTGTTGACCGAGCGGCGCAATCAGCCGCGCGGGACCAGCGATTTCCGGTGCTTCACCGTCAAGCGCCAGCGCCGCAATGCGCCGCGCAAATTCGGCGACCGCCTCGCGCTCCATCTTTTGCGCCAGCAATGGCATCAGAATGTTGGCGATCTGGCCCGAAAGATTGCGCTCCAGCGCAGTCAACGCCTCGGTCAAGCTCCCCGCCAGGAGCAGGGCCTGCTCACGCGAGAATGCGGCGCGCAGCGTTTCGATCTCGGACTCATGCTCACGCAGAAGCCGCACCTTCTCGGCTTCGTAAAGTGTCTGGGCTTCCCTGTGGCCATCCTCTCGCCCTGCTTCAAACGCAGCGCGCTTTTCTTCCTCAACGGCGATAATGGCGGCAACTTCCGCCTGCTCGGCGGCAGCGGATTTTTCGGCGGAAGCTGCACGCTTCGGCGTCTCGCTCACGGCTGGCGAGGCAGGCGTTTCCTTCAGCGGTTTCGGCGGCAGAGGCGCGGCAATGATCTCCACCGCCTCATCACCGATATGATGGGTTGAAAAATCGGGAAGATAACGGCTGAGGGAAAGCGCGCTCATCGTCAGGCCGCCTCAAGCTCCGGCATGACCGAAGCCTTTGCGGCCGGTTCCTTCAACGGTTGGGCCTCGCGGCTGGCGGCGGTTTCGTGAATCCACTGCTTGAGAACTGCGGCGACACGCTCCTCGTCCATGTCGATCATCTGTTCAAGGCGCAGCTTGGCGGGCATGCGCATGCGCTGGCGAAGATCGCTAAGGCTCGACTTCATCTGGTCGGCATAGGCTTCCGGCCCGCCGATGACGGCCTGTACGCCTTCACCTGCCGCCTGAGCGCCGACGAAATTCGGCGTCGCCACTTCACCCGTCTGGCGGATAGCGACTTCCGTTCCGGTCGGGTTGGCGTTCTGGTCACGCAGCAGCGGACGCAGGCCAAACCAGATCAGGAGACCGACAGCGGCAAGGATGGCGAGCGCATTGACATAGGAACCGCTCTGGCGGAGCACCGTATCGGTCCACGGCGTGGAGACCGGCTCCATGTCGGCACCGGCGGGATCGAGGAAGTTCACCGCCGTCACGTTGATGACGTCGCCGCGATCCGCGTTGAGGCCGGCGGCGGTTGCCACGAGGTCGCGGATCTTCGCGATCTGCTGGTCCACGAAATTGGCGGGCGGCGGCGTGGTGCCAGCGGTTTCCAGAAGCCGCGCCTGATCGATGACCACGGCGATGGACAGGCGCTTGACGGCATAGCCGTCGCTGACGGTGGAAACCGTCTTGCTGTTCATTTCATAATTGGTCAGTTCCTCACGGCGGTCGGTCTTTTCGGTCGAGCTTTCGCCGTTGCGGTTCTGGATTTCTTCCTGCGGAATGTTTTGTTCGACGCCGGTTGCGTGGTCATTGCGGTTGTTGCGGGAATCGCCGCTTTCCCGGACAACGCGCACCGAACGCTCGACACGGGATTCCGGATCGAAGATGGTTTCGTTGGTCTGGCGGCGGTCCGTATCGAGCACGGCCTGAACGCTGGTCTGGAAATGACCCATGCCAAGATAGGGCGCCAGCGCCTTGCGGATGCTGTCGTCCACATTGCCTGCGACCTGCTGTTCCAGCGAGGCGGTCATGAGCGCGGCACCGTTGGCGGCTTCGCCAGCCGATGCCAGCAGGCGGCCATTGGTGTCGAGAACCGTGACGGCGGAAGCATCAAGCGAAGGAACGGCGGCGGCGACCAGCTGGCGGATGGACTGGGCGGATTCGGCGGCAAAGCCGCCTTCAGCGCGGATGACGACCGAGGCCGACGGCTTCTGATCGCCGCGACGGAATGAACCCTTTTCGGCCAGAACGATGTGGACGCGGGCGGCCTTCACGCCGCGAATGGCCTGAATGGTGCGGGCGATTTCGCCTTCGAGCGCGCGCACGCGGGTGATTTCCTGCATGAACGAGGTGAGGCCGAGCGAGCCCATATTGTCGAACAGCTCGTAACCGGCATTGTTCGATGTCGGCAGGCCCTTTTCGGCCAGATACATGCGGGCATTTTCCGCCTTGCCTATGGGGACGAGAATGGACGAGCCATCGGCCTTCACATCGAACGGGATGCCTGCCTCGCCGAGCGCAAGGCCCATGCGGTTCACATCGTCACGCGAAAGGCCGACATAGAGCGTTTCATAGGACGGACGGCCCAGATAGATGCTTGTGTAAAGGATCGCGGCCATGAGCGCCGCGCCCACCAGCCCAAGCGCCACGAGTTTTCGCGCGCCGAGCTTGCCAAGCGTAGCCTTGAGCTGTTCGATCAATTGCTGGAAATTCTGCTGCATCCACACCACCGCCATAATGATGGACGCAACCTAGCCCGCGAAGCTTGCGCGAAAGTGGCGGCTGATGAAAGCAGGCGCTTTCAGAGACAGCGAAAAGAATTGGGGCGCGGAATGAATCCCGCGCCCCGTTTTCCGCCCAAAGACATCCGATCCGATCAGGTCGGTTCGGATGCGAACCCCTGATTTGCCTGAGAACTCGCGAGCGCCGGCAACCCGGCGCAGAAGCGCGTCTCATTTCGGGACGCGCTCCCATGCTAGCTCAGTTATCGATTAGCCGCGGAACAGCGACAGGATCGACTGGCTCGACGAGTTGGCGATCGACAGAGCCTGAACGCCGAGCTGCTGCTGAACCTGGAGAGCCGACAGACGTGCCGATTCCTTGTTCATGTCAGCGTCAACGAGCTGGCCAACGCCCTTTTCGATGGAGTCGGACAGGTTCGAGACAAAATCCTTCTGCATGTCGATGCGGGACTTTGCTGCGCCGAGTTCAGCTGCGCCGTTCGCCATCTTGCCCATTGCGGTTTCGATGGTGCCGAGGAAAGCTTCGATTGCGGCGTCGTCAGCCGCACCCTTAACGTCGATTGCCATGACGTCAACCAGAACGCCGCCGGCGGTGCCGTCAGCCTTGGTCAGAACGAGATTGGACGTGTCGACGTCGATCTTGCCAACCGTGACGGTGCCGTCAGATGCACGGTCATAGGACGATACGACGCTGAAGCCGGCTGCCGCGCCAGCGGTGTCCGTTGCAAGCAGATTCGAACCGGCATAGTTCGCACCCTTGGCGGTGCTGCTCAGCTGGTCGATCATGACCTTGATTTCGGACTGGATCTTTTCCTTGTCGGAAGCGCTCGAACCGATCGCGGAAACAACCTTTTCCTTGATCTTGTCGACGACTTCGATCGCCTTGTTCATGGCGGTGTAAGCCGTGTCGATCTTGCCGGCGCCGAGGCCCAGAGCGTCCTGAACGGCAGAGTTTGCCTTGTTGTCGGAACGCATCGTGGTCGCGATCGACCAGTAAGCAGCATTGTCGGCGGCTTCGCCAACGCGCAGACCGGTGGAAATACGGCCCTGAGTGGTTTCCAGCGCCCGGTTCGTCGAAGCGAGGTTCTGGAGAGCGGTCAGAGCGGAAGAATTAGTCAGAAGACTTGCCATAGTTTTTTGCCCCTTGGGAAAAACAATCTGAGGGACAGGCCGGGTTTTTGGATTACCGGCATGGTGGAGCGGCATCATGCCTGTTGCCGCGTAACGCGCGGAAACCCACCATGTGCCGACATCTAGAGCTCAAACATTAACGAAAGGCTAATTAATTCAGTCGAATTGTACTGTATTAGCGATTTCTGACGCACAATTTCAGTGAGGGTCCGTTCAAGCGCACCAAAACGGGTCAGGAGAAGGAACGTATCAGGCTTCCGACCAGAATATTCCAGCCGTCGATCAGCACGAAAAACAGAATCTTGAACGGCAGCGAAATCACGGTTGGCGGCAGCATCATCATGCCCATCGACATGGTGAGCGTCGCCACGACGAGGTCGATCACCAGAAAGGGCAGCACGATCAGGAAGCCGATTTCAAACCCGCGCCGCAGTTCCGAAATCATGAAGGCGGGAACCAGCACACGGAAATCCACGACGCCATCGTCGCCGGTGCGGAAAGATGGATCGGCGAGATCTTCAAAGAGCCGCAGATCCTTGTCGCGCACCTGCCCCAGCATGAATTCGCGGAAAGGCTGGGAGATTTCGGTAAATGCGGCCTGCTGCGTGATTTCATTGCGCATCAGGGGCTGCACGCCATTATTCCACGCCCGGTCGAAGGCAGGCGCCATGACATAGAACGTCATGAACAAAGCGAGCGAAATCATCACCATGCTGGCAGGCGCGGTCTGAAGACCGAGGCCGGAGCGCAGGAGCGAAAAGGCAATGGCGAAGCGCGTGAAGCTCGTCACCATGATGAGGATGCCCGGCGCGATGGAAAGCACCGTCAGAAGCCCGAACAATTGCACGATCTGGCCGCTCGCGGCCCCGCTGCCCGCCGGCAGCAGATTGTCGAGCGTCAACGCCTGCTGCGCCTGCGCCGAGATGGTAAGAGCGAGCGTCAGGATGATGCCGAGGCCGAGAGATTTTTTCATTCCACCACCAGCGCCGAGATGAAGACGCGGTCGACCGCGCCTTCCGAACGCAGGCGCGCGCGTTCTTCCAGATCGGCGCGTAGATAGGCAAGCCCTGCCGCGCCCTGCAATTGCATGAGGTTGACGCTGCGCAGGAAGCTCAGAAAATCGTCGCCGACATTGGCAGCCGTCGCCGCCGGGATTTCATGGCCGGGCTTTGCCACCAGCGAGGCTTCGAGCCGCACCCAGGTGTTCTGCGGAATGCCGAGATTGGTGACGATGGGTTGCAGGGGCACGACCGCGCCGATGGAACGCGCTTCAAAATCCCCCGGCTTCGGCTTGTCTTCCTTCGACGACCTGGCCGCGACCTGCCGGTCGGCGGAAATCATGCCGCCCATATACCAGCCGCCGCCGCCAGCGATAGCGGTCAGGATGGCGACAGCCGCCAGCAGTCCCATGATGGAACCCTTCGCCTTGCCGTCCTTTTCCGTTGCCGTCGTGTCGCTCATATCCGGTATGCCTTAAAAGGGAGAAACCTGATCGAGAATCTGCTGGCCGTAAGGCGGCTGCTGGATTTCGCTCAGACGGCCGCGCCCGCCATAGGAAATGCGGGCTTCGGCGATCTTGTCGTAGGAAATCGTGTTGTTGCCGGAAATATCGCGCGGACGCACGACACCGGCCACGTTCAGCACCCGCAACTCGTTGTTCACACGCACTTCCTGCGACCCGCGGATAATCATGTTTCCGTTGGGCAGCGTATCGGTGACGATGGCGGCAACCTGCAGGCGGATATCCTCGCTGCGCTCGATGGTGCCCTTGCCCTTCGACTTGCTGTCGGAATGCGTGTTGACCGAAGCGTCCATGTCGCCGCCAGCGCCGGCACCCGTGCTGCTGCTCGTGGCGAACGAGCCGCCCGCGCCATAGATGCCCTTCGACACGCGCTCGCGATCCGTCTTGTTGTCGAGATTGGCGCGGTCGTTGATGGAAATGATGACGGTGAGCACGTCGCCCGGCGTTGCGGCCCGCGGGTCCTTGAAGAAATTGGTCGAGCGCTGGTCCCAGAGCGAATAGGACGCCTTGCTCGGGCGTACCGGATAGCCGCTGAGTTGCGGATTGTTTTCCATGCCGAGATGGGCCGCAACCGGGGAGAGGTCAGGCGCCCGGCCGATTTCCTCCGGCTTGGTCGCGCAACCGGCCAAAAGGATGAGGGTCGCTGCGGCAAGGATCGCTTTGTTCATGCTGTTCTTCATTGCACCGTATTCCCGGTCTGCGCCGCGGCGCGCTGGTCGCTGGCAGGCTGCGGCGCGGTCGAGGTGCGCTGCGCACCCACGATGACGCGCGCGAGCTTCGCCGCCTTTTCCGGCGGCATTTCATTGAGGATGATGCTGGAAACGCGCGGATTGAGCTTGAGGATCAGGGCGGCTGCCGCCTCGTCGCCGATCAGCGCCATCTGCGCCGCCGCCGCATCGGGTTTCATCTTCGAGATGATGTCGACCAGCGAATCCTGCGCCTTGCTGACGAATTCGTCGCGGCGCTTCAGCCACATTTCGTATTCCCGGCGCTTTTCCTCAAGCGCCCGCATCCGCTCCTCGACATCGGCCTTCAGCTCGGTCAACTGCTTTGCTTGCAGCGCGTAGCGGGCATCCGCCGCCTGATCGTCGATATTGCCGCAGAACTTGCGGATTTCATCGAGATTGCCGAGCGAGGGCGGATCGGCGAAAGCGGGAACAGACGCCGCGAGAAACAGCGCCACCGCCGAACCGTACCGGATCATTTTACGAGCCATGGTCATTGCACCACCAGTTCCGCATGAAGCGCGCCGGACGTCTTGATGGCCTGCAATATCGCGATGATACCGGTCGGCTTCACGCCAATCTGGTTCAGGCCCTTCACCAGATTTTCAAGGTTCGCGCCAGTCAGGATGCCGATCTTCGCGTTCTGCTGATTGACGGCGATATCGGTGTTGGGCTCAACCGCCGTCACGCCGTCGCTGAACGGTTCAGGCTGGACGACCATCGGCGTTTCCGTCACGCGGACCGTCAGGCTGCCATGGCTGATCGCCACCTTGGAAATGCGCACCTTCTCGCCGATGACGACGGTTCCGGTGCGCTCATCCACCACCACCCGCGCCACTTCGTCGGTCGTGATCGGCAGACCCTCAAGCTCGGCCAGAAAACGCGCCGCAGGCACATTCTTCGGACGCGACAGGCGGATCGTCTTGGCGTCGCGCGCAATGGCCACACCGCGACCGTAACGGCGCTTGGCGAAGACATTGATCGTATCGGCGGCGCGCACGGCAGTGGTGAAGTCGGGATCGCGCAGCTCGACGATCATTTCGCTTTCCTTGCCAAAATTGCCTGCCACTTCGCGCTCGACCAGCGCGCCGTTCGGGATGCGGCCGGAAGTCGGCACGCCCTGCGTCACGCTTGCGGCTTCACCTTCCGCCGAAAAGCCGGACACGATCATGTTGCCTTGCGCCACGGCATAAATCTGGTTGTCGGCACCCATAAGCTGGGTCATGACCAGCGTGCCGCCCTGCAATGAGGTCGCATCGCCGAGCGACGATACCGTCACATCGATCCGCGAACCGGCCCCGGCAAAGGCGGGCAGATTAGCGGTTACGATGACCGCCGCCGTGTTTTTCGAGCGGGTGGAATTGCGCGGCGCGCTGATGCCGAGATTGTCCAGCATGGCGCGCATGGACTGTTCGGTAAACGGCGAATTGCGCAGGCTGTCGCCCGTACCCTTGAGGCCGATGACGAGACCATAACCCACAAGCTGGTTTTCGCGCACGCCCTGAATGGTGGCAATGTCCTTCAGGCGCGCGACCGCGCTGCCCCGGCCAAGCTCCGCATAGGCCATTTTCGACGGATCGCCGCCGGAGCCAAGCCAGTCGGCATCGGCATCCACTGCGGAACCGAACTCCCGCGCATTTTTCGACGACTCGTCTGTAAAGCCTGCGACGGGCTGGAACAGGAGTGCGAAAGCGGTGATTAGGGCGGCGCAAGTCTTCTTCACTGCATCCCCACCTGAATACGACCATTTGCGAGCACTGTGCCGGACACGATAATGCCGCTGTCAACGTTGCGGACCTTGATGAAATCGCCAGCCGCGCCCGATTCAAGCGGCGTGCCCATGGCGGTTATGGTCAACGAGCCTGCGGTAAAGACCAGAGGTGCCGGAACGCCGCGCGTGACCAGCGACGGCTCACCGAGAGCCGAAACGAGGATCGGCTTGCCGGGGAGCAGCGTCTTGCGCGCCACCTTGCCCGCCGCCTGATCGGGCGACAGCACATATTGGGCCGCCGCCGGTGCATTGATGAAGAACTGCTTTTCCAGAAGCGCCGTGTCGCTCACGATCTGGCCGGGATAAACGGTGGCGGAAGGCACGACAAAAGCGATGCGGTCTGCCGCGCCGGCCCCGGCCATAGCGGCAAACAGGAAGCCACCGGCCAGAACCAGCTTTTTCTTTTGAAAGATCGCCTTCACACAGTCCATCGTCATCACCGTCAGCGCAGGTTCTTCGACACGGTTGCCGCCATTTCGTCAGCCGCCTGAATGACTTTCGAGTTCATTTCATAGGCGCGCTGGGCGGTGATGAGATCGGTGATTTCCTTCACCGGATCGACATTCGATGCTTCGAGATAGCCCTGCTTGATCGAGCCATAGCCCGGATCGCCCGGCACGCCGACCAGCGGACCGCCCGAAGCTTCCGTCTCGCGGTAGAGATTGCCGCCGAGCGGTTCCAGGCCCGCTTCATTGGTGAAATTGGCAAGCGTGAGCTGACCGAGATCGACCTGATTGACCTGATCCTGCAGCTTGGCGAAAACCTGCCCCGTATCGGTGATCGTCACCTCAATGGCATCCGGCGGAATGGTGATTGCCGGTTCAACCGGGTTGCCGTCGAGCGTCACGAGCTGGCCGTCGGCATTCTTGTTGAACGCGCCGGCGCGGGTATAGAGCGTTTCGCCCGTCGGGCTCTGGATCTGGAACCAGCCGCGCCCGGTCAGCGCCACGTCATAGGGATTGCCGGTCTGGTTGAAGCTGCCCTGAATGTGGAGATTGCGCACCGCCGCCGTCTGCACGCCAAGGCCGACCAGCGCGCCCTCCGGCACAATGGCCTGGTTCGCCTGATTGGGCACGCCTGCCGTCCGCTCCGACTGATAGAGCAGATCGGTAAACTCGGCCCGCGCGCGCTTGAAGCCGGTCGTGTTGATATTGGCGATGTTGTTGGCGATCACTTCCAGATTGAGCTGCTGGGCGTTCATGCCTGTTGCGGCAATCGTCAGGGCTTTCATGGCACGTCCTTAGTCTTTGTCTGGACAGAAGTCTGAATCACAAGTCGCCATGCGGGTTGCAAACGGCGACTTTCGGATCAGACGCTAGATGGGCATGCGGCTGATTTCGAGATAGGCCTGCATGATCTTGTCGCGGATCGCGATGGCGGTCTGAAGCGACTGCTCGGCTTCCATGACGGAACTGACCACATCGCGCACCGGCGCATCGCCCTTGATGCCCTGAATGGAGGTTGCCTCTGCCGCCTGCAATTTCTGGCCGACGGAATCCGTCATCTGCGACAGGACCTCGCCGAACGAAGCGCCCGGCGCCGCCGGCACGGCCTGCGGGGCGGAAGTGGTCCCCACGCCCTTTTCAGCGACGGTCTCGGAAAGGCGCGACAGGGCATTGCGCGCAGAAATGCTCATGATCGAGTCGTACATTATGTGCTCCTCAGGAGATCGATGGTCATGGAGATCAGCTCACGGGCTTGTTTCACGACCTGCAAATTGGCTTCATAGGAACGATTGGCTTCGCGCATGTCCGCCATTTCGACAACCATGTTGACGTTGGGGTAGCGGACATAGCCACGCTCGTCGGCTGCGGGATGGCTCGGCTCGTATTGTTCGACGAAGGGCGAGGTATCCTTGCCGACTTCGGCGATGCGAACCTCGGCGGCGCCGGTGCCCTGTTCCAGCTCGGTGCGGAACGAAACCGTCTTGCGGCGATAGGGATCGGCATCGGCGGTCTTGGCGGTGGACTGCGCATTGGCGATATTTTCGGAAACGATGCGCAGACGCGTCGATTGGGCCGAAAGGCCCGACGCTGCGATCTTCAATGTGCTTTGCAAGGCATCGGAAGACATGGCTATCCCTTCGCAACCGAAAGCATCATGCGGTGAAACGCCTTCACGATGCTTGTGTTGAGCGAATATTCGCGGGCGATCTCACCGGCCTTCATCATTTCCTGTTCGACATCGACCGTATTGCCGGAATGGGTCTGCTCGGTGATGTCGTCGGGGCGCAGGCGCGTGGCCGCGATCCCGTCGGCCTCGGCCTCCAGATGCAGGGGGCTGGTGGCAGCCATGGTGAGCTGCGTCTTGTCCAGCACATCCGCAAAGGGCTGCACGTCACGCGCGCGAAAATCCGGCGTATTCGCATTGGCGACATTGCCCGCAACCGTGGCCTGCCTTACCGACAGCCACTGCGCCTGCCTTGCGGCCAGATCGAAGAGATGAATCGGCCCCATATCTATTACCCGCCATCCATATTCACTGTTCGTTAACCTACAGGGCGAATCTTGTGCGAGACTTGCGTGATGCCGGGAAGCCAGCTAACTGCCAGCCACCGTCAACGCGAACCGGGAGGTGCGACATGCTGAACAAGACAGAATTTGCCGCGCTCGCTGGTTTCGGATCGCGCAGAGGCGCGACCGTTTAAGGCGTTTCCAACGTTTCCTGTGGGCCAGCGGACATTCTTCATCGAAACCCGGAGCGTCGTGCATCCACCGGATGCATGAAGTCGCCCCATGGCGCGCACATGCGCCTTACAGGAACCCACTGTCATGAAACAGAATGGACAGCCTCGCGCTGCAGACGATACCGCCGTGACCCTCGAACCGGTCAGGCAGACGGACTACCAGCAGGTGATTGCCCTCAATCCCCATCCGCATCAGCAGGACTTCGTGGCCAGCAATGAGGAATCGCTTGAAGAAGCCGGGGAGAATCCGGCCTGTGTTCCGCTCCTTGTCCGGGCCGGAGGCGAGCCGGTCGGCTTTGCTATGTATGCCCTTGATGAAGACGATGGAAACTACTGGATTTATCGCCTCATGATCGATGCGCGCCATCAGGGCAAGGGCTATGGACGCGCAGCCCTCAGGCAATTGCTGGAGCTGCTGTCGGAACTGCCGGATTGCCCTTTCGTCATCCTCGGCCTTCAGCCGGGCAACGATGGTGCCCGGAAGCTCTACGAGCAGACAGGCTTCCGGATGACGGGAGAGGTCATCGGCGGCGAACTCATCATGAAATATGAGTTCTGATTAAAGCATTTTCAGCAAAAGTGCGAAGCGGTTTTGCGTTGGAAAATGCGACAAAACAAATAGATAGAGCATTTCCAACGATTCAGTTAAACCGGAAATGCTCTAGCTGCCCCGCCATTGGCGGGGTTCTGAAAATGGCTTACGGTGCCTTCTGGATCACATCGCCCGACGACGTCGTAAGCTGCCATGTTCCCGCACCACGGCCAATGGAAACGAGGCGGCTGCCATCCGGCAACAGCGAGCCTTTTTCGACGAACCAGTAGCCGGACGTGTCCTCGATCATCGCCATGCCGCCGACCACCTCGCGCAATGCGAAAACCGGCTTGGGCATGGCCTGCCCGTCGCCGCCATTTCCATCGCCGCTGCCTGAACCCGTTCCCGGAAGACCCTTGCCGTTCGACATGACGGAACCCGTCATCGTATCGTCCACATCCGCATTCGGCGCGACCTGTTCGGATGGACGGAAGGACGGAAAGCGGCGCACCGTCTTCTGTTCGGAACGGTCGAGCGGATCGATGATCTTGCGCTCGGCCTTTTCCGGCGCACCCAGATCGGCCCGCTGAAGATAGGTGATGAAGGGCAGCATCGCACTTCCGGCAGCGAGCGTGATTGCCGCGATCTTCAGATAGCGGTCCACCTTGTTCTGTGGCTTCTTCATGCCTTCCTGCCGTGCGGCAGCTTCCACCTCCGCCGTAAGCTGGGCGAGGTTCTTGTCTTCCTTCGTCTTGCGAAAACCGGTCATCATGCGTGTTGCGCCTGTCTGTCGCCGCGCAGTGCCGCGGCAAGGTCGTTATAGGGATCGTCCGATAGGCCGGTTTCCGGCGATTGCTGCAAGGCGTCGTAAATGCGCGGCACAAGATCGACCGCCTGATCCAGAAGCCCGTCATGGCCTTTCTGGTAGGCGCCGATGGCCCTGAGATCGCGCGTTTCCTCGAAGCGGGCGACCATGCCCCGCAGCTGGCCGACCAGCTTGCGCTGCTCCGGCGTCCAGTTGTGTCTTGCAAGGCGCGAGACCGAGGCCGGAATATCGACGGCCGGAAAGCGCCCTTGCGCCGCAATTGACCGGTCGAGCACGATATGGCCGTCCAGCGTGCCGCGAATGGTGTCGGAAACCGGATCGTTATGATCGTCGCCGTCGACCAGCACGGAATAAATCCCTGTAATGCTGCCGCCAGCTTCCGTAATGCCCGGCCCGGCGCGTTCCAGAAGACGCGGCAGCTGGCTGAAGACGCTTGGCGGATAACCACGCGAAACCGGAGGCTCTTCCGCCGCAATCGCCACCTCGCGCGCGGCATGGGCAAAGCGCGTGACGGAATCGACGATCAGCAGCACATTCTGACCCAAGTCGCGGAAATATTCGGCAATCGCGGTTGCCGTATTGGGTGCAAGGCGGCGCATCATCGGGCTTTCATCGCCCGTCGCGACCACCGTTATGGTCTTGTCGAGATGCCCCGCCATGGTCTCTTCCAGCATCTCGCGCACTTCGCGTCCGCGCTCGCCGGTCAGCGCCAGCACCACCGTGTCGAAATCCGCCGCGCGCGTCATCATGGCAAGCAGCGTCGACTTGCCGACGCCCGAGCCCGCAAAGATGCCGATACGCTGGCCGAAGCAAAGCGGCGTGAAAATATCGATGACATTGACGCCTGTGCGCAAGCCGCGATCCACCCGTGCGCGGCGCAAGGCTGCGGGCGCAAGGCTCTCGGACGCCATGGGCCGCAAGCCTGGCTGCAATGCGCCCTTGCCGTCAATAGCCTGCCCGAGCGCATTGATGACGCGCCCGCGCCATTCCGGCGCCGGGCGGATATTGAGCGGCCCTTCCTCGAAAACCGCCGCGCCGAGCGAGGGAATGATGCGGTCGTCGAAGGGTTTCACCAGCACCTGCGCGTCCGCCACCCGGATAATCTCGGCAAGGCTCTGGCCGGTTTGCGTGTGGATCGCCACCGCGTCGCCCAGCCGCGCATCCCGCGAAAGCCCGCGCACGGCAATCGCCGAGCGCGACACGTCGCTCACCGTTCCGCCGATACCGGTGAGCGGCTTGGGCGCCACCGATTGCTGACGGGCAAAGGCGGCGAGACGGGCGAGCGGCAGATCAGGCGTCATCCGTTTCTGGAGCCTAGGGTCTTGATGGCATCAGAGACGGTCGTCTCCTGCTGCGCCAGCAGGTTGTTGACCTGTTCGAAGGCGCGGCTGACGCTGATGAGCCGCGTCATCTCCGTCATGGCATCGACATTCGATCCCTCGATCATGCCCTGCACGACGCCGACGCTGTTGTCATCCGCCACCGGCTGGGCAGGCTTGTTGGGGATCACGCCCGACGTACCCGCATAGGTCAGGTCCGCATCGGCGGGAATGGTGAAGAGGCCGATGGCTCCAATCTGCGCGCCATTCTGGTAGATTGCGCCGTCGCTTGAAATCTTCGGCGCGCCGCCAGCAGGATTGAGCACGATCGGTGCTCCGCCGACATCGAGAACCGGATGGCCGGTGACGGAAACGAGATCACCCGTCGGCAGCATGTTCATGCGCCCGTCACGCGTATAGATCTGGCCCTGCGGCGTGGAGATCGACATCCACACATCGCCCTTGACCGCGACATCCAGCGGATTGTCGGTCTTGATCATCGGGCCTGCCTCGGTGCGGATGAAGCTCTTGCCTGCGGTGGCAAAACTCACATCGTCGCTGGCCTTGTCCGAAACAATCAAGCTGAACTTGGTGCCCTCGCCCCGGAAACCGACCGTTGAGACATTGGCCACATTATGGGCAATCGCATCCATCCGCCGTTCCAGCGTGATGAGCGACGAAAGCCCGACATAGATCGAATTATTCTGCATCGCCTAGCGCCCGCCCGGCTTGAAGTTCTGCAAGGTGCTCAGAATATCCATCGAAATGCCGACGGAAGAAGTGCCGCCCAGAAGCAGGGACGCAATCGACGCCGGGCTGCTCGCGGTCGGGTTGTTCATCTCATACATGGCGGTAAAGCGCGAAATAAGCTTCGAGACGTAATCGGGGTCCGACATTTTGGTGAAGTCGATCTTGTCCTCGATCATCTTCGCCTGCTTGTCGATATCGGCGTTGGATATGGTGGATGGCCAGCCGAAGGTCGTCTGGATCATCGACACCAGCGCCTTGTCGCCAAGGATTTCATAGGCATTGGTCAGCGTCGGTGCTTTGCGCTGGAAATAGAGCGCGAGCCGCACGCCTTCGTTCTGGCTTCCGGCTTCCGTCTCCAGCGTCTGGCGGAGATATTTGTCGACCACGCCCTGCTGCGCCGCAGTGCTCTCTGTCGCTTCCGCGCCCTTGCCTGCAAAATCGAAGACGGTCGCAAATTCCTTGTAGCGCTTGTCTGTCAGCTTGTTGGCCATGGCATCGTCGCTCGTAATGCCTTCGGTCAATATCTTGCGCACAAACGCCTTGGCGAAGGCCATGTCTTCCAGACCGAACGCCTTCATCGCATAATTATAAAGGCGGCTATCGGCCATGAAATCATCGATGGATTTCACTTTGCCGATATTCTCCTTGTAGTAGGCGGTTTCCCGCTCCACCATTGGTTCCTTTGAAACACGCTGCAACGACCGCGCCATATCCGACGCGATCAGGCGATAGCTTGTCATCGTATCGACCATGCGCATGACCCCCTTCCGGTACTTCGATCCTTTATGAAAGACCAAGCTTGTCCGAAGCTGTTTTTCTTGGCGCATTGCCGACAAGGTTCGCGCAAGCCGCGATCCATAAGGTGCGATGAAAGAACTTGTACGCGGGAGTCTTAAGCTTTGGGCATTATTGTCGGTCTTGTCATCACACTGGGCTGTATGCTGGGCGGCTTTATCGCCATGGGCGGACATGTCAGCGTGCTCATCCAGCCGTGGGAGTTCGTCATCATTCTGGGTGCTGCACTCGGCACCTTCTTCATCGCCAACCCTTTTTCGCTGGTGAAGGACACGGGCCGCGCCTGCATGGAGGCATTCAGCAATGCCGTTCCAAAGCAGCGCGACTATCTGGACGTTCTGGGCGTGCTCTACAGCCTGATGCGCGAGCTGCGCGCCAAGTCGCGCAATGAAGTCGAAGTGCATATCGACAATCCGAAGGAATCGCCGATCTTCCAGGCTTATCCCAGCGTCTTGAAGAAAGAGGACCTCACCAATTTCATCTGCGATTATTGCCGCCTCATCATCGTCGGCAATGTGCGCTCGCATGAAATCGAGGCGCTGATGGACGAGGAAATCCACACCATCGCCCGCGACAAGCTCAAGCCCTACCATGCCATGGTCAGCATTTCCGAAGCGCTTCCCGCACTCGGCATCGTTGCTGCTGTTCTCGGCGTCATCAAGGCGATGGGCGCGCTGGACCAGTCGCCGGAAGTGCTGGGCCATCTGATCGGCGCAGCCCTTGTCGGCACCTTCGCCGGTATCTTCTTCTCCTACGGCGTGGTCGGCCCGATCGCAGCCAAGATCAAATCGACCCGCGAAAAGAACAATCGTCTTTATATCGTCGTGAAGCAGACGCTTCTCGCCTACATGAACGGCTCCCTGCCGCAGATCGCCGTGGAATATGGCCGCAAGACGATCTCCGCCTATGATCGCCCGACCATCGATGTGGTGGAGCAGGAAACCATGGCGAGCGCGCCGACCCAGCAGGCAGCATAAGATGACGTCGCCTGAAACAGCCACATTGGGGCAAAACCGCAAAACCGATGTTCTGGCCGAGAATGTGCTGCGCGCGGCGGGCCTTTCGGGCGATGACCTGAAATCGCTTGCCCATGTGTTCAAGGATGCCTCGACGCATTTCTGCGACCGGCTGAAACATGGATGCGCTGCCGCATTCGACATTGAGGCAGGCCAGGTGGAAGGCACCGACGATGCCGCCTTTGCCGATATTCTCGACAAGGCTGCGATCATCGCGCCGCTGAAGGCCGATCGCTGGGGCTGCACGCTTTATCTCACCGCCGATGCAACCCTCGTCTTCTCCGTGATTGAAGCGATGTTTGGCGCGCAAGGCAACGTTGGCTCCGTCGACGAGGACCGTCCCTTCGGCATGCTGGAACAGAAGATTTCCGCGCTTCTGGCCGGTCATCTGGCCAGTTCGCTCGACCAGGTTTTTGCAGGCAACGGACAGGCGCTTTTTGCTGCCGGTGAATGCATCGATACCGCCGAATTCGACCGTGAGAATTTCGAGCGCTCGCGCCTTTTCGCTTGCCGCATCGATGTAACGGCTGCGGGCAAGACCGGGCGAGTGCACCTGCTTCTGCCGCGCAGCACGCACAAGCCGATGCAGGATGCGGTGGCGGCCTTTCTGCGCCGTCCGATGAACCAGGCCGATCCGAGCTGGGCGAAGAAGATGCGTCAGGAGGTCAGCCGCGCGCGCATCGAACTCGAAGCTTTCATCCAGCAGGGGTCGATGACGCTGGACGCTTTGTCGTTGCTCGAAGTCGGGCAGGTTCTCAAACTCCCCGCCAATGCCATGGAGCAGGTGCGCCTGCGCGCCGGAAATCAGCAGCTTTTCAAGTGCACGCTCGGCAAATCGGGCATTCATTTCACAGTCAAGGTCGGCGAGCCGGTCAATCAGGAAGAGGATTTCATCGATGAGCTTGTTGCTGGCTAACGTGCTTTCCACATTGATGGCTCTTGCCTCGCTTGCAGCCCTTATCGTGGTTGGCCGCAAGGCCAATGAGACCATCAAGCTCGGCAAGGTGCTGGCGCTGCGCGTTGCAGCCGCCTCCAACGGGCTGGAGCGCGCCGTCAAGGCGATCCAGAGCGAACGCACTGACCTGGTCGACGAGAACACCAAACTCGAGGCCCGCCTTGCCGAAACGCAGCGTGTGCGCCGCGAAATGGAAGAGGCAATCGAGGAATTGAACCGGCTGCGCAAGGCGCTGACGCGCGACATCCGCCATGCGCGCAACGTCGCCGACAGCACGCGCCGCGCCGAAGACAAGATCGCGACCGCCACCGAACAATCGCTCCCGAAGCAAAAGAACGCGCTGCCGGTTTTCGTCCGCCGCGCGGTCCGTAAAGCTACCGTTGATCTCGCAGGCCAGGCATGAGCGAAGAAACCAAGGAAAAGAACATGCAGCAGGAACTGGACGAAGCCATCGAGGAACTGCGCGAGGAAAAGCCGCGCAGCGCGCAAAAGGGTCCATCCAAGCCCAATCTCGAACTCATCATGGGCATTCCCGTCGATGTGCAGGTGGTTCTTGGCGGCACGACCATGCCGGTTGCCAATCTCATGAAGCTTGGTCGCGGCGCGGTCATCACCCTCGACAAGCAGATCGGCGATCCGGTCGATATCGTGGTCAATGGCCGTGTCATCGCGCGCGGCGAGGTGATCGTTTTGGAAGATGATTCCTCGCGTTTCGGTGTCAGCCTCACCGAAATCATCGGCAAGTAACGGACGTGACCATGGCCGACAATGAACAGCAAGCGCTTGCGGAAGACATCGAAGGCGGCGCGACCGGCCTCGTCGATACGCTGACCGGCCCGCAAAAGGCGGCGGCGATCCTCGTTGCCATCGGTCGCCCTGCCGCCGCGCGCCTTCTCAAGCATTTCAATGCCGAGGACCTGCGCAAGCTTGCCGGCCATGCCCGCACGCTGGAGCCCATTTCACCGCTCGACTTCGAACATCTCGTCAAGCAATTCGAGGATTCCTTTGCCGAAGGCGCGCCGGTTTCGGAAGCCGCCCAGCGGTTCGAAGGCCTGCTGCGCGAAGCGCTGCCGCAGGAAGAAGTCGACGCGGTTCTGGAAGATCGCGTCCAGCCGCAGCTCGTTCAGGAATCGGTCTGGGTGCAGCTCGGCCGCCTGCCGGTGGAAAGCCTGCAAGCCTATCTGACGGACCAGCATCCGCAGATCATCGCCTATATCGTATCGAAGCTGCCGTCCGACCTTGCAGCCCGGCTCTTCGTCGTCCTGCCGCCGCAATTGCGCAATGCCGTCGTGCAGCGCTCGCTCCATATCGGCAATGTGGCGCCAGCGGCGGCGGAGCTTCTTGAAGACGTGCTGCGCCGCGATCTTCTGGGCCGCAGCGATTCCGGCCCGGTCAAGGCACATCACGGCCAGATCGCCAACATCTTCAACCAGCTCGACAGAAGCGAGATGGAAGAACTGATGGCGAGCCTTGAAGACCTTAACCGCGACGATCTCAACCGCATCAAGGCCAAGCTCTTCACCTTTGAAGACATCGAGCGCCTGTCGCAGCGCGCGCGCCTGCTGCTCTTCGATGAAGTGCAGACCGAACAGATCGCAACCGCGCTGCGCGGAGCGGACACAAGGCTTCAGGAACTCGTTCTTTCCTCGCTCTCGACCCGCGGCCGCCGCATGGTGGAAACCGAGCTTGGCGCCGAGCAGGGCAACATCACCGCGCAGAACATTGCCGATGCCCGGCGCACGATAGCCCGTATCGCCATCGATCTTTCCGAGCGCGGCATCATCACCCTCGACGCCAGCGAAAACGCTGCTTAATGCCAGGGTGACGCATGGCCGATGATGCCGACAAGGAAAGCAAAACAGAAGAAGCGACCGAGCAGAAGATCCGCGACGCCTTGGAAAAGGGCAATATGCCCTTCTCCCGCGAAACGCCGATCCTCGCCGGTATCGCTTCCTTTCTGATTATCGCGGTCTTTGTCGCAGCACCTGCCACCACGAAGCTGGCCGTCTTCCTGCGAGAGCTGATCGACCGCCCCGAGGACTGGCTTTTGAACAGCGCAGAGGATGCGAGCCGTCTGTTCGGCGTGCTGGCGCTCGCCGTCGGTGCGGCTTTGGTGCCGGTGTTCATCATCATTCCGCTTGCCGGCATTGCCGCCTCCGCGTTCCAGAACGCACCGCGCTTCGTCGGCGAGCGCATCCGCCCGCAAGCGTCCCGCATATCCCCGCTCAAGGGATGGCAGCGCATTTTCGGGCGCGCCGGTCAGGTGGAATTTCTCAAGTCGCTGGCCAAGTTTCTGGCGGCGAGCGTCATCGTCTTCGTCGTCTTCTTCAGCGGCAACAGCCTTTTCACCGATGCCGTCGCTTCCGATCCGAGCGCCTTGCCGGAATTTCTTCGCGAGAACATGGTGCGCCTGCTCGTCGCCAATGTGCTGGCCATTACCGCGATTGCCGGTTTCGACCTTGCCTGGTCACGCATTCATTGGCGGCAGGAACTGCGCATGACGCGGCAGGAAGTGAAGGACGAACTGAAGCAGTCGGAAGGCGATCCGCTGGTCAAATCGCGCCTGCGCTCGCTCGGCCGTGACCGTGCGCGCCGCCGCATGATCAACACCGTGCCGACGGCAACGCTCATCGTCGCAAATCCGACTCATTTTTCCGTAGCACTGCGCTACAAGCCCGATCAGGATGCAGCCCCTATCGTCGTGGCAAAGGGGCAGGATCTGATCGCTCTCAAGATAAGAGAGATCGCCGCACAGCATTCCATCCCGATATTCGAGGACGTTCCGCTGGCGCGCGCGCTCTACAAGCAGGTCAATGTCGACCAGATGATCGCACCGGAATTCTACAAGGCCGTGGCCGAGCTTATCCGGATCATCAATACGCGGCATGCATTACATTGATGGATAACCATGATATTTATATGTTTCAGAACAGTGACAGCCTGTTCCCCAGATTGGTGGTGAGACCATGAAAAGCCTGCAATTCTCTAACGAGCGCGAGGCGATCATTGCCGGGAACCTGCGCGAAGTCGCAGCCGATCTTCGTCTGGTCGATCCTGCCGACTACATTGCCTTCATACGCTGCGAGCTTTTTGCCAATATCGCCGATATCGTCAGTTCGGCGACGGAGCTTTATTTCTTCCCCGGCACGCTGGAACTCGGCCACGGCGGGGAATATCGCTGCGACTGGCAATCGCCGCCTGCCGTCGTGCTCGACATGGAGTTCCGCAATCAGGGCGTCTATGCCTATTTCCGCCTGACGCTGACCGACAAGACGGCGGGGATTGAGCTGAACCATATCGCCTTCGAGGACGCCGACGAAGACCCGGCGAAGAACACGGCGAGGCTTGCCAACGCATTTGACGCCGCACGCCTGCCGCTCAGGAAAAGAGCCTGAAACCTCTCCTGGAAGCGGGAGCCGCCGTGAGCGGAAAGAGACGGAATAACTGCTACAAAATACCGGATGCGTGAAACATCCGGTATTTTTGTCTCCATAAGCGCATTGCCTTCAATCGCACTGAGGCAACACGCTTTATGTGTTTGTTTTAGGCGTGTCCTGAGCGGAAAACCGGTTCCCAATTTTCCGCGACATGCTCTAGGACCGGTAACGTCAGCTCAGATGGTGGACTTCCGGCATCTCGATGATGCCAAGCGACAGAGCCGTCGCAACAGCCGAAGTGCGGTTGGAGCAGTTGAGCTTGATCTTGGCGTTCTGGAGATAAGTCACCACCGTCCAACGTGCGATGCTCAGAATTTCCGCGATCTCTCCGTCGGTCTTGCCATTTGCCGCCCAGCGCAGGCAGTCCACCTCGCGCGGGGTCAGAAGGCTTGCGACCGTCGCGACATCCTTGCAGCCGCACAGGGCGGAATGAATGATGCCCGACAGGCTCAACAAGCGTGGGCGAAGCTTGGCCACAAACTGCTCGCGGTCCTCATCCGGACTGATCTCGAAGCTGAACAGGGAACAGCCAGGCGCACCTTTCTGGCTGCGGGCGGAAACGGCAATGAAAATATTGCCCAATCCATGCTTTTCCGCATCCTGCAGCATTTCGGCGATAGCCGGGCACTGGTTGGCGTCCTCCTGAAGATCGCGGACGATCCCACTGACGTCCTCTTTGAAATAGGGCGCGTCTTCCTGAAAGATCGGATCGATAACGAAGTAGTTCTTGGTTGAGTAGCGTGCCGCCCAGTTGGATGGGATGGTCATCACAACGGTGAGGTCAGAGGCGTTGGCTTTCGTGCAATCGCCCATGCGCCCCTTATAGGTGTGTATGATGTGGCGGCAACCGACCTCGTCGCGAATTCGTGTCAGCAGAGCCAGCGTATCGCTCTGGAATGACGTGCCAAAAAATGTCTTTTTAAAATTCGGAAAGTGAATCAGATCGAGTGTCATTATTATAATGTCCTTGATGCTGGCGGGCGATTTATTACCTAGTTTGAAACGTTGGCGAATCGGCGCCTGAAGCCCATTCAATCTTGTGTATTAGTGACATAAAAAAACGGGCTTTTGACAACCCACAATTAATCTATGGCAATGAATTGCACACAAGAGCGCCGCCGAATTAAGGCTCAATTAAGGACTTATTTAGCTTTCCAGTAAAGTTTTGTTGATGCTGGAATAATTGTCCGCCCAGCTGTTCTATTTCAGAACACTTTCCTCATTGCCATAGGCACGATAGAAAAAGTCGACTGCAAATTCGACGTTTCTGCGAATCATTTCCTCCGAAGGCGGCTCCGCAATCGCACCAAACAGGCGCGGCCGATACAGGCCTGAAAGAAAGAGATCGGAAAGCTGATAAGCCATCCGGTCGGCATCGAAGGGCTTGAGCTTGCCGTTCCGGATCATCTCGTTGAGATATTCAGCCATCACCACGAGGCTGCGCTTCGGGCCGCGTTCGTAAAACCGTGCAGCGAGCTCCGGCTTGCGCTCGCTCACGCCCAGCACGATTCGCTGGGCACGGATAGCCGTGGATGAGGTGATGAGCGTCACCAGCGCCATGCCGAAGTCTATCAGCTCCTGGCGGTTATCGAAGCCCTTGTCGAGCTTATCGATCAGTTCGCTGAACATTGTGTGGCGATAATGCTCGCACAATGCGACGAAGAGATCTTCCTTGCTGTTGAAGTAGACGTAGATGGTGCCTTTCGACACGCCCGCTTCGCGCGTGATGTCGTTCATGCTGGCGGCGTCGAAGCCCATCCGCAGGAAAACACTCTGCGCGCCTTCCAGTATCTGGCGGCGCTTCGCCGGATCTTGCCCCGCGCCGAGCCGCGTGCGGCCGCATTCCGTATCCTGACCGCAAATAGTGGCCTTGTCTCCGGAAGACCGATCACCGTCAGGCCAGCCGATAGCGCTCTCATCGTGCCGGTTGCGATCATCCATCTTCTCTTCCACTGGTCCTCTTTTCTTGCGATCCGGTTTCATTTTAGCGACTCGTAACTTTTTTCGAACCAAACGGTTCGATATACTCTTGATATGAGCCTCTCATTGATCTATGTCAACATCGAACCAAACGGTTCAGTCCGCAGGATATATAGAAAGCTTCCCTATGTCCGCCCCGAAATCTGTTGACCAGGCCGATATTCGACCTTTTCCAAATGCCCGAAACCTTGCCTCGACCAGCCAGCCGGCGACGAATGAGGCGCCGCTGAGCGAGAGATCGCAGCCCCATACGGTGCCGAACCCGCAGGAAGCCGAACCCAGGGAAACCGGGGGAACAGCCAAGGGCGGCAAGAAGAAAGGCTTCGGCAAACGTGTCCTGCTTCCCGGCATTCTGACGGTTGCGGTCGCGGGTGGTCTCTGGTTCGCCTATGACTGGTGGACGGTCGGACGGTTCATGGTTTCGACCGACGACGCCTATGTGCAGGGCGACATCGCCTCCATCGCGCCGAAAGTGACCGGCTATATCGAAAACATCCCGGTGGTCGCCAACCAGCAGGTCAAGGCTGGCGATGTGATCTTCCAGCTTGATGCCGGCGACTACCAGATCGCACTCGACGAAGCCGAGGCAAAACTCGCGACACAAAAGGAAACGCTGGCGCGCATCCAGGCCCAGGCTGACGCTGCGAAAGCAGCGCTTCTCCAGGCCAATGCCGACAAGCAGGCCGCAACGGCTGTCCTGACCAACGCGCAGAACACCATTGCCCGCGTGCAAAAGCTGCACGAGACCCGTTTCGTCGCCCAGGCCGAACTCGACAATGCCCAGTCCTCGCTGGATCAGGCGCGGGCCAAGCTGGCCGGCGCGGACGCGCAGATTGCTTCCGCCAAGGCGAATGTCGCCGTATTGGAAGCTCAGTATAGTGAAGCGGCAAGCTCCACGAAATCGCTTGAACTTGCTCGCGATAAAGCTGCGCGTGATCTTTCCTTCACCACGCTGCGCGCGCCGTTCGATGGGGTGATCGGCAATCTGTCCGGGAAGAAGGGCGATCTCGTTTCGCCGGGCCAGAAGATTGCCGCACTTGTTCCGGTCAACGAGCTTTATATCGATGCCAACTTCAAGGAAACGCAGCTCGCAAGCATCAAGACCGGCGAAACGGCGCATATCTATGTCGACGCCATCGACGGCACGAAGTTCGACGGCAAGGTTGCCTCCATCGCCCCGGCTTCCGGGGCCGTGTTCTCGCTGTTGCCGCCGGAAAATGCGACCGGCAACTTCACCAAGATCGTGCAGCGGGTTCCTGTCCGCATCATGATCCCGAAGGAAGCACTCGAATCCGGCAAGATCCGCGCGGGTCTCAGCGTCGTGGTCGATATCGATACGCGTACGGCCCCCGAGCAAAAGGCCGACTGATCGAGCCCTTTGGGCTAGAGCATTTCCAGCAAAAGTGTGAAACGGTTTTGCGTTCGGAAATGCGGCAAACAAATAGATAGGCGGTTCCAGCGATCTGTTAAAACGGCAACCGCTCTGACTTGAAATAACAGATGGCGGCGACGAGACGGGTTTTCGCGCCGCCTTTCTCTTCCATTCCGGAGAGCGCCGTCATGGCCGCAGACACGACAATGGGGCCGATGGTCCCGGCAGATGACCGCATAGACCCGAAGAAGGCCATCGGCTTTCTGGCCATGGTGTTCGGCATGTTCATGGCGATCCTGGACATCCAGATCGTCTCGGCGTCGCTCGCGGAAATCCAGGCGGGCCTGAGCGCCAGTTCCGATGAAATCTCATGGGTCCAGACGTCCTACCTGATCGCGGAAGTCATCATGATTCCGCTGTCGGGCTTCCTGGGACGCCTGTTGTCGACGCGCGTGCTCTTCACCATCTCCGCGGCGGGCTTCACGCTGGCCAGCATGCTCTGCGCGACGGCGACGAACATCGAGCAGATGATCGTCTACCGCGCCATTCAGGGTTTTATCGGCGGCGGCATGATCCCGAGCGTGTTCGCGGCCGCTTTCACCATCTTCCCGCCCTCCAAGCGCTCGATCGTTTCGCCGATGATCGGCCTGGTCGCGACGCTTGCGCCCACCATCGGCCCGACGGTCGGCGGTTATCTCAGCCACGCCTTTTCCTGGCACTGGCTGTTTCTGGTCAATGTCGGTCCCGGCATTCTCGTCACCATCGCTGCATGGAACCTCATCGACTTTGACGAAGGCGACAGCTCGCTTTTGAGCAAGTTCGACTGGTGGGGTCTCGTCGGCATGGCCGCATTCCTCGGTTCCATGGAATATGTGCTGGAAGAGGGCCCGCGCAACGACTGGCTGCAGGACGATGCGATCTTCTTCCTTTCAATCGTCATGACGGTCGGTGGCATCGTCTTCTTCTACCGGGCATTTACGGCGGAACAGCCCATCGTGGATTTGCGTGCCTTCAAAAACGTCAATTTCGCATTCGGCTCGCTATTCTCCTTCGTGATGGGCGTCGGACTTTATGGTCTCACCTATCTCTATCCGCTCTATCTGAGCAGTGTCCGGGGCTATGATGCCCTCATGATCGGCGAAGCGCTGTTCGTCAGTGGTCTTGCCATGTTCTTCACCGCACCGGTTGCGGGGTTCCTGTCCAACAGGATGGACCCGCGCCTGATGATGATGATCGGTTTTCTCGGCTTTGCGGCCGGCACCTGGATGGTAACCGGCCTCACCGCCGATTGGGATTTCTACGAATTGCTGCTGCCGCAGATCCTGCGCGGCTGTTCGCTCATGCTTTGCATGGTGCCGATCAACAATCTGGCGCTTGGTACGCTTCCGCCTTCGCTGCTGAAGAATGCATCGGGCCTCTTCAATCTGACGCGCAATCTGGGCGGCGCTGTCGGTCTTGCCGTCATCAATACGATCCTGACCCGGCGCGGCGACATGCACTATGAGCGGCTGGCCGAACATGTTCGCTGGGGCAATGCCGAAGCGGAGAAGATGCTCGCCAATCTGACCGCCAAGTATAATGCCGCCGGCATGGACGGCGCGACCATCGCCATTTCCAAGCTTTCCGGCATGGTGCGCCAGCAGGCCACGCTTCTCTCCTTCATCGACGTGTTTTTCATCCTCACGATGATGTTCTGCTCGCTTGCCGTCTGCGCCATCATGCTGCGCAAACCCAAGCAGGTCGGCGGTGGCGGTGGAGGGCATTAGCTCTCCGCCTCCCAATTTCATACGAAACCTATTAAGGTTCGCTCATCTTTCAGAAATTTTCGTTTTTCTCATCTATCCGACATCCATGCCGCGCTGGGACAAACCCTTGTCGCGCAGGGAAAAGCCTCTCGCAAAATTATGACAACGACGAATTTGCTGTCACATTTCCTGTCATAAAAATGCAGCTCCCGCGAATGGATGAATTGCTAAGTCCCTGAAAACGTGTTTCACTTTCCACCGATGACAGTTTGTGACAAGACACAAACTGTCATCCAACCGTCATGTAGGGCGGGTATCGGGAATGCGCGAGCACCGGAATCGACCGGGGGCGTTCGCCGGACCTTAAACAGGGGAGTCAAACAATGCTTAGCTACACAGCGCGTCTGCTGTCGCTTTCGACGGCAATCGCCGTTGCCGGGGTTTCCATCGCCGCTGCAGAACCGTCAGCCGAACTGATTGCCGCTGCCAAGGCAGAAGGCGAACTGACCACCATCGCACTTCCGCACGACTGGTGCGGCTATGGCGAAATCATCAAGAGCTTCAAGGACAAGTACGGCCTCAAGGTCAACGAACTGAACCCGGACGCCGGTTCGGGCGATGAAATCGAAGCCATCAAGGCCAACAAGGACAACAAGGGCCCTCAGGCTCCCGACGTCATCGACGTGGGCTTTGCCTTCGGCGCTTCGGCAAAGAAGGACGGCCTGATCCAGCCTTACAAGGTCGCGACCTGGGACGAAATCCCGGATAGCGCCAAGGACCCTGAAGGTCACTGGTATGGCGACTATTACGGCGTGCTCGCCTTCGAAGTGAACAAGGATATCGTCAAGGACATCCCACAGGATTGGGAAGATCTCCTCAAGAGCGACTACGCCAATTCCGTTGCGCTTGCGGGCGACCCGCGCGTTTCGGCACAGGCCATTCTCGGCGTTCACGCCGCCGGTATCGCCCGTGGCGGCGAGCCGGGCGAAGCAGCCGGCAAGAAGGGCCTCGAGTTCTACAAGGAACTGAATGCCAACGGCAATTTCGTTCCTGTCATCGGCAAGGCCGCTTCGCTGGCGCAGGGCTCGACCCCGATCGTCATCCGCTGGGACTATAACGCTCTTGCTGATCGCGACACGCTCAAGGGCAATCCCGAAATCGAAACCGTCATTCCGAAGTCCGGCGTCATTGCGGGTGTCTATGTCCAGGCGATCAGCGCCTACGCACCGCATCCGAACGCTGCGAAGCTGTGGATGGAGCACATCTATTCGGATGAAGGCCAGCTCGGCTACCTGAAGGGCTACTGCCACCCGATCCGCTTCAACGCGATGGCGAAGGCTGGCAAGATCCCGCAGGAACTGCTCGACAAGCTGCCGCCGGCCGCAGCCTATGAAAAGGCAATTTTCCCGACCCTGGAACAGATCGAGGCCGCTCAGACCACGATCACCAAGGAATGGGACAGCGTCGTGGGCGCAAACGTCCAGTAAGCGCTCTGTCGCATCGAACACATGTCGCGTCGGCCCCAAACGGTCGGCGCGATATTAAAACTGGCTTTCATTCGGCTTGCCGGTCCTCTTTGCCAAGCAGCGCTATGCTCTTTGGCAAACAGGATGCGCAGACAGCAAAAAAGCAAATTCCGCCAGGGCGAATGACCGCCCTGCTGATTGCAAGACATAAACAAGAAGTCGGAATGGTTCTGTCAGTTCCGTTCTGCCGGGAACCGGTCCAAAGAAAGAACGCATGAGTTCAATAGCCGAAACATCAGCCCCCAGCGGAGTGCGCAAGCGCCGGCTTCCGTTGTCCTGGCTTGGCGTGACACCGTTTTTCCTCTTCGCCATCCTCTTCCTGATCTGGCCAACGATGTATCTCATCATCGGCGCCTTTCAGGATCCGGCGGGAAACTTCACGCTCCAGAACATCCATGATCTGTTTCAACCGCAGATCATGAGCGCCTACTGGATATCGATCAAGGTCAGCCTGGCCTCTGCCATCGGCGGCGCGATCATCGGCTTCTTTCTGGCCTGGGCAGTCGTTCTCGGCAACCTGCCATCGTGGCTGCGCCCGACTGTACTGACCTTTTCGGGCGTTGCCTCGAACTTTGCAGGCGTGCCGCTTGCCTTTGCCTTTCTCGCCACCTTGGGGCGAACCGGCTTCGTGACGATCCTCCTCAGGGAATGGTTCGGCTTCAACCTCTATGCGACAGGTTTCAACCTGCTCTCGTTCTTCGGCCTGACGCTGACCTATCTGTTCTTCCAGATACCGCTGATGGTGCTGATCCTGACGCCTGCGCTCGACGGACTGAAGAAAGAGTGGCGCGAGGCTTCATCCATTCTGGGTGCGACGACCGCGCAATACTGGCGCATGGTGGCCTTCCCGATCCTGTGGCCGAGCCTGCTCGGCACGACGCTTCTGCTGTTCGCCAATGCCTTCGGCGCCATCGCCACGGCCTATGCGCTGACAGGTTCGTCGCTCAACATCGTACCGATCCTGCTCTTTGCCCAGATCCGCGGCGATGTTCTGCATAACCAGAACCTCGGCTACGCGCTGGCGCTCGGCATGATCGTCATCACAGGTATCTCCAACCTCATCTATATCTGGCTGCGCATTCGCGCCGAGAGGTGGCAGCGATGAAAAAGAAAGGCATCAACGCCCAAAAGATCGGTGCCTGGATCGCCTTCCTGATCGGCGCGATCTACTTCCTCGTGCCCCTGATCGGCACATTCGAATTCTCGCTGCGCATGCGGCGCGGCGAATATTCCTTCGATGCCTACCGGGTCGTGTTCTCCGATCCGAATTTCCAGGCGACTTTCGGCTATTCGATCCTGCTCGGCCTGCTGACCATCGTTTTCGGCGTGCTTCTGGTGGTGCCGACCGCCTATTGGGTGCGGCTGCGCCTGCCGCAATTGCGCCCGGTGATGGAATTCATCACGCTGTTGCCGCTGGTCATTCCGGCCATCGTCATCGTGTTCGGATATTTGCGCATCTACAACTCGTCGTCATGGCTGCCGTTCACGGCGTCGACACGGGCAACCGACGTCCTGCTGATGTTCGGTTATATGACGCTTTCGCTGCCCTACATGTATCGTGCCGTCGATACGGCAATGCGCACCATCGACGTCAATACGCTGACGGAAGCCGCGCAAAGCCTCGGCGCTGGCTGGGGCCGGATCATGTTCAAGGTCATATTCCCGAATGTGATCTCCGGCGTGATGAGCGGCGCCTTCATCACCTTCGCCATCGTCATCGGCGAGTTCACGCTGGCCTCGCTTTTGAACCGCCCTGCCTTCGGTCCCTATCTACAGCTTGTCGGCGCAAACCGCGCCTACGAACCGTCGGCGCTGGCGATCATTTCGTTTGGCATAACGTGGCTCAGCATCATCATGCTACAGCTCGTGTCGCGCCTCAATAAATTCAAGACAACCGCCGGGTAAGATTCATGGCTTTTCTCAATATCAAGCACCTGAAAAAGAGCTTCGGCGCCAATACCGTCGTCCACGATTTCAACCTCGCCGTCGAGAAGGGCGAATTCGTTTCCTTCCTCGGCCCATCGGGCTGCGGCAAGACCACCGTTCTGCGCATGATCGCCGGTTTCGAGATGCCCGACAGCGGCGCCATCGAAATCAACGGCAAGGATGTGGTGGACCTCAAGCCCAACCAGCGCAATATCGGCATGGTGTTTCAGGCCTATGCGCTGTTTCCCAATATGACGGTCGCGCAGAACGTATCGTTCGGCCTGCGCGTCGCGGGAAAGCCAAAGGCGGAAATCGACGCCACGGTGAAGGAAATGCTCGGCCTCATCCGCCTCGACCATCTGGCAGACCGTTATCCCTATCAGATGTCCGGCGGCCAGCAGCAGCGCGTCGCGCTTGCCCGCGCGCTTGCAACCAAGCCGCAGGTTCTCCTGCTCGACGAGCCGCTATCCGCACTTGATGCGAAAATCCGTATCAGCTTGCGCGAGGAAATCCGCGCCATCCAGCAGAAGCTTGGCATCACAACCGTCTTCGTCACCCATGATCAGGAAGAAGCGCTGTCGATTTCCGACCGAATCGTGGTCATGCATGAGGGCCGCGCCGACCAGATCGGCTCGCCTTTCGACATCTATAACCGCCCTGCCTCGCGCTTTGTGGCGTCGTTCGTCGGCACACTCAACATGCTGGAAGCCTCGGTCAGCGAACCGGGCCGGAACAGCATAGAGCTCGACGGACGCACCATCACCGTGCAGGAAAAGCTCGACCATCATCCGAAGGGCAAGCCGCTGACGCTAGCGCTACGACCGGAAGCCGTCAGCCTCGAGGCGCGCAAGAGCCACGATACCTCGCTGGATGCGACTATCGAGGACGTGCATTTCCTCGGCTCCGTCATCCGCACACGCGTGGCGCTTGGCAAGAACCGCTTGTCTTTCGACACGTTCAACGACCCGACCCAGCCCCCGCCGCAACGCGGCGACAAGGTGACGGTGCATTTCGCCTCGCACGACCTGCTGGTGCTGGCCGACTGACGCCCTTCTTAACCTCACCCTTCGACAAGCTCAGGATGAGGAAGAACGAAAGCAGTAAAACACAAAGCCGCCCGATGGGCGGCTTTTTTGTCACGCGCGTGATGGGCTGATGAGATTTCGGTTCATGACGTGCCGAAAATGGTGGCTTTCGAGACCCGGAGCGCAGCGTACATTAAGTACGTGAGCACCGGATCGCAGAAAGACGCCATTTGCAGGCGGGTCAGGGACCGAAAGATCTCAGCCCCAGGGACCGTGGAAATCCCCGTCCTTGTCGATACGCTTGAAGCCGTGCGAACCGAAGAAATCGCGCTGGCCCTGAATGAGATTGGCGGTGCCGAGCGCCTGCGTGAAGCTGTCGAAATAGCTGAGCGCCGAGCCAAGTGCTGGCAAAGGCAGTCCGGCGAGCGCTGCCTTGGCAACGATCTGGCGAAGACCCTTGGAAGCCTTGCTCATGCGCTCGACAAAGGCGGGAGCAAGCAAGAGGTTGCGGCTTTCGCTATCTTCGAAAGCATGAGCAATATCATCCAGAAGCTGCGAACGAATGATGCAGCCTGCGCGCCAGATGCGGGCGGTTTCGGCAAGAGGAATGTTCCAGCCGTGCTCCTGCGAGGCGGCTTCCATCACCGCGAACCCTTGTGCGTAAGCGGCGATCTTGCCCGCCAGCAGCCCCTGCTCCAGATCGGCCAGGAATTTCGCCTGATCGGCAATATCGAGGCTGCGCTGGCCCGGATTGTAGGCTTTTGCGGCAAGCGCACGCGCCGCCTTCAGCGACGACAGGGAGCGCGCCGCGACCGCTGCTTCAATCGCCGTTGCCGGAACGCCCAGCATCTGCGCTTCGATAGCCGCCCAGCGGCCCGTGCCCTTCTGACCGGCTTCATCGAGGATCATGTCGACCATCGCCTTGCCGGTTTCCGGATCGGTTGCCTTCAGTACCTTGGCGGTGATCTCGATCAGATAGGAGTTGAGCGGACCCTGGTTCCACTTCTCGAACACATCGCCGATAGCAGGCGCCGAAAGCCCGAGGCCGTCGCGCAGGATGCCGTAAATTTCGGCGATCATCTGCATGTCGGCATATTCAATGCCGTTATGGATCGTCTTGACGAAATGACCGGCGCCATCCGGCCCGACCAGTGCACAGCAAGGCTCGTCCTTGTATTTGGCGGCAGCGGCAAGCAGGATTGGCGCGATGCGCTCATAGGCTTCCTCGGTGCCGCCAACCATCATCGACGGGCCGTGGCGTGCACCTTCCGCACCGCCGGAAACGCCCATGCCGACAAAGGTCGGATCGTTGGGACCAAGGGCCTTCAGGCGGCGCACCGTATCGCGATAATCGGAATTGCCGGCATCGATCATGATGTCGCCCTTCTCAAGATAGGCCTTGAGGCGGGTGGTTTCGGCATCGACGGGAGCGCCTGCCTTGATGAGGAAGATGATCGGGCGCGGCTTGCGGATATTGGCCGCCAGATCCTCGAAAGTGGGGCAAGAAATGATCTTGTCGCGCAGCGGGCCAGCCTTCTCGATGAAGGCTTTCAGCACAGGCTCATCACGGTCGTAGACGGCTACCGTGTAGCCTTTCTCGGCTATGTTCAGCGCCAGGTTGGAGCCCATGACGCCAAGGCCGACCATTCCGATATCTGCTTTTTCCATTTTGTGCCCTTTAGAAATGCAACCGACCGGCCGTCGTCCAGACACATGCGGAACATCGAACGCCGACAAGCCGAACCGATAAGAATAGGCTGCAGCCGGATTTCGGCAGCAGCGCAATGTCAATCTGTATCCTATTGTGGGATGATCTAGGGCATATGACGCAAAGTTGATAGACCTTCCGTCACGAAAATCACCGGTTTTGCCCGTGCAATCACCTTGTTAAATCGGTTAGCCCACGCCAAAAGCCCGTATTTAGCGATTTTCACACCCGTTCCAGCTTGCGGTGCGGCAGCGGCGGCAATTCGATGGCGATCGCGTCATTCGCCTTCACCGTGCCACCTGCAAGAACGATGGTCATGATGCCGGACTTGCGGACCAGTTCGCCGTCGGGCGTGCGGTCCAGCACAGCACCAAGAAGCCCGGTCTGGAAATTCTCTATCTGGGCGCAAGGGTTGCGCAGCCCCGTCGTTTCCAGAACAACCTCGTCGCCGATCCTGATCAAAGCGCCTTGCGGCAAACCCAGAAGATCGACACCGCGCGTGGTGATGTTCTCGCCAAGATCGGCGGGCGCGACATCAAACCCCTTTTCGGCAAGCTCGTCGAAAAGCTCGGCATGGATGAGATGCACCTGCCGCAGATTGGGTTGTGTCGGGTCGGCACGAACCCGTGAACGATGCTTGACCGTTATGCCCTGATGCGCATCGCCTTCGACGCCAAGCCCTGTGACGATGCGGATTTCCGGCACGAGCTGTTTGGAGAAACGATGCTCCCCATCCCGCGCCACAGCCACGACAAATCCGCTCATCAAACCCACCTCCCGATCTTTATGAAAGACATCCTGACAGGACAAAGAAACTTCGTTAGCCGCATTACATGAGCTATATAGCACCTGTATGAAGCTGCGGGGCAAGCACGTGAATCAGGACAGGCAGGCAAAGAAGGACTTTCGCTGGGGCATATGGGGCACGGGCACGATAGCCGCCGCCTTTGCCGAAGATATTCAGGCGAGCACCGGGATGCGCGTCACCGCCGTCTGCTCGCGAACTGCGGAGACCGCGGAAACATTCCGCCGGCGCATCGGCGCTGACAAGGCGTTCAGCGATTCAGGCGAGTTTCTGGTCCATCCGGATATCGATGCCGTCTATATCGCGTCCCCCAGCGCCATGCATGTGCTGCAGGCCATGCAGGCAATCGCGGCAGGCAGACCATGCCTGATCGAAAAGCCTCTATCGCTGGACGCCGCTGGCGCAAGGCAGGTCGAAGCGGCTGCAAAGACAAGGAACGTCTTCGCCATGGAGGCGATGTGGAGCCGTTTTCTGCCCGCGATCCGGGCGGCCAAGCAGCATATCGACAGCGGTCGCATCGGCGCTGTGACGCGCATCGAAGCCGATCTTTCCTATATCCGTGCCTATGACCCGCAAAGCCGCTTTTTCAATCCGGAGCTTGGCGGCGGCGCGGCGTTCGATCTCGGCGTCTATCCGGTTTCGCTGGCATTGTACTTTCTGGGCCTGCCGGATCATGTCGATGGTCGCTGGCAGCGCGCCAGAAGTGGCGTTGACATGCGCACGGATTTCCAGCTCGGCTGGCCGGGCACGACTGCCAGCCTGTCATGCGGCTTCGACCGTGACGGCGAGAACAGCATGCTGATCGAGGGAACCAAGGGCACGATCCTGATCCACGCGCCATTTCTGAAAGCCCAGAGGCTGACGCTGTTTTCTGCCTTCGCTGCCCGGTCGTCGCTCGGACCGAATGGCGGCAAGGGTGTTTTCGGCAAGGTCATGAACCGCCTGCCTCTGCCCGGCCGCACAATCGAAACTTATGCATTCCCCGGCAACGGATTGCTCTTTCAGGCCGAAGCGGTCCGCGATGCGGTGCGCGACGGGCAGATATCCAGTGCCATCATGCCGCTCGGCCATAGTGCAGCCGTTGCCGATATCGTTCGCAAGGTGCTGTCGAAAGGTTAGAGCGGCTTCCGCTCTAACTATTTGTTTTATCGCATTGTCCTGCGCAAAACCGCTTCGCACTATTGCTGGAAATGCTCTAGAAACTGCTTCTCATCTTGTAAGGCTGTGCATATTCACCGGCATGGTTCAGGGCAAGCGCGATTTCGGTGATATGCAGCGCCACATCACCGGAGAAGAACGCCTTGTCGCCCGTCTGGATCGCACGGGCCTGATCGGCGATGCCGCGCACGAAATCGATCTGCGAGGGATACATCGGCAGCGACCGCTTGTCGGCCTTCGGATAGGAGAGCTTCGTGCCGACCGTGGGTTTCCATGACAGAAACTTGCCGATGCGCATTTCCAGAATACCGAACAGGCGCGCCAGAAAACGGCGCTTTTCCTCCGTGCGCTCAAGGCGGACAGCCGAGCGATTATCCCAAAGATCGTCCACCACGATCGAGCCCTTGTCGGCAACGATCGTCAGGCTGCGATCCTTCGGCATCGCAAGCCCCGATGTGAGGCGCGCCACCAGTCCCGACTTGAAAACGAGACAGCCGACCGAAAAATCGGGCGCCATGTGCAGATGTTCGGTTCCCGGCCCCTTGTTGGGAAAGGTTATGGCGGAAAATGCCGAGACACTCTCGACCGGACCGAACAGCGACACCAGCCACGACAGCGCATAGCCTGCATGTTCCAGCGTGCAACCGATCTCGAACTCGTGCAGGCCCGGCCAGGGCGCACCCGATTGCGAGCGCCAGGTTGACCATTTGTCACGAAACACCGGTCCGTCTTCCATTTCGGCATAAACGAGACGCGGCACGCCAATGCCGTTGATCACGCTTGCTGCCAGCCGATAGGCCTCGCTAAGGCCGTTTGCCGGAGCCGCCGCGAGCGTGAGGCCCGCTTGCCGGGCAAAAGCGACCAGCGCTTCCGCATCGTCATAATTCATCGCCAGCGGCTTTTCGGAATAGACATGCTTTCCAGCCGAAAGCGCTGCATGGGAGATTTCAAAATGGCTTTCGGGCGTGGTCAGGTTGACGACGATCTCTACGTCTGGATCGGCCAGCACAGCCTCAAAACTCTCATAAGCCGCGACGGAATAATGCGCGCAGAACGCTTTCAGCCGTTCAGGCGAGCGATCATAGACCCCGCGCAGCGTCAGTTCGGGATAATTGCGCAGCGTGGTCATGTAATAGTCGGCCACAAACCCGGTCCCGACGATTGCGATATTCATGAAGTGGCTCCGGCTAAAAGCATTTCCAGCAAAAGTGCGAAGCGGCTTTGCGTTGGATAATGCGTGTAAACAATAAGATAGAGCGGTTCTACGATTCTGTTTTAACTGGAACCGCTCTATCGTTTCGGGATGATAATTTTCGCGGTCAGCCTGAGGCCGAAGATCGCAAAGACGAGCGTGAGCCAGACCGGGTCCATGCGGCGAAAGAAAAAGCTCTCCAGCATGGCGTTCAACGTTCCGAAGAACACGATCATCAGGAAGAAATCGGCAAGCAGGAGGTTTTCCCGCACCGGGCGGCACCGCACGTAATTGACCAGCGGCATGACGATAATCACGAAGACGGCGCAGATCAGCGCCGGAATCCCCATCGATACCGCGATATCGAGATAACCATTGTGCCCATGCACGATGCCGCGCACATCCCAATCGAGATAGTAGGGGTTCGCCGCCTCTTTCACGAGCGGCGTCCCCCAGAAGCTTTCATAACCAAAGCCGGTCCAAGGACGGTGGGAAAGCGCCTCCACGGCAAAGGCCCAGATGGAAGTGCGCCCGGTAAAGGTCGGATCGACGTCGAGTTGCAGAACGAGTTGACGCATCGGCTCGAACAGGACGGTGCCGAAGGTAAACAGCGCGAGCAGAAACTGGATCGTGAAGACTGCCACCGGCGCGAGGAAGCGGAGGCCGAAAATGCCGGGACCGATTACCAATAGCATGGCCAGCGGCACGAGTGCCGCCGTCGTCTTCGAGCCGGTCTGCGCAACGAAGATCAAGGCAGAAACAGCAATCAGGAATCCGCTCATGCGCCAGCCGCGCCGCCACAGATAGACACCGGCAAAGGCAAAGGCAGCCATGACCGGCCCGGCAATGTTCTTGTGCGTGAAGACACCGCGCCAGAGATAGGCGTTTTGCGGCTCCAGCGCGTCGGCGCCGTGTGTGCCGAGATTTGGCAGAAGGACGACGCCCGCGTAGGAAACGACGATCACGATCCATGCGACCGTGACCAGCATCGCCGAATAGGCGTCGCCGTCCTGCGGCAGGCTCAAGATGGCGATAACCGTCACAATGCCGATCATCGTCAACAAGACGCCGCGTATCGCCGTCGCCGGATCGGGGCTTGCGAAAACCGATGCGAACAGGAAGGCGAACATCAGCAGCCAGCCGGGGCTGACGATTTTGACCACCTTTTTCGGATCGGCAAACATCGCGAGCGACAAAAGCGCCACGGCACCGAGGCAGCCGAAACCGAGCTGATTGATGGTGTCGCCGCCACCTGAAGTATCCCCGCTCGCCGCTGTGCTCAATGGATTGAAGGGGCGGAAGGAAATCAGCAGAACGCAGAATGTTATCGTGGCGATAACAAGCGCAATCGTGCGGACTGTCGCCCGCACGTTCGTTTGCGCCGCAACATCGGAACGCGCGTCAGTTCTTGTCCGGGTTGCGATACTGCTCATTCAGATATCCAAAATGGGCCATGACGCGACCCAGCCCGATATGGATGAAATAGGTCCCGACCGGCACGAAGCGCGCCGCGATGCCGCGCCGCAGCGCCTTGATCGGAGAATAAGCCAAAAGAGCGAGACTTTTCAAAAAAACGCGCGCCTGGCCGAAAGGCTCGTCCTTGCGCTGGCGCTGCTCGATCAGCGTCGACAGAACACCGTTGCGCAGGCCGCGCGCGGTAATCCAGTCGCTCTCCAGCCGCCGGGCCGGTATGGTTTCGCGCACGATCCCCTCGTTGCACCAGGCGATGGAAAAGCCCTTCGCCCGCGAGCGATTGATGAAATCGGAATCGCCGCCGCCGGTGAAATTGAACTTCAGGTCCATGAACGGATAGCCGATGGCTTCCAGAACCGGACGCGCAATCAACAGATTGCCGGACGAATAGATGATCGGAACCGGCCCGGTCTTGCTGTAATGCGGCAGGAAAACCGGATGCCTTGCCCATTTTTCCGAACCCGGCTTTTCAAAGATCGGATACTGAGGACCGCCAACGAGGCTGGCGTTATAGCGCTCGGCAGTTGCCACCATGTTTTCGATCCATGCCGGATCGGCGAGTTCGTCATCATCGATGACGATGACATATTTGAAGTTCGGGAAATAGGTCATCGCCGTCAGCCAGCCCGCATTATAGGCGTTGCAGTTGCCGCGATGGGATTCGACGATCAGCATGCCGTTATATTTCCCGGCCTCGAACTGCGGTGCCGCTACCTTGGCGCCTTCCCGGTCCTCCGCCTCGTTCTCGATCACCACGACCGCGAAGCGGCGGCTCGTAACCTGAGCATTGAGCGTGTCCAGCGTCCGAATGACGTGCTCCGGACGGCGAAAGGTTGGCAGTGTCACCACCACCTCGACCTCATCGAAACGAAGCCCCGGTGTTTTAGCAATTACTTGTATATGATCCGGTAATACAGACATAACGCCACCCAATATTAATCGCTCATGTTTTCATTGGCCCTATTGAAAAACAATTAAAGAAAAGTTCACCGCACGGTTGTAAGCACTGCTTAAAACTATCATAGAGAATACCGGTCAGTAACGTTCAGGAGTTGCTTTGCAGTCCCCTCACCTTGTTTTCGTAACGTCGATTGTCCCACACGGAATCCCGACCACCGGCTACGAAGTGGCGAATTCGGCTGTAGTCGATGGCCTGCGCCGCTCGGGCGCGAAGGTAACGGTCCTTGGTTTCACATGGCCGGGCGTAAAGGCCGATTCTGCGGATACGGTTGTGCTGGGCGAGGTCGAGGTGCGAACCGAGGGCGCCGGCATAAAGCGCAAGATCGGCTGGGTGCTTAAATCCTTCCTGACCGGCCTTACCGTTTCCTCGGCGAAGTTGCGGGTAATTCCCGCGCAGAAACTGCGCGAAGCCATTGCACAGATCGGCCCTTTCGACGCCTATGTGCTGAACGGCGTGACCCTGCCCGGCGCGTTTGAGGATATTTTCCGGGACAAGCCGTCGCTGTTCGTGGCGCATAATGTGGAATATCGCTCGGCGGAGGAAAACGCCGCCGACGCGGGAAGCCTCATTCAGAAATTCCTGTTCGCTCGCGAGGCCCGCATTTTAAAAGGACTGGAAAGCCGTCTCAGCGGAAAGGCGCGTTTCGTCTTCACTTTCGCCGAGGAGGACGGCCCGGCGCTGGGACTTGGCTCCGACCGGTTCGCAACAATGCCGCTCGTCACGCCGGGCGGAACACGGGCAGCGCAGCAACGCCCGATAAAACACGACCTTGCCCTGATCGGCACATGGACATGGCACCCCAACCGCATTGGTCTCGAATGGTTTCTGCGTGAGATAAAGCCGCATCTTCCCGACGATATTTCCATCGCAATTGCAGGCAATGCGCCCGCCGATCTTGTCTCTGCCTGGCCAGAGGTCAGTTTCGCCGGCAAGGTGCCGGATGCGACTGAATTTGTGGAAAGCGGGGCACTCGTGCCGCTAATCAGCCGGGCGGGAACCGGTGTGCAACTGAAAACCATTGAAACATTCGAACTGGGCATGCCAAGTGTCGCCACGACGCATTCCGTGCGCGGTATCGGCAATATTCCCGCCAACTGCACCATTGCCGATGACCCGCGGGCCTTCGCAGCGGCAATCGTCGAAAAGATCGCAAAAACAAGATCGGGGAATCGCCAGAGGCTGGACGGGAAGGCCTTCACACGGTCACAAATCGAAGGCATGGACCGCGCGGTTGCCCACGGTCTGCAAGCACTCCACGGCAAAAAAAGAACTATGGACCACGCATGATGCATACCGAAAATGTAACCTACCGGAATATCCTTGGCGTGAAGGTCGCCTGTTTCGATTGGCACAGCGCCTTCGCATTCTTCGAGAACCGCATCAATGAAGGCCGGTTCATGAAACAGGGCTGGCTCAACGCCAATAATTCCAACATTACGGAGGAGAACCCGGATTACCGCGCCGCGTTGCAGGATTTCCTCATCCTGCCTGACGGAGTTGGCGTCGATATTGCCAGCAAGGTTGCCTATGGCAGCAAATTTCCGGCCAATCTCAACGGAACGGACTTCATTCCGGGGCTTCTGCAGCATATGAAGCGCCCGCTGAAGGTCGCACTTCTTGGCGGCGGGCCGGGCGTCGCTGCCGACGCCGCAGAGCTTTTCAAGCAGCAGATACCCCGCCATGAATATCGCGTCATTTCGGACGGCTTCTTCAAGCCTGCGGACCTCGACGGCATTCTGGCGCAGCTGAAGGATTTCCATCCCGATATATTGCTCGTTGCGATGGGCGTTCCACGTCAGGAACTCTTCATCGACAAGCATATCACGGCAGAGCATTGCACGGTGGCGAGCGCGGTGGGCGCGCTGTTCGACCTGCATACGGGACGCGTGCAGCGCGCACCGCAATGGGTGCGTGAAATCCAGATGGAATGGGCACACCGGCTGTTGCAGGAACCGCGGCGGCTCGCAAAGCGCTATCTGATCGGCAATCCGGTGTTTCTGTGCCGCGTCGCCAAAGGCTGGATGAAGGGAGCTTCCCGGTGAAGACCGCAATCGTCACAGCCAGCTGGGATCAGGATTTCGAGCGCTGCAAACTGCTTTGTGAGACAGTCGACAAATATGTCAGTGGCTTCACCAAGCACTACATCCTTGTCGACAGCAAGGATGTCGCCCTGTTTCGCAGGCTTGAAAGCGCGCATCGCGTCATCATCGACGAACGCGATCTTCTGCCTTCCTGGCTGCATGCTTTCTGGGACCCGACCTATCTGTGGCGTCGGCGGGTCTGGCTTTCGCTCCGGACAAAACCGCTGCGCGGCTGGCATGTGCAGCAATTGCGCCGCATCGCACTTGCAGCCGCCGTGCAGGAAGACGGATTTCTCTATACGGATTCCGACACGGCCTTTCTGCGCCCCTTCGATTGCGGCACGCTCTGGCATGGCGAGAAGCTCCGGCTTTTCGTGCGTCCCAATGCGCTTGCCAATCCCGAATGGCCGGAGCATCCCGTATGGGCCGCCAATGCGGCGAAACTGCTTGGCATCAAGAACGGAAAAAGCGGGCTTAACGACTATATCGGCCAGCTTGTTTCATGGCGGCGCGACAGCGTGATTTCGATGTGCGAGCGGATTGAGGCCCATACCGGGCACCATTGGGTTGCGGCCCTTGGCAATATAAGGCGCTTTTCCGAGTGCTTCATCTATGGCCGCTACGTCGATGACGTGCTGCAAGGCTCCGGCCACTATAGCGACACTCATGATCTCTGCCGGATGCAATGGTTCGCGCCGCCACCGAGCGAAGAGGAATTCCGCACCTTCATTGCCGAAATGGAACCGCATCAGGTTGCCATCGGCATGCAATCCTTTCTTGGCCTTTCGGTCGACGATATCCGGCGCATTATCGGCGCCTGAATCTCAAATTCGTTTAGCCGGCAAACGGATGCTCGTATAGGTGAAGACCAGCGACAGGAAATAAAGCCCGGCAAACACGACATTCAATCCCAGAATCCAGTCGTTGCTATCGGCATAATTCACGAGCAGCAGCCAGACGAAAAATGCCTTGGCAGCGGTCATCAGCACCATGCTCAAGGTCCTGAGACCGGACTGGCCGCGCGCATAGAGGATCTCGGTCTGGTACTCGATCAGGTTGCGGAAACCCGGCACGAGCAGCACCAGCGGCAACAGCCCGACGATAGGGGCAACGCTTGAACCAAGTGCATTCGGGAAGATTTGCAGGAACACGACCATCGCGCCGAGACCCGCCACCGAGACGGCGAAGACCGCGAACTCAAGCCCTGCGCGGATGCGCAATGAGGACAGCATGTCCGGCGTGCGCATGAGCTTTTGCACCAGCATCATGTTGAAGGACCGCACCGGCAGGGCGGTGAGGTCCACCAGCCGCATGATGATCGCGTAAAGCCCTGCCGTCGCAGGCCCACCGACGGTCAGGACGAGAAGCTTGTCGAGCTCGGCCTGAATATAGAACAGGAGTTCGGCCCCCATCACGGCAACCGCATCGGAAAGCCGCCGCATATAAAGCGCCGGCTTGAAGCGAAGCCGGATCGACGGGTAAAATTTCAGCGCAGTCAACAGCGCGACGCCATTGGCCGCTGTATACCACCACGCCCAATGGGCCATGTCATGAACGCTTGCCAGCCACATGAACAGCACAGCCGCGACCGCGCGCGTGGCCGTGCCGAAGATCACCAGCCCCGCCGATATTCCAAAGCGGCGCAAGCCATTGTTGACGATGATGACGATTTCCGTTGAACGCCACAACAGGGCTTCGGCAAACACTACCACTGCAAAAGGCAGGAAGGAAATATCGCGGCTGAAAAAGACGAAATAGACCAGCCAGGATGCCAGCGCAAACAGTGGCAGGGAGACCAGAATGGCAACGAGGAAACCCGCCGTATAAATGCCGAGCAGGCGCGGCTTCACTGTCGCTATGCGGTAAAGCGGCGAACTGAAGCCCAGGGAAACAATGCGCGACAGCACCACGCCCGTGCCCGATGCAGTGGCAAATATACCGAAATCTCCGGTCGGCAGCGTGTTTGCAAGCGCGATGAAATAGACGAGGGAAACCACCAGCCTGCCCGCAGAGCCGGAAAACAGGGACAGGTAATCACGCACTATTCCGGCATTATTGCCCGGCAGTTTCCGCAGCGCTTTCGCTATCAACAGGGAAGCCTCATCTATCATGGTCTGGAGCGCCAGCCGTTCCACTGGAACAGGAGCGCAATAAAGAGATTTAGCTAAAAAGACTTAAACTCTTCTTTGCAAGTTCAAAGAGTAGACAAGCAAAAGCTAAAATAATGTGGGTCGAGCATTTCGCGATACGCGCCAGCGTTATTTTAACGTTTTGTTTTCTATAAAAAATTACATTCGGCCATCAGGTTTGGGGCGAGCGGATTCCGGTTTGGCATCCGCAGGCCCTGGTTTATGGATTTCATAGCGGCGGTTGGCACCGAAAAGGTCGAGACGCCTACAGATACGGACGAATTCGACAATGAGCGATCATGAGGGGCGCAGAAAGGCGGGAGTTGAGAAACCTCTTCTCGCATTTTCCGACGCGCGCCCAATCGATCGCCCGACTGCTCGCCGTGAGAGCGAAGCCGCACCGCCTTGGACGCCACCCGCGACACCGGATGAACGCGCTGCGTTCTTTCATGAACACGACCATGATACGCAAGAAACGCCGGAACCCGTCATCGAGGAAGAACTGGACGATGCGGATGTAGCCGAGCTGCAAAAACGTGTCGCACTGATCGAAGCGGAGCTGGAACGCAAGGTTCAGGAACACGAACGCCGCAAAGTCGCAATCGAGGCTGCCGCTCCCACGCGTGAGCAAATACCGGAACCGGTCCAGCGTGAGCGCCCTGTCATTGACGGAGCGGGACCGGATGCCGAATGGAAACCGCTGATCGATCCGCGCATCGCCATCGATGTGGTGCGGGGATCGCGAAGGCTTTTGCTGGTCAGCACACTGTTGGGCGGGGTGGTCGCTGCACTCTATGCATTGTCGCTACCGCAGATGTATGTCGCTTCGACCGATATTCTGGTCGATCCGCGCAACATCAAAACAGCGGGGGACGAACTGACGCCAAGCCAGCTACCGACCGATGCGTCGCTCGCCGTTGCCGAAAGCCAGGCGCGCATCATCGATTCCAGCAGCGTGCTGTTGAAGGTAATCGATAAGACGGAGCTGACAAAAGACCCCGAATTCAACGGCACTCTGGTTCCGACCGGCATTGCCGGCCTGTTTGCGCAGATCAGGGACATGCTGTCGCCCAAAAAGGCGAGCGACAGCCAGACGCTGCAAACCCGCGTTCTCTATAACCTGCACAAGAGCATCGCCATTGGCCGTGATGCCAAGACCTTCATCTATTCGATCTCGGTGAAAACCCGCGATCCGCAGAAATCGGCCTCGCTTGCGAACACAATCAGTTCCGTTTTCCAGAGCGAGCTTGCTTCGCTGCAATCCGATGCCGCACGGCGTACCTCGGACGAACTGTCGAACCGGCTTGCCGATATGCGCGCCAATGTCGAACAGGCGGAGCGCGCAGCCGCGGATTTTCGCGCTTCCCACGATCTCGTCAATGTCGACGGCAAACTGATCAGCGACAACGACCTGACCCGGCTCAATGACCAGCTGACCAACCAGCGCGCCGAAACCATGCGGCTTCAGGCCCGGGTGCAGGTGCTGAGCAGCGCGACATCCGACAGCGTCGTGACCGGAACTTTGCCGGAAGACCTGCGTTCCAACACGCTGACTGCGCTGCGCGCGCAATATGCGCAGGCACGCCAGACTGCAAGCGGCTTGTCCACCCAGCTTGGTCCCCGCCATCCAGCACTCATTCAGGCGCAGTCACAGGCGGGCACTGTTTTGAACGATATCGATGCCGAATTGCGGCGTATCCGTTCCTCGCTGCAAGTCGAGGTCGTCCGGTCCGCTCAGCAGGAAAAGGACCTCACCGCCCGTCTGGCGCAGCTCAAGTCACAGCAGGCGAACAATAGCGGCGATCTGGTGAAACTGCGTGAGCTTGAGCGCGAAGCCACGGCGCGGCGCTCGGTCTATGAAGCCTTTCTCCTGCGCTCACGGGAGACGAACGAACAGGAAGGGCTCAACACGGCCAATGTCAGGGTTCTTTCGGAAGCCCGCCCGCCGCTTGATCCGGCCAGCACATCGCGCAAGCTGATCGTCATCGCCGGGCTGATTGCAGGCTTCCTCGCAGGGCTTGCGATCACAGCCGTCCGCAACTTCGGACGGCTGCTGCGCCTCACCTAATTCACGCGGATTGTCGCAAGGACGCCTCGATGCGCGGCACTTTGCGTCCGCTGGCGCGCAAGACGCCATGCGCCCCGTCGAGATGGCCGGGCTTCAGCTCAAGCGCCAGAAAGCGCCGCTTCTCATAGGGGCCAGGCATGGCAAGTTCGCCGGTCTTTTCAGCGGTAAAGCCGAAGCGCTCATAATATTCCGGATCGCCCACCAGCAGGATCGCGCCGTGGCCGAGGCGCTCTGCCTCATTGATCGCATGACGCATCAGCGCCGAACCGATACCGCAACCGGCAGCGGAAGGATCGACGGCCAGCGGACCAAGCAGCAAGGCGGACACCGGAAAGCCGAAAGCATCAATACCGGCGTGGACGTTCCAAAGCCGCACGGTGCCTGCGAGCAAGCCATCCTCGCCAAGCGCAGCAAAGGCCAGACCTTCGGCGGGCAGGCGGCCGCGACGCAGCTTTTCCGAAGATTTGCGGCGACGGCCTTCACCCATCGCGCGATCAAGCAATGCTTCGCGCGCCAGCACGTGCTCCAGCGCTTCGCCGGCGATTGTAAAAGCCGGAGCGATGAAGGTTTCGGTATTTTCCTGAATGTCCAAAGTTGCGTTCATGACATCTATCCCCGCAAAGCGGCAGCAGCACACTCCGCCCAGCACTTTGCAGCACCGGGCGAGTTGAGAGGATCAATCGGGACTTTTAAAGTTTAATCCCGAGCGATCAGATGACGTAGGATCGGAGCGGTTCGAAGCCGTTGAAAGCCACCGCCGAATAGGTGGTGGTGTAAGCGCCCGTGCCTTCGATGAGGATTTCGTCACCGATGGTCAGCGAGACCGGCAGCGGATACGGCGTCTTTTCGTAAAGAACGTCCGCACTGTCGCAGGTCGGGCCAGCCAGCACGCAAGGCTCGGTTTCGCTACCGTCATGCGGGGTCACGATCTGGTAGCGGATCGCCTCGTCCATGGTTTCGGCGAGACCGCCGAACTTGCCAATGTCGAGATAGACCCAGCGCACATTGTCGTTGTCCGCCTTGCGGGAGACCAGAACCACCTCGGTCTTGATCACGCCTGCATTGCCGACCATGCCGCGGCCCGGTTCAATGATGGTTTCCGGGATGCGGTTGCCGAAATGCTTGGACAGCGCGTCGAAGATCGCCATGCCGTAGGCCTGCGCGGTCGGCACGTCCTTGAGGTAACGGGTTGGAAAACCGCCGCCCATATTGACCATGCGCAGAACGATGCCTTCATCGGCAAGGGTGCGGAACACCGAAGCCGCATCGCCGAGTGCGCGATCCCATGCGGTGAGGTCCGTCTGCTGAGAGCCGACGTGGAACGACACACCGTAGGAATCGAGGCCGAGCGATTTTGCATGGCGCAGAACGTCGATGGCCATGGCAGGCACGCAACCGAACTTGCGCGACAGGGGCCATTCGGCGCCTTCGCCATCGGTCAGGACGCGGCAGAATACGCGGCTGCCGGGAGCGGCGCGCGCAACCTTCTCGACTTCTTCAACGCAATCGACCGCATAAAGGCGGATGCCCAGCTCGAAAGCGCGCGCAATATCGCGCTCCTTCTTGATGGTGTTGCCATAGGAGATACGGTTTGGCGTAGCGCCAGCTTCGAGCGCCATTTCGATTTCAGCAACCGAAGCGGTGTCGAAGCACGAGCCAAGCGAAGCGAGCAGGCGCAGGATTTCCGGCGCAGGATTTGCCTTCACCGCATAGAAGATGCGCGAATAGGGCAAAGCCTTCTCGAAGCTCAGATAGTTGTCGCGCACGACGTCGGTGTCGACGACGAGGCAAGGACCGTCCGGACGGCGGGTGTTGAGGAAGTCGATGATACGCTGCGTTGCCATGGTCGTTCTCCCGCGCGGTTGTCTTCACCGCTTGCAAAGGGACAAAGTGTGCATGAACGCATCCGCCGTGAGGCCAGCCTTTGGAGGTGCTGATGTCACGCGAAAACTCATGCGGCGATGGAACAACGCTCAATTCGCGTTACTCCGCTTTGTCTGCCTTGGATTGGAATTGGAGAACCGCATCCGCACTTCTGGCAATGAAGGTGTGCCTCTTCAGTAATTTCGGCTTTTGGACAGCCGAAAGACACTAGAAAGGCCCGCACCGTCGTTGCTTCAAGATGTCCTCGATCTGGCGGTTGGCCATCAGATCGACTGGAGCGGTTAGGTCCAGGTACCGTACCGAATTCCTCACCATTCGAGGATCGGCGGACACCCACAGGCACGTGCGACTTTGGGCAAGCGCGATATAAGCGCAAAGTCGTGTCCATTCAATGACAAAAATTCTCCCGGACAAATTTATTTTTGGCCGCATCGCATCAAGCTGCGCGCTTGCCATTGTTCAATATTAGTGAAACATTCTCAGCTCAGATCCGCCTCGAAAGAGCGTAAACATCCCGTTAATTGTTGCATGTTGTGAACAATGGCCAGTTTCGACCCCTTCAACGCCATCATTGCAAAAGCCGAAAAGCCCCCCGTTGATGCATCGGAAGGGCCGCTCAAGGGCGAACGACTGGCAGTAAAAGATATTTATGACGTCGCCGGGATGGTGACCGGATGCGGCAATCCGCAGATCAAGGCCGAATCACTCGCCGCCGAAAGATCAGCTCCGGTGGTAGAACAGCTTCTTAAAGCCGGTGCGGAATTTGTTGGCAAGGCCCAGACCGACGAGCTTGCATTCTCCCTGATGGGGCAGAATTCGCATTTCCCCCATCCGATCAATCCGGCAGCGCCGGACCGCGTTACCGGCGGTTCGTCTTCCGGCTCGGCTGCGGCCGTTGCGGGCAAGCTCGCCGACATTGCGCTCGGCTCGGATACCGGAGGCTCCATTCGCGCGCCAGCCAGCTTCTGCGGTCTCGTCGGCCTGCGCACCACCCATGGCCGCATTCCGCTCCAAGGCATCATGCCGCTTGCGCCCTCACTCGACACGATCGGCTGGTTTGCACGCGACATTGAGCTTTACGACCGGGTCGGGTCTATCCTGCTTGGCGACGACGCCCGAGAATTCAGGCTGACGCAGCTTCTTTATATGCCGGTTCTCGAACAGCTTCTGCTCGGTCAGCAGGAAACGGATGCCTATCGCACCATGTTCGCCGAAGTGCGTCCGCACTTCGCGGGTCTCAAGGCGGCAAGCCAGCCAACACTTTCGATAGACGAACTCTATCTGGTCTTCCGTCATATACAGGGTGCGGAAGCCTGGGCGACGCATGGTGGCTGGATTTCATCGGGCGATCGCAAGCTCGGCCCCGGCGTTGCGGACCGTTTTGCCTTTGGCGCGGAAATCGCCACTGATCTCGTTGCCAGCCAGCGTATGCGCCGGGCGCAGTTCACACAGGAACTTGAACAGATCATCGGCAGTAACGCCGTGCTGGCGCTGCCGACCGTACCGGGTGCGGCGCCGCTCGCGAAAGAACCTTTCGAAACCTTGCAGGCCTATCGCGAGCAGGCATTGCGCCTGCTCTGCCTTTCGGTGCTTTCCGGCCTGCCGCAGATCACATTGCCGTTGGGAGAGGTGCAGGGCGCACCTTTCGGCATTTCGTTCATAGGACCACGCGGCAGCGACCGGGCGCTGATCGCGCTGGCCAGAAACATCATCGGGAAGCGGGGCTAGACCATGGACACCCTCACACGCATGCGCGCCTTCATCGACGTGGTCGAAGCGGAAGGATTTTCCGCCGCAGCGCGAAAAATCGGGCGTTCCAAGGCACTTCTTTCCAAATATGTGCGCGAACTGGAGGACGAGCTTGGCGCGCGCCTTCTCAACCGCACCACGCGGCAATTCTCGCTGACCGAAGCGGGGCACACCTATTATCACCGCGCGGTCGAGATCATTCGCGAGATCGATGCGCTGCAGGATGCTGTCAGCGAAACCAGTTCCGATGCGCGGGGCCGCATCAAACTGTCGGCGCCGCGCACTTTTGCCGATGCCGTCATCGGCCAGTCGCTGATCGATTTCTGCCTTGCCCATCCGGAAATCGTGCTCGATGTGCGGCTCGATGACCGTTTTGTCGATCTGGTGGAAGAAGGCTTCGATCTCGCCATCCGCATCACGCGCTTGCAGGACTCTTCCCTCATTGCAAAGCGTCTGTCGCCGTTCCATTCCGTGCTATGCGGCGCACCGGAACTGATCAGCCGCGTCGGCAAGCCGGAGCGTCCCGAGGATCTGGCCGACCGGCCCTGCATCATCGACACCAATGCGCGTTCACGCAACAACTGGCATTTCCGCAATACCGACGGCTCCATGATGACCGTACCCGTCAACGGTCCCATCGAGGTCAACAGCCCTGTCGCCACCAAGAATGCGGCTCTTGCCGGTCTCGGCTTCTGTATGTTGCCCGCCTTTATCGCGGAAGAGGAAATCGAACGTGGCAGGCTCGTCACTTGTCTGGACGAATTCATCGTCAAGGACGGGGGTATTTATGCCGTCTACCCGCACCGGCGCTATCTGCCGGCCAAAATCCGCGCACTCGTGGATTTTCTGACCCAATGGTTCAAGGACAGGGAAACCGGCTCGAAAGAAGGACGCTGAATTTGCGGGCGATGTCCCACTTTCGCCGCCTTGCCGATTAAACTTCAGGCAATACTCACGGAAACCCATATGCTGAATCCATCGTCATGGCTTAAAGGCGGTTTGAGCCGGTCCGCCGCAGCTGCAATGCTGATTGCAAGCCTTTTGCCTGCGCCCGCGCACGCGCATCCGCATGTGTTCGCCGAAGCCCGCTTGGAACTCACCATCGCACCGGATGGCACTGTCCAGAGACTGGCGCATGTCTGGCGTTTCGATGACGTATTTTCCTCAACCGTTCTGATGGAGTTTGACAAGAATGGCGATCTCCAGCTCGACAAAAACGAGTTGATCGACCTCGGCCACGTCATCAATGGATCGATTGCCGAATTCAAATATTTCCAGACCGTACTGGATGACGGCAAGGATGTGAAAATGGCAAGGCCGACCGATCTTGCGGCCGATTTCGCCGACAATCGTCTGCTCATCATCTTTACGAGCAAGCCCGAAAAGCCGTTGAAGCTGGCACCCGGTCACAAGATCAGCTTCGGTGTCTATGACCCCACCTTCTATACCGCCATCGATTACATGAATGACAGCGATCTGGTTGTGAAGGGCCTGCCCGCAGGCTGCACATCGAAGGTTGTCCGCCCCGATCCGGATGAAGCGCTCGCCCAGAACCAGGCGACCCTGACCGATGCCTTCTTCAACGACCCGACGGGCACCGACATGTCGAAAATATTCGCAACCCGGCTCGAAATTGATTGCGCAGCAAAAGGAAACACTGGCTGATGAGAAAACCGGCTACCCTCATTATGACCCTCTGTCTCACGGTGATCGTTGCGCAAGCCTATGCGCAGTCATCGCTCGGCATTGGCGCGAATGAGGTGGCGATGAAGCCGTCCGGGCCTTTCGCGCATCTCATTCTCTGGATGAACGAGCAGCAGCGCTCGTTTTATCTCGCCATGACCAACGCGCTGAAAGCGATGCGTGAGGACCCATGGCAGGCTTCGGTGTTGGTCGGGCTTTCCTTCATCTACGGGATTTTTCATGCAGCAGGGCCGGGCCACGGCAAGGCCGTCATCTCGTCCTATATGATCGCCAATGAAACGGCGCTGCGGCGCGGTATCTTCCTGTCGTTTATTTCATCGCTTTTGCAAGCGATCATGGCGATTGCCGTCGTCGGCCTCGCATGGTTCCTGCTGCGCGGCACCGGCATCTCCATGAACCAGACCGCACGCTACATGGAAATTGCGAGCTTTGCGCTTGTGCTGTTTTTCGGTCTCTGGCTTCTGGTCCGCAAGCTGCCGCTGCTTTTCAGGAAGCAGGACAGTTCAAACCGCGGACCCGCCGCGTCGCTCTTTGCCGCAGCACCCGAACCGGCAATGGCTTCCGGTCCAGCCTGGCAGGGGAGTATTTCGCAATCCACGCGCGCGGCAGCAGCCGGCAGCACGGTCAAGCTCAACTACAAACCCGCGACCGCCGCGGCATCGGATCATGTCTTCATCGGCGAAGGCGATGTGTGCGCCGCATGCGGCAACGCCCATATTGCCGATCCGTCGACGCTGGGCGAAGACTTCAACTGGAAAACGGCCTGGTCGGCGATTTTCTCCGTGGGCCTGCGTCCCTGCTCCGGCGCGCTGATCGTGCTGACTTTCGCTTTGTTGAATGGCCTGATGGTTGGCGGACTGCTCTCGGTCTTCGCGATGGCCTTCGGCACGTTCATCACGGTAGCGGTCCTCGCTACACTGGCCGTGACCGCCAAAAACACGGCGCTGCGCTTTGCGGGCAGCAGGGCCATGTCGGGTCGCCTGAAGGCGGTAATCGAAGTCGCTGCCGCCCTTTTCATCGCATTGACGGGCGCATTGCTTCTCAGCGCCTCACTGGTCGGGTGATCAATCCTTGTTCTGCCGCTTCGAGCGTAGCCAGAAAATGGCGAAGAAACCCAGAACAAAGACGATCGGGAAGATGATCGCTGCGATTTGCGAACGCTCGCCCAGTGCCAGCATGATGCTCGGCACGAAATAGGCAAGCACCCCGAAGCCGATCAGAATGACGGCGGCGGCGATTGCCGGGTTGCTCTTCTTACGCTCAGCCAAGATCACGAAACTCCTCCAGCTTCTTCTTCTGCTGGCCGTCACTATCAAAGTTTTCCGGCGCAAGCCATGCCTGATAGGCTTGTCTCAAGGCAGGCCATTCGCTGTCGAGAATGGAGAACCACGCCGTATCGCGGTTCTTGCCTTTCGCTACCATATGCTGGCGGAATACTCCCTCGAACTGAAAGCCGAAACGCTCGGCAGCCCGCTTGGAAGGCCCGTTTTCATTGTGGCACTTCCATTCATAGCGGCGATAGCCAAGCTCGTCGAAAATATACTGCATGAACAGGAACTGCGCTTCGGTTGCTGCCGGTTGGCGCGAAATCAGCGGCCCCCAGTAAATGCTGCCTATCTCGATCACGCCATGGACGGGGTCGATGCGCATCAACGCCTGCCGTCCGGCAACCTTGCCGCTCGCCTTGTCGATGACCGCGAAAAACAGCGGATCGTCGCTTTTGGATGCCTTTTCCAGCCACGGCTCGAATTCTGCACGGGTCGCAGGGGGAAACTCGAACAGCCAGGTGAAGCGCCGGTCTGCATCCTCCACCGAGGAAGCGGCAAACAGTTCATCGCCATGCTTCTCGGGGTCCAGCGGCTCCAACCGTACATAGCGGCCTTCGAGTAGCTTGCGTTCCGGCTTTGGGCGCGGCGTCCAGTTCTGCAAATCAGCCATGCATATTCTCCCATTCGACAGAGACAGGAGCATAAAAGAGGCGGGGCGAAAACCGGATTATTGTTCCCGCGTCATTTTTCCCGAATAGCCGCCCGGTCCACCGAAACCGCCTTCACCAGCGCCACCACACGGTCACCCGATTGCAGCGCAAGTTCGTCGACTGAGCGTCGCGTCAGCCGTGCACCAAGACGACGCCCCTGAAAGTCCAGCGAAACATAGGCGTTGGGGCCGTCATCGGTCGTGATGGACGTCACTGTAACCGGCAGCAGGTTGCGTATGCTGATCGCTTCCGGCGCCTTGCGCGCAATGGAGACGTCGCGCGCACGCACGCGCAGCCGCACATGCATATCCTGTTTCAGCCCTGCATCGCTGAGCTGGAACGATGCGCCGCCAAGATCGATTTCCGCCAGCTTGTAGCGCTCGTCGTAGGACGAAACCAGCCCTTCCAGCAGCACACCGCCGCCCTCGCCCTCGGCGTCGATCAGCGGAAATACATCTGTCGCCGCCCCGCTCGCCGTCACCCGGCCAGCGGACAGAAGCACGATCTGGTCGGCAAGCCGCGCGACTTCATCGATTTCATGGCTCACATAGACGATCGGCACATGACTTTCATCGCGAAGACGTTCGATAAAGGGCAATATTTCCTGCCTGCGTGCATGGTCGAGTGAGGAAAGCGGCTCATCCAGCAAAAGCAGCGCGGGATCGGACAGAAGCGCGCGCCCGATGGCGACACGCTGGCGCTCACCGCCCGAAAGCGTCGATGGCCGCCTGTCAAGAAGATGATCGATGCCGAGCAGCGCCACCACCTCATCAAAGCTGCGGGTAGCCTGTCTATGTCCAGCCCAGCGCGCATAAGTCAGGTTGCGCTTGACGTTCATATGCGGGAAAAGCCGTGCTTCCTGAAAAACATAGCCGATACGGCGCTTTTCCGGCGGCAGGTTTATGCCTTTTTCCGCATCGAACAGCGTGAAATTGCCCACAGCAATGCGTCCGCTCTCCGGGCGGAGCGTTCCGGCAATCATTTTCAGCAAAGTCGTCTTGCCTGCGCCTGAATGGCCGAACAAAGCGGTCACGCCCCAATCGGCGGCAAAATCGGCCTCGACAGCGAATTTGCCATTGCGCCCTTCAATCGAAACGGAAAGTCCGCTCATTTTGCCGCTCCTGCAAGCCTGCGCTGCAGCCATTCGGAGAGCACTACGGCAATAATTGAGATGGCTGCGGATATGGCAATGAGCCGGAAGGCTTCCGCATCGCCGGATGGGGTCTGCATCAGGGCATAGATGGCAAGCGAAAGCGTCTGCGTTTCGCCCGGAATGTTGGACACGAAGGTGATCGTGGCGCCGAACTCGCCCAGCGCCTTGGCAAAGCCCAGCACCCCGCCCGCAAGCACGCCCGGCAGCAGCGGCGGCAGGATGACAGTGAAAAAGGCCGTGAGCCGGTTGGCTCCAAGCGTTCGCGCCGCTTCCTCCAACCCGCGATCCAGTCCCTCTATTGAAAGCCGGATCGGGCGAACGAGCAGCGGAAAAGCCATAACGCCGGCAGCAAGGGCAGCGCCCGTCCAGCGAAAGGAAAAGGAAAGGCCAAACCATTCCTGCAACGGAGCACCAAACGCTCCACGCGCACCAAACAGGATCAAAAGCAGATAGCCCGTCACCACCGGGGGCAGAACCAGCGGCATGGTGACGATGGCCTGCGCCAGCGACTTGCCCGGAAAGTTGAACCGGGCAAGAAGCCATGCAACGACAAATGCAACCGGCAGAGCGACGATGATGGCTATCCCGGCAACCCGGAGCGACAGCAGGACGATTTGCCAGAGATTGCCTTCGATCATTTTACTGAGCCGCCTCCGCAGCGCCCACAAAGCCCTTGTCCTTGATGATCGCCTGACCGACATCGCTTTCAAGGAAAGCGAGGAAAGCCTTGGCGGCATCGGTTTCGTTCTTTGCAACAAGCGCTGCCGGATAGAGGATCGGGGCGTGGCTCGATGCCGGGAAGCGATAGGCTTCCACCAGTTCCGGCGCCGCGGCACGGTCCGATGCATAGACGATGGCCGCCTTCACCTCGGCGCGACTGACATATTGCAGCGCAACGCGCACATTCTCGGCAAAGACCGCGTTCTTTTCGACATCTTTCCAGATACCGAGCTTTTCAAGTGCTGCCTTGCCATACTTGCCTGCCGGAACATTGGACGGGTCGCCCATGGCGAAACGGCCGGCGCTCAAAAGCTCCTTGGCCTCGCCTTTCGGCGTCTCCTTCTGCGTCGCGATCACCAGCGCATTGCCGGCGATCACCTTGCGCGAAGCCTTGTCGATGGCCTCGGCCTTTTCGACATAATCCATCCAGTCGAGATCGGCGGAAATGAAAATCTGCGCCGGTGCGCCCTGCTCGATCTGCTTGGCCAAAACCGACGAGGACGCGAAGGAAGCCACGATCTCCGTGCCATCCTTGGCCTTCATCTGTCTGGCGGCTTCTTCAATAACATCCTTCATGCTGGCGGCGGCGAAAACCGTTACCTTCTCGGCAGCATGAGCGACCGAGGCGGCGCCCGCAGCAACGGTGATGAGAAATGCGGCGATAAGTTTCTTCATGAATATCCTCCATATCGCCTGCAACAGCAGGCAAACCATCATCCGCCGGAAAATCGGCGCTGTTTCTGCGCGGGCATCGGAGATTTCCCATGCCCTGACTTGCGATGATGGGTGTGATGGAGGCAAACGCGACCCGGATGCCGTCAGACCCTTGATGCACGGGCGTCCATGCAAAAGCCGCCCAAAATTCCACAACGAATTCAGATCGTTCCAGAATCGAGCTTACCATAGTGCGAGTAGATTTGTTTGGCTAGCCCACGGGCCTGCGGCAAAGGAACTGTTCCGCTCAACTGCCGATATGCTTGTGCGCCCCGCGCTTCTCGGCAAGTTTTACCTGCTTCTGGCGCTCCGCATAACGGGCGCGATCTTCCGGCGAACGCTCGTCATAGCAACCGGCACACGAAACGCCCTCCTCGAAAAACTGCGAAAGCTTGTCTTCCGGCGAAATCGGGCGGCGGCAGGCGCGGCAAAGTTCCACGTCGCTTTCAGCAAGGCCATGGCCAACCGCCACGCGCTCATCGAACACGAAGCATTCGCCATTCCACATGCTTTCCTCGCGGGGCACTTCCTCCAGATATTTCAGGATGCCGCCCTTGAGATGGAAGACATCCTCGAAGCCCAGTCCCTTGACGAAGGCCGTTGCCTTTTCGCAGCGAATGCCACCCGTGCAGAACATGGCAATCTTCTTGCCTTCCAGCTTGTCGCGGTTCTGCTCGACCCATTCGGGAAATTCACGAAAAGTCTTGGTTTGCGGATCGATCGCCCCTTCGAAAGTGCCGATGGCATATTCATAATCGTTGCGCGTGTCGACCACGACGGTGTTCTCATCGGCAATGAGCGCGTTCCAATCCTGCGGCGCGACATAGGTGCCGACGCTTTTCAGCGGATCGATACCCTCGACACCCATGGTGACGATCTCGCGCTTCAGACGCACCTTCATGCGGTGGAACGGCATTTCGCTCGCATGGGAATATTTGAGTTCGGGCTGCGCCAGACCGGGGATTGCCGTGATGTGCTGCACGAGCTTTTCAATCGCCTCGGCAGTGCCTGCGACCGTCCCGTTGATGCCTTCCGCCGCCAGAAGCAGCGTTCCCTTGATGCCATTCGAGCAGCAAAGCTGAGCCAGCGGCTCGCGCAGGCTCTCATATTGCGGTAGCGGCGCAAAGCAATAAAGGGCGGCAACGGTGAAAGGCAAATTGCTCATCGGTCCAGTCTTCTTTGAAAATTCATCCCGCAACTAATCCCCGCAAACGGCGAATTCAAGTCAACTTTATCCTCATGCGGCGAAGTCACCTCAAAATCAGGCTTGAAGTCCAATTTTTGAGGAGCAGTACATGTTCGACAGCCAGACGATCGCAGCCCTGACAGTGATGGCGAATGAAGCAAACATTGATCCGGCGGCTTTGCTGGCGATTGCGGAAGTGGAGAGCGGCGGTCGCGCGCTCTATGACGTTAACGGCGGCAAGGAACCGGCTATCCGGTTCGAGGGGCATTATTTCGACCGCAGGCTTTCCGGACGCCTGCGCGATTATGCGAGGAGCAACGGCCTGTCGGCGCCGGTTGCAGGCCGCATACGCAATCCGAAATCGCAAGGCGAACGCTGGCTCCTGCTTGAGCGAGCGATGGGGTTGAACAAGAAGGCGGCGCTTGAATCCACCTCCTGGGGGCTGGGGCAGGTCATGGGTGCGCATTGGGAATGGCTTGGCTACCTAACCATCGAGGACTTTGTCGCGGAAGCACGCCAATCGGTAGCCGGACAAGCGCGGCTGATGCTACGCTTTGTCGAAAAAGCAGAGCTTCTTGAGGTTCTGAAAACCCGCAACTGGCGGGAATTCGCCCGACGCTACAATGGCCCTGCATTTGCCCGCAACGAATATGACAAGCGGATGGCCGATGCCTATCAGCGCTGGCAAAAACAGCTCGACACTCTTAAAAGAGCCGCATGAACAAGTACCTTTCGGCGGTGGACAAACCGCCGACAGGGATTTAAATCGATTTATCCACTCAAACAGCCGAGCAAGCCGATGACCCAGAAAACCGATCTTCTCGTTCCCATCATGACAGGCCAGCCGGTCATCCCGGTTCTGTTGATCGACAGGGTGGAACATGCTGTTCCCCTGGCGCGTGCGCTTGCCAAGGGTGGATTGCCCGCCATCGAGATCACCTTGCGCACCGCAGCTGCGCTCGACGCTATCCGTGCCGTCGCGTCTGAAGTGCCGGAAGCAATCGTCGGCGCCGGTACGATCCTCAACGCCAAGCAGTATGAGGATGCGGCGAAGGCGGGTTCGCGCTTCATCGTAAGCCCCGGCGCTACGAAATATATCGTTGCCGCCGCCAACGACAGCGACGTGCCGCTTTTGCCCGCCGCGATTACGCCGAGCGAGATGCTGGCGCTGCGTGAGGAAGGTTACACCCACCTGAAATTCTTCCCGGCTGAACAGGCAGGCGGCGCATCGTTCCTGAAGGCGCTCTCCTCGCCGCTTGCCGGAACGTTCTTCTGCCCGACGGGCGGCATCAGCCTTGCCAATGCCAAAAATTACCTCTCGCTGCCGAATGTTGTTTGCGTCGGCGGCTCTTGGGTTGCGCCGAAGGAACTGGTTGAGGCAGGTGATTGGGACGCTATCACGAAGCTTGCGAGCGAAGCAGCCGGACTGAAAGGCTGAGCGAGCCCAAACGGGAATATAAAAAGGGGCCTTCGGGGCCCCTTTTCTTTTGATTTATTTGATCTGACCGGCGATCAGTTGGTTTCCGTGAACTTGGCCACGGTCAGGAAGGTCACGGCATTGCCGCTGAACTGGTTGGCGCGTTCGGTCGGCAGATTGCCGCGCTGGAAACCTGCCGTGTAGACCATGGCTGGCGCGGAACGCAGGGCGTCGTTGCGGAGAACCGGGTTTGTGACTGGCACAGTGCTGGAAACGGATTCCGTCGACAGCGCGACTTCCGAAGTCGGCATTACAGCGGGCTGGACGACCGCGCGCGGCTTGGATTGGGTCTTGGCAATGTAGCGTCCGCCCTTTGCAGTGGTGCGAACGCCTGTTTCCGCCGCCATGCCGATCGCTGCAACCTGCTTATGGGCGGCGGCTGAAGCCCTGGCCGTCGGCTTGGCTGGCGCCGTGCGGGCCACCGAAGCCGTCTGCACGGCTGCCGGAGCCTGTTTCGGCGCAGCGTCTGCCACAGGCTTGTTGTCATAATAATCGTCGGAAGGCGGTGCAATCAGCTCGCCGATCTCGTCCTTCTTGGAAAGCAGGGCAAGTTGTGTATTGGCACGCGGTGCTTCCTTCGGCAGCGGGAAAGCTGCCGTTTCACCCGGCTGCGGCACGTCAACATTGCCAGCCTCGGCGACTTGTGTCGGCTCGGCCTGCTCGCTGTTGACCAGCGCGGCAATCGCATCCTGGCCGCTTGCGGCAGGTTTTTCGCCTGGACGCGTCGGACGTGCTGACGGGATCACTGCGGCGGCAAGCTGCATATTATCCGTTTCAAGCTGCGGGCGAGCGGATGGCACCGGCACAAAACCGTTCATCAGCGGCGAAGGCGTGCCGGCATCGGCAACCTGAACCGTGTTTGCATCCACGGCGGCGCGGGCGGCGGCGGCAGGTTCGGCTGCGGCGAGCGCCACGGCATCCTGCGGCGCCATTGCCGGTTTGCGGGCCGGAATCGGAACATTGAGCGCGGCCACCGGAATTTCCGTGGCGGCCTGCGCCTGGGCATCAAGCCCGGCTTCCGGACGCGGCGCCTGCATCGGCACCGGAGCCTCGCGGGCAGGCAAGGCGGCAACCATCGTTTCACGCGGCTGCTGGACCGGCTCTTCCGGAACCGCCGGAGCCTGACGCGCAGGCACTGCGCGGGCAGGACGTGCGGACGCCGGTGGAGCGCTCACCTCACCGCCGCTTTCTTCTTCTTCGTCGGCGCCACCACCGCCAAACAACGCGCCGAACAGGCTCTTGCTGCGACGAGGCGAGGAATTGCTGGCCACCATGATCTCGCCGCCACCAGCCTTGCGCCTTTCGATCATGGCCAGTGCCTGCTCATAACCGGGCAATGGCTTGCCGTCAGCGGGAAGGTGAGCGGTTTTGCCGTCCGGGAACAGCGCGAGCAGCTCGCGGCGGCTCATGCGCGGCCAGGAGCGGACATTGCCGACATCCATATGGACGAAAGGCGAGCCGGAACGCGGATAATAGCCGACGCCGCCGATCTGGTAGCGCATGCCGATGCCGCGCAGCTTCGCCAAAGGAACGCCTGGAATGTAAAAGTCCATCGCGCGGCCAAGCATGTGCTGGCTCTTCTTGGCAACGCCGGTGTTGGCGGAACGCGAACGCAGCATGGCGTTGGTTGCCGGGGAACGATAAGCGGAAACGACGGTGATATACTGGCTCGACCCGGTGGAGCGATAAACCTGCCAGATCAGATCGAACAGGCGCGGGTCCATCTTGGTCGGCTCGTTGCGGCGCCAGTCACGCAGAAAAACGTTGAGCTTCTTCAAACCCTGCGCATCGAAGCGACCGTTTCTCTTGAAGACGATTTCCGCCTTTTCACCGGTATGAACGTAATAAAGCTTGAGAGAGCGGGTTTCAGCCGAAGCCTGCGAAGGAGACAGCGCCAGAACAACCGCAGCGACGGCAAGGGCAGACGGAACGGACGCAGATACCTTCATCCTGGCCTTTATTCCGGTCCAAACCTTCGCAAAGCGCGCTTTAATGGTCGATATGCTGTTCATCGAATCGTATCGCCTTACCGTTTTCCGCCCCCAGAGGCATTCTCCAGGCTTCCCTCGGGGCTTTCTTTGTGGTGCCACAAAAAGCCTGCGTCCCAGTTCCGCTCGAACTCCGATTGTCGGATTTAATGGTTAATGGACGCTTAGTGAACAACAAATGAGGAAACACCATGGCAAAAAAGCCACACACGTGCATCTATTTTCGCCATGGTTAAAAAATTATTAACAGTCTTTAATTCGCAACAGTACCTGCGAGGACCGACAGCATATCTATTATAAATGACTAAAATTCAATATGTTAGGTGGAATTTGTCAGCCCGCGATACGGTTGAAAGGGGTGATATCCGCCTCTTCATCGACACCCGATCCCTTGCCGGAAATCGACGCCACATCGATGCCATATTCCTTCAGCTTGCGGTAAAGCGTGGTTCTTCCGATACCCAGACGCCGGGCAACTTCGCTGATCTGTCCGTCATAATGAGCGATCGCGAACCGGATCATTTCCTCCTCGGCTGCGGCGAGCGTGCGAACCTCGCCCGTCCCGTCTATTCCACTGAACAGACCGGCCGAAGTCACGCCTGAATCCTGATCGACAAGGTTGAACCGGGCGGATTGCTGTGCGGACCTGATAGCCTCGCTGCCCGCACCTATCTGCGCGAAATCACCCGCTGTCAGCTCGCCAGTGTCGCAGAGGATCACAGCACGGTAAACTGCATTTTTCAGTTCCCGCACATTGCCGGGCCAATGATACGCCTTCAGCTTTTCCAGTGCGTGGGTGGTGATACCGGCGATATGTCCCATCCGCTCCTCGCTGACATAGCGCATCATGAACTGATGCAGAAGGATCGGGATATCTTCCGGACGATTGCGCAAGGGCGGCATGGCTATGGCAAAGGAACCAAGCAGATGGTAAAGCCCGGCATGAAAACGCCCCATGTCGACGAGATCGGCCAGCGGACGGCTGTTCGACGCCATGATCCGCGCATTGGAAAGCGTGCGCTCGCCGCCGGTTTCGAACTGACCGGACTGCATCGCGGCAAAGAGCTTGATCTGTGTGTGGCGCGGCAGCGCACCGACTTCGTCAAGGAAAAGCGTGCCGCCATCGGCTTCCGCAAGCTTTCCGAGGCTGCGTAGAGCATCGCCATCGCGACGGTCGCGGCGCGCTGTCGAAACGCCGAAAAAAACTTCGTCGGCATTATCCACCGTCAGGGTGCGACAATCGACTGTCACGAACGGGCCACGCCAACGGACGCTGCCGCTGCAAATGGCGCGCGCCAGTGTCTCCTTGCCGCTACCGGGTTCTCCTTCGATCAGAAGCGGCGCATCGAGCGCCGAAGCCCGGCGTGCCAGAATGCTGACCCGCTCCATTTCCGAGCTCTTGATCGCCATATCGGAAAGCGTCAGATGGGCCTTCAACGAGGAACGCGCGCGGCGGATTTCCTGCGTGAGCGCATCGATCTTCAGCACATTGGAAACGGAAACCTGCACGCGCTCGAAGGCGACCGGCTTGGTCACGAAATCGACCGCACCCATTTTCATGGCCTGCAAAACCGGCTGGAGATCATCGTTTTGAACGAGGACGATAACCGGGACGCTGTTTCCGGCTTCACGCATGCGCCGCAAGACGGTCAGACCATCCATATCCGGCATGGACAGATCGAGCAGCATGAGGACAATATCCTTACGCTGGCTGACGAAGCTGAGTGCGCTGGCCCCGCCATCCGCCAGGATGGTCCGATAGCCCATGCGCATGACTATCGCTTCCAGATTGCGTCGATGGATCGGATCGTCATCCGCTATGAGTATGCGCGTGGCCATTAACAGCTATCATTACCTATGAAGTTCCCACGCCCGAAATACCTAAACAGTTTAAATGTCTCATATTCCAGGCGCGTTATTTGGTGCCAAGCTCTCAACGAATGCAAGGTACTAAAATGTGCCCCGGTGTCCCATTTCACAAAATTTGTATCCTGAATCCACTTTTTGCTTCAGACTATCTGCTTATCCGCCACCCGACGCCGGACAAGCCATCACAAATGATCGAAGCCCTTTTCCCACCTCTTGGCGATCATGACAAGACGTGCGAGAAGGAACTTAATAGAGCGGTTTCGGGTAACGCGGAATCGTGGAGCCACTCTATCTCTTTGTTTGTACGCATTATCCGACGCATCGAAGCGGGATAAGAAATCGGTCCAGTGAACTGATTTCCCCGCGTAGGCGCTTCGCACTTTTGCTGGAAATGCTCTTGGAGAATGTTCATGACCCGCTTTTCAGAATCCGTTTCCTTCAACAAAGCCTTGCATGCGCCCGGCGGCGATGCGGCGGCCGCTGAAAAGGGGGATCTCGGCAATCTGCCGGAATGGAATCTGGGCGATCTTTATCCATCAGCCGACAGCCCGGAACTGAAAAGCGATATTGAAAAGGCCATGAAGGATGCGGCGGCCTTCGAAGAACGCTGGAAAGGCAAACTGGGCGACGAAGCGGCCAAAGCCAATGGCGGCAATTTTGCCGATGCTATCAAGGAATTCGAGGCTCTGGACGAACTGATGGGCCGTATCGGCTCTTTCGCTGGCCTCTATTATTACGGCGACACGACCGACCCCAAGCGCATGAAGCTTTTCGGCGATGTGCAGCAAAAACTAACCGATGCCAGCACGCATCTCATTTTTTTCGGCCTTGAACTGAACCGCATTGATGATGCAGTTCTGGAAAAGGCGATGAACGACAATGCGGACATCGGCCATTACCGCCCATGGCTGACCGATCTGCGGCTGGACAAGCCATACCAGCTCGACGACAAGCTGGAGCAGCTCTTCCACGAAAAGTCGATCACCGGCTATAGCGCCTGGAACCGGCTGTTCGATGAAACCATGTCGGGGCTTCGCTTTGAAATTGACGGCGAGGAGCTCAGCATCGAGCCGACCCTGAACATGCTTCAGGACGCCGATGGCGCTGTGCGCAAGAAGGCGTCGGAAGCGCTGGCCAAAACTTTTGCAGCCAATCTGCGCACATTCACGCTGATCACCAACACGCTTGCAAAGGACAAGGAAATTTCCGACCGCTGGCGCGGATTTCAGGACATCGCCGATAGCCGTCACCTCGCCAACCGCGTCGAACGGGATGTGGTGGATGCGCTGGCGAAGGCCGTGGAAGAGACATATCCACGCCTTTCGCACCGCTATTATGCCTTGAAAGCCAAGTGGCTCGGCCTCGAGAAGCTTGAAAACTGGGACCGCAACGCGCCGCTGCCGGAAACGCCGCAGGCGCTGATCCCGTGGGACGAAGCACGCGAAACCGTGCTCTCCGCCTACGGCAATTTTGCGCCGGAAATGGCGGAGATCGCCAAGAAGTTCTTCGACAGGAACTGGATCGATGCGCCGGTTCGTCCCGGCAAGGCGCCGGGCGCATTTGCGCATCCGACCGTGCCTTCGGCGCATCCCTATGTGCTGCTCAACTATATGGGCAAGCCCCGCGATGTGATGACGCTGGCGCATGAGCTGGGTCATGGTGTGCATCAGGTTCTTGCAGGCGGTCAGGGCGCGCTGATGGCTTCGACGCCGCTGACGCTTGCGGAAACCGCATCCGTGTTCGGCGAAATGCTGACCTTCCGTTCGCTCCTGGAGCGCACGAAGGACAAGCGCGAACGCAAGGCCATGCTGGCGCAGAAGGCCGAAGACATGATCAACACGGTCGTGCGCCAGATCGCCTTCTACCAGTTCGAGCGTCGTGTCCATACCGAACGGCGCGAGGGGGAACTGACCGCCGAACGCATCGGCGAAATCTGGATGGATGTGCAGCGCGAAAGCCTTGGCGACGCCGTCAATCTCAATCCGGGCTACGAGACCTTCTGGACCTATATCCCGCATTTCATCCACTCGCCGTTCTATGTCTATGCCTATGCTTTCGGCGATTGCCTGGTAAACTCGCTCTATGCGGTGTACCAGAACTCGGAAAAGGGCTTCCAGCAGAAGTATTTCGATATGCTCAAGGCTGGCGGCACCAAGCATCACAAGGAATTGCTGGCACCATTCGGCCTTGATGCGAGCGATCCGGATTTCTGGAGCAAGGGCCTGTCGGTGATCGAAGGCATTATCGACGAACTTGAAGCCATGGAAGACTGAGCAAACCTGTGACCCATCCGGGTAACAAACCGCTTATTCTCTTTCGAGACGACAAGGCGGGCCGCGATGTGCTTTTCGCGGCCCCTTCATCGATTATCTGCGCCGAAACGCCGGACGAGTTCGAACCCGCATGGGATGCGTTGCAAGAGGCCCACAATGCCGGAAAGTGGCTTGCGGGCTATCTTTCCTATGAAGCTGGCTATCTTCTCGAACCCAAGCTGAAAACGCTTCTGCCCGAGGGGCGCAATGCGCCGCTTCTCTGCTTCGGCGTTTTCGACGGCCCTTCCGACGAGCAGATGCACGGTCGCAGCGAAGACAATGCCACCTTTCTGCGCGACCCGCTCGCGCAATGGTCGTTCGACGACTATGCGCCACGCTTCGAGCGGCTTCACCAGCACTTGCGCGATGGCGATTGCTATCAGGGCAACCTCACCTTTCCGGTCCACGCGGAATGGGGCGGCGATCCGCTGGTCCTGTTCAACATGCTCGCGAAACGTCAGCCGGTTCGCTATGCGACCTATTGCAATCTGGGCGGGCCGGTCATCCTGTCGCGCTCGCCGGAACTTTTCTTCGAGGTCGATGGCGGTGGATGGATCGAAACCCACCCGATGAAGGGCACCATGCCGCGTGGCGCGACGCCCGAAGACGACGAACAGAACCGCCAGTTTCTGCTGAACGATCCGAAGAACCAGGCCGAAAACCGCATGATCGTTGACCTGCTACGCAACGACATTTCGCTCGTCAGTGAAGTAGGTTCGCTCGATGTGCCGGAACTCTTCCGTGTCGAAACCTATCCCACCGTCCATCAAATGATCAGCCGCGTGCGCGCCCGTCTGAAAGAGAACCTGCCGCTGCGCTCAATTTTTGCCGCCCTTTTTCCGTGCGGCTCGATCACAGGCGCGCCGAAGATCAGCGCCATGGAAATCTTGCGTAGACTGGAGACTGGACCGCGCGACATCTATTGCGGCTCGCTCGGCTGGATCGAGCCAAGCGGACGGATGCGTTTCAACGTTGCCATCCGCACGATCTCGCTTCTGGATGAAAATCGTGCGATCTTCAATGTCGGGGGCGGTGTGGTCTTCGATTCCACAGCGCAAGCGGAGTACGAGGAATGTCTTCTGAAAGCACGGTTCGCGGCACTGTCGAGCCACACGGGGCGCAAGCCGTGACGATGGAACCCGATTATCAACTCATCGAAACGATGCGCTCAGAACCGCTCTCCGGCATTCTGCGCTTCGATCTGCACATGGCGCGCCTTGAGAATTCCGCGCGTGAACTGGGCTTTGCCTGCAATATGGAAGCCATTCGGCAGAAGGTTGCGGAAATCGGGTCCGGTGAACAGGCTTTGAAACTGCGGCTGACGCTCGCTCCGGATGGGGTCGTCAATGTCTCGGGCGTTCCTTACGAACCCTTGCCTGCCCAGACGGTCTGGCGGATCGCGATTGCCCGCACGCATCTCAATCACAACGATCCCCTGCTACGCCACAAGACGACGCGGCGGCAAGCCTATATCGCGGCTCGCGAGGAGTACTCACCGGCAGAGATAGACGAAGTCATCCTGCTCAATGACCGGGGCGAGGTCTGCGAAGGAACCATTACCTCGATATTTCTGGATGTCGGCGGCGCGGCCTGCATGACCCCATCGCTTTCGTGTGGCCTTCTTGACGGTGTGCTGCGACGCGAGCTGCTGAACGACAATGTCGTTGAAGAGGGTATCGTTACCGTTGAAACGTTGAAAAACGCGCGCAACATCCTTGTCGGCAATTCGCTGCGCGGCATGATCCGGGCAAAGCTGGTCGAGGCGTAAATGCTAATCCGCATTAAACATGTATTGATGTCATAGGCTTGTGACGTTTCTTTCTTTCTATGAAGTTGTGTTATCGTTCCCGCGCATAAGCTAAACCGGGACATGAATAGCCCGACACCGCAATTCTGCGGCATCCAAGAGGAAGAAAATGGCGAAAGCGAAATGGCAAGTCTATGGCGAGATAACCGGCCCCGTCATCATGATCGGCTTTGGGTCGATCGGGCGCGGTACCCTGCCGCTGATTGAACGTCATTTCAAATTCGACAAATCGCGCATGGTCGTGATCGATCCCAGCGAAGCCAACCGCAAGATCCTCGATGTCAAGGGCATCCGCTACCTCAAGGAAGCGATCACCAAGGATAATTACAAGAAGGTTCTCGGTCCCCTGCTGAAAGGCACGGAGGGCCAGCCCTTCATCGTCAATCTTTCGGTCGATACCGGATCGCTCGATCTGATGCGTTACGCCCGGGAGCATGGCGCGCTTTACATCGACACGGTGGTGGAACCCTGGCTCGGCTTTTATTTCGATGAAAAAGCCGACAATGCCTCGCGCACCAATTATGCGCTGCGCGAAACGGTCCGCGCTGAAAAGCGCAAGAACCCCGGTGGCACGACCGCGGTTTCCTGCTGTGGAGCCAATCCCGGCATGGTCTCATGGTTCGTCAAGAAAGCGCTGGTGAACCTTGCGACCGAACTGAAGCTCGATTTCACCGAACCGGCGGCGGATGACCGTCACGGCTGGGCGAAACTGATGAAGAAGGCTGGCGTCAAGGGCATCCACATCGCCGAACGCGACACCCAGCGTGCCAAGGAGCCGAAGCCTTTCAACACTTTCTGGAACACGTGGTCTGTCGAAGGCTTTATCGCCGAAGGCCTGCAACCGGCGGAACTTGGCTGGGGCAGCCATGAGAAATGGATGCCCAAGAACGCCCGCAAGCAGAAGAAGGGCAACAAGGCCGCGATTTTCCTTGAACAGCCCGGCGGCAATACCCGCATCCGTACCTGGTGCCCGACGCTGGGCGCGCAATACGGCTTGCTGGTCACGCACAATGAAGCGATTTCCATCGCCGACTTTTTCACGCTGCGCGACAAGAAGGGCAAGCTCGACTTCCGCCCAACCTGCCATTACGCGTACCACCCGAGCAACGACGCCATTCTGGCGCTTGACGAAATGTTTGGCGCGGGCGGCAAGGCGCAGCCGGTACAGCACGTTCTGGAAGAGCATGAAATTCTGGATGGCAGCGATGAGCTCGGCGTGCTGCTTTATGGCCACGACAAGAATGCCTATTGGTACGGCTCGCAATTGACGGTCGATGAGGCCCGCAAGCTCGCGCCCTATCAGAACGCAACCGGCCTGCAGGTTTCCTCGGCAGTGCTGGCGGGCATGGTCTGGGCACTGGAAAATCCGCAGAGCGGCATCGTCGAGACCGATGAAATGGATTACCGCCGCTGCCTTGAAGTCCAGATGCAGTATCTCGGCCCTGTGAACGGCTATTACACCGACTGGACGCCGCTGGAAGGTCGCGGCCATCTGTTCAAGGAAGACCTCGATTCCAAGGACCCATGGCAGTTCCGCAATATTCTGGTGCGTTGATTGAACCGGCCCGGTTTCGACCGGGCCATTCCATGAGGATATGCGTCTGTCCCTCTCTGCCCGCAACATGATAAGGCTGGCTGCAAGCCGGTTTCCCGATCTGATGGCTCTGATCTGCGGACTTCTGGTTTTGCCCTGGATTCTTGGCGTTCCTGGTCATCCTGACCGGACGGTACGGCTTGGATGGACGATCGGACTTGTGTCGCTTGTCTTCTATCTCGTTCTCTACCAGATAACGAAATCCATTGCTTCCAAAGGATCGCTCAAGAACAGTGCTACGGTTCAGCGCTATCTCCGCCGCGTGCTTGCGGCGTCGTCAGGCGTTGTAACCGTTATGATGGTAATATCCGCCATGCTGGTGTTCAGGTCCTGAGAGCGAACGGAAGGAACCGGCCTGCGCTCTGTCCTGCGCGGCGATCTTGCATCATTGCTAACAAATCGACAGAGCGGACAACTATTCCTCGCAATGAGGGCTTGTTTTCGTGAAAGTTTCAATACATCAAACTAATCATCCCCGAGCGGTTCCCATCAGCACGGAATCGTTGATACCGCTCTAAATATCTGGTTTACGCATTTCAGATGCCAGCTAAGCTACAGTTCTGGCTCGGAAATGCTCTAATGGAGAGCATGGATATGAAACGCTTCCGCATCATTGCCCCCCTTGCAGTCATGTCGCTGGCGTTGGCCGCGTGTGAAACGACTGGTCCGGTCGGCGGCAATGTCCCGGTCGTCTCCCGCGCCCCGGCCGGTATCGAAGGCAGCTGGGTCGATCCTAACGGCATCGTTTCGTCCTTCAATGGCGGCATTTTTGAAACGCGCGCGACCGACACCAACGAAAAGCTCGCCGAAGGCAACTATCGTTACCAGTCGCCGCAGCTCGTTGAAATCGACATGCGCTCCATCGTACGCGGCACATCGTCGAAGGTGAACTGCGCGCTCGTCTCCCCGACGCAGCTCAACTGCACGTCGTCGTCGGGCTCGCGCTTCTCCCTGACACGTCGCGCAGCTGGTTAAGCAGCGGATATTTCGCGTAAATCTCGAATATTGACGGCGCGGGGAACACCCGCGCCGATAGAATTTTGCCAGCGGCAATTGTCAGGATTGTAATTTGTCTTTTTTTCTCTAGTTTTCCGGCTGAACAGGAGTCGGAAGATGAGTGAGATGGACAAAGTGCAGGAGAAGACCAACCAGACAACCAGACCGGAGGCGCAGGAAAAGCTGCCGAAAGTCGGTGTTCTGCTGGTCAATCTCGGCACACCGGATGGCACGAGTTATGGCCCGATGCGCCGCTATCTGGCCGAGTTTCTCTCGGATCGCCGCGTCATCGAATGGCCGCGGCTGATCTGGTATCCGATCCTTTACGGCATCGTTCTAAACACCCGCCCGAAACGGTCTGGCAGGCTTTACGACCGCATCTGGAACCGCGAGAAAAACGAATCTCCGCTGCGAACCTATACCCGCGCGCAAGGCGAAAAGCTTGCCAAGGCGCTTGCCGAATATCCCAATGTGGTCGTGGACTGGGCGATGCGTTATGGCCAGCCCTCCATCGAAAGCGTCACCGAACGCCTGCTGCAGCAAGGTTGCGAGCGGATCGTCATGTTTCCGCTCTATCCGCAATATTCGGCGACGACCACCGCGACGGTAAACGACAAGTTCTTCGAAGCGCTCATGAAGAAGCGTTTTCAGCCGGCGGTGCGCATCGTGCCATCCTATGAAGCGGAGCCTGTCTATATCGAGGCGCTGGCGCGTTCCATCGAGAAGCATCTGGAAACGCTTTCCTTCAAGCCGGAAGTGATCCTGGCTTCCTATCACGGCATTCCGAAAAGCTATTCGGACAAGGGCGACCCTTACCGCCAGCAATGTCTTGAAACATCACGCTTGCTACAGGCACGGCTGGGGCTGGATGACAGCCAGTTTCGTTCCACGTTCCAGTCGCGTTTCGGGCCTGAAGAGTGGCTTCAGCCCTATACGGATGAAACGGTGGAGGAACTGGCCAGGCACGGGGTCAAGTCCATGGCCGTCCTCAATCCGGGTTTCGTTGCAGACTGTCTGGAAACGGTGGATGAAATCGGCAACGAAGCCGCCGAAGCGTTTCTTGAAAATGGCGGCGAGAATTTCAGCCACATTCCTTGTCTCAATGACGGCGAAGACGGCATGAACGTCATTGAGACGATGGTGCGCCGCGAATTGCAGGGATGGGTTTAGATTGAAGGGAGTAAGGCAATAGGGCAGTAAGGCAGAATGTTCCGATCTGTGCTAGATTCCGCCTACTGCCTATTGCCTTAAGGAAAAACAATGACCGGTTTCGATATCACGCTGCTCATTCTGGCCGTACTGGTTCTGGCGACACTGTTTGCCGGCATCAAGACCGTGCCGCAGGGGTTTAATTATACTGTCGAGCGGTTCGGCCGCTATACGCGCACCCTCAATCCCGGCCTCAATCTGATCGTGCCGTTTTTCGACCGCATCGGCGCTCGCCTCAACATGATGGAGCAGGTGCTGGACGTGCCGACGCAGGAAGTCATCACCCGCGACAATGCCATTGTCGGTGTTGACGGCGTGGCTTTCTATCAGGTGCTGAATGCGGCGCAGGCGGCCTATCAGGTCGCGAACCTGCAATATGCCATCCTCAATCTGACCATGACGAACATTCGTACCGTCATGGGGTCGATGGACCTCGATGAATTGCTGTCGAACCGCGATGCGATCAATGACCGTCTGCTGCGGGTCGTCGATGAGGCCGCCCATCCATGGGGCATCAAGATGACGCGCGTGGAAATCAAGGATATCAACCCACCGGAGGACATCGTCGCTTCAATGGCGCGCCAGATGAAGGCCGAGCGCGACAAGCGCGCGCAGGTTCTGGAAGCGGAAGGCGACCGCAACGCGCAGATTCTGCGTGCTGAAGGCCAGAAGCAGTCGCAGATTCTGGAAGCCGAAGGCAAGCTGGAAGCGGCCAAGCGCGAGGCGGAAGCACGCGAACGTCTGGCCGAAGCCGAAGCAAAGGCCACGACCATGGTTTCCGAAGCGGTCGCCAACGGCAATGTGCAGGCGCTAAACTACTTCGTCGCGCAAAAATATACGGAAGCCTTGAGCAATATTGCCAGCGCCAAGAACCAGAAGGTCGTACTGATGCCGCTTGAGGCAAGCTCTCTCATCGGCTCGCTTGGCGGCATTGGCGCTATTGCAAGGGAAGTCTTTGGCGACAGCCGCGGGCCTGCCGATCCGGCGCCTCAACCGCCGGCCCCTTCCCGCCCACGCAGCGTTCCGCCTGCAGGGCGCTAGGGCTACAATCCTGAAAACGTAAACGTTTTCAGGATGGGGGTAAAAAAGAGAGGGCGTCATGATTATCGAATTTCTATCCGGTCTCGGCATCTGGAACTGGCTCGTTTTCGGGCTGGTCCTGCTCATTCTGGAAATATCGGCGCCCGGCTTCTTCTTCATCTGGTTCGGGCTGGCGGCCCTTGTGACGGGTGCGCTCGCGTTTCTCCTGTCTTCAACGACCGGGTTTGGCTGGCAGTTTCAGACCATCGTGTTCCTTGTTCTGGCAGTCATTTTCGTATTGACGGGGCGTCGTTTGTTCGGTTCGCGCAGCACAGACGCCGATGAGGTTTTTCTCAATCGCCGCGGCGAGCAGATGATCGGCCAGCGCGCCACGCTGACAGAGCCCATTATCAACGGGCGCGGACGCATCCGCATCAACGATACGATGTGGCGGGTGAAAGGGCCCGATTTGCCAGCCGGAACGGAAGTCCGTGTGATCGCCTTCGATCCGCTTTCGCTGGAGATTGAAGTCACTGAATAGGGTGGCGACAGTGTGTATCTGCTGGCCGAAATACCCTACGACTTAACAGTCCGGTCATGAATCTCCGCGAAATAACCATGGAGATTATTATGCGCCTGCCTTTCGAGCTGGAGACGTTCCCGTTCGAGTTGGGCTTCACGCGGGGTCATGTCGAAACGCGCCCGGAAGCCACGCAATAGCTGATTAGCGCTCGAAAACCCCAAATTATACGCGATCTGACTGACCGAGCGGGATTGTTTCGATGCTTTGGTCAATTCCCTGAATGCTTCATCGAGGCGCCGGTCGCGAATGATTTTCGCCACACCGCCATCCTCCGCAAATGCACGATAAAGATGAGAACGCGAAACTCTGAGCTTGTGCTGGATGAGTTCAGGAGACAGGTCCGATGCACCGATATTCTGATCGATGAAGGCGAGAACTCTCTGGCGAAGCGCTATACTCATGGAAGGGTAATCTTCCACAGATTCGAACACGTCCCCTTTCAGGGCTCCGGCCAACAGCGCGATCAGCGCTTCCTCCGACGCGAGAACCTCCACCGGGGAAAGGGAGCGTTCAAGAGACAATATTCCCTTGAGATAGGTTGCGATCAGTCGGGTCATCGGCTTGTCCCCCCGCAGGACAACCCCATGGAGGCTGCGCGGCCCGACTGCCCTTTCAAGATCGCGCCGGGAGACCGCTAGCGAAAGTCTGGAGCCCGCACCGACCTCGCTCTTGAAGGCTTTCGCCAGGTCAAGAAAACAGATATCGCCAACATCGGCTTGCACGTCGCTACCGCTGAAATCGCCCCTCATCTTTCCCGATGTAAAGAGCTGAATAAGATAATAATCCAGATCGCTGTGCACGATAGTGCGGTGATCGCGGGTATATCTCTGACTGTTGAACGACGCCGATCCGATGACCATCGAACCCAGCGGACGAGAACTTATCGTTCCCTCCAGAGGTTCCTTGCTGTCTGGTGAAAAGGGAGCGGTCTGGAATACTGGCCGAGTCGCCTCCCGCCAGAAATCACTGCGCGCGTCGACCTCTACCATTGCGGTTGAGATAAAAATCTCGTTATTCTTCGCCCCTGCCATCATGCAACCCGCCGTCAAGACACCGATAACAGACCGTAACGTCAGCCAATGCTCATTCCCGGCCGGGGGGATGTGGCCTTCGTTCGCTTGCATGACCGCCAAAATCAAAAATAGCGGGCATTTATTGTGCAAGAACGGGCATGTTAAAGCACGTTCATGGGATAAAATGAAGAATAAAATGGGACGGTAGGCCGTGCTATCTTCGTATAGCTGATAATATCGCCTGTTTTGGTATAAGATTGAACAACGGAATAAATGCCCCAGCGAAGCGCATCCGCTCGATCCGGATCGGGTTGAAGCCGGCTATAATGACGGTTCCACGTGGCTTTTCGCGCACCGGCCGTCTCGGAGGATGGCCTGGACGAAAAAGGGCGCGGCAGCAGAACAGCTAACGGCTTCAATCGCCGATCAGGCCGCTCCTATCCGCAACAGATCGTGGAAATGCACGAGCCCGATCGGGCGTCCGGCCTCGATAACGATCAGCGCACCGATGTGATTTTCGTTTATGGTATTGAGCGCCGCCGTCGCGAGCATGTTCTGGTCCACTGTCTTCGGCTTGCGGGTCATGATTTCATCGACCGTCAAAACCGCGAGATTACGGCTCAGATTGCGCGAAATATCGCCATCGGTGACTATGCCGGCCAGATCGCCGTTATCATCGACAACCACCACGCAGCCAAAGCTTTTCTGTGCCAGTACCTTCATCGCATCTGGCATGGACGTGCCCGTCTTTACCAGCGGCAGTCGGTCGCCGCGATGCATGATATCGCGGATATGAATGAGACTTGCGCCCAGCGAACCGCCCGGATGAAAAGTCTTGAAGTCGCTCGGAGTAAAGCCGCGCGCTTCCAGAAGCGCGATTGCCAGCGCATCGCCAATGGCGAGTTGCATCAAGGTCGAGGTGGTGGGCGCCAGGCCATGCGGGCAGGCCTCGGCGGTTTTGGGCAGGAGCAACACCACATCCGCCGCACGCCCCAGTGCCGAATCCTCCCGCGAGGTTATCGCGATCAGCGGAATACGGAAGCGCTGCGAATAATTGACAATCCCTTTCAGTTCCGCCGTTTCGCCTGACCATGAGATCGCCAGAATAACGTCATCGCGCCCGATCATGCCAAGATCGCCGTGATTGGCTTCAGCAGAGTGAACGAAGAATGCCGAAGTGCCGGTCGAGGCAAAAGTGGCAGCGAGCTTGGAGCCGATATGGCCGCTCTTGCCGACACCGGTGACGACCAGACGTCCGCGCGAGACCACGATACGCTTCACGGCTTCCACGAACGGACCGGAAAGACCGTCATTCAGCGCTTCTTCCAGCGCGGTAAGGCCCGCATTTTCGGTTTTTATGGTGCGCAACGCTGAAGCGATGGCGGCTTCCGCATTTGCCGGAGGGATGATCTGGTCGAGCTTTTCCATGGCGGCAAGGGTTAACTTCTTCGCAGACGCTTGTCCAAACATTTGTGCAATGGTTCATCCCCCGCGGCTTCAACAGCAACCAAGAATTAACCATGTGCCTTTACCGTTCATCCACCACGTTGCGACGGTTTGAAAACACGACATGCATTTTGCCAAGGCCATTTCCGGCGGTTCGACGCCCCTTGCCCGCAGGCTGCGAAGCCTGTTCCTGTCGGGCGTGGCGGTGGCGATCTGTCATGGTTCTGCATTTGCACAGGAAGCCTATCTGCGCGGAAGCGTCGCCGAGGATGTGCTTTCCGCCTCCTCGCCGGAAACGCTGGCAAATCGCGGGCTTGGCGCGCCCGGATATGATGACGCTGCCGGCGAAACAACCGACGACAGTTATACCCCGCGTGAAAGCGCGTCAGCCGCAGATCCAGCCACTGCCACGCAAACCGCTCCGGCAGCTCCGTTGCTGCAGGAGCGTCCGCCCTTGCAGCCCGATAATATTCGTGTCGGCTCGGTCGATACCGAGACAAGCGACGATGCGGGCCGGGCAGAGCGGGAAAATCGGCGCCAGACGCCCGAGCAAGGGCGCAGCGTCGCACAGGAAGCCGATCCGTTCGCGCCGGTGGGCATTCGCACCGGTTCGTTTATCCTGAGACCCTCCCTCGAACAGGGTATTCGGGCCACGACCAATGGCGACAACAGCGCAACCGGTTCCAGCGCCGTTCTCAACGAAACCACGTTGCGGCTCAATGCACAGTCGGACTGGGCACGCCATCAGGCAACGCTCGACGCATCGGGTACCTGGGCAAAGTCCATCTCGGGAGAAGATGTTTCCGAACCGCGGGTCGACATTCAGGGCAAGCTGCGGCTCGATCTCGGCGATCAGACTACGGTCAATACCGGTGCTGGCTATCAGCTACGCCGCGAAAGCGCGTCGAGCCCCAACGGAGTGGTCGGCGCCCTGCAACGCCCGCTGGTTCATACCCTGAACGGAAACCTCGGCGTCGAACGCGACATGGGCCTGATCTTCGGCAGTGCCACCGCGCGAGTCGAACACAATTTCTATGGCGATGCTGAACTGTCATCAGGCGGGACGGTCAGCCAGAAGGACCGCGATAACACCTATGCCAGCATTACGTTGCGCGGCGGCTTCAGCCTGTCACCGGCGATCAAACCCTTTACCGAAGTCGAACTGGGCAAGCGCATCTTCGACGAGAAAGTGGACAGCAACGGCTATGAGCGCAGCGGGTCGCAATTTGCACTGCGCGGCGGCATGATGCTGGACATGGGCGAAAAGCTCAACGGCGAATTCGCCGCCGGCTACATGCGGGCCAACAGCGATGATTTCCGGTTAGGCGACATCAGTGGCCCATCAATCAATGCTGCACTCAACTGGTCGCCGCTGCGCGGAACCGATGTGCGCCTTTACGCACAGACAATGGTGGATACCTCGACAACGCCGGGCATTGCCGGATCGCTCCTGCATTTCGCAAGCCTTGACGTGACCCGCCGCATACGTTCCGACCTCAGCCTCAACGGCAGGCTCGACGCGAATATCCGGCAGAACAAGGATGGGACCGGAACCGACTACACCATCGGTGCGCAGATCGGTGCAACCTACTGGATCAATCGTTTTGTCGGGCTGGACGCGCGTCTTCGTCACGAATTCCTGACGAGCAGGATTTCCGACCGTGAATATAAAGCCGACAGCGTCTATCTTGGCGTGAAAGTTCAGCGCTAGAAAAGAGAGTGGAGAGAACGGCACCCCTTCCGGGATGCCGTGTCTTGTTGAGTTCAAGCGAGCCAGAACAGCAAACACGCAAAGCCAAATCCCAGAAGCCCGATAAGGGTTTCCAGAACTGTCCATGTTTTCAGCGTCGTCTTGACATCCATATTGAAGAAACGTCCGACGAGCCAGAAACCGGAATCGTTGACGTGGGACAGCATGACAGACCCCGCAGCAAGGGCGATCACCACCGCCGCAGTCTCGAGCCCATGATATCCGGCTGCCTGAACGGCAGGCTGGACAAGCCCGGCAGCAGTTATCAGCGCCACCGTTGCCGACCCCTGCGCTACACGCAAAATCGTTGCAAGCAGGAAGCCTGCCACGATGACGGGCAGTCCTGTATTCGCGAACGCAGTCGACAAGGCATCGCCAATGCCGGAAGCGCGCAACACGCCGCCAAACATGCCGCCCGCGCCCGTAATCAGGATGATGGAGCAGACCGGGCCCAACGCCGAATCGAGAATGCGTTCGACACTGGCGGCGTCTCTGCCGCGCCGCGGCCCCAGCACATAAGAGGCCACCAGCACTGAAACCAGGAGAGCAACCGGTGTCGATCCGATCATTCGTGCCAGCTGATACCAGTCGGCATCGGCACTGACCCAGCCTTGTGCCCGGGCGAAGTCGAGCCCGGTATTGATGAAAATGAGTACCAGCGGCAGCAGAAGAAGCAAAATGACCAGCCTGGAACTTGGAGGGTTCACGGCTTCATCCATTTTCTTCCCTGCATCGAAACTGTCAGGGACAGGAAGAACGATCCGCTTGCCGATCCACGCACCGAAAAGATGCCCGGCGATAAACCAGACGGGGATGACGGCCACGATCCCGACCAGAACAAGAAGCCCCACATCCGCGCCCAGCAGTTCCGATGCTGCCACCGGCCCCGGATGCGGAGGAACGAAAACATGCATCACCGAAAAGGCTGCGGCCACCGGGATGCCATAAAGAAGCAGACTGCCCTTGAGACGCCGCGCGACGGTGAAGACCACGGGGAGCATCACGACCAGACCCGCATCGAAAAAGATAGGAAAGCCGAAGATGAGCGATGCAATGCCCAACGCCAAAGGCGCGCGTTCTTCGCCGAATCGCCTGATGAGATCATCGGCGAGCGCCTGTGCGCCCCCCGATATTTCAAGCAACCGGCCCAGCATTGCACCAAGGCCGACCAGAAGAGCCACCCCGCCAAGGGTCGATCCGAAGGCAGATGTGATGGTCGACAGAATATTGCCCGCCGGAATGCCGGTCGCGAGCGCCGTTAACAGGCTGACGATCACAAGCGCCACGAAGGCATGAACACGAAACCGGATGATGAGCAAAAGCAATAATAGGACGGCGCCAACCGCTATGGAGATGAGCGGGCCTGCACCCATCGTTTGCTGGAATTCCTGCATGTTTTATTCCTTATTTGGAGGAACCCGTTCGATCCTTTGCGCCCTAAAGGTGTTTCACACTTTTTCGGGGCGCATATTAGGCAAAATACCTATCATCCTCGCCGGGAAAAGCAAATTTCACGAAATTGTGCATTAGTCACAAAAAAACGCCCCCTTTTCAGGGGGCGTGACCAGAGATCCAAATGGGTTTTATCAAGCTGGTTTGATTGTGTTCAGCAAATTGCCGATCGAGCCTTCGACCGAAGGTCGAATATCGTTTCTCCACAGGGCAAAAGCAACGTTGGCTTCGATAAAGCCGGCCTTGGAGCCACAGTCGAACGTCAAGCCCTGATAGTTGAAGCCGAAGAACTTCTGGGCATCGGCGAGCTTCAGCATCGCATCGGTCAGCTGGATTTCATTGCCAGCACCTTTTTCCTGCTTGCTCAGAAGCTCGAAGATTTCCGGCTGCAGGATATAGCGGCCATTGATGTAAAGATTGGAGGGCGCGGTTCCCTTGGCGGGCTTTTCGACCATCTGTGTGATCTCGAAACCGCTGCCGATGGTTTCGCCCTTGCCGACGATACCGTATTTATGCGCCTCTTCCGGATCACATTCCTGCACGGCAATGACATTGCCGCCGGTCTTTTCGTAAAGCTCGACCATTTCCTTCAGGCAGCCCTTCTTGGACTGCATGACCATATCCGGCAACAGGAGAGCAAAGGGCTCATCACCGACGAGCTCGCGCGCGCACCAGACCGCATGGCCCAGGCCGAGCGGCACCTGCTGCCGGGTGAAGCTGGTCGTTCCCGGCTGTGGCTGGATATCCTGAAGATGCTCCAGTTCCGCCGTTTTGCCGCGCTCGGCGAGCGTGGAATAGAGCTCCACCTGCGCATCGAAATAGTCTTCGATAACTGCTTTGTTGCGTCCGGTGACGAAAATCAGATGTTCGATACCAGCTTCGCGCGCCTCATCGACTACATATTGAATGACGGGCTTGTCCACGACCGTCAGCATTTCTTTCGGGATCGATTTGGTGGCGGGCAGGAAACGGGTGCCAAGACCTGCAACAGGGAACACGGCCTTGCGAATTTTTCGGATCGAACTCATTCCTCTCCTCGATTTCATTATGTCAGGTTTGCTATCAAAGCATTGAAACGACTGAATTTCAAATAAGGCGTTTTCATTAAAGAACGACGAAATTGCGAGACCGGTCCCATCACATTCAATGACCGGACCTTAATGTTGCTTGATTCAAAAATTTCGGAAACTTGCGTCAAATTTTTATCCAGATCGGCGATGGTAAACCAATTGCTAACCGACAGGTTCTAATTTGAACGTTCTACGGTTCGGTCTGGAATTTTCTGCTGGCTCAAATTCAACATAGGATGGTATTAATTGATGAATGCAATCCGCAACGAGCAGAAACCAGATCGAAGGGAAACGCGCCGGTATCGGCTAAATTAGATTGCAGAGGGAAACACAGAATGCTGCGATTTCCATTCACGGTGAGCCCATCAATGAGGCTGAAAGCTGCAACGGTAGCGATAGCTGCGCTCGCCTCCGCGCTGACAACCGGTTCTGCGCTGGCTGACGCACAATTTCGCCAGTGGGTCGCCAGCTTCCGTCCTGTCGCCATAAAGGCCGGTGTTTCGCCTTCCACTTTCGACCGCGCATTTCGCGGTGTGGATGCGCCGGACCCGGTGGTGCTGCAGAAGGCGCGCTATCAGCCTGAATTTACCGAGCCTGTCTGGAACTATATCGATAACCGCGTGAACGAGCATTCCGTCTCGGTAGGCCAGAGCATGGCCCGCAAATGGGGCCCCTGGCTCCAGCGCATCGAGCAGCGCTTCTCGGTCGACCGCAATATCCTGCTCGCCATCTGGTCTATGGAAAGCAATTACGGTGAAATCCTCAAGCGCGACGACGTCATGCGTGATGCCGTTCGCTCGCTGGCCACGCTTGCCTATGCCGACCAGCGCCGCGCCAAATATGGCCGCACACAGCTCATCGCCGCAATGAAGATCCTCCAGACCGGCGATATCGACCGCGGCCATCTTTCCGGTTCCTGGGCCGGTGCACTCGGCCACACGCAATTCATCCCGACCAGCTATCAGGCCTATGCCGTCGACGTGGACGGCAATGGCAAGCGTGACATCTGGAACTCGGTCCCCGATGCGCTTGGCACTGCGGCCAATCTGCTGCATCGCAATGGCTGGCAGCCGGGCCGCACCTGGGGCTACGAAGTCGCGCTGCCACAAGGACGTAAGTTCCCTACCGGCTCGCTCTCCGTCGCCGAGTGGCAGAAGATCGGGGTTGTCCGGGCCAATGGGCGCGCCTTCCCTGATCCTAACGAAAAGGCAACGCTGAAAGTGCCGGATGGCCGTCAGGGGCCTGCCTTCCTGATGACGAAGAACTTCTTCGTATTGAAGCGTTACAACAACGCCGACAAATATGCGCTCGCTGTCGGCCTCCTGGCCGATCGTATTGGCGGCTATCAGGGCCTGCGGCAGGACTGGAACCGTCCGTTCACCCCCATCTCCATGGACGAACGGCTGGAGTTGCAGACCCACCTGAAGGCGCTCGGCTATTATGACGGCAATATCGATGGCAAGATCGGCTCCACCTCGCGTGCGGCCATCGAAGCCTTCCAGCAGCGAAACGGACTTCAGCCGGACGGTCATCCGAGCAAGGAAGTTCTGTCAGTCCTGCGTCGCCGCTAAGCTATCGAGTTAATTAAATAGGGCGCACTTTGCTCAAGTGCGCCCTATTTTGTTTTTGAGCATCGCCAAGCTAATATACAGGCATGAAGGCGAGACAGATGCACGAAAATCGGACGGTGCGGATGATGAGAGCTGTGGGCTTGGTGCTCGCTGTGGCAGCGCTGCTGTTTTCAGGCATTGCAACGGCCTCTGCACAGGAGCGCCCGCGCACGCTCTTCGATCTTTTGTTCGGTTCCCGGCAAGCACAGCCACAGCGGCAATATCAGCAGCCTGCTCCACAACGTGCGCGGCCTAAACCGAAACGGCCCAAGCCTGCCTCCCCGACGTCACGTCCAGCATCACCACCAGCAGCGAGCCCCGCTGTCGAATTCGTCGAGAAAAAACCCGATGCCAAGAAGATTCTCGTAGTCGGTGACTTCATCGGCAACGGCCTCGCCGAAGGGCTCGACGTTGCATTCGCTTCAGACCCCGACCTCAAGGTCGTGTCGCGCATCAACGGCTCTTCCGGCTTTGTGCGCAATGACCATTTTGACTGGCCCAACAATATCGGCAAGATACTGGACGAGGAGAAGCCGGCTGCCGTCGTCGTCATGATCGGCTCCAACGACAGGCAGGCGATCACCGAAAAGGGCATGAGCCTGCCGCCCCGGTCACCAGAATGGAATGAAGAATATCAAAGGCGCGTCGCAGCTTTTCTCAAGGTGATCAACGACAAACACTTTCCACTGGTCTGGATCGGACAGCCGCCTTTTCGTCCGAAAGGCATGTCGCAGGATATGCTGGCGCTCAATGAAATCCATCGCACGGCCACCGAGAAGGCGGGGGGCAAATTTGCCGATGTCTGGGATGGCTTCGTCGATGAAGAGGGAAACTTCACCCAGACCGGCTTCGATATTAACGGCCAGACCGCGCGTCTGCGCGGCAATGATGGCATCAATATAACTTCGGCAGGCAAGCGCAAGCTTGCCTTCTATGCGGAGAAGCCGCTTCGCGCCTATCTTGGCGGCGCGAAGGAAGAAGATCGCCCCTTGCCCGCAACAGGCACCCATGATCCGTCAAAACCGGTTGATCGCGTGGCGCCGGTCAGCATTCGCGACATCGACAAGGATGAAAGCGGAGTCCTGCTTGGCGGCAACCTCGCGGCGCGTCCGCAACCCGCGCGTCCCCCACGAACTGACAGCAAGTCGTCACCTGGGCGGGCCGATGATTTTTCGTGGCCGCAGAAAAGTGTAAATCCCTAATTTTGGATGCAATATAGTTACTGCCAAGCTACCACCTGATTGAAAGATAGCGCCTTTCTCTATCTCATATAGTTCTAATTGCTACATTCCGCGCTGTTCACAGAAGCCTTGGCATCGTCTATCACAAAGCACCGTCGGCCTGAAAAGGCTGTAGGGAGGGCGCCGTCACTCGCGCGAGCGGGGATCTGTTTTTGGCGTCCGCCAGAAAACAAGAGGCGTTTGAATGAATATTGCATCAAAGCCTTCTGTCGATCCACATCGGGAGGAGGAACCCCATCTTGCACGCAATCTGTCCAACCGGCACCTTCAGTTGATCGCCATTGGCGGTGCGATAGGCACCGGCCTTTTCATGGGCTCGGGCAAGACGATTTCGCTCGCAGGCCCTTCGATCCTGCTCGTCTATGCGGTGATTGGCTTCATGCTGTTCTTCGTCATGCGCGCTTTGGGCGAAATCCTGCTGTCCAATCTCGAATATCGTTCCTTCGCGGATTTCGCGGGCGATTATCTCGGACCATGGGCGCAATTCTTCACCGGCTGGACCTATTGGCTCTGCTGGATCGTGACAGGCGTGGCGGACGTGGTGGCCGTATCGGGCTACGTCTCTTTCTGGTTTCCCGAGCTCGCGCTTTGGATACCCGCACTCGGGCTGATTTTCACACTTCTGGCCCTCAATCTGCCCACCGTGCGCAATTTCGGTGAAATCGAATTCTGGTTCGCTCTCATCAAGATCGTTGCCATTGTGGGGCTGATCATCGCCGGGGTCTATATGCTCTCAACCGGCTTTACCCTGCCGAACGGGAGCCAGGCGTCGGTCGCGCATTTGTGGAACCACGGCGGGTTCTTCCCCAACGGTTTCCTCGGCTTTGTCGCCGGTTTCCAGATTGCGGTTTTTGCTTTCGTCGGCATCGAACTCGTCGGCACTGCCGCTGCGGAAACCAAGGATCCGGTGCGCAATCTGCCCAAGGCGATCAATTCTATCCCGATCCGCGTGGTGTTGTTCTATCTCGGCGCACTTTTTGTCATCATCACCGTCATTCCATGGGATCAGGTCGATCCAAGCTCCAGCCCATTCGTCGCCATGTTCTCGCTCGCCGGTCTCGGCATCGCGGCGCATGTCGTGAATTTCGTAGTGCTCACCTCGGCAACGTCCAGCGCCAATTCCGGCATCTACTCGACCTCACGCATGATCTATGGCCTCGCAACTTCGAAGCTCGCGCCAAAGGCGCTTGGCAAGCTGAACAACCGCAAGGTGCCGGTCAACGCGCTGTTCTTCTCGTGCATCTTCCTGCTGACAGGCGTTGTTCTGCTCTATGCGGGCCAGAGCATCATTGAAGCCTTCACGATTGTCACGACAATCTCGGCCCTGCTCTTCATCTTCATCTGGTCGATCATTCTGGCGTCCTATCTGCAATATCGCCGCAAGCGCCCCGACCTGCATGAAAAATCCACGTTCAAGATGCCAGGCGGACGCGCAGCCGTGGTCATGGTCTTCGCCTTCTTCGCCTTCATTTTATGGGCGTTGACACAAGAGCCTGATACCGCCGCCGCCCTGAAGGTCACGCCATTCTGGTTCGTGTTCCTCACCATCGCCTATCTGGTGATGAAGGCACGGCGCAGCGAAAGCTAAACCGCCAACAAACACAAAAAAGCCCGGAGGAAACTCCGGGCTTTTTCAGTTTTAATCTCTTATCTCTTAACGAGGGAGGACGGAACTACCCATCAAATCGGCGTCGATAGCGTGGGCGGCCTGACGTCCTTCGCGGATCGCCCAGACGACCAACGACTGGCCGCGGCGCACATCGCCTGCGGCATAGAGCTTGTCGACATTGGTGCGATAGTCGTGCTCATTGGCCTTGACGGACTTGGAGCCGCGGCGGTCAGTCACGATGTCGAGCTTTTCGCCCAGCTCCTTGACCACGCTATTTTCTGCCGGTCCGGCAAAGCCGATCGCGATGAAGGCAAGATCAGCCTTGATGAAGAATTCCGAGCCGGCAATCGGCTTGCGCTTTTCATCCACCTGACAACATTTCACATGGGTAAGACGTCCGTCCTCACCGATGAATTCCAGCGTCGCCACCTGAAACTCGCGGGAAGCGCCTTCCGCCTGACTGGAAGAGGTACGCATCTTGGTCGCCCAATAAGGCCAGACGCTGAGCTTGTCTTCTTTTTCCGGCGGTTGCGGGCGAATGTCGAGCTGCGTGACATTGACCGCGCCCTGACGGAAGGCCGTGCCCACGCAATCCGATGCCGTATCGCCGCCGCCGACCACCACAATATGCTTGCCGCCAGCCAGAATGGGAGCTGCGGGCCATGCCACGGATTCAATATTTTCGCGACCGACGCGGCGGTTCTGCTGAACCAGATAGGGCATGGCATCGTGCACGCCTTCGAGATCGGCACCGGGAATGCCTGCCGGACGCGGGGTTTCGGAGCCGCCGCTGTAAAGCACAGCATCGTAGGTATCGAGAAGACCGCGCAGCGGCTTGTCGACGCCGATATTCACGCCGCACAGGAAGCGCACGCCCTCACCTTCCATCTGCGCCACGCGGCGGTCGATGAGGTGCTTTTCCATCTTGAAATCGGGGATGCCATAGCGAAGCAAACCGCCGGGACGGCTCTCGCGCTCATAGACATCGACCATGTGACCGGCACGCGCCAGCTGCTGTGCAGCGGCGAGGCCAGCCGGGCCTGAACCGATGATGGCGACCGACTTGCCGGTCTTGTTGGCGGCTGGCTGCGGCACGATATAGCCAAGCTCATAAGCCTTGTCGCCCAATGCCTGCTCAACCGTCTTGATCGCAACCGGCGTGTCTTCGAGGTTCAGCGTGCAGGCTTCCTCGCAAGGCGCCGGGCAGACGCGACCAGTGAATTCCGGGAAATTATTGGTCAGATGCAGGTTGCGGATCGCCTGATCCCAGTTGTTGTTATAGACAAGATCGTTCCAGTCGGGGATCTGGTTGTGCACCGGGCAGCCCGTCGGCCCATGGCAGAACGGAATGCCGCAATCCATGCAGCGCGCAGCCTGCTTCTGCACTTCACCATCCGTCATCGGAATGGTGAACTCACGGAAGTGGCGAATGCGATCCGATGCCGGCTGGTACTTTGCCACCTGACGGTCGATCTCTAGAAAACCAGTTACCTTACCCATTCTTCTACTCCCCTCGGCCTGAGACCAGCGCCTGGTCTGCTTTGCCGGAAGTTGCCCTGTCCGCCGCGTCATTCCTTAACGCGCAGGCATGTCAGGACGTTGTTATCTCTTCATATGGCGAAGGGCGCCCGACCCCAAGGTCGGGCTCCGCTTGTCAGATCATTCAGCTGCGACACCGATCTGCATGCGCTCCATCTCTTCCAGAGCGCGACGGTATTCGACTGGCATGACCTTTACGAACTTGGGACGATAGCTCTCCCAATTGTCGAGAATGTCCTTTGCCCGCGTCGAGCCTGTATAATGCAGATGGTTGGCGATCAGCTGCACCAGACGTTCCTCATCATGATGGGTCATATTGGCCGAAACGTCCACACGGCCCTTATGCATGAGGTCGCCGCCATGGTGATGCAGCTTTTCGAGGATGTCGTCTTCTTCCGGAACCGGTTCCAGTTCGACCATCGCCATGTTGCAGCGCTGGGCGAAATCGCCTTCCTCGTCGAGCACATAGGCGACACCGCCCGACATGCCCGCCGCGAAGTTGCGGCCCGTCTGCCCGATGACCACGACCACGCCACCAGTCATGTATTCGCAGCCGTGGTCGCCCACGCCTTCGACAACCGTGACCGCACCGGAGTTGCGCACGGCGAAACGTTCGCCTGCAACGCCGCGGAAGTAGCACTCGCCTTCAAGCGCGCCATAGAGCACCGTATTGCCGACGATGATGGAATCTTCGGCGATGATACGCGTATCTTCCGGCGGACGGATGACAATGCGGCCACCCGAAAGACCCTTGCCGACATAGTCGTTGCCATCGCCGATCAGTTCGAACGAGATGCCGCGTGCGAGGAACGCGCCGAAGGATTGGCCAGCCGTGCCGCGAAGCGTAACGGCAATGGTGTCTTCCGGCAGGCCCTTGTGACGGAACCGCTTGGCCACTTCGCCCGACAGCATCGCACCGGCAGAACGGTCGACATTCTTGATGTCGATGTCGATCTTGACAGGCTGACGATCTTCCAGCGCAGGCATGGCCTCGGCGATCAGCTTACGGTCCAGAACATCTTCAATTGGATGATGCTGACGCTCGGTCCAGTAGATCTCGTGCTTTTCGGCCTCAGGCTTGTAGAAGATGCGGCTGAAATCGAGGCCCTTGGCCTTCCAATGGTCGATCATAGCCTGCTTTTCCAGAAGCTCGGTCTCGCCGATGATCTGTTCCAGCTTGGTGAAACCCATCGATGCCAGCAGCGCGCGCACTTCTTCGGCCAGATAGAAGAAGAAGTTGATGACATGTTCCGGCGTGCCCTTGAAGCGCTTGCGCAGAACCGGGTCCTGCGTCGCCACACCCACCGGGCAGGTGTTCAGATGGCACTTGCGCATCATGATGCAGCCAGCGGCAATCAGCGGAGCCGTCGAGAAGCCGAACTCATCAGCGCCGAGCAATGCGCCAATGATGACGTCGCGACCGGTACGCAGACCACCATCGACCTGCAAGGCCACGCGGGAGCGAAGCCCGTTCAGCACCAGCGTCTGGTGGGTTTCGGCAAGGCCGATTTCCCATGGGCTACCGGCATGTTTCAGCGATGTCAGCGGCGAAGCGCCCGTGCCGCCATCATAGCCCGAGACGGTGATATGGTCGGCGCGCGCCTTCGCAACACCGGCGGCAACCGTGCCGACACCCACCTCCGACACCAGCTTGACCGAAATATCGGCAGCCGGATTGACGTTCTTCAAGTCGTATATCAGCTGCGCCAGATCTTCAATCGAGTAGATGTCATGGTGCGGCGGCGGCGAAATGAGACCAACGCCCGGCGTCGAGTGACGGGTCTTGGCGATGGTCGCGTCGACCTTGTGACCCGGCAACTGGCCGCCTTCGCCGGGCTTTGCACCCTGCGCAACCTTGATCTGGATCAGATCGGAGTTGACCAGATATTCCGTCGTCACACCGAAACGGCCCGATGCCACCTGCTTGATCGCGGAGCGTTCCGGGTTCGGCGTGCCGTCCGGCAGCGGGTAGAAACGATCCGGCTCCTCGCCGCCCTCGCCCGTGTTTGACTTGCCGCCAATGGCGTTCATCGCCCGCGCCAGCGTGGTGTGCGCCTCACGGCTGATGGAGCCGAAGGACATGGCGCCGGTGGAGAAGCGCTTGACGATATCGACCGCCGGTTCAACCTCATCGATGGACACGGGCTTGAGACCGCGATCCTCAGCAAAGCGGATATCGAACAGGCCGCGAATGGTCTTGGCCTGCGCCGATTTGGAGTCGAGCATCGCGGTATATTCGGTGAAGGTGTCCGGGTTCGAGGTGCGCACTGCATGCTGCAGCTTGGCCACCGCATCCGGCGACCACAAATGGGCCTCACCGCGCATACGATAGGCATATTCGCCGCCGACTTCGAGTGAGGTCAGCAGAACCGGGTCGTTACCGAATGCATCGGTGTGACGGCGCACGGTCTCTTCCGCGATTTCGTCCAAACCAACACCTTCGATGCTGGTGGCCGTGCCGAAGAAGAACTTGTCGACGAAGCTCGACTGCAAGCCGACCGCATCGAAAATCTGCGCGCCGCAATAGGACTGGTAGGTCGAGATGCCCATCTTGGACATGACCTTGAGAATGCCCTTGCCAATGGACTTGATATAGCGCTTGACGACCTCATGCTCATCGACCTCCGGCGGAAATTCGCGGCGGCGATGCATGTCGAGCAGCGTGTCGAAGGCAAGATAGGGGTTGATGGCTTCGGCACCGTAACCGGCGAGACAGCAGAAATGATGTATTTCGCGTGGCTCGCCCGATTCCACCACAAGGCCGACCGAGGTGCGCAGGCCCTTGCGGATCAGATGGTGATGTACGGCTGCCGTCGCCAGAAGGGCCGGGATCGGAATGCGGTCCGGACCAACCTGACGGTCGGACAGGATGACGATGTTGTATCCACCGTGAACAGCTGCTTCGGCGCGGTCACACAGGCGCTCGATTGCGCCGTGCATACCGGCTGCACCCTCGCCGACATTATAGGTGATATCGAGCGTCTTGGTGTCGAAACGATCTTCAGTGTGGCCGATGGAACGAATCTTTTCCAGATCGCCATTGGTCAGGATCGGCTGGCGCACTTCCAGACGCTTGCGGCGCGAAGTGCCGACAAGGTCGAAGATGTTCGGGCGCGGGCCGATGAAGGAGACAAGGCTCATCACCAGTTCTTCGCGGATCGGATCGATCGGCGGGTTGGTGACCTGTGCGAAGTTCTGCTTGAAATAGGTGTAGAGCAGCTTCGACTTGTCCGACATGGCCGAGATCGGTGTATCGGTACCCATCGAGCCGATGGCTTCCTGACCCGTCGTAGCCATTGGCGACATCAGAATCCGGGTGTCTTCCTGCGTGTAGCCGAAGCTCTGCTGGCGATCCAGAAGGCTTACATCCTTGCGGAGTGCCCGCGGTTCGACCGGATTGAGGTCCTCCAGAATGAGCTGTGTATTAGCCAACCACTGCTTGTAAGGATGCTTCTGCGCGATCTGTGACTTGATTTCCTCATCCGAGACGATGCGGCCTTCTTCCATATCGATGAGCAGCATGCGGCCCGGCTGAAGACGCCACTTCTTGACGACCTTCTTTTCCTCGACCGGCAGAACACCGGCTTCCGAAGCCAGAATGACGAAATCGTCGTCGGTCACGATGTAGCGGGCCGGACGCAGGCCGTTACGGTCGAGCGTCGCACCAATCTGGCGGCCATCGGTGAAGGCGACCGCGGCCGGACCGTCCCATGGCTCCATAAGTGCTGCATGATATTCGTAGAACGCGCGGCGTTCGTCCGACATCAGCTTGTTGCCGGACCATGCTTCCGGGATCAGCATCATCATTGCGTGCGCAAGGCTGTAGCCGCCCTGATGCAGGAATTCGAGCGCATTGTCGAAGCAGGCCGTATCCGACTGGCCTTCATAGGAAATCGGCCACAGCTTGGAAATGTCGTTGCCGAACAGTTCGCTATCGACCGAGGCCTGACGCGCCGCCATCCAGTTGACGTTACCGCGCAGCGTGTTGATTTCGCCGTTATGCGCAACCATGCGGTATGGATGCGCCAGACGCCAGGACGGAAAAGTGTTGGTGGAAAAGCGCTGGTGCACCAGCGCCACCGCGCTTTCAAAACGCGGGTCTTTCAGATCCTGATAATAGGCACCCACCTGATAGGCGAGGAACATGCCCTTATAGACGACCGTGCGGGCCGACATGGACACAACATAAAAGCCCTTATCGTCGCCGTCATTTTCCTGATAGATGCGGTTGGAAATGACCTTGCGCAGAACGAACAGGCGGCGCTCGAAATCATCATCCGTCTCCAGCATCGGATTGCGTCCGATGAACACCTGAACGTGAAACGGTTCGGTTGCTGCAATGTCAGGCGCCTTGGAAAGCGATGAATTGTCGACCGGCACCGCGCGGAAACCGATGAACGTCTGACCTTCGGCGGCAATCACTTCCTTGACGATCTCTTCAATATGGGCGCGCAGTTGCGCATCGCGCGGCATGAAAAGATAACCGACGCCATAATGGCCTGGCTGCGGCAGGTCGATACCCTGACGCGCCATTTCCTCGCGCAAGAAGCGGTCCGGTATCTGTACCAGAATACCGGCGCCGTCGCCCATCAGCGGATCGGCGCCAACCGCACCGCGATGCGTAAGGTTTTCAAGCATCTTGAGGCCGTTTTCCACGACCTGATGCGACTTCTTGCCCTTCATATGGGCGATGAAGCCGACACCACATGCATCATGTTCGTTGCGCGGATCATAGAGACCTTGCGCTGGCGGGACGCCGGCCGCTTTCGTTTTTCGCGTCGTTCGGTGGGAAGCGGTCGTCGCAGCTTTGACCGTTCCGTTCTGTACGTTGTGAGAAACCACATTCGATACAGATGGCGTCAAATGCGTCATCGTCATTCCCTCCGTTTGGCCCTCTTCATGAGGTGCGCGGTCAGTATATACCGAGACGGTGTGACAACCATCCCGCTGTTGCTCTAGATATATGGAAGCCTTATCGACAAGGCGTTTGGACGAGGTTCCGGACGAGCGGCAAAGCCGGTGCGAGGAACGATGTTTAGCGCCTTATTCTCATCAGGCTTGGACAGACGACACCCAGCCCGCCAGAAAACGGCGCACTCGAATTCCTCCTGTCGCGGTCGGGGCGCCTGTCACCGCCAGGCGATGTGCCTGCCGGTTCCGGCGCCTCTTTCTGAAACTTTTCGGAGCGCGTTGTGCCGCTTCCGTTGGTATCAGCTTCTAATTGGACAGCATTACTGTCCTAATTACGTATGACAGAATTCAAATTGCCTCACAAGATGGAAACGCAATTTTTCTCAGCAACTTCCGTAATAAAATATCAAAAGCCGTGATTTTGTAGGCTTTATATTGCGTTTGGCGGCCATTGCGTCAGTTTGGCACGGCACCGCTTTATAGGCCTATGCCTAAAAAATAGGCATCGTGGCGGCATTTTTATCACAAACCATTGTACTGTCGGTTACGGAGGAATGCCATGTGCCGATGCGGATGCTGGGGCATTCCAGCTATTGAAATCCACCCATCGTACTTTCCGAAAATTGATTCCGATTCTCGCACCAATGCTATAGACAGCCATGGACACAACGACTGTGCGACGGCCTAATTGAACTCAACCGGAGGAACACGTGCACTTTGCTTCTGACAACTGGGCAGGCGCCCATCCGAAAATCGCCGAGAGCCTGTCATTGCATGCTGCGGGTTTTGCGGCAGCCTATGGCGCAAGCGAAATCGACAAGCGCGTGGAACAACGGTTCAACGAATTGTTTGAGCGCGAAGTTGCCGTGTTCTTTGTTGGCACAGGCACAGCTGCCAATTCGCTCGCGCTCGCCAGCGTCAACCGGCCCGGCGGGGTGTCGCTCGTACATCGCGAGGCGCATGTGATCGAGGATGAATGCGGTGCACCGGAATATTTCACCGGCGGGGCCCGCCTGCATCCGATTGACGGCGCGCACGGCCGCATTGACCCCGAGCTTCTCAAGCGCGAGCTGAAGCGGTTTAACCCGGCCTTCGTTCATGCTGGACAACCCATGGCCGTCAGCATTACACAGGCAACAGAAGTCGGTACGTTGTACCAGCCCGAACACATCGCCACCATTGCCAAAATCTGCCGCGACGCCGGCCTGCCACTACATATGGATGGCGCGCGTTTTGCCAATGCACTCGTTTCGCTGGATATGACGCCTGCGGAAATGACCTGGAAACAGGGCGTGGATATTGTTTCCTTCGGCGGCACGAAAAACGGCTGCTGGTGCGCCGAGGCCCTGGTCTTCATGGACCCTGCGCGCGCCAAGGACCTGCCGTTCATCCGCAAGCGCGCGGCCCAGCTCTTTTCCAAGACGCGTTTCGTGGCGGCGCAATTCGACGCTTACCTGCAAGACAATCTCTGGCTGGAACTGGCCCGTCATTCAAATGCACTCGCAGCGCGCCTTGCCGGTCATATCAATGCGTCGAGCCAGATGCGCCTTGCCTGGAAGCCGGAAGCCAACGAGGTATTCGCCATCATGAAACAGTCGGTCTATGACCGTTTGCGCAGTGCCGGAGCGATCTTCTACGACTGGAACCCGCCGCATTCGGAAGTAAACCGCATCAGCGACGGCGAAATTTTCGCCCGCTTTGTGACGAGCTTCGCCAATACGGAAGAAGACGTGGACGGTTTCGCCAAATTGATTGCCTGACGCTTTCCAAAAGCATGAAAACAAAGAAGGCGGCGCTTGGAGCGCCGCCTTCTTCGTACTTTCGCTGGAAATGCTTTAATGCGCGGTTTTTGCCTCGATCTGCTGGGCATTGTCCGAGCCAGCCTTGGTGACTTCGATCTTGCGCGGTTTCATCTGTTCCGGAATCTCGCGCTTGAGATCAATGTGCAGGAGACCGTTCTTGAGGCTCGCACCGGCGACTTCTACGAAGTCGGCAAGCTGGAAACGGCGCTCGAAAGCACGCGAGGCGATACCACGATAGAGAACTTCGCCGACATCGGAAGCATTCTCATCGGCCTTCTGACCCTTGATGGTCAGCTGGTTGCGGTGCGCTTCGATCTCGAGCTCACTTTCTGAAAAACCCGCAACCGCCATGGTGATGCGATATGTGTTTTCACCCGTGCGCTCAATATTATACGGCGGATAGGACTGATTGCCCTCCGGCGAAGCGAGCGTATCAAGCATGGTGAAAAGCCGATCGAAACCGACCGTGGAACGATAGAGCGGAGAAAAATCTACGTGACGCATGTATTAGCCCTCCTTCAGAGCGACATGATGCTTGTTTCAGCATGATCTTTTCCGAGCAGCGCCAGGCGCATTCGGAGATCATACACGGCGGCGAAATTCCCTTCTGGCGAATTCCTTGGTGCCGGCGGCCCCATCCAGGCGACCGCAAAACTCATTTGGGAACGGTTCTTTTTCATTTCAAGACCGGTTCCCCGCGAAGAGTAGGAAACACGTGTCGTCACACAGCGTAATAACTCCTGACCGATAGCGGGCTACATTTTTGGGGTTGGCCGCATAATGAACCAAAAATGAACATCATCTTTGGCAAGCGTTCAGCCGCTTGGGGCTACTGTCCCACCATGCCTGCTGCAAAGCGGGTTCACTAAAGGATCACGGTTATGAAAAAAGCTGTTCTTGCTTTTGCCGCACTTGCTACCGTCGCCATCGGTTTTGCGACGCCCACCCTCGCAGCCGATAGCGGCCTGCGCGTTCAGGTTCAGTATTACGATGATGACGGCTATCGTCCGCCGCGTCCTTATCCGGGTCCGCGTCCCGGCTGGGATGGTGGCCCGGACCGCCGCCCGGGCTGGGGCGATGACTACGGTCGCCGCGACATCATGAGCCCGCGCCGTATCGCGCGTTCGCTGGAACGCCGCGGCTATGATGTCGGCGATATGCGCCTTAATCGCGACACTTATTTCGTGCGCGCCACAAGGCCGAATGGCCGCCGCGTCATCGTCATGGTCGACGCCTATTCGGGCCGTATCGTTGGCGAACGTCGGCCCGGCGGATATTAAGACTTTTTCACAGACCAGCCAGCGTAACGTCCCTTACACGGGCTGTTCTTTGACCGGAAGTTCGTTCACGAACTTCCGGTTACTTTTTATCATCAAATGAACCATTATGCTGGCAACGCATAATCCAACCTGAAATAGAAAGGCCTGCAATCGGATGTCGGAACTGCTTTTCGAAACCGATGCGAATCCCATTCCGTTGGGAATAAAGGCCGGGCTGCTTGAGGCGAAGGCGGACAAAACCCTGCGCTATGCCATCCTTCAAGCTGAAACGAGGCCGATCCGCGGCACTGTGATCGTGCTTCAGGGGCGCAACGAGTTCATTGAGAAATACTTTGAAACCATGACCGACCTGACCGCGCGGGGTTTCACGGTCCTGACTTTCGACTGGCGCGGCCAAGGTGGCTCGTCCCGCTTGCTGAAGGATCGCCAGCGCGGCTATGTTCGCAGTTTCGACGACTATTCCCGCGACCTCGATCTTATCCTCTCTCAGATCGCTTTGCCTGACTGTCCTCCGCCCTTTTACATTCTCGGCCACTCGGCAGGTGCTCTTGTGGCGCTTTCTTCGATGGGCAGGCTTACATCGCGCATCAGCCGCATGGTACTTTGCGCACCTTTCATGGGGCTTGATGGCCAAAAACTCAGCGACGACAATGTCCGCCGCATCGCTTCCGCCTTTCGCTGGCTGGGCCTCGGCAGGGTTTACGCTTCTGGCGGACGCCGATTGGCTTCACGGCCCTTTGCCGGCAATCCGCTGACCAGCGATCCGGCCCGCTTCATGCGGAATATGGAAATTCCACGCCTTCATCCGGACCTTGCGCTTGGCGGCCCGACCGCCCGATGGCTCTGGAGCGCGCTTGACACCTCGAGACAGATCAATCAGCCGGATTTCTACAAGGGACCGACGGTGCCGGTTCTTATCGTTGCCGCCGGAGCGGATCGTGTGGTTTCCACGCCGGTGATCGAGCGTTTTGTCGCGCGAACGCGCAATGTCTCGCTGACAACGATTACCGGCGCTCGCCATGAAATGCTTCAGGAAGCCGACTTTTATCGTGAGCAGCTCTGGGCTGCCTTCGATGCGTTCATTCCGGGCTCGTCGGAAGTGGAGGCTATGCCTGAGACCATCGAGCCCGTGGCCTCCGGTATTTAGCTATTAGCTAGCTATTCAGCAGGTCAAGCGCCGCCCGATGCAGTGCGGGAGAAGCGGCGGCGACAATATCACCGCCCTTTTCCGCCGGGCCACCGTCGCGTTGGGTCACCACCCCGCCCGCCTGTTCAATCAGCGGAATGAGAGCCACGATGTCGTAAGGCTGCAAACCGGCCTCGACCACAATGTCGGCAAAGCCGCTTGCCAGCATCGCGAAGGCATAACAATCAACTCCATAACGCGACAGACGAACAGCGTTTTCCAGCCGGTCGAAACCCTTGCGGCTATCTCCCTTGAAGAGAGCGGGTGTCGTCGTGAACATAGTGGCATCGGCCAAGGCGGCATTTTTACGCACAGCCAGACGGCGGGGCATATCCTCACCGCCATTGCGTACGAGATAAGCGCCATTCCCGTCGCTGTAGAAGAGCTCGCCGGTAAACGGTTGAGACATCATTCCCGCCCTGGCGTCGCCATCGACGGTAAGGCCCAGAAGCGTGCCCCAGACCGGCAGTCCGGAAATGAAGGCACGGGTTCCGTCGATCGGATCAATGACCCAGACATGGCTGCGGTCGATATTCTCCGGCCCGTATTCTTCACCAAGAATACCGTGATCGGGAAAAGCGCCGCCAATAACCGCCCGAATCGCACGCTCCGCCGCCCGGTCCGCTTCGGTCACCGGATCAAAACCGACGCTATATTTGTTGTCTATTTCCGTCAGCTGACGAAAACGCGGAAGCGTTTCAGCGGCGGCAGCAGCAGCCACCTGGGAAAAAAATGCCTTATCAATCAGCAACCCCGAACTCCTGTTTCCAAGACATGGTGCATGCTTGTGCAAACCATGCTAATTTTGCCTATATAATGAGCATGCGAGAATCAGCTCAAAAAATATGCTTGTTTTCTTGACGTTAGCGCCGTTCAGACGTAACTTAAATTCCTGACAGGTTTTCCTGTCGATGCCTTTCGGGGCATTTCCTCCCTAGTCTTTGGCCGCGCTCGTATCATTCGGGCGCGGTTCTTTTTATCTGCGCGAGGCGCTCGACGGAAAGGGTTATTCCGCAGCCAGAGGAGGCGCGGCAAAGAGATCATCCGGCAGGGATGTCAGGTCGCTCAGAAATCCATACAGATCGGCACAGAGCGTTTCGAAACCGGCAAGCTTGTGCAGGTCCTGTTCGTTCACGTAAAGGCTTCGATTGATCTCGATCTGAAGAGCATGGCAAGCCATGGCCGGCCGGCCATAATGCTCGGTAATGAACCCGCCCGCATAGGGTTTGTTATGCGCAACCGTGTAACCCAAATCCTGCAGCAGTTCGATGGCAGCCTGCGTCAGCCTTTCGCTGCATGAACGGCCGAAACGGTCGCCGACGATAAAATCCGGTCGCGACCCGACTTCGCCGGGACGGCTGCCGCCCGGCATGGAATGACAGTCAATCAGCACTGCATAGCCAAAGCGTTCGCGCGTGGATTGAAGCAATGCCTCAAGCGTCCGGTGGTAAGGCTTGTAGAGATCTTCAATGCGGTAGAATGCTTCGGCAAGCGAAATTCGGCCCGGATAAATCAGCTGGCCTTCACCGACCAGGCGCGGCACCGTGCCCAGCCCGCCGGCGACCCGCGCTGACTGGCTGTTGACGAAAGGCGGCAGCGGCTCGGCGAACATGCGTGGATCGAGCTCGTAGGCTTCACGATTCACATCCAGAAAAGCACGGGGGAAATGGGCGTTCAGCAAAGGCGCGCCCAGCCGCACCGCCGAAGCAAACAACTCGTCGACATAGCAGTCTTCCGAATGACGTATGCTCAAGGCGTCGAGACGCGATGCCTCGACAAAGGAATGCGGATAGTAACGTCCGCTATGCGGTGAGTTGAAAACGAACGGAATGCGCTGTTCCGCCGGAGCGCATATCTCGAAGGGCGGTATCAAACTAAAATCGCGCTCCAAACTCATTCTTCACCCGTTTTCGACCGCAATATTCGGGCCGTCCGACAACGATCCACATTTAATAACGCACAAATTACGCCAGACGGCCGATGCGCGCAAATGACCGGAAAACGAATCTTTTGGCCGGTGCTTGACATGCATATGCGACAATCCTGTCACACTGAACAGCTTGTTGCCAAATACACGCCATAACAATTAACATTCACGCGAGCATTCATTCCATATTTACCAAAGAAGCGTTTTCTACGGTGGATATTGAGTCGTTAAGGGTCAGCTTTTGGGCGATGAACACGACACAGAATTCGGACGGAACAATGAAGAGAATCCTTCTAGCTGAAGATGACAATGATATGCGCCGCTTCCTCGTCAAGGCGCTGGAAAAAGCCGGTTATCACGTAACGCACTTCGACAATGGCGCCAGCGCCTATGAAAGATTGCAGGAAGAGCCTTTTTCCCTTCTGCTGACCGACATTGTCATGCCGGAAATGGACGGCATCGAACTGGCGCGGCGCGCAACAGAGATCGACCCCGATCTGAAGATCATGTTCATTACAGGCTTTGCCGCTGTCGCGCTCAATCCCGATTCGGACGCGCCGCGCGACGCAAAGGTGCTTTCCAAGCCATTCCACTTGCGTGATCTGGTGAATGAAATCGAAAAAATGCTGATCGCCGCCTGAGGCGATCCCGTAGTTTTGCGGCCCTTGGTTTTGTCATCAACAAAAAGACGAAAAAACTTCATAAAAGGGCATTGACGGGCGCAACGCGATATGGTGTATGCGCCACATCGAATGGGCGTGTAGCTCAGCGGGAGAGCACTACGTTGACATCGTAGGGGTCACAGGTTCAATCCCTGTCACGCCCACCATTCGATCTGCAAGCAAATCAAGAGGTTATGGCAAAGCGGCGCTACTGATATGCAGCGCTCTTTAGGTTTACTGAACCTCCGCCGACCTCACCCTTTCACATCCTAACGATTACCATCTTGCTGGTGGAAGGGAGCAGGTCCATGCTCCACGCACACGGGGACACTCCGCGCTCTGCAATCGGTTGTAGACCCATGAAATAGCGATCGGCGCCCAATTACCGACGCGAAAGGCGTTCCCATCGGAGCAATCCATATCGCCGGCACTTTGCCTGAGTGGTCAGCAGAAAGATTCAGCAACAGTTTGGCCCGCTCATCGAAAGGCGGACGTAAGGACCGTTTCCGAGCGCCCGCCATTTAATCCAGCCGCGCCAATATCCTGGCATTTCAGCTGTGCCTTAGGACCGAAGCAATCACAGACGCGATGTCCTCCATGGACAGAAGAACGGGGTGTGTACCGACATAATCACACGGAGGGACTTGACCGACAACTTCCCGACGGAGAGAAGCTAAAATCACACCAACATGCATGGCATGCCTTCTGAAAAACGGGAGAAATCAATTTGGCAGTCGGTCGTCAATCCATGCCACCCCTCAATGCGCTGGTGGTTTTTGACAGCGCGGCTCGGTTGGGCAGCTTCTCTCGTGCAGGTTTGGAACTCGGCCTTACGCAGAGCGCCATCAGCCGTCAGATTGGCAAGCTGGAAGCCTTCATCGGCTCGAAACTGTTTCATCGCCTGCCGGTAGGGGTGCAGCTCACCGCCATCGGGGAAAGCTACGCTTCCGAAGTGAGCCGCATTCTAGGCGACTTGAGCGCCGTCACAGATGGCCTGCGAGCATGGATCGGGCCACGGCAGATCACTATCGCTTGCTCGCGCGGGATCGCCGACCAATGGTTCCTGTCGCGGATCGGCAAACTGAAAAACGACATCCCCGGCATCGAAATCCGGTTGCGTGTAACGGATGACGTGGCACATCTGCGGCTGGACGAGTTCGATCTCGCCCTGTTCTACCGCAAGGAACGGCCCATCGGGGTCAATCTGACGGTTCTGGGCCGGGAGGAAGTCGTACCCGTTTCAGCCCCCGGCGTTCCTGGCATCATGGAGCAGGAAGCCCCCATTCTGCTGGCGATCGAAGATACGATGCGCGAATGGCAGGGCTGGCCGGAATGGTGGCATGACGCCAGACTGTCGCCGCCGGTCGGTGCTCTGGAATGGCGGCTCGGTGATTATGGCCTTTGCGTCGCCGCAGCAACACAGGGCATCGGCATCACGCTCGGCTGGACATGGCTGATCCGGGAGCAGCTTGCCAATGGCACGCTAGTCCCGGCCCATGCTCACATGATGCGGTCGGACGCATATTTCTATCTGATGCGGCCTGCTGATCGTCACCAGCGCAAAATCGTGCGCGAAGTGTCCGACTGGCTGATCGCAAGCAATGGAGCCGATCCGATCACATAAAGATGATATGCCGTACACCTCATTCCTGCGGGAAAGCCGCACGGCGACGCGATACCATACGGAAACGGATGTAACCGATAATGGTGATGATAAGCCAGGCTACCTGCGAGATGAAGGAACCAAGGTTGAAATTCCAGGCAAGCGAATAGATCAGCGCAACACCGCCCAGGACGTTCAGCAACGGAATGACCGGATCATCGACGGTAAAAATACGCAATTGAATCAGGGCGTAACCCAGAAGGTAAAAGAACGCGCCCACTAAGCCGACAACATCCGGCAAACCCATTTTCGATCTCCAGGATCATACAAATCTGAAAAAAGCAGGGACGGATTCCCCTACGGAAAAGCGCCCCCGCCAGTACTGTTGGAGGCTCCTTTATTCCTGTTCGCGCAAATGCCAAGACACACATTTCGCATGGGGGTATGCCGAAAAGTCATACCTAGAAACCGGACATTAGCCCTTGAAAATAAGGGCTGCAGTAAGTTACCCCACCCCCAAAAGCCGATAAGCTATGATTTAAACACAGGGGTACAGAATGCCTGAGCAAAAAAGCCAGTTTCAATTGACGCGTCGCTCTTTCATGGCAGGTGCAGCTGGCATCGGTCTGGTGGGCATCACCGGCATGAGCGGCCTGATCACCTCGCCCGCTGCTGCGGCAGGCGATGGTACGCCGAAGAAAGGCGGAGTACTCAAGCTCGGCATTGGCGGCGGCTCCACCACCGACAATTTCGACCCACGTCTTTTGAAAGATTGGGTTCCTGTCAATCAGGCTTACATGCTGATGAACGGTCTCGTGGAAATCGACGCCGACAACAAGGCCGTGCCTGAGCTGTTCGAAAGCTGGGAACCCTCAGCCGACGCCAAGGAATGGACATTCAAGGTCCGCCAGGGTGTGACGTTCCACAACGGCAAGACGCTCGACGCTGATGACATCATCTACTCGATCAACCTGCATCGCGGCGAAACCACCTCCGGCGCGCGTTCTCTGGCTTCGGAATTCACGGACGTCGCCAAGATAGACGCCGCTACGGTCAAGATCACGCTCACGAGCGGAAATGCCGACCTTCCCTATATTCTTTCGGATTATCATTTCCTCGTGGTGCCGAAGGACTGGACGGACTTCAACAAGCCGGTCGGCACCGGACCTTTCGTCTTCGAGCGTTTCCAGCCTGGCGTGCGCTCGCGCTTCACGCGCAACGAGAGCTACTGGAAGCCAAACACGGCCTGGGTCGATGCGGTGGAAGTCATCGTCATCAACGACGTTTCGGCGCGCACCAATGCGATGATGTCCGGTCAGGTTCACGCCATCAACCAGCTCGATTTCAAGACCGTCGACCTGCTGAAGCGCAACCCGAACCTCAACATCGTCCAGTCTTCCGGCGGCCAGCATTTTTCCTTCCTGATGGATTGCACGCAGGCGCCGTTCACCGACAACAATGTCCGCCTCGCCGTCAAGCACGCCATCGACCGCGAACAGATGCTCAAAACCGCCTTGCGCGGCTATGGACGCCTCGGCAACGACAACCCGATCCCGAGCACCGATCCATTCTTTGACGCAGCACTGCCGCAGCGCGCCTATGATCCGGAAAAGGCCAGGTTCTACCTGAAGCAGGCAGGGATGGATTCGCTGAAAATTCAGCTGTCCGCCTCGGACGCGGCTTTCACGGGGGCAGTCGATGCAGCGGCAATCTTCCGCACTGCCGCCGCCAAATCGGGAATCGAGATCGATATCAAGCGCGAACCGGCGGACGGATATTGGGACAATGTCTGGATGAAGGCGCCGTTCTGCATGTCTTATCGCGGCGGGCGCCCGACTGCCGATCAGGCCCTGTCGGTCGCTTATGCATCCAATGCATCGCAGAACGATACGCACTGGAAGAGCGGCGATTTCGACGCCAAGCTGCTCGAGGCCCGCGCGATGCTCGATCAGGCCAAGCGCAAGGAAATCTATGCCGAATTGCAAGCCATGATCAGCAATGATGGCGGCGCGCTCATTCCGATGTTCGGCGACTATCTCGACGCCACCTCCAAGAAGCTCAAGGGCGTGACTACGCATCCGATGTTCAATCTGATGGGTGCGCGCCTTGCCGAAAAAGTCTGGCTGGAAGCATAAATGTTCGTTCTGATTCTCAAGCGTGTGGGGCTGGGACTCCTCACGCTGTTCCTCGTGTCGGCGTTGATTTTCGCCGGCACGCAGATCCTGCCCGGCGATGTGGCGTCAGCCATACTTGGCCAGAATGCCACGCCGGAGGCACTCGCGACATTGCGCGAAAACCTCGGCCTCAATCAGCCGCTCCTTTCCCGCTATTTCTCCTGGCTCGCAGGTTTCATGACGGGCGATCTCGGTACGTCGCTGGCCAACCAGCAGCCGGTCGCCGATCTTTTGTGGCCGCGTTTCTGGAACACGATGGCGCTTGCAGCCTTTGCAGCGGTCATCAGCGTCCCTATCGCCATTCTCTTTGGCCTCATTACCGCGGTAAAGCGCGGCGGTTTCTTCGACCGCGTTGTGAACATCGTGGCGCTCGCCTTCGTTTCGCTGCCTGAATATTTCCTTGGATTGCTGCTGATCCTGTTCCTGTCGATCCGCTTCAACCTGCTGCCGAGCCTTGCAGACACGTATGAAGGCATGACGTTCCTTGAATGGATTCAGGCCACTGCCCTGCCCGCACTGACGCTGGTTCTGGTCACCGTTGCGCAGATGATGCGCATGACACGTACCGCCGTTTTGTCAGTTATGGATCAGGCCTATGTCGAAACGGCCTATCTGAAAGGTCTGCGCACCAAACGCGTCGTGACCAGGCACGCCCTGCCCAATGCGGCGGCGCCCATCGTCAACGTGGTCGCATTCAATATCGCTTACCTGATTACCGGCGTGGTGCTCGTGGAAGCCGTCTTCAACTATAACGGCCTTGGCCGCTTCATGGTCGACGCGGTATCCAAGCGTGACCTCCCGCTCGTGCAGGCTGCGGCCCTCGTCTTCGGCGCAGCCTATGTCATTCTCAACATCATTGCCGATGTCGCTGCCATCGCGCTCAATCCGCGTTTGAGGCACCCACGATAAAGCCATGAAGAAATCCATTCCCCTCACCGCATGGCTCGGCCTCGCCATCATTGCCATCACCCTCGTCCTCTTCCTGTTCGGGCCGCTGATCGCCCCTTACGGACAGGAGGAAATCGTCGGCGCACCGTTCGATCCGCCATCGGCACAGTTCTGGTTCGGCCTCGACCAGAACGGACGCGACATGCTTTCGCGCCTCCTGTTCGGCGCGCAGATGTCCATCGGCGTTTCGCTGGCTGCATCCCTGTTGTCGTTCAGCGTCGGCGTGCCGCTCGGCTTCCTTGCCGCCATTTTCGGCGGCTGGGTCGATACGATCCTGTCGCGCATCGTTGATACCGTCATGTGCATTCCGGTGCTCATTTCGGCGCTCGTCATCCTGCAAGCGCTCGGCTCCTCGCTGCCGGTACTGATCGTCACCATCGCGCTGCTCGATTCCACCCGCGTGTTCCGCCTGGCGCGCATCGTGGCGCAGGGCGTCAACGTGCTGGAATATGCCGAAACCGCCCGTCTTCGCGGCGAAGGTCTTGGCTGGCTGATCTGGCGTGAGATCCTGCCGAATACACTGCCGCCTCTGATCGCGGAATTCGGCCTGCGTTTCTGCTTCACCTTCCTCTTCGTTGCCGGTCTGTCGTTCCTCGGCCTCGGCATCCAGCCGCCATTTGCAGACTGGGGCGGCATGGTGAAGGACAACCAGCAGGCAATCCTCTACGGCCTTTACGCACCGCTGTTCCCGGCGGCTGCAATCGCCATCCTGACCGTTGGCGTCAACCTCGTCGTTGACTGGCTTCTGGCCGGACGCACGACCACGCAGGGAGCTGATCGATGAGCAAGGATATCGTTCTTTCCATCGCCGACCTCGTCGTCAAGGCGCCGAATGGCGCAACGCTCGTCGATCATGTCGATGTGACGCTGAAGCGTGGCGAGGTGTTGGGCCTCATTGGCGAGTCCGGCGCAGGCAAGTCCACCATTGGTCTCGCCGCAATGGGTTATGGCCGCGGCGGCTGCAAGATCGCTGAAGGCACTATCGTCGTTGACGATATTTCGCTGATGGACGGTACCCGCGAGACCCGCGAAAAGGCGCGCGGCGCGCGCATCGCCTATGTGGCGCAGAGCGCGGCAGCGTCGTTCAATCCGGCGCACCGCATCGGCGATCAGATCATGGAAGGCCCGCTCTATCACGGCCTCGTGACCAAAGCGGAAGCAAAGGCGTGGATGCTGGAATTGCTGCACGCGCTGCAACTTCCAGACCCGGACAATTTCGGCGATCGCTATCCACATCAGGTTTCCGGTGGTCAGTTGCAGCGCGCCATGGTTGCCATGGCCATGTCCTGCCGCCCGGATATTCTGGTGCTGGACGAGCCGACAACCGCCCTTGACGTGACCACCCAGATCGAAGTGCTGGCACTCCTGCGCAGCCTGATCCAGCGTTACAATACCGCGGCACTCTACATCACGCATGACCTTGCAGTGGTGGCACAGATCGCCGACCGCATCATGGTTCTGCGCCATGGCAAGATGGTCGAACTTGGCTCTGCCGAAGAAATTCTCGAAGCGCCGAAACAGGACTATACGCAGCGTCTGGTTTCCGAACGGGAGGCCAGTATTTCGGGTGAACAGGCCGAGCACAAGACCGGCGAAATCCTGCTCGAAGTAAAGAACGCAACCGCTTATTACGGCAAGAAGCTCGTTCTGACCGATGTAGATTGCTATGTCCGTCGTGGCGAGACGCTTGCCATCGTTGGTGAATCCGGGTCAGGCAAATCGACGCTTGCCCGTATCATTGCCGGGCTTCCGCCTCACTCTAGCGGCATCATTTCGCTCGCCGGACAACGGCTGGAAGCGAGTTACAAAAAGCGCAGTCGCGAAGAACTGCGCCGCATCCAGCTCGTCTATCAGCTTCCTGACGTGGCGCTGAACCCACGCCAGACCGTTGGTGAAATCATCGGCCGTCCGATGAAGTTCTATTTCGGCATGAACGAGGATCAGCGCGAGATCGAGGTCAGGCGTCTGCTTGAACTCATCGGCCTGCCGGCCGATTTCGCAAACCGCCTGCCCGGTGCACTTTCCGGCGGACAGAAGCAACGCGTGTGTATCGCCCGTGCGCTGGCCGCAAAGCCTGATCTCATCATATGCGATGAAGTCACCTCGGCGCTCGACCCGCTCGTCGCGGAGGAAATTCTCAGACTTCTGCGCAGGCTGCAAGACGAATTGCACGTTTCATATCTCTTCATCACCCACGACCTTGGCGTCGTCCGTCGGCTCGCCGACCGCACCATGGTCATGCAGAAGGGCAAGGTAGTCGAAACCGGCACCACGAAGGCAATTTTCGAGCCGCCTTATGAGCCCTATACGGAGCAGCTCATCACATCCGTTCCGGAGCTGCGCCGCGACTGGCTGGACGACATCCTCAAGGCCCGACACCCAGCCTGAGTCGCCAGTTGAACTACCGATGCGGCGCTAATGCCGCACCGGCTTCTCTTTACAGAAATTGGAACCGATCATGACCGTAAACGTCACCGAGCATCTGTGGATCACCTTGAAGGATGGCACCCGTCTTGGCGCGCGCCTGTGGCTGCCTGAAGGCGCCGAGGAAAATCCCGTTCCCGCCGTGCTCGAATATATTCCCTACCGCAAGCGCGACGGAACGCGTGGCCGCGACGAGCCGATGCATGGCTATTTCGCACAGAACGGCTACGCCGCGATCCGCGTCGACATGCGCGGCACGGGCGAGTCTGACGGCCACATGGCCGACGAATACATCCAGCAGGAACAGGACGACGCGCTGGAAGTCATCGCCTGGATCGCGGCGCAGCCATGGTGCAGCGGCAATGTCGGCATGATGGGCAAGAGCTGGGGCGGGTTCAACGGGCTTCAGGTCGCCGCCTGCCGTCCGCCGGCATTGAAGGCGATCATCACCGCCTATTCGACCGACGACCGTTTCCGCGATGACATCCACTACATGGGCGGTCTTCTACTCAACGATAATCTGTGGTGGGGCACGATCATGCTCGCCTATCAGTCGCGTCCGCTTGACCCGGCGATTGTGGGCGCCAGCTGGCGCGATGCATGGATTGAACGTCTGGAACGCCTGCCATTCTTCCCGGCACTTTGGCTCGAACACCAGCATTACGACGAATATTGGAAGCATGGCTCGGTCTGTGAAGACTGGTCTGCAATCCAGTGCCCGGTTCTCGCCATTGGCGCTTGGGCCGACAGTTACACCAATGCTGTTCCGCGCCTGCTCGAAAATCTGCAAGTCCCTGCACGCGGCATTATCGGTCCCTGGGGCCATGTCTATCCGCAGGACGGTCTGCCGGGTCCGGCAATCGGCTTCCTTCAGGAAGCGGTACGCTGGTGGGACCAGTGGCTTAAGGGCAAAGAGACCGGCATCATGGACGAGCCGAAGCTGCGCGCCTATGTCTGCGACACCATCGAGCCAACCGGCTCGCGCGACTTTACCAATGGCCGCTGGATTGGCGAAAAGAACTGGCCGTCGACCGAAATCGCTCACAAGCCTTTCGCGCTTGGGACAGACTTCACGCTGGGCAAGGCCGATGCAGCCAAGGGTGTGCTTTCGATTTCCTCGCCAAACAGCCATGGCAAGGCGGGAGGAGAATGGATGGCGACGGGCTGCCCCGGCGAGCATCCGACCGATCAGCGTCTTGACGATGGCGGCTCGCTCAACTTCGACACTGCCGTTCTGACCGAAGATCTGGAAATTCTTGGTGCGCCGGTTGCTCACCTGACATTCACTGTCGATCAGCCGGTTGCACAAGTTTCGCTGCGCTTGAGTGATATTCTGCCCGATGGCCGCATCACCCGCGTCAGCTACCAGGTCTTCAATCTCAACCACATCAACGGCCACGACAAGCCGGAAATGCTGGTGCCGGGCAAGACCTATGAAATCGCGATCAAGCTCAACGATAGCGGCTACAGCTTCAAGAAGGGTCATCGCATCCGTCTTTCGGTTGCTACCGGCTACTGGCCGATGGTCTGGCCATCGCCAAAACGCGTGACGCTGACACTCGACACCGCTGCGTCGGTTCTTGATCTGCCGATCCGTCCGGCTTCCGCCGATGATGCGAAAATTTCCTTCCAGAAGCCCGCTCATGGACCTGCGACGCCGATCACCCAGCTCGATCCGGGCAGCGTACGCCGATGGACAGAGCAGGATCACGTTACCGGTGAAACGCTTTATGTGACGGAGGGCATCGGCGGTCTGTTCGGTGAAGGCATTCTGCGCTTTGACGATATTGGTACGCAGTTGAGCCACAGCCTCAAGCGTGAACTGCGCATCAATGACAATGACCCACTATCGGCGTCTTATGTGCTGACACAGGCTTATCAGATGGGCCGCGAAGGCTGGATGATCGACATCGAAAGCACCACAAGGATGCATTCGGACGCCGAAAATTTCTACATTTCCGGCGTTCTGACAGCAAAGGAAAATGGCGAAACAGTCACGACCCGCGAATGGAACCAGACGATCCCACGCGACCATCTTTGAGCACGTCGCTACAAGCGTCAATCCCTTTGTGGGATTGACGCAGGCATTTCCAGCACAGCCCTAAGAAGCCGCAACCCGCTGCGGCAGGTTTCTCATAGCGAACTGTCCGCATCATCTCGACTCGCAGGCTTAAATGATTGCGGGTCGCCCACTCTGCGCGGCAATGTGAAACGGGCAGCGCTTTAGGCAGCTCCGATCAGCTTGAACGGTATGCCGGAAAGTAGCGCATCAACATACTTCTTTTTCTGATAGAGCCCGTTCAGTGAAACACGAGGCAGTTCCCCCGATTTGCCAATGACGCGGGAGGCAGTCAGCATGCCAGGCTGCGTCGTGACAGCAACTGGAATGCCGGAATTTTTTACGGCAGTAATCTCCCGCTCCCCAACAGCCTTCGACCAGCCGTAAGGATAAGAAAATGAGCGCGGTCTCTGGCCAACATAGCGCTCGATTATCGAAACGGAATCTTCAATTTCCTGCTGAAGACGTTCCGCACCCACTCGCCGGAGATTGACGTGGTTCACCGTATGCGCTCCGAAGTGCGCTAGTGGATCGGCGGAGAGGGATTGCAGTTCGGTTTCGGTCATCACGAGTTCATCAACGATGGCCATTGGAGAAATGCCATGTGCCTGTGCCGCTCCATCAATCCTTCCTACGGCTTCATCTTCATCAACCGATCGTACAAAGCCGGCCAGCCGGTCGAAAGCTGAAAACTTCTCCGTTTTTTTCCCACATCTGACTGTTTCAGGACCGCTGCCAAAATCGAACTCGAAAGTGGATAGCTCTCTCGTCAGTGCGGCGGCCGTCTCCCACCAAATCGTTCGTGTTCGCTCCACGAAGCCCGGATTAACAAAAATCGTGTACGGAATATGGAACTTTCGAAATACCGGGGCCGCAAACTCAGCATTGTTGCGGTAGCCGTCATCAAGGGTGAATGAGACGAAGCGACGTTCATCGGAGGGATCAGCGAACAGGGCTGGCAGGTCGTGCAAATGTACTGGGGTCAAACCGCTTTCGAGGCAAACCGAGATCGCATCTTCCAGGAACTCGGGTGTGATCGACAGAATCTCATTTGGACAAAACCTGTCCTGCCGGGCAGGACGCACATGGTGAAGCGTGAATATAACACCACGCCCGCCCGCGCCGGGAAAAAGGCCTCTCACAAACGAGTTAGCCGCCACTTCAAGCCCAGCTCGAATGAAACTATATTTGAGATCATTTTTTATACTACGCAAAGACCACATTCTGCAGATCCTCTACAGATATCATGTCGAGATGTTGAGTATCCGCCGGGTCAGGACGCGCCAAACGGTCAGAGGAAAATCCAGCAGACCCGGTTTGAGATCATGCCAGGAAAATGCTGCACAGGCGCGGACAGATCTCAATGACGCAAGATAATCGATCGCGCTGAGTTTTCCTCTCATGACCAGTTGAACTGAAGAGACCAAGTCGCGGACAAGATATATCCAGCTAACCGACGTCACAGCCTGAATTCGGTCTTTCGCTACTCTACAATTTGTCGAATCCCACATGATTTTGCCGAGGTCCGCGCCTGCTGCTGCACACAGGGCGAACCAGGACCAAGGGCGCGGGTTGACGTCGAGAATGTTGAGTACGCCGGTGCGCGGATCACGTTTGAACTCGACTTCGACCAGACCGCTATAGCGAACTGAGGCGAGGATCGTGCGCGCCGCTGCGATAACTTCAGGAGCGTCGACCGTCTCAACGAAGGTGCTCGTGAAGCCGAAATCAACCGGATATTGTCTGCTACGCCGCGCCGAGAATTCGGCCACAGGCTCGCCTTCCCACCAGAACCCCGCGTAAGAGAACTGGCATTCACCACCGCCCGGGATTAATTGCTGTACGACGATGTTCTTCGCGCCGAGCTCTTTGGCGGCTTTGCCGAAAGCCCCTATAAATGCGTCGCGGTCATCGACCCGGATCACCTTCGCTTTGGCTAATGTACCTTCCCCTCCTCCCATATTCGGCTTCAGGATAACAGGATATACCAGCTCCAGTTCCAGCGCCTCGTCAGCAGACGATAATTCATAAGTTTCAGGAGGGGTAAGCCCCAGTTCAGCGGCCCGTTTATAGAGATACGGCTTGTCGCAGAGCCAGCGAAGGCGATCCCACTCCGGCAACAAAATAGTGAAGGCCGGGGACAGCCGGCCAATGTATTGGGAAACCAGCTTTACCTCTCGATCGCTTGCAGGAATAAGCAAGGCATTGGCCAGATTGTTCTGACCCGCGACATTCAGCAGAAAATCAGCTATCTCTGACTCATTGATAGCTGGCAGGTGAATGGTCTTCGTTACATATCGTGACCATCCCGCGAGAGGTGAATCGCTTGTGATGTAATAAACATCAGCACCGACCTTTCCCAGACTTCGCGCCAGAGCCAGAGAACCATGTGCCCCACCGAGGATGACGACTTTTCTGTTCTCTGAATGAGCCCCCGCTACAGTCAAAACGTTCATCCCCACATGTATTGATGGATCGCTTATATGTATTGGGCGCTGTAAGATCAATTGCAGCAAATCGCATAAGCTCTTTGCGTTCTTGTCGTCCTTTCAAGGAAACGATACCTCGGCAGATTCCCCAAATTCACGACATATCGATAGCGCCTTTAAAGGCGATGGGAAACCTAGAAGAGTGGTGGAAGCCGAGCGTTTTTACGAATATCAAGGCAGCCCCAACTTCGCACATGGGGCGTGGCTATCAACCTCCGCACGGACCAGTGGTAGTCACCATCCGCCTCGAGGACTGCAGATGGCTAAATCTGCTAGAAAGATGATGTGCGCGTCCGCTTACGCAACTCCGAGGAAACTTGGGCCACCAATCTGATGATCACTTCCACCACTTGGGAACGGGGTACCCAATGGCCTGTTCGATCACGACACACTTCAGGAGACTCATGATCGTTTGCCCCGTATCGGCTGCGTGAGCGGAAGCCAGTCGGTATTCCCGATGGCATTACTGGCTTTAAGCTCGGCAATCTGTTCCGCACTCAACCCAAGCTCGCTCAAGATCGCATCTGCGTCAGCTCCGGGGCGCCCGGGCTCACTTGAGGGAGAAAGCTGTTTACCGTTGAACTCAAACCAGGTCGGTTCAAGCAATGTAGCATGAAGCCCATTACGGCTGGTCTTGCGAAACCGGACCGTCTTAGCCGGCTTCGCAAGAAAGGCAGTTCGCAGGGCAGCGATTGTCGTGACCGGCACAGCCCGTCCGCCCTCCTTGTGCGCATGTCGGATTGCGTCGGCGACTGATAGTCCGCGAAACCCTGCGGATACGGAAGTGCTCGTCTCGGCAAATATCCAGCCATCGCTCTGCTGCCACAGTCTGGCCTCCGCGCTTGGCCCTGTAGCGTTCGGGCCAGTCATTGTCGGCCCAGCCGGTGTCCATTGGAACGGCAATTGAGCGAGTGCCGCTGCAGCGGCCAGCGAGGTTTCGGCCCAATCACCACTGCCGTCGGCGCGGCGCTCGCGTGCCTGGAGCGCCGCAAGCGCGGCAAAAGCTCCTAGATAGCCGGTAAGATAATCGACACAGGATGCGATTCCATGAATGAGCGGCAATTCCGGTGAGCCGAACCTTGTCATGATGCCTGTAACGGCCTGGAGCAATGGATCATAACCCGGACGCTTGTCGTCAGGCGCGGGAAATTCACCCTTAAAGGCGCTGATCTGTGTCACGATAGCAGCCGGGTTGAGGCGCATGATCGCATCGCGCGTGAGACCGAGATGCTCAACGCCGGCGTCCGTTTCATTCATCACAATGATGTCGGACCTGGCTATAAGCTGCTCCAGGACTTTCCGTCCTTCGGACATCTTGAGGTCAAGAAGAATGCTGCGCTTGCCCTGATTGGCTTCGGCCCCCCATTCGATTGTGACGAGCGGCACGTGATTGGGACGCGTTGCATCTACCTTGATCACATCTGCCCCAAGCTCGCCCAACAGCCGACCGCAAGCAGGTCCAGCGATAACGTTGGCAAGATCGAGCACCTTGTAACCTTCGAGGGGTTTACCACTTTCCAATTTACGTTCGACAGTCGCAACTTGGTACTTCGCTGGGGCTGTGGCTTTGATGGCGCGTTTTGCGCGATGAACGGGAGGATAAGGTTTTGCCGATGCTATGTTTACTGCCCGTCCGATCTGTGGCTTCTTTAATCCCGTCGGCGTGATAACTAATCCCGCTTCCCGAACGCTCGACAAGGCCATCCACTCCTCAAACGTTCGAATTGTCCCAAATGGTATGTTGGCGGCGGCAAAAAGCTTTTCCCACTCGCTGGCGGTGCGGGAGGCAAAGATTTCCGCAAGCCGTCCGGCGAGCCGGATATTAATATCGGGTCGTAGAGCCGCAGGCAGGGCAATATTGTGATCGCTCAGATGGGCATTGGCGGGGTCATAAACTGAAGCGTCCACTAGACCCCATTCGCCCGCCTCGTCTGTCAGTCCAACAATCTCCAGCATTTGGCGCATCAAAGAGCGGTTAACGGTGGTAACTGGAGTGACTAACCGATTGTCCAGAGTGCGGTAACAACCGTTTGCCGGGCTTAGCTTGTTGATAAGCGTTATCATCATATTGGGGTCCGCGCGAGCGGCAGGAACCTCGGCGGCTATCGCGGGCGGCAAACTCATCAAGCCGGTGGATTTGAGATGAGGCTCTACGCCATCAAGCTGCATAGCCAGCACGCCAATCGCAGATAAGCCGGCTGCGAGGCGCGGCACGTTAATGATGGTTCCGGCACCGGTGCGATGCCGGGAAATCAGAGCTGCACTTACAGCACTCACGGAAAGAACAGCTGCATAGACCGAGCATAGCGGGAGCGGAGTGTAGATGACGTCGCTTCCAAGTAAACGACTGGTTATGCCCAGATCCGTATAAAAGCCAATCATTGCGCTTAAAAGGTCGTCACTGGCGTCGTCCGGCAGGTTGAAGCTTGTATCGCCAGATGCAAGTGCGGGAAAACCAAGATGAACCTGGATACCCGCATCGTGCCCTTCAACTCTGCCATCAACAATAACAATGTCAGCACCAGAGAAGTTATTGAACTCGGACAATGGAAGGAGCGTTTTGCCTCGGTCCAGAAAATCATCCAATCCTTCAGTTTCGGTGTGGGATTGGTCGCATGCATAGACTTCAGCGCCCTGATCCGCGAGGAGCATACCGGCTAAACGCCCCGCAAGTGCGTTGCCTTTCTGCTGTACTATGAGACCTGCGAAAGGAGATACTGGCATTTGAGAACCTCGCAAAATGTTATGAACCGCGTCAGGTACAGGTCCGAAGCACCCCATCAAAAGGGATGAACGATGGACATAAGTGCCACTGCACAAGGTCCAGCGCCGAACCAACCCTTCAATCAACCGTGATGCCGCAGCGCGCGACGACCAGCGCATTCTGTCGTAACTGCTGAACGACCAATTTTTTTCCCCAAAAGTGGAACAGAGAGGTCAACCCGATATCAGCTATATTGTCTCGGCAACGCGTTTTAGAGACCGCCGGTCATTTCACAGCAATCGCGGCCGTCGCCAACGAAGCTCCTCGCCGACGCGGGCAGAAGTGCCATAATCGCCGGAGGATATATAGCTTCTCGATCTCGGGAAGAAACTTCCACTCAATTCATTCTTGAAACATCACCTATGTCAATTTGAGTAAAACTAAAACATTATACCCATTTAAGAATATACGCTAAAAGAATCTTGAAAATCAATAGCAGTAATTATTATCAAACAATTCCGACACCCCTTATAAGTACGCCAATAATTATTCGCGATTAATATATTAGTATTTATCATTATTCTCAAAATCCAACAATTCAATAACTATTTCTGTAACGTCCGTAGACCGACACTTCCGCACGAGTGATCAAAAAATGGAAAGCACATTCTCCAGATAATCCAAGCATCGGTGCAACGTTGGGCGACGGGGTCTTCTGGTCACCTCCGCGTCCTCCAATCACCGCTTTTCCAGCATGGATCGTGCGGCTGGCACCACCAGTCTGATCCTTTGTTGACCAAGCGAACATGCCACGACCAGGCCGTGGGTCGGGCCCGGGGACGACTGTCACCCCATAGGCGCAGCAGGCAAATCGATCTCAGCGTCCGTAAAGCTGCGCGCTTTGGCCAGAATTCGCTCCGCTTCCATGTATTGCTCGTCAGATACCCTGACTGCAAGAAACGTTCCGCCCTGTTCTATTCCTGCTGAGTATATATTCGCATCCGTATCACTGAGCCCGGCCTGAACAAGCGAGCGGTAAACGCTACCTGCAACGCCGCCGATAGCTGCGCCGCTCATCACCCCTGTCAGGGTGCTCACAAGCCAGCCCGTCGCCACAAGCGGCCCAAGCCCCGGAATAGCCATCAATCCCAACCCTGTAAGCAAACCTGCTGCCCCGCCTACGACCGCACCGGTGCCCGCTGCGACGCCGGTTGCGTTTTCGGCCAGATCATCCTGGCCTCCATTGGATATGATGGAAATTTCTTCTGCGCGAATTCCCGACGTTACCAGAGCTGCAACAGTGAGTTTCGCTTGGAGCGGATTTGAAAATAAAGCACTAACGGTTCGCATGCCGATCATCCCTTTGGTGTGGACAGCCTAACCTCACCAAGCGCGCTTCGTTCCGCAGACGTCTGGAACAAAGCTCGATTGGTGCTGTTAGGCCGCACCATCCTGAATCATCAGCGCACATCCAGACTTGTTCCACACCACCCCGATCACGGCAGCGGTGATTTGAATGAAAGGGAAATCGCACGAGCATGCGGGGCAAGGTCTTCGGGAAGAAGCCGCCATGGCCGAATGGATCAAATCTAATCTCGATCCGATCACACAGAAATTTCTTGCGCGCACTTTCGCGAATAGCGGTGGCCAAACGATAACCGCACCATTCTGCCGTCGCTGTCATTGATCTGCTGCGTCGGCTTTTGCACATCCAGCGTTTCGGCTAGAGCGCGTTGCAAATCCAGCCGCTGCCATGCCGAAGATCGATATGCCGAACAAAATGGCGAGCGCGAACGTCAATCCATTGTCTCTCAGAAACGAACGCATTCCATTCCTCCACCTGGACTAACGGTCCTGCTGCAAGCCTTGGTTTGTCGTATTGATTTTGGTGTTGGCCTGCCGTCCTTGTTTCCCCGATTTGTCATCCTGAGCGAGCAGATCGCCTTTCGCGGAACATGTCTCTGTTCGCCGGTTCCTTTTCCGCTGCGGTTATCTTCAGGCACAGGGGGAAGCTTCGCTCTCATTGTCTATCTCCTTCGATGGGCCTAACTCCAGAGCGCCGGTCTTGTTCCTCTAACGAAATCAATTGCATATCAGGGGCTTGGCGAAAAATTCGCTCGCCATCTTTAACAGCGCGGATGTGATACTAAATAAGCGCGGTCACACTAACCTTATCGTTCGATCAAATGGAGGTTCTGATGAGCGACCGTTTGTTTGACAGCCCCGTTTTCGTGAAAGACGGGCCTTACCTGATTCAAGAGATTGCCGGTATTGAAGACGCAATCGATTTTCTTAACGAGTGGCCAGAGCATGATAGAGATGTCATCTATGAAATGACATGGAAGGTATGCTGTGACGCGCAGAACGGTCTTAAACCCCTCTATGTTGCGCGTCATGCGATAGCGGGGTTTGCGCGTAAGCGAAACATTCTGGAACAGCCCGAAACCGCAATTCCCTGGATGATCGCACCGAAAGCTGGCGGCGGCCGAGTTCCGGTATAGGAGCTTCTTCATGCACTGGTATTTCCTAATAGAAGGCACGCTTCTTACTGCACTCCTCTGCGTAACCGCAGTTTTGATCTGGAAAAACCGGCGTCGGCATTAAAGAAGCGCCCCGTCCGGTTCGGCGATTATTAAATGAACAAAGAAGAAGTCCCGGTCTGCGACAGGCCGGGACTTTCATGCGGCTTACTTTCGAACGCCTGGGATGTATTGTTGTGCGGGTGATGGCTCCGTTTGCCTTGCAATCATTCAGTCGGGCGGATTGGTCTGCAGGGAATGCGGGGAGCTCTGCCCATTGTCCGCTCCCGGACCGAGGCCGCGCACCAGCGCCGCCGCCAGCAGCAGGAGCGCTATACCGATAACAATCATCAGGATCGTTCTCATTGAGATCATCACAATAGAGCGCCGTCAGTGTTTCCCGCCCTTACGCCCCTCTTCAGCGGCGCGTTCAGGATCGTTTTGAAAATTGCCACCTGAAGCCTGTCCACCTTTGTGACCGGCTTCCGCAGCACGTTCTGGGTCATTTTTAAAATTGCCGCCGAAGGCCTGGCCTCCCTTTGAAGCAATCTCGCGCTGCTTGTCTTCATCCATGGATGCAAAACCGCGGTTCGACGTATGATCGGCCATTAGTCTTCTCCTTTTGTTAGGGGTGCCCTCTTCGAACAATGTTCTCCGCAAGGTGTTCCCCAAAGCTTTCTTTTATTTTCCGGAGTTTCGGTCGAACGAGGCGCCGTATGATTACGCCGGATATTTTGAATAGAGATCGATAACTCAAGGTCCGCAAAGCGGAACAATCTGAAGTTGCCTTTGTTACGACGCTGCGGGGCTGAAAAACGGAGAAAGACACATGAACATTTCAACCCTTCTATTGGCTGGCGCTCTCGTGATCGTTCCGGCTATCGGCAATGCTCAGGATGCGACGACGCCCAACACACCATCCACCAACGCACCGGCGCCCAACGCCAATGCGCCTACGTCCGCCACACCGACAACGCATGACGACAAGGCGCCCGACGCAGGCCAGAACAGCTTTACCGAACAACAAGCCAATGAACGCTTCACCAAAGCCGGTTACACTGGCGTTTCCAACCTCAAGTTAAATGACAAGGGATTGTGGGAGGCGTCGGCCATGAAAGGAACCGAGACGTTTATGTTGACGCTCGACGCGGACGGTAACGTAACCGCGCACTCCATGTGAGGTTCCTGCCCGGCATGGACATGCCGGGTCTTTTCGTCATCAGACAGTTCTTTACGCTCGCGGTGATCGGATTTGCCGCGAGCGCTGATGAGCGCCTCAACCGTGCTGCGAGATCCCTGAGAGCCTGAATCATAATG
>UEIJ01000002.1 GCA_900470195.1 Hyphomicrobiales bacterium | reverse complement strand
TGAATCAGAACAAAACTGATGTGGGAACCGCTGTCGATTCAGAAAAACACGGAAACGCTCTAACGCGGAGCGCGCTTGGCCAGAATGCGCTGCAATGTGCGGCGGTGCATGTTGAGACGACGCGCGGTCTCGGAGACATTGCGTTCGCACATTTCATAAACCCGCTGGATGTGCTCCCAGCGAACCCGGTCGGCGGACATCGGATTTTCCGGCGGTGCGACCTTTTCACCGGGACGGCGGGTCAAGGCCGCAAAGACCTCATCCGCATCGGCGGGCTTGGACAGATAATCGATGGCGCCAAGCTTAACGGCGTTCACAGCGGTTGCGATATTTCCGTACCCGGTAAGCACGATGGCGCGGGTATCGGCGCGGCGGGAGCGAATCGCCTCGATGACGTCGAGACCGTTGCCATCACCGAGCCGCATATCCACGACCGCATAGGCGGGGGCAGCGGTCTTGGCAGCGGCGATGCCTTCCTCAACCGATTCCGCGGTCGTCACCTGAAAACCCCGGCTCTCCATGGCGCGGGCAAGGCGCTGCAAGAAGGGCTTGTCGTCATCAACCAGAAGGAGGGTCGGATCGTTGCCTATGGCTTCGGTGTCTTCCTGCTTCAAGTCGTCCATCGGGTGCATCCTGCCTGTATTTTTCTTTCCTTATTGATACCCCTGCGTCAAAAAGTCAAATAGCCATTGAATTGTTGAAGCAATTTCAGCATCCGTTCAGTCGCGAAAGCAATCCAAACCTTTGTATTTCAAGAACATTTTTAAATGCGGACACGAGGATTTGATAGGAAAATCCTATAGATGCCCGCGAGCCTGCTTCAGACGGACGTGAACGCGGAACGCGGCCAGACCACCTTTACTTCCGCACCCTGTCCCGGATTGTTGCGATTGCGGAAGGTGATATGGGCGCCCGAGCGCTCCAGCAAGGTTTTGGCGATAAAGAGGCCGAGCCCCAAACCGCCGCCATTTCGGGTATTGTCGCGGCTCGTCATATAGGGCTCGCCGATACGGTCGAGGATTTCAGGCTTGAACCCTTCCCCGTCGTCCTGAATGGTCACGCTCACATTGCCATCGGTCCAGCCCCAGGTGACGTTGACCGTATCGCGCGCAAAATCGACGGCATTTTCCACCAGATTGCCGAGGCCGTATAGCAGGCCGGGATTGCGCCGCGTGACAGGTTCCGGTTTGGGACCTTCCATCTTCTGCACGTCGATGGTGATGCCGAAATTGCGATGCGGAGCGATCACCTCTTCAATGAGCGAAGAGAGCGGCAGACGTGACATATGCTCCTCGCCTTCCGACGACAGGCTGGTCAGCCGCTGGAGAATTTCCCGGCAGCGCTGCGTCTGGGAATGGAGCAACGCGATGTCTTCGGCGAGGCCCGGATCGGTGGTATGGGCGCGCTGCATTTCCTTCACCACCAGCGCAATCGTCGCAAGCGGCGTCCCCAGTTCATGCGCTGCGGCGGCCGCCAGCCCGTCAAGCGCCGACAGATGCTGCTCGCGCTGGAGAATAAGTTCGGCGGCACTCAACGCATCGCCCAATTGGCGCGCTTCTTCGGCGATGCGGTAGGCATAGACCGCCGTGAAACCGAGCGCCGAAATAATGGCGCACCAGATACCGATCACGAACAGGAACGGCAGATTCAGCGTTTCGCCCGGATACCAAGGCAGCGGTTCGTGCCTGATAGTAAGCACCGATGTGCAGGCAACCACCAGCAAGCCCAGCACAAGCGTATGGCGGGCAGAAAGCGACGTCGCAGAGATAATGACGGGCACGATCATCAGAATGACGAACGGATTTTGCAGCCCCCCGGTGAGATAGAGAAGACCCGCCAGTTGCAGAATATCGAATGCCAGCACCAGACTTGCCGCCGCCGGATTGAGCCGATGATTGGTCGGAAAACGGAAGGCCAGGTAAAGGTTGAGCCATGCCGAACAGGCGATCAGCGCAAAACAGATGCCGACAGCAAAAGGAAATTGCAGATAAAGCGCCACGAGCATGACAGCGGCGGTCTGACCGGCAATGGCCAGCCAGCGCACCCGTATCAACGTGGTCAGGCGCGGACGCCGCGAAAGATTGGAAGCGCGATTCTCGAATTCTGCGTGCATGAGGTCCCTCGTCAGGCTCCTTATGAGGCAAGCCCGGACCAGAAAGCAAGCGGAACTGCGTTATCCGGTCGCAGGGTGCCGTGATAGGACCGGTCAAGATTTTGGTTGTGACGTGCCGAAAATGGTGCGCTTCGAGAACCGGAGCGGATTGTACTTTTAGGTACATGAGCAGCGGGAGCGCAGAAGAGTAGCCACTTGCAGGCCGTCAGAGCCAAAATCTCAGGTTCCACGCGGCTTCGCGCGGCGCGTCGCTTCCGCGTTGGCCGGGTCTTCCGGCCAGACATGTTTGGGATAACGTCCGCGCATATCGGAGCGCACATCCGCCCACGATCCCTTCCAGAAGCCGGGAAGATCGCGGGTAATCTGGATCGGGCGGTGAGCGGGAGAAAGAAGCTCCAGCAAGAGCGGCACCTTGCCGTTGGCGATCGCCGGATGCACGCCTAGTCCAAACAGTTCCTGCACGCGTACCGCAATCACTGGCTCTTCGGCGTCGTAACGGATCGGAATATTCGATCCGGTCGGCACTTCAAAATGCGTCGGCGCAAGCTGGTCAACGCTGCGCTGGTGGTCGAAGGGAACGAGGCTCATCAGGCCGTTTTTCAAGACATGGCCGGGAATGCGGTCGAGCTGCGCTTCACCCGTCAGAAACGGGAGCAGCCAGTCCTCCAGTTTCTCCAAAAGGTATTCATCCTCCATTGACGGCCATGGGTCGCCAAGTCCGCGATGAAGCCAGCCGAGGCGACGGCGCAGAATAGCGGCCTCCTTGCCCCATGGCAGAATATCAAGACCGTGATCACGCACGGCGGCAATGACGCCTTCATCGGCAACACTACCCGACGGGGCGGCAAGCGGCTTTTCAGAGAGCGCTATCGCGCCGATGCGCACAGCTTCGCGCGCCCGCAAGGCATTCTTTTCCGGGTCGTAGACCACCTGCCTACCGCTTTCGATCCTGTCACCAAGGGCGACACGGATTTCTGTTTCCGAGACTTCCGCGGCAGAAAGAACACGCGCCCTGCCCGCCTTGCCCGACATGTCGGCAACCACCAGCCATGATGCGCGGCTGAGGCTTATGCCGGGATCGCCTTCACCGCCGCGCCCATTGGCGAGCAGAAATTGCCCCGTCTGCCCGCGAGCCTTTGCTATGCGATCCGGATAGGCATCGATAAGCATACGGCCGACACTTGAGCCTGCCGCTTCGCCCTTGTTCGGCACATTGGAGGCGAGACGCCTTGCCAATCCTTTTGCGCGCTGCGCACGGTCGGAACGATCGTTGCGGAATCGCGACATGCGGGCATCGAGGTCGGTTTCATTGCCGCCTAAGCCACGTTCGGTCAGCAACACCGCGAGTTCGGCTGCCTTCTGCGCCTCACCGCGCTTGCCGGCTTCCGCCACCATATGCGCCAGACGTGCAGGCAGGGCCAAAGAGCGCATTGCTTCGCCATCGGGTGTCAATCGTCCCGCCTCATCCAGCGCACCGAGCCGACTAAGCAATGCTTTTGCCTCCTTCAGCGCAGGCTTCGGCGGAACATCGAGAAAACTAAGCATTGCCGGATCGGTCACACCCCATGCAGCGGCATCGAGTACGAGACCGGACAGGTCAGCTTCCAGAATTTCCGGCGGAGAAAAAGCGGGGAGCGACGCCGTCTGTCCCTGATGCCAGAGGCGAATGGCGACACCGGGTTCGGTTCGCCCGGCACGGCCCGCACGCTGATCAGCACTTGCGCGCGAAGTCCGAACGGTTTCAAGGCGGGTCAGGCCCGTGGCCGGTTCATATTTCGGCTGGCGTGCAAACCCGCTATCGATCACCACGCGCACGCCATCAATCGTGATGGAGGTTTCGGCAATGGAGGTCGCCAAAACAACCTTGCGATGACCCGCCGGGGCAGGCTGGATCGCCGCATCCTGTGCACCGCCTTCCATCGCGCCATAAAGCGGAGCCAGAATGATATTGGCAGGCAGGAACTTTTCCAGAATGCCAGCAGTGCGCTCAATCTCGCCCTGCCCCGGCAGAAAAGCCAGAACGCTGCCGGTCTCGTCGGCCAATGCATCACGGATAGCACGCACCATCGCGTCTTCGATCCGTTCATCCGCTTTGCGGTCGCGATAGCGGATATCGACAGGATAAGCGCGCCCCTCACTTTCAATCACCGGCGCGTCGCCAAGAAGCGAAGCAACACGCGCACCGTCAAGCGTCGCAGACATGACGAGGATTTTAAGATCGTCGCGCAGTGCTGCCTGCACATCGAGCGCCAGCGCCAAACCGAAATCCGCATCGAGACTGCGTTCATGGAACTCATCGAACAGCACTGCGGCAACGCCCTTGAGGTCTGGATCGTCGAGGATCATGCGCGCAAACACGCCCTCGGTGACGACAAGGATTCTGGTTTTACCTGATACCCTGCTTTCAAGGCGCATCCGATAGCCGACGGTTTCGCCCGGCTCCTCCCCCAGAAGCTGCGCCATGCGGCGAGCGGCAGCGCGCGCTGCCAGACGGCGTGGCTCAAGCAGCACGATCATGCCATCCTTGCGCCAGCCCGCCTGTAAAAGATGGATCGGCACCAGTGTCGTCTTGCCTGCACCGGGCGGCGCGACGAGGACTGCACTCGCATGATGCGCCAATGCCTCATCCAGTTGAGGCAGAATCTGTGTCACAGGAAGATCGGGCAGGCTCGTCAAAGTAGTTTCCGTCAGATAAGGCTTTCCGCTTTCGTGCTTATCACACAAGGAGCACATATGATCCATATTCGAAAATCGAGCAGTGAAGATGCGCCTGCGTTGACCGAAATCTGGCGCGCCAGCGTTCTCGCCACGCATGACTTCCTGAGCCGCGATGATTTCCTGGAAATCGAGAAGCTCGTTGCCGAGCAATATCTGCCCAATGTCGAGGTCTGGCTTATTGAAGATTCCAGCAAGCCGGTCGGCTTCATGGGCATGAGCGAGCGCCATATCGACAGCCTGTTCCTCGCGCCCGACCAGCGCGGCAAAGGCATCGGCAAGCGCATGATAGCCCATGCAAAAGCGTTCGGCAGTCCGCTGACAGTCGATGTAAACGAGCAGAACCTGCAAGGCGTCGGCTTTTACCGGCATATGGGCTTTGTCGAAACCGGACGCTCGGAGACAGACGATCAGGGACGCCCCTATCCGCTTCTGCACCTGCGGCTGGCGAACAGTGATTGACGTACTCCCCCGGAGTATATAGATTTCGTTGAAATCGGGAGATTCCATGCCGCATTCACCGGAAGACAAGAAGCGCGCCCTGACGCGTCTGCGCCGCATTCGCGGACAGGCCGAAGCGCTGGAGCGCGCGGTGGAGGCTGGCACGGAATGCGCGGCGCTGCTGCAGCAGATCGCGGCGTTGCGAGGCGCGGCCAACGGGTTGATGGCGGAAGTGCTGGAAAGTCATTTCCGCGAGACGTTCGGCCATGAAGCCAGTGCCGATCCCGATACGCAAATCGACGAAATCATGCGGATTTTGCGCACCTATCTGAAATAGGCGCGCAACACACAACTGGAAGGGAAACATCGCCATGAAATCACGCGCAGCCGTCGCCTGGGAAGCGAAGAAGCCGCTCACGATCGAAACAGTCGAAATCGGTGGTCCACGGGCTGGCGAGGTGCTGGTCGAAATTATGGCGACAGGCGTGTGCCATACCGATGCCTACACGCTTTCGGGCCTCGATTCCGAAGGCAAGTTCCCGGCCATTCTCGGCCATGAAGGTGCGGGCATTGTGCGCGAAGTGGGCGCAGGCGTAACCTCCGTCAAGCCGGGCGACCATGTCATCCCGCTTTACACGCCCGAATGCCGCCAGTGCAAAACCTGCCTGTCGCAGCGCTCGAACCTCTGCACGTCGATCCGCGCCACGCAAGGTCAGGGCCTGATGCCGGACAAGACCACGCGTTTCTCCTGCGATGGGGGCGAAGTGTTCCATTATATGGGTTGCTCGACCTTCTCCAACTTCACCGTTCTGCCGGAAATCGCCGTTGCCAAGGTGCGTGAAGACGCGCCATTCGACAAGATCTGCTATATCGGCTGTGGTGTGACGACGGGCATCGGTGCCGTGATCTACACGGCAAAAGTCCGTCCGGGTTCCAATGTCGTGGTGTTCGGGCTTGGCGGCATCGGCCTCAATGTCATTCAGGGTGCGCGCATGGTTGGCGCCGACAAGATCATCGGCGTCGATATCAATCCGGCCAAGGTCGAAATGGCGAAGAAGTTCGGCATGACCGATTTCATCAACCCGCGCGAGATCGGCAATGACAAGGTGGTGCAGGCCATTCAGGACCTGACCGATGGCGGCGCGGACTATTCCTTCGACGCCACCGGCAATACCGATGTCATGCGGCAGGCACTGGAATCCTGCCATCGCGGCTGGGGTGAATCGATCATCATCGGTGTAGCCGAAGCTGGCAAGGAAATCGCCACGCGCCCCTTCCAGCTCGTTACCGGACGTGTATGGAAAGGTACGGCATTTGGCGGCGCACGCGGTCGCACCGACGTGCCGAAGATCGTAGACTGGTACATGGAAGGCAAGATCAATATCGACGATCTGATCACCCACACAATGCCGCTCGATGAAATCAATACGGCCTTCGATCTCATGCACGAAGGCAAGTCCATCCGTTCGGTGATTGTCTACTGATGATTGAAAAACCTTTCATTTCCCAGTGGGATGAAATCGACAAGCTGACCCCGCGCGCACTTTATGCAATGCTGAAGCTGCGCGTGGACGTCTTCGTGGTCGAACAGAAATGTCCCTATCCGGAGATTGATGGTAAGGACTTCGAGGCGTTTCACCTGCGCATTCTCGACGGGGAGGAACTTGCAGCGAGCCTGCGGGTTCTGCCGCCGGAACAGGACGGAAAACCGGTGAAAATCGGGCGCGTCGTCGTGGCGCCGGATTATCGCGGCTACAAGCTCGGCCAGCGCCTGATGAAAGAGGCCATCGAATTTGCGCAAGCCCGTTTTCCGGGCACGGCCCTCGAGCTTGGCGGACAAAGTCATTTGCAGAAATTCTATGGCTCGTTCGGCTTCCTGGCGATTTCCGAAGAATATCTCGAAGATGGCATTCCGCACGTGGATATGCGTTTGGAACCAAGGGAAACCGTTGCCTGATGTTTCTGCTTCGCCGCCATATGTCGTTCTATCTTGGCGCCCTCGGCGGCGCAGGGGCCTTTATCATCGCCTGGCTGTTCGACAGTCCGCTTGCACCGGTAATCGGAGCGGACACGTTCTTCGTGCTTTATCTGGTGCTGGCATTTGCGGCCATTCCGAAGCTCACGCCGGCCTTCTTGAAAAAGCACGCGGCGAGCGCCGATGAGCCGGTCTGGATCATCTTTCTGGTGACGTTCGCAACCGTCATCGTCGCGGTGGCCTCGCTGTTCATCCTGCTCAACCGGCAACCGAAGGCAGATGCATTGGCGCTGGTGGCGACGCTCGCATCGGTGCCGCTCGGCTGGGCGACCATTCACATGATGACCGCCATTCACTATGCCCATGCCTTTTGGCAGCCGCAGGAATCCGCCGGCAATGACAACGGCCACGCCAGCCGGCATCGGGGCGGTTTCGACTTTCCCGGCACGCCGGAACCGTCGGGCTGGGACTTCGCCTATTTCGCCTATGTTATCGGCATGACCGCGCAAACGTCCGATACCGGCGTCACCACCACCGCCATGCGGCGGCTGACACTGATGCACAGCGTGGTATCCTATTTCTTCAACACCATTCTCGTCGCAGCGGCAGTCAATGCCGCCGTCGCGCTCGGCAGCTGAAGCGGCCCGATCCGCGCGCAAAATCAGGAACTGGAACTCTTATGACAACGACACTGGAAACGATCTCGACCGCAAAGAGTTTTGGCGGAACGCAGGGTGTCTATCGCCATAAAAGCGAGACCTGCCAGTGCGACATGACCTTTGCCGTCTTTCTGCCGCCACAGGCTGAACACGGCCCCGTGCCGGTGCTCTGGTATCTCTCCGGTCTGACCTGCACCCATCAAAACGTGATGGACAAGGGCGAATATCGGCAATTGGCCGCAGAACTCGGAATTGCCGTCATTTGCCCAGATACAAGTCCGCGTGGCGACAATATCCCGGACGAGCCGGATAACTGGCAGTTCGGCAAGGGCGCAGGCTTTTATGTCGATGCGACCCAGGAACCCTTCGCAGAAAACTACCAGATGTACAGCTACATAATCGGAGAGCTAACCGATCTCGTGGGACGAGAATTCCCGCTCGACATGACGCGGCAGGCAATCACCGGCCACTCCATGGGTGGTCATGGCGCGCTGACCATTGCGTTGAAAAACCCGGACCGATTCAAATCAGCATCGGCTTTCGCGCCCATCGTGCAGCCCTCGACTGCCGGTTGGTCGAAACCGGCGCTGGAAAAATATCTCGGACTGGAAGAGCGTGCATGGCGTGCCTATGACGCAACGCTTCTGATCGAGGACGGCTACAAGTTCCCGGAATTTCTGGTCGATCAGGGCACTGCCGACGGCTTTCTCGACGAAGGCTTACGCCCGTGGTTGCTGGAAGAAGCCTGCAAGAAGGCTGGCATTCCCCTCACGTTCAACATGCGCGAAGGTTATGACCATTCCTATTTCTTCATCTCGACCTTCATGGGCGATCATCTCCGCTGGCATGCAGAGCGTTTGAAGCGATAGTCAACGCCTCACCACTTTCATCGGCAAACCGCCTTGCGGCTGGGTGGTGAGTTTCTGCACAGGCCACGGCCTCGTCGTTTCCAGCACCTCGAAACGACGGCCATCAAGCAGTATGGCCAGAGCGATAACCGCTTCCTGCAAGGCAAAGCTCGCGCCGATGCAGACGCGCGGGCCTGCACCAAATGGCAAGTACTGAAAACGGTCCAGTTTCTCGCGGTTTTCGGGCCAGAAACGTTCCGGCATGAAAGCATCCGGCTGATCCCAATAGAGCCGGTGACGATGGATGACCCACGGCATGACCAGCACAGTCGCGCCCTTGGGAATCCTCAGGTCGTCATATGTGTCGTCGGTTGCAGCCTCGCGGTTGATCGAAGGTGCTGGCGGATAAAGCCGCATTGCCTCCTCAAAGGCCGCACGCGTGAAAGGCAGCGACGCCAGCCATTCCTGCGGCGGCAGATCGCGCCCGCCCTTTGCGAAGAAATCATCGATCTCGGCTTCGATACGCTCGCGCTCGCGCGGCGCCTTGGCGAGCAAGTAGAGCGTCCAGCCAAGTGCGCGGGCGGTCGTCTCGTGGCCAGCGCCAATGAAGGTGATAATGTTGTCCTCGATCTCGGAGCGGCCTAGTCCCTCCGGCCCTTCAGCCCGCAAAAGCAGGGTAAGGAAGTCGCTCGGCACATCTTCACCCTTGTCCATGCGGGCTTTGCGGAGCGCGATGGTGTTTGAGACCAGCTCGCGGAAGAAACCCAGCGATTGCTGTCCGCGCAACCGCGTGAAGCGCGGCAGCCAGTCGGGCAACCCCAGAAGATCGAACGGATCGACCCGCCCCATGGTCTCGAAAAGCCGGTCGATCTGATGAGCAAAATCGTTTGGATCGCCCGCAATCTCGCCCGAAAACAAGGTTTCGGCGAGAATATCGTAGGTAAGCAGCGTCATGTCATGCGCGACATCGGTGATCGTGCCGGGGGTTTTGTATCGTTCGACGAACTGGCGAGACCGGTCGCGCATGGTCTCGGCAAAACCGCCTATATGACGCGGCGTGAAAACCGGCGCCATGGCTTTTCGCGACCGTTTCCACACCTGGCCCTCCGCCGTCAAAAGACCGTCGCGCAACAAGGGGCGCAGCACGCGCTGGCGGATGGCAGACATGGGATAGTTGGCGGCATTGTCGACCAGCACATGCCGGATCAAGCCCGGATCGTTGGCGATGATGGTTTTCATGCCGAACCAGCTGACGGAAATCCAGCGCTCGTTATAGGAAGGCTCGCCCCAAAGCTCGAGCGGGTTCTTGTAGACAACCCGCATCATCTCGAAACGCCCCACCGGCTTTTCGCGGGGGCGCGGCGCAGGCGGCACGAATGGTTCAGGTCTTTCGCTCATGACGTCCGCAATTTCCATCAAGCGTTCCTTTCGTCATAAAACAAGAACGCCCCCGTCAAACCGGATATAAGCGTCAATTGTGGCGGTTCCAGAAGCCGTGCAGCGCCCGGATCGCCCTCATACGGACAGGCTGCCGGAATCCCCGGCAAATTTACTGCCAAAATTTGGAAAAAACGCCGTTAGCACCTATATTAAAGCCATGTTTGTCGCGTGATTCGACATATCTTTGAAGCTGCATTCGCAGCGCGTTTTTCGAAAGATTTTCATGAGCGAGATGCCCGAGATGAATTCCGAAGCCCCCGCCGAGTATGGCGCGGATTCCATTCGTGTTCTGAAAGGTCTGGATGCGGTTCGCAAGCGTCCCGGCATGTATATCGGTGACACGGATGACGGCTCCGGCCTGCATCATATGGTCTACGAGGTCGTGGACAATGCAATCGATGAAGCGCTGGCAGGACACGCCACGCTTGTCACCGTCACCCTGAATGCCGATGGGTCCTGCACCGTGACCGATAACGGTCGCGGCATTCCCACCGATATTCACAAGGAAGAAGGCGTTTCAGCGGCCGAGGTCATCATGACCCAGCTCCATGCCGGTGGCAAGTTCGACCAGAATTCCTACAAGGTTTCCGGCGGTCTGCACGGTGTGGGCGTGTCGGTGGTCAACGCGCTGTCGATCTGGCTGAAACTGAAGATTCGCCGCGCCGGCAAGATTCATGAGATGAGCTTTACGCACGGTGTTGCCGATGCTCCGCTCGTGGTGACAGGCGATGCAGGTGGTGAAACCGGTACGGAAGTAAGCTTCCTGCCTTCACCTGAAACCTTCTCCATGGTCGAGTTCGACTTCGACACGCTGGAACGCCGCCTGCGCGAGCTCGCCTTCCTCAATTCCGGCGTGCGCATCAAGCTCGCCGACCGCCGCCATGCCGACGTGGTGGAGCATGAGCTGCACTATGATGGCGGTCTTGTGGAATTCGTGAAATATATCGACCAGAGCAAGAAATCGCTTCTGGAAGAGCCGATCTATATCCGCAGCGAAAAAGACGGCATGACCGTTGAAGTCGCCATGTGGTGGAACGATTCCTACCACGAAAAGGTGCTGTGCTTCACCAACAACATTCCGCAGCGCGATGGCGGCACCCACCTGGCCGGTTTCCGCGGCGCGCTGACCCGTCAGGTGACGGGCTATGCCGATGCATCAGGCATGACCAAGAAGGAAAAGGTGACGCTCACCGGCGATGACTGCCGCGAAGGTCTCACCGCCGTTCTTTCGGTGAAAGTGCCCGACCCGAAGTTCTCATCGCAAACCAAGGACAAGCTCGTTTCCTCGGAAGTTCGCCCGGTCGTGGAAAGCCTCGTCAATGAAGCGCTTTCGACTTGGCTGGAAGAACATCCGGCTGGCGGCAAGGTCGTGGTTGAAAAGGTCATTCAGGCAGCCGCTGCCCGTGAAGCCGCCCGCAAGGCACGCGACATCACCCGCAAGAGCAATCTGAGCGTGACGTCGCTGCCCGGCAAGCTTGCCGACTGTCAGGAACGCGATCCGGCCAAGTCCGAAATCTTCATCGTCGAGGGTGACTCGGCAGGCGGTTCCGCCAAGAGCGGCCGTTCCCGCCAGAACCAGGCCATTCTGCCGCTGCGCGGCAAGATCCTCAACGTGGAACGCGTCCGCTTCGACCGCATGATCTCTTCCGATCAGGTCGGCACGCTGATTACCGCGCTTGGCACGTCGATCGGCAAGGATGAAACGCACGGCTTTAACCCGGATAAGCTGCGCTATCACAAGATCATCATCATGACCGACGCTGACGTCGATGGCGCGCATATTCGCACATTGCTGTTGACCTTCTTCTTCCGTCAGATGCCGGAACTGATCGAGCGCGGCCATATCTATATCGCGCAGCCGCCGCTCTATAAGGTGTCGCGCGGCAAGTCCTCGCAATACATCAAGAACGAAGCCGCTTTCGAGGACTTCCTCATCGAGACCGGCCTTGAGGAAGCGACGCTTGAAATGGCCAGCGGCGAAGTTCGCGCCGGGCCGGACCTGCGTTCGGTGGTGGAAGATGCGCGCACCATGCGCCAGCTTCTGTCCGGTCTTCACACCCGCTATGATCGTCGCGTGGTGGAGCAGGCGGCGATTGCCGGGCTGCTCAACCCGGATGCCTCGAAAGACAATGCGACCGCGCAACGTTCCGCCGATATTGTTGCAAAGCGTCTCGACATGATCTCGGAAGAAACCGAGCGTGGCTGGACGGCTCATGTGACGGAAGATGGCGGCTATCGTTTCGAGCGCATGGTGCGCGGCGTGAAGGACATTGCCGTTCTCGACATGGCCTTGCTCGGTTCTGCCGATGCCCGCCAGATCGACCGTGTGGCTGCACGCCTGTCGGAAGTCTTTGCCGAACCGCCCGTGCTGCGCCGCAAGGACAAGGCCGAGACGCTTTCCGGCCCGATGGCCCTGCTCGATGCGATCTTCGCAACCGGTCGCAGGGGTCTGACCCTGCAGCGTTACAAAGGCCTGGGTGAAATGAACGCCGAACAGCTTTGGGAAACCACACTCGATCCGAACGTGCGTTCGCTGCTGCAAGTCAAGGTTACGGATGCGACCGACGCCGATTCACTTTTCTCGCGCCTAATGGGTGACGAGGTAGAACCGCGCCGCGAATTCATCCAGGAAAACGCGCTGAGCGTTGCCAATCTGGACGTTTGATGAAGAAGGCAATGGTGCGTCGAGCACCGTTGCTTCGATCTTATTGACTGTCTTTCTTGCTCGGCACGAGTGGAAAGCTGGATAGCGGCAAACTATGCAACGCCGCGCCGAGCAGGATAGCCAGTCCGCCGAGATAGCTGCGGACGCTTAGATGTTCTCCAAGGGCGCCGGCGGCGAGAGCTGCGCTCCAGATCGGCTCAAGGGTGTAGAGAAAAGCCGTCGTGACCGGCGGCACATAACGCTGAAAGATGATCGAGATCGCCGTGGGGATGACCGTCGTCCCTATCCCGACATAGCAGGCGGTCCAATACATTGACGGCACTTGGTTCAACAGGAGCCTTCCGCTGCCGATAACTAGCACGAGAATGCTGCCATAAGCAGCCATGGTCAGCAGTTCGGATGCAAAAATGGTCCATACATCCGCATCACTGTCCCGCGTTACCCGCTCGGCAACGTAGATATAGCTGGTGTAGGCAACGGCGCTCAGCAGAGCGACGAAGTTGCCGGCAAATCGATTCCCAAAAGCTGGCAAGACGGACAAGACACCGATTGCTGCAACGATACCGGCAAGCCATGTCTTCCTATCCGCCTCGCGCCCCAGAAACAGCCATGCAAATGCAACCGCCAATAGTCCGTTCAAGGCCGGGAAAATTGCGGTTTCCGTAGCAGTGGTCAGGTAGAGTGCTGCTGCACTTAGCAACACCACCGCATAAAGATTCGTCCCAGCGATCATGCCCCGTAACAAATTGCGCAGCGTGATACGGTGGATCAGCCAGGCGAGGATGAGGGCTCCCACCGGAACCGTCCAGAGCAGTTCGAGGGTTGAGAACAGGAGCGGATCGGTTTCGACAATTCCCGGCTTGGCGACGGTATAGAACGACGCCCATAGAATGGGGTTGATTGCGAAAGCAAGGAGTGCGATCCGGCGCATCAACATCGCATTCCCTTAGAACGCCGCGCATTCGTGGTGCGTTCGAATGAAAGCACGGCGCCCCCTGAATCCGACAGGCAAAATCGCCATATACATACCGCCCTATTGGCTATGCAACCTTGCCGAAAAGCGCAAATAGAATAACAATATATTTTGAAATAATAACACCAGACCATATTCAAATATATGCCAATTTATTGATGACTATATTATATACTTCAAAAATTTTTGGCTCCAATACATAGTAACATACCAAATGATAATTTATTCAATTTATAATTGTTCTACCAATATTATTTAAATCTACTAAATTCGAATCATGCAAACTGAATCGGAGTTTCCTTTCAAATATATACTACACACTAATATCTTAAGACCAATCTTCAAGGATACAATCGTGACGTACTTGAAATTGCTGCTTACTGCGTGCGCACTGCTTATTGCCTTGGTACCTGTAAAGGCCGGAAGCAACGAAGGAGTTGGCGTCGGGAAACTTGATGTGACCGATCCAGTTGCGCAACGACCAATGGACGCTGTTGCGTTCTTTCCCAGTTCCTTGCCGACCGGGGAGACCTCAATTGGCCCTTATCAAGTTGCTGCATCCAAATTGGGTAAAATCGGGGAAAGCCGCTATCCTGTGATAGTAATCTCGCATGGTAGCGCCGGGAGCATGTGGAGCCATCACGACCTTGCATCCGCTCTTGCCCGTAAAGGTAATATCGTTATCAGTGTTACACACCCGGGCGATAATTTTCGGGATACAAGCCAAGTCGGCGCGGTCAGTAACATTTATGGCAGGCCCGCGCAGATAACGGCAGTTTTGAACGCTGCGCTCAAAAGTGAGATGCTCGCTCCGCATATCGATTCGAACCGAATTGGTTTCGTCGGATTTTCTGCAGGGGGTACTACAGGGCTCATCCTCGCCGGAGCAAAACCGACTTTTTCTCGCCTTGAAAGTTATTGTACCCAGCGTCCTGATGACCGGCATGTGTGCGAAGCACAGGGAAAAATCAGAAACGACCGGCCTGAGCTCGCACCTTCGCTTGATCCGCGCATTCGGTCTCTGGTCTTGCTTGCGCCTTTCAGCGTCATATTCCCGCCGGAAGAATTGAAGCGAATCTCTGTTCCAGCGCTTATATTCGTTGGAAGCGAGGACAAAGAACTGTCACCTTCCGACAACGCAATTGCTCTTGCCCATGAGCTGGCCTCCAAAACAGCACTGGAGGTTATTTCGAACGCGGGACATTTCACATTTCTTGCCCCTTGCTCATCACAACTGACGCAGTCCGCACCAGAACTGTGCATCGACAATCCAAAGATCAACCGCTTCGCGCTTCACCAGAAGATCAATGCGGAAATAGCAGGTTTCTTCAACCGAACGCTTGGTACACTTTGAGTCGTCAATTGCATAATTCGGGCAGAGCGTTTCTCAATTCACAACAGGAGAAACGCTCCATCCGGTCAATCACTCGCCGCGGCGCTTCTTGCTGTAACCGCCGCCTTCGGGCTTTTTACCACCCTTTTTGAAGCCGTCTTTCTTGAAATCGTCTCCGCGGGAGAAATCACGCGGCTTGTCCCACTTGTCGCCCTTCGAGCGGTCGCCTTTATAGCCATCGCTCTTGTAGCCGTCGCGGAAGCCGCCTTCCTTGAACTTGTCGCCACGGGGCTTGAAGCCGCCCTTGCCTTCGCGCGGAGCAGCGTCGCCGCCTGCCCCTGCTACGGCCGTGCGGATCACGAGACCCTTTTCGCCCGTGCCGCGTTCCTCCACCGAGCGGCGGAATTCATCAGCCTTCGAGGCTGTGATTTCGAAGCGGGTTTCATTGTCGAAAATCTTGATCGAGCCGACGTCGCGCTTCGACACATCGCCCGCCTTGCAGATGAGCGGCAGCAGCCACTTCGGATCGGCGCGATGCTTGCGGCCGGCGGAAACCGAGAACCACACGCCGTCAAACGATGCATTGCGGTCGAAACGTTCGCCCGGCTCGCCACGTTCACGGCGTTCGCCGCGCTCAAAGCGGTCGCCCCGATCACCACGGTCGGAACGTTCACGCGGCTTCTTGCCGCCGACCGGATGCACCGGCGCGTCGGAAACTTCTTCGGCTGCCGGATAGGAAGCAACTTCGCGGTTGAGGAAAGCGGCGGCGATCTGTTCCGGCGTGTAACGCTCGGTCAGCGCCTTCAGAAGATCCTGATATTCTTCTTCAACCGGCTGGTTGAAGACTTCCGCATTCAAGATGCGCTCGTTGGTCTTTGCCTGAACCGCAGCGATGCTTGGGGCGGAAATGGTCTGCGCATCGAGCTTGGCCATATGCAGGAGACGTTCTGCGGTACGGCGGCGCGAGAACGGCACGACGAGCACACAGGTGCCCTTGCGACCGGCGCGACCCGTGCGGCCCGACCGGTGCAGCATTGTCTCAGGATTGTTCGGCAGATCGGCGTGAATAACCAGATCGAGATTGGGCAGATCGATACCGCGTGCGGCAACGTCGGTCGCCACGCAAACGCGGGCACGGCCATCGCGCATCGCCTGAAGCGCGTTGTTGCGTTCAGCCTGGCTCAGCTCGCCCGACAGTGCCACAACCGCAAAGCCGCGATTGGAAAGCCGGCTTGCCATGTGCTTCACCGCTTCGCGGGTCGAGCAGAAAATGATCGAGTTCTGGCTGTCGTAATAGAGCAGCGTGTTGATGATCGCGTGGTCGCGCTCATGCGGTGGCACCGGCATGGCGACATAGTCGATGTCGGCGTGCTGGCTGGTTTCGCTCTGGACGGTAATGCGCAGCGCGTCGTTCTGGAAGCGCTTGGCAAGCTGGGCAATCGGCTTCGGCACGGTTGCCGAGAACATCAGCGTACGGCGGTCTTCCGGCGCTTCGCCGAGGATGAATTCGAGATCCTCGCGAAAGCCCATGTCGAGCATTTCGTCGGCTTCGTCGAGAACGACGGCACGCAGTTCCGACATGTCGAGTGCATCGCGGGTGATATGATCGCGCAGGCGTCCGGGCGTGCCGACAACGATATGGGCGCCACGTTCCAGCGCACGACGCTCGGTGCGGATATCCATGCCGCCAACGCAGGATGCGATGCGCGCGCCGGTATCGGCATAGAGCCATTCCAGCTCGCGACGAACCTGAAGCGCCAGTTCACGCGTTGGCGCGATGATCATGGCAAGCGGCGCGCCGGCATCGCCGAAACGCAGTTCGTCTTCGAGGATGGTGTTGGCCATTGCAAGGCCGAATGCGACTGTCTTGCCCGATCCGGTCTGTGCGGAAACGAGAAGGTCGACATCGAGCGTTTCAGGAGCCAGAACGGCGTTTTGGACGGCGGTGAGCGTATTATAACCGCGAGCGGCTAATGCTCCGGACAGAGCCGGAGCGATGGTTTCGGGCAAAGACATGAACCACTTTCACGAAAAAAGCTTCTCAAGCCGTATACCCATTGGTCGCGAACCACATGTCCACGACTCCCCTGACGACCACCGAAGCAACAGAATTAATGCTTCCCTATAGGGTTGGGCCGCTCAGGTCAACCGGCCAAACCTCAATGCGCCTCATCCCAGTTATGCGCTGCACGCGCATCGACATGCAGCGGCACCGCAAGCGAGACGGCAGGCATCGCCGCATTCTCCATAATATGCCGAACCACCGGAATGGTTTTTTCGACTTCGTTTTCAGGCACTTCGAAGATCAATTCGTCGTGCACCTGCAACAGCATGCGGGCAGCGAGCTTTTCCTGCGCCAATGCGTCTTCCATGCGGATCATGGCGCGGCGGATAATATCGGCGGCAGAACCCTGGATCGGCGCATTGATGGCGGCGCGCTCGTTGAAGGCGCGTATCTGCGGATTGGACGCCCTGATATCCGGGTAATGCGCACGGCGGCCGAAAATGGTTTCGACATAGCCATGCTCACGCGCGAATGCCTTGGTCGCTTCCATATAATCCTTGATGCCGGGGAAACGCTCGAAATAGGTGCGGATATATTGCCCCGCTTCCTCGCGCGGGATGGAAAGCTGGTTCGCCAGGCCGAAGGCGGAAATGCCGTAGATGATGCCGAAATTGATCGCCTTGGCGCGGCGGCGCACCTCCGACGGCATGCCTTCCACCGGCACGCCGAACATTTCGGATGCCGTCATGGCGTGAATGTCGATGCCGTCGGCAAACGCCTGTTTCAATTGCGGAATATCAGCAACATGCGCGAGAACGCGCAATTCGATCTGGCTGTAATCGGCCGAAATCAGCTTGTTGCCGGGTTCGGCGATGAAAGCGGTCCTGATCTTGCGTCCTTCGGCGGTGCGCACCGGAATGTTCTGCAGGTTCGGATCGGATGAGGAGAGGCGCCCCGTCGATGTGGACGCCATCGCATAGCATGTATGAACGCGCTTGGTTTCAGCGTTGATGAAACCCGGCAGCGCATCGGTATAGGTGGATTTGAGCTTGGTGAGCTGCCGCCAGTCCACGATCTTGCGCGGCAGCGGATGGCCTTCGGCGGCCAGGTCTTCCAGCACCTGCGCGGAGGTCGACCACTGGCCGGTCTTTGTCTTGGATGCACCGGGCAAGCCCATCTTGCCAAAGAGAATGTCGCCAAGCTGCTTCGGCGAACCGATGGTGAATTTCTCGCCCGCAAGCTCGTAAATCTCGTCTTCATAGGCAGCGGCAGCCTGCGCCAGATCGCCGGAAAGACGCGAAAGCACCTGCCGGTCAACGGAAATGCCGCGTTCCTCCATCCGCGCCAGCACATCAATCAGCGGGCGCTCCAGACGTTCATAAACCGACATCAGCCCTTCCGCCGCAAGGCGCGGCTTCAACACCTGCCAGAGCCGCAGCGTGACATCGGCATCCTCGGCTGCATAGGCCGTTGCACGGTCTATATCCACCATGTCGAATGTAACGGCACTCTTGCCGCTGCCCGCCACGTCCTTGTAGGCGATCGGCGTGTGACCGAGCCAGCGTTCGGATAGCGGGTCCATGCCGTGGCTGCCGGTGCCGGCGTCCAGCACATAGGAGATCAGCATCGTATCGTCGAACGACACGGTGTTGATCCCATAGCGCCGCATGATCAGCCAGTCATATTTCATGTTCTGCGCGATCTTGAGGACCGAAGCGTCTTCAAGCACCGTCTTCAAGGCGGCCAGCGCTTCGCCCAGCGGAATCTGCCCCTCGACCATCCCGCCGCCCAGAAGATCACCCGCACCGGATTTGTGCTGGAGCGGAATGTAAGCGGCTTTGCCCGGCGCCAGCGCCAGCGAAAAACCGACCAGTTCCGCCTGCATCGGATCGACCGAAGTGGTTTCCGTGTCGAAGGCCAGGAGGCCGATTTCCACCGCTTCCGCGAGCCATTGCTTCAACGTGGCGATATCGCGAATGCAGGTATAGGCGCTGGTATCGATTTTTTGCGCGCGCGCCGCTTCGGCACGTTTTTCGGCAAGCGCTGTCGGTCTGTAGCCGGTTTCCGTTGCGGAAACGGTCACCGTTGCCGTCACGGCCACGACCGTCACTTCGCCATCCGCCTTGGACGGGACATCCATGTCTGGCCCGTGAAGGTCGGCCGTCGATGCGTCGGCACCCCAGTTGGTTTCCACATGGCTCGGCTCGACCGAAGAAGCGTCCGTATCGGTCGCCTCGGCCACACGGCGGGTGAGCGAGGTGAATTCCATGGCTTTGAGGAAGCCGATCAGCTTCGGCCCGTTCTGCGGCTCCAGCACAAGTCCGTCCAGATCGACGTCCAGCGGCACGTCGTTCTTCAGCGTCACAAGCTCGCGCGCGATCTTGGTCTGGTCGGCAAAGGCCAGAATATTCTCGCGGCGTTTGTTCTGCTTGATTTCCGACGCTCGGGCCAGAAGCGTGTCGAGATCGCCGAATTCCTCCAGCAATTGCGCCGCCGTCTTGGGGCCAATGCCGGGAATCCCCGGCACATTGTCGGTACTGTCGCCGGTCAGCGATTGAAGGTCGATCATCTTTTCCGGCGGGACGCCCCATTTTTCGATCACTTCGGGGATCGAAATCTGCTTGTCCTTCATGCTGTCATACATGGACACGCTTGGCGTCACGAGCTGCATGAGGTCCTTGTCGGAAGAAACAATGGTGACATCGCCGCCTGCTTCTTCCGCCAGTCGCGCATAGGTCGCGATCAGGTCGTCGGCCTCGAAACCTTCCTTCTCGATGCAGGGCAGGTTGAAGGCGCGTGTTGCCTGGCGGATCAGGCCGAACTGAGGGATCAGGTCTTCCGGCGGCGCCGTGCGATTGGCTTTGTAATCGGGATAAAGCTCATTGCGGAAGGTCTTCGACGAATAGTCGAAAATGACCGCGAAATGGGTCGGCACCACGCCCACATCCGTATTGCGCGCATCCTTCAGCAGCTTCCACAACATGTTGCAGAAGCCCGAGACGGCGCCGACCGGCAGACCGTCCGTCTTGCGGGTCAGCGGTGGCAGGGCATGATAGGCGCGGAAAATGTAGCCCGAGCCGTCAACGAGAAAGAGATGATCGCCTTTTTTCATAAGGTAGAATTAGAGGAAAGCGGCGCCAAAGGAAACCGCTCCCGTGTCAGGAGAAACAACCGTCCACGTGAAAGAAACCAATCACGTCGCGATAACACGTTTGTTACAGATTTGTAATCTTCCGCGCCCTTGAATAGCCACAGTTGAAAGGCCAAATCCAGGTCATCGACAGTTCGTCGGTCGCCGGTTTTCTGACCCGTCCCCCGTTGGATGCCGGATGTTAGCGGCAGCCTCATTCCCCTCTCCGGGCTGCCGCTTTGAGTGTAGTGATATGGCCGTTACGGTAACCCCCTCACCGTAACGGCCAATTCATTTCTGAGAGAGCAACTTCCCCTCAAATTGGGTTTCTTCTTGACGACGCTGGTTGTAGTGTGCCGCCAGTTTACGTTACGACTCGTCAGGAAGTTTCCATGTCCCAGCAATCGTCTGCGCCATCGCTCGACAAAGTTCTCGCCCATCTCGACAACAACCTCGACAAGAGCCTCGATCGCCTGTTCGATCTCCTGCGGATCAAGTCGATTTCAACCGATCCGGCTTTCAAGGCCGACTGCCGCAAGGCTGCGGAGTGGCTGGTCGAGGATTTGAAGACGATCGGCTTCGATGCGAGCGTACGCGATACGCCGGGCCACCCGATGGTGGTTGCTCATCACGAAGGCGCCACATCCGATGCCCCGCATGTGCTGTTCTACGGGCATTATGACGTGCAGCCGGTCGATCCGCTCAATCTGTGGGAAAACGACCCGTTCGACCCCGCGATCAAGGATGTGGGAAACGGCCGCAAGATCCTGACCGGACGCGGTACGTCCGATGACAAGGGCCAGCTCATGACCTTTGTGGAAGCCTGCCGGGCTTATAAGGCAGTGAATGGCAATCTGCCCGTCAAGGTTACGCTTCTGTTTGAAGGCGAGGAAGAATCCGGTTCGCCATCGCTCAAGCCTTTCCTCGACGCCAACAAAGAAGAATTGAAGGCCGATGTGGCACTTGTCTGCGATACGGCCATGTGGGATGCGGAAACGCCTGCCATCAGCGTCGGCCTGCGCGGCCTCGTCGGCGAAGAAATCGTCATCAAGGCAGCCGACCGCGACCTGCATTCCGGTTTCTTCGGCGGTGCCGCGGCGAACCCGATCCATATCCTGACCAGGATTCTGGCCGACCTGCACGACGAAACCGGTCGTGTGACGGTTCCTGATTTCTACGAAGGTGTTGAAGAAACCCCGACGCAGATCCTGAAGTCCTGGGAAAGCCTTGGCCGCACGGCGGAAAATTTCCTTGGCCCGATTGGCCTTTCCATCCCCTCCGGCGAAAAAGGCCGCAGCGTGCTGGAACTGACATGGGCGCGCCCGACGGCGGAAGTCAACGGCATCACCGGCGGCTATACCGGCGAAGGCTTCAAGACCGTCATCGCCGCAGAAGCTTCCGCCAAGGTTTCGTTCCGCCTCGTCCACAAACAGGACCCGGTCAAAATCCGCGAAGCCTTCCGCGCTTTCGTCAAGGAACGCGTTCCCGCCGACTGCTCGGTCGAGTTCCATCCGCATGGCGGCTCCCCGGCCATCCAGTTGCCCTATGACTCCCCGCTTGTTTCCAAGGCCAAGGATGCGCTTTCCGACGAATGGCCGAAGCCAGCCGTACTGATCGCCATGGGCGGCTCGATCCCGATTGTCGGCGATTTCGACAAGCTCCTCGGCATGGAGTCGCTGCTGGTGGGCTTTGGTCTCGAAGATGACCGCATCCATTCGCCCAACGAAAAATACGAGCTGAACTCCTTCCACAAAGGCCAGCGCTCGTGGGCTCGTATCATGGCGGCTATCGCCGCCAAGTAGGGCCCGCATTATGGCGGCTATCGCCGCGAAGTAAGGATAACTGAATGACAATTCGTTTTCATAAAAACGATCTGCCGAATCTCGACAATTATCAGGTCGATGCGGTGGCCATCGATACCGAAACGCTGGGTCTGAACCCGCATCGCGACCGGCTTTGCGTGGTGCAGATTTCGCCCGGCGACGGCACGGCGGACGTGATCCAGATCGAGGCAGGCCAGAAGAAAGCCCCCAATCTGGTCAAGCTTCTGAAAGACCGGTCCATCACCAAGATCTTTCATTTCGGCCGCTTCGACCTCGCCGTGCTCGCGCATGCTTTCGGGACCATGCCGCAGCCAGTGTTCTGCACCAAGATCGCATCGAAGCTCACCCGCACCTATACGGACCGTCACGGCCTGAAGGAGCTTTGCAACGAGCTTCTCGACGTTTCGATTTCCAAGCAGCAGCAATCGTCGGACTGGGCCGCGGAAACGCTGTCAGCCGCGCAGCTCGAATATGCAGCTTCCGACGTGCTTTACCTGCATCGCCTAAAAGCCGTGCTTGAGCAGCGGCTTGAGCGCGATGGCCGTACCAAGCAGGCCGAAGCCTGCTTCAAGTTCCTGCCGACGCGCTCGGAACTTGATCTTATGGGCTGGCCGGAAGACGATATTTTCGCGCATTCCTGAGGAAGATCAAACGGCGGCGACAGCCGCCGTTTTCTTTTGCGGTTCGCTGTCGATATAGGCCCAGGCCGGGCGGCGGAACAGAAACTGTCCGTAACCGCTCCACTGGATGAGACCGTAAAGAATCACCGGGCCAATGACGCCGCTCGCAGTCGTCAGAAGGGAGACGGTGCCAATGTCGCCCACGCCGAACTTAAGCAGCAAAGTGCGGGCGACAGCCATCGGCAGGAAGAAAGCCAGGTAGACGACGATCGAGTGCGCACCGAGCCAGCTCAAACCTCTATGCAACCAGTTTCCGGCTGGCAGGAAACTTAGAAGCGACGAAATGGAAATGATCGCCAACGCGCCGACCAGCCCCAGCAGAAGCGAAATAACGGGCAGATCGCTGACCGCGCCGCGCCCGTCCAGAAGGTCGCTTGCGGGCGATATCAGCGCGGCGAGGCTTTCCGGCACCGGCATGAAAACGAGCTTGTATTCGACAAATCCCCAAACCAGCAATCCGGCAATGCCGATGAGCGGACGCTGGCGCAGCCAGTCTGCGACCCGGAAAATGGCGGGAGCAAAGGCATAGCCCGCATAGAAATAGACGAACCGCGAGCAGAATTCATCCACCATGAGCCAGCCCGTGTGGATCGGCAGGATTTCCAGCAAGGCCAGCACCGTAAAGGTCACGCCAACCGGCACACGCTTCAACAGTCGCGTAGCGATGAAGAAAACGGGCAGGATATAAATGAACCAGAGCGTGCCGAACGGCTCTATGAAAGCCATCAGATAGGCCTGCACCACGCCCGAAATTCCGGCTTCGCTGGCGATGCCCGGCGCCTTGAATGCAAACTGGATCGCCAGCCAGAGAATATAGAAATAGAGAAAGTGCACCACCTTGCGGTCGAGATAGCGCCGCCACGGCCTGTCGATGACGAGACCGAGGAACAGGCCTGAAATCATGAAGAAATCCGGCATGCGGAAGGGCTTGGCGAAGGCCACGACATAGTGCATCCACCCTTGCGCACCGGCAGCCTTCTCAACACCGAGCGTGGAGTGCATCATAACCACGAAGATAATGCAGATGCCCTTGGCAATATCGACCCAGTCGACCCGCACATTCATGCCCTTTGTGTCCTGCATTTCCGGTTCCCCCGCAAGTTCGGCTGCATTCTATAACGCGAACGGCGGGAGAATTACATCCCGAAGAACTTCCGCCCGCCTTCGCCCTATTGCGCCCGCCTGTCATCAAGACTCTTCATGAAGCGATCACAGGATCGTGTACTGCCCGGACGACATTCCTCTTGCTGTGTCCCGTTTGCTACAGACTTTTGACAGCAATCGCTTATATTAACTCCAAGTATTGGTTCTGAGACTTTCCTTCAGGAGGTTTATCATGAAGCTCAAGGCCCTTCTTCTTGCATCGACTGTCGCCCTCGTGGCAGCTACTGGCGCAAAGGCTGCTGACGCCGTCATCGAACAGGAACCAGCTCCTGTCGTGGTCGCTCCGTCCTTCACCTGGACCGGCGCCTATATCGGTGGCCAGATCGGCTACGGCTGGGGCAAGTCGAATTTCGATGGCGATGTATTCAGCTATGGCAATGTCAAGCCGGATGGTTTCCTCGGTGGCGTCTATGCCGGTTATAACTTCGATCTCGGCAATAATGTCGTTCTCGGTATCGACGGCGACGTGACCTATAACGACGTTTCCAAGGGCATCGACGTTTTCGACGCGGCTGGCGCTCCAGCAGGCGATTTCGAAACCAAGCTTCGCTGGTCCGGCGCCGTTCGCGCCCGCGTCGGCTATGCGGTTGACCGCTTCATGCCGTACATCGCCGGTGGTGTGGCCTTCGGCAACATCAAGAACAGCGGCAGCATCGACGGTGTTGGCAGCTTCTCCGAAAGCAAGACGCTTACCGGCTGGACCGCAGGTGCGGGCGTGGATTACGCCGCGACCGATAACCTGATCGTTCGCCTTGAATATCGCTACACCGACTACGGCGACAAGGACATCGATTTCGGCGGCCTGAACATCAATCAGGATTTCAAGACCAACGAAGTCCGCCTCGGCGTCGCATACAAGTTCTGATTTCTGCTGAACGATACAGACCAAGGCCCCGCAATGCGGGGCCTTTTTATTTTCGGGCTATTACGAAAAGTTGAATAACGCCGGACAAATGACCGATGTATAAATGCTTTTTCTAACGTAATAATATTAGAATTCAATAAATAGATAACAACTAATTACAGACATATCAACAGCAAACCTTTTCATGTTGCCCTTTTGCTACATACATCTACAGCAAAAGGACCTATATATCCGGAAGATATTCACTGACATATATTTAAAAGGATCTTTCCATGAATCTTAAAGTGATTCTTAGCGCATCCCTTATCGCAATCGCCGCCAGCAGCAGTGCCTTCGCAGCAGATGCGATTGTTTCGGAGGAACCTGTTCCGTTCGTAGCGCCGGTCTTCTCGTGGGGCGGCGCCTATATCGGTGGTGAAATCGGCTGGGGCTGGGGTCGCGGCAAGCTGGACGGCGACGCGGATAACTATGCTGAGTTCAAGCCGAACGGCTTTCTCGGCGGTGTCTATGCCGGCTACAACTTCGACCTGGGCAATAATGTCATTCTCGGTATCGACGGCAACTTCGACTATAATGACCTGAAGGAATCGCAGGACTACCTCAGTGGCGGTGTCCGTCCGGTTCAGACCTCGCTTGAATCGAAACTGGAATGGTCGGGTGCGGTGCGCGCACGCGCCGGTTATGCAATCGACCGCTTCATGCCTTACATCGCCGGCGGTGTAGCTTTCGGCCATGTCAAGAATTCGGTCATCATCGGCGGCAGCACCAGCTATAGCGACAGCCAGACGCTGACCGGCTGGACCGCAGGCGCCGGTATCGACTATGCAGCGACCGACAATATCACTCTGCGCCTGGAATATCGCTATACCGATTTCGGCAACAAGGATTTCGGGGTGGACGACTTCAGCACCCGCGGCTCGTTCAAAACCAACGATATCCGCCTCGGCATCGCCTACAAGTTCTAGGCCTTCAAGCGCCTATGATCGAGAAAGGCTCCGCCGCGGCGGAGCCTTTTTTGTGCACGGACGATTTACGTCCCTTTAAACTGCCGCATTTACCCTGCACCGCATTAGGCCCTTATTTGCTTTTGCGGCACAAAATCCCGTAAAGCACGCAAACATTGTTCAAAGCGACCGGTCCGCATCACGATTGGGACCGGCAAACGGGCGGGCGGCTCCAGACTGACATGGCATCGCGTGACGATAAAAACCGGCGCATCGAACCTTCCTTCGGTGGCGAAGAGAAACAAGACGATGAGGTTTTTCGCGTCGACGAGGAGGACCGCATGGCTCGCTCGCAGCAGCGCCGACGCAGGCAATCGAATGAACAGGCACCGCGCTCTTCGCGCCGGTCCAAGAAAAAGCCGCGCGGCTTCTTCGGTTTTTTGCGCCGCTCGATCTACTGGTGCCTGGTGCTGGGCCTTTGGGGCGGCATCGCCTTTGCAGGATTGCTCGTCTATTTTGCCGCCAAGATGCCGCCGACGACCGACTGGGCCATTCCCGATCGACCGCCGAATGTGCGCATCGTCGATGTCAACGGCAACCTGATCGCTAATCGGGGTACGACCGGCGGCGAGGCCGTGGGCTTGCACGAAATGTCGCCTTTTATCCCGAAGGCCGTCATAGCCATCGAAGACCGCCGCTTCTATTCGCATTTCGGCATCGACCCAATCGGCCTTGCCCGTGCGGTGGTGACCAATGTCGTTTCCGGCCGCGCCGTTCAGGGCGGATCGACCCTTACCCAGCAGCTTGCCAAGAACCTGTTTCTCTCGCCCGACCGCACGCTTGAGCGCAAGGTGCAGGAAGTCATGCTCGCATTGTGGCTGGAGCACAAATACACCAAGGACCAGATTCTGGAGATGTATCTAAACCGGGTTTATCTCGGTTCCGGCGCTTTCGGCGTCGATGCAGCCTCGCGGCGTTATTTCAACAAGTCCGCCAAGGACGTGAACCTGATGGAAGCGGCGACGCTCGCCGGTCTTTTGAAGGCTCCGTCGCGCCTGTCGCCTGCCCGCGATCCGGAAGCCGCCGCCGCGCGCGCCAAGCTGGTGCTGGGCGCGATGCGTGAGGAAGGCATGATCGACGACCGCCAGATGGCTATCGCCGAAAGCGAACCGCCGACGCGGGCGCCATCCTACTGGCAGGGTTCGGAAAACTATGTCGCTGACAAGGTGGTTGCCGCGCTGCCCGAACTGATTGGTGAGGCGAAGGACGACATCACCGTTCAGACCACCATCGACCTCAACCTGCAACGCGCAGGCGAAGAAGCGATCAAGGATCAGATTTCCCAGAACGGCAAAAAGATGAATGCGAGCCAGGGCGCGCTCGTTTCCATCGACAGCACCGGTGCGGTCCGCGCCATGGTCGGCGGCGTCGATTATGCCACCAGCCAGTTCGACCGTGTAACGGACGCCCGCCGCCAGCCAGCCTCCTCTTTCAAGCCCTTCGTCTATCTGACGGCGCTTGAACAGGGCCGCACGCCGGACTCCGTGCGCAATGACGCGCCGGTCCGCATCGGCAAATGGACGCCGAGCAACGATAACGGCAAATATATGGGACAGGTGACGCTGGCGACCGCACTTTCTCACTCATTGAACTCCGTCGCCGCACAACTCGTCATGGAAGTCGGCCCGCAGACCGTGATCGATACGGCACACCGGCTCGGCGTGCAGTCCAAACTCGAAGCCAATGCCTCGCTGGCGCTCGGCACATCGGAAGTGACATTGCTGGAACTGACCGATGCCTATGTGCCATTTGCCAATGGCGGCTATCGCGCGCCGGTCTATTTCATAACCAGGGTAACGGATTCGAACGACAAGGTTCTTTACCAGAAGGAAGACGGCGTCGGACCGCGCGTTATCGACGAGCGCAATGTCGGCATGATGAATGCGATGCTGCGGCGCACGGTGGAGGACGGGACGGCAAAGCGCGCGGCCTTTGGCTGGCCAGCCGCGGGCAAGACCGGCACCAGCCAGAATTTTCGCGATGCATGGTTTGTCGGTTATACTGCCAACCTCACGACCGGCGTGTGGTTCGGCAATGACGATGGCAAGGGCATGAAGCGCGTGTTCGGCGCGACCTTGCCGGTCGCGGCCTGGAAAAGCTTCATGAAGGAAGCGCACAAGGGCGTGCCCATCGCCGAGCTTCCCGGCCATTACGACATTCAGAACATCGTTCCCGGCGGCAGCGACGGCATCGACCCGAATGCGCCCTACGATCCAAACATGATGCCGCAGGATTCCTATGGCAATCAGCCGATGGCTGCCAATGGTGACGACGGATACTGGCCGCCAGCGCCGGATTCGCCAGTCCGCAGCACTATCCAGCAGCCGGGCCAGACGGGACGCCCGCTTGCAGAACAACCCGGCGTTTCGGCATATCCTGCCAATGCCAATGATGATTACCGTCCGTTGCCCCCCGGCGATGTGGGCGGCGGACAACCGCAACAATCTGGAAAATCCACGACATTGCTCGATATCATAATGGGGAACTCGCAATAAACCTTAGCAACAAAAGTCATTTTAAAAGGAAGGCAGAGAATGAATAGTTCATCAAAACCGGTCTGCCGGATCGTCCGTCCCGGAAACACTTATTCCGGGAAACAGGGCCTTGATTATTTTGAAGGCATTGCAGCTGAAACTGTCGGGTCGGAAGGCATTTGCATGCATCTTCTGACCATCCCGCCGGGTGCCCGCGCCAAGGCCCATCTTCATGCTTCACACGAAACAGCGATTTATGCGCTTTCCGGCGAAACGCATTGCTGGTTCGGCGACAAGCTTGAGGAGCATGTCATCGTTCGCGAAGGGGAGATGTTCTACATTCCCGCAGGCGTCCCGCATCTCCCCGCCAATCTCGGCGACAAGCCCGCGACAGCCATAATAGCGCGAACCGATCCAAACGAGCAGGAAAGCGTCGTCCTGTTGCCGGAGCTGGAGCAATACGTGCCGCTTTGAGCGGGAAACGGCAAGGTTGAAGCCGATCCGGGCAAACCTCACGGAAACTGCCCTTAGGCCAATTCCCGGTGAAGTGCCCCCATCGGGAATTGGTTAAAACCGTTTGGCGTCTCTCACTTTTTAGAATGCGCTCTAATTCCCCTCGAAATCTTGAGCGGCTTGGTCTATTCAAGATCGGAGAGCGAGGTTTCCATGTCCCAAGTCACCAAAGCAGACGTTGCCGGTTCCGATACTCCCACAGCAGATACCGAACGCAAGACACTGGTCCTGACCGGCGCCAGTCGTGGTATCGGTCACGCGACAGTGAAACGCTTTTCGCGTGCTGGATGGCGTGTCATCACCTGCTCGCGACAGGATTTTTCCGACAATTGCCCTTGGCCAGCCGGTCCGGAAGACCACATCAAGGTGGACCTTGCCGATCAGGAAGATGTGGGCAAGGCAATCGCCGAAATCCGCCGCCGTCTCGAAGCCAATGGCAGCAAGCTGCATGCACTGGTCAACAATGCGGGCATTTCGCCAAAGGCCGAAGGCGGTCGCCGTATGAATTCCATCGAAACGCCCATGGCGGTCTGGCGTGACGTGTTTCAGGTGAACTTCATGGCGCCGATCATGCTGGCGCGTGGTCTCTTCAAGGAACTGGAAGCGGCGCAGGGCTCGGTGGTCAATGTGACCTCGATAGCGGGCAGCCGCGTGCATCCCTTCGCCGGAACCGCCTATGCGACGTCGAAGGCCGCACTTGCGGCGCTGACCCGTGAGATGGCATCCGACTTCGGTCCCTATGGCATTCGCGTCAACGCCATCGCACCCGGAGAAATCGATACGGCGATCCTTTCACCGGGCACCGACAAGCTGGTGGAGCAGCTTCCGATGCGCCGCCTCGGCAAAACATCGGAAGTGGCGGAAACCATCTACTTCCTTTGCTCCGAAGCTTCGTCCTATGTGACCGGCTCGGAAATTCATATCAATGGCGGCCAGCACGTCTGATCCTCAAACGAAGCGCGGAGATTGAAATTCTCCGCGCTTTTGTGCTTATGTCTGTTTCAATCGATTTAACAACTGAGTTGTGTCTTCATGATCCTGTGCTGCGGTGAATCCCTGATCGACATGCTGCCACGCGAAACCGCAGCGGGCGAAACCGCCTTCCAGCCCTTTGCAGGCGGCTCGGTTTTCAATACAGCCATTGCGCTTGGTCGTCTCGACGTGCCTACCGGTTTCTTTTCCGGCATTTCGTCGGATTTTTTCGGTGAAGTTCTGCGCGATAATCTGGCGCGATCCAATGTCGATTATTCCTTCGCCGCCATTTCGGACCGGCCAACGACACTGGCCTTCGTGCGTCTGGTTGACGGACAAGCCCGTTATGCCTTCTACGATGAGAACACCGCAGGCCGCATGTTGGCCGAAAGCGACATGCCCTATGTCGACGATGCCGTCGATGCCATGCTGTTCGGCTGCATCAGCCTGATTTCCGAGCCATGCGGGAGTGTCTATGAAGCGCTGATGACGCGGGAGGCACCGAGGCGCGTCATGTTCCTCGACCCGAATATCCGTGCCAGCTTCATCACCGACCGCGAAAAGCATCTCAAGCGCATGAAGCGCATGATCGCGCTTGCCGATATCGTGAAACTTTCCGACGAAGACCTTGCGTGGTTCGGCGAAAAGGGCAGCCACGATGAAATCGCCGCCGAGTGGCTGAAGCTTGGGCCCAAACTGGTGGTCATCACCAAAGGGGCGCATGGGGCGGATGCCTATATGGCCGGGGCAACCGTGCGTGTGCCGGGCGTGAAAGTGGATGTGGTCGATACGGTTGGCGCAGGCGACACGGTCAATGCCGGCATTCTTGCCAGTCTTCACAATCAGGGCCTTCTCGACAAGGACGCGCTTGCGGACCTCACCGAAGACCAGATTCATTCCGCTGTCGCGCTCGGGGTGCGGGCTGCTGCGGTGACCGTCTCGCGCGCTGGGGCGAACCCGCCCTGGGCGCATGAGATGAAGGATTGACGCGCGGAACCAACGATAGACCATGGCCCAGAATATTTATGACCGCGACGATTTCTTCACCGCCTACAGCCAGTTGCCACGCTCGGTACACGGGCTGGACGGCGCACCGGAATGGCCTTTTGTCCGCTCGCTCCTGCCAGATCTGACCGGCCGTGAGGTTGCCGATCTGGGCTGCGGCTTCGGTTGGTTTGCCCGCTTTGCCCGTGAACAGGGCGCTGCCTCCGTCATCGGCTACGATCTTTCGGAAAACATGCTCGAACGCGCCCGCCGCGACACGCAGGACGACGCTGTCCGCTATGTTCAGGCAGACATGGAGGGGCTGGAGCTTCCCGAAGCGCGCTTCGATCTGGTCTACAGTTCGCTGGCCTTTCACTATATTCGCGATTTCCCCCGTCTTTTGAAAACGATCCATGCGGCCTTGCGGCCGGAAGGACGGTTTGTTTTCACAATCGAGCATCCGATCTTCATGGCTCCGCTGGCGCCGGGCTGGATCGAGGACCAAAATGGCGGAAAGCACTGGCCGGTCGATCATTATGCCGTGGAGGGCGAGCGGCGAACCGACTGGCTGGCCGAGGGTGTCATCAAGTATCACCGTCGTCTCAGCACCACGGTCAATGCACTGATCGAAGCCGGATTTGCCATCAATCGGCTGGAGGAATGGCGTCCTTCAACGGAGCAGGTCGAGGCATGGCCAGCACTGTCGGAGGAAATGGAGCGACCGATGCTGTTGATAGTCTCCGCCAGTGTGGTTTGAAGTTTCTGAAGCATCCGCGCTGAGGAACTTCAATAGCCGACAGACAGCTTGACCAGCCACATTTCACGCTCTTTATAGGGGTGGGCGGGACACGAATCAGACTGGCGAGGAGAAACCATGGACGTGTTGCGCATTGCAGCCTTTTCGCAGGGCAATCAGGGCGGCAACCCCGCTGGAGTGCTGATTGCCGATCACCTGCCCTCCCCGCAAGACATGCAGAAAATCGCCAAGGATGTCGGCTTTTCCGAAACCGCCTTTGCCGCGCCGGAAGGCGACAGCTGGCGCGTTCGTTATTTTGCGCCGGAAATGGAAGTTCCGTTCTGCGGCCATGCCACGATTGCGCTTGGCGCTGCGCTGGCCATGCGTGAAGGCGATGGGCGTTTCGCGCTCAAGCTCAACAATGGCGATATCAGCGTCGAAGGCCGCAAGGAAGGCGAACTGTTTGCGGCGAGCCTGCAATCGCCGCCAACCCGCCAGCGCGCCGCCAACGATGCGGAAGTGGAACAGGCGCTGGCGCTGTTCAGTTTTGAGAAGGACGATCTGGCGCCCGGTCTTGCTCCCGCGCTGATCCACGCCGGAGCGGACCATATCGTGCTGCCGCTTCGCTCCCGCGAGAAGCTCGCATCAATGCATTACGACATGGCGCGCGGACGCATCCTGATGAACCGCCAGGGCTGGACCACGATCCTGCTCGTCTATTCCGAGACGCCGAAACGCTTCCACAGCCGCAACCCGTTTGCATCGGGCGGGGTTTATGAGGACCCGGCGACTGGTGCGGCGACTGCGGCCTTTGCCGCTTATCTGCGTGACAGCGGCTGGCCGCATGGGGGCGAGATCGAGGTCTTTCAGGGCGAGGATATGGGCAGCCCGTCGCACCTGCGCGCCCAGATCGGCAATGAACGCGGCGGTTCCATCCGCGTTTCCGGCACCGCACGGCTGATGGAATAGCAGCGCATCCCGAAAAGTGTGAAACGGTTTTCGGATAAGATGCGCGTCAAAACAAAGGATTGGGGCGCCGATCTGATCCAGTCAGATCGAAACGCGCTTTAATCGCTCGTTGCAGCCCGTCACACGCGGACGAGCTGCTCCACCCGTTCCTCATTTCCGAAGAACTTGAGATAACGCGCCACTTCCTTCGGATCGCCGGTCGCCTTCTGCGGATTGTCGGAAAGCTTGACCGCCGGATGGCCGTTGGCATCCGTCACCTTGCAGACCAGCGAAATCGCATTCAGCCCCTCGATTTCTTTCGGGGCGCAGCCCGCAAAATCATTGGTGAGATTGGTGCCCCAGCCGAAGCTCATGCGCACGCGCCCCTCGAAGTGACGATAGGTTTCCTCGATCGTATCCACATCGAGCGCGTCGGAAAAGATCAGCAGCTTTTCGCGCGGGTCCTTGCCGCGTGACTTCCACCATTCGATGATGCGCTCGCCGCCTTCGATGGGCGGGGCGCTGTCGGGACGGAAGCCAGTCCAATCGGCAACCCAGTCCGGCGCATTGCGCAGGAAAGCAGCCGTGCCGAAAGCATCCGGCAGGACAATCAGAAGATTGCCGCCATAATAGCGGTTCCAGTCCTGCAGCACGCGATAGGGTGCCGAACGCAGTTCGTCATCGTTCTTAGCAAGTGCCGCCAGCACCATCGGCAATTCATGCGCATTGGTGCCGAGCGCTTCAAGGTCGGTATCCATGGCGAGCAGCACGTTGCTGGTGCCGGTAAAGGCGTCGCCGATGCCTTCCTTCAGCGCCTCGACACACCAGCGCTGCCAGAGGAAGGAATGGCGGCGCCGCGTGCCGAAGTCGGAAATCTTAAGGTCCGGAAGCTGGCGCAGGCGTTCGACCTTGCTCCACATCTTAGCCTTGGCGCGCGCATAAAGCACATCGAGCGAAAACGGGCCGAGGTTTTTCATAGCCGCGCGCGAGCGCAGCTCGTTGATGATGGCAAGTGCCGGGATTTCCCACATGGTCGTGTGCGACCAGGCTCCGTGGAAATGCAGCTCGTACTGACCATCCTTGCGACGCAATTCATACTCCGGCAACTGGAAATCATGCAGCCAGTTCAGGAACTCGGGCTGGAAAATCTGCTTGCGGCCATAAAAACTGTTACCTGCCAGCCAGATCATTTCCTTCTTGGAGAAGCGCAGCGTGCGGGCATGATCAAGCTGCGCGCGCAATTCGCCCTCATCGATTTCATCGGCAAGGCGCACGGAGGTCGTGCGGTTGATGAGCGAGAAGGTTGCATCCACCTTGGGGTAAAGACCCCAGATCATCTGCAGCATCAGAAGCTTGTAGAAGTCCGTGTCCAGAAGGCTGCGGACGATGGGATCAAGCTTCCATGCGTGATTGTAGACGCGGCGCGCAATATCAGTCTTGGCCATGACGGCCTCCATTGCATGATCATATGCTTCAACCAAACCAAATGCTTGGCAGCAAAAAGAAAGGCGGGTTTTCACCCGCCTTTCTAATCGGTTCACTTCTGTTTGGGAAGCTCCACGATGATTTCGTGTTCGCCGTCCGGCTTGATGGGCACGCCCTCTTCCGGCTTGCCGACCTTACGGCCATTGAGCTTGATCACCTTGTCCTTCCCACCGGCCACGACCTTGACGCGGTAGAGCGCTTCGCCGAAGCGGAGTTCCGCTTCATAGCCGTCCCATTCCGGCGGCAAGGCCGGATCGAGATGCAGGCGGTCACCGCGCTTGGTGACGCCGAGGATGCCCTCCGTCGCCACGCGATAGAACCAGCCGGCTGAGCCGGTATACCAGGTCCAGCCGCCCTGCCCGCGACGCGGCTCGACGGAATAGATATCGGCTGCGATCACATAAGGTTCAACGCGGTAGATGTCCGGGTTGCGGCCATGGCTGACCGGACTGATGAGCGAGAACAGTTTCCACGCTTCCGCCGTCTTGCCCATGCGGGCGAGCGCCAGGATCGCCCATGTCGCGCCATGGGTGTACTGACCGCCATTCTCGCGAACGCCGGGCGGATAGCCCTTGATGTAACCCGGCTCCTGCACGGTTCTGTCGAAAGGCGGCGTGAAGAGGCGCAGCAATTCGCCCTCCTCATCCAGCAGACGCTTTTCGAGCGACGCCATTGCCTGTTCGGCGCGTTTCGGATCGGCTACGCCGGACAGCACGCTCCACGACTGGGCAATGGCGTCGATCTGGCATTCGTCGCTGTCCTTCGAGCCAAGCGGAGCGCCATTATCGTAGAAGCCGCGGCGATACCATTCGCCGTCCCAACCATCGCGGTCTAGGGCAGCCGTCAGGCTTTCCAGATGGGCTTTCCAGATATCGACGCGCTTCACGTCCTTGCGCGCTTCGGCAATCGGGATGAACTTGCCGAGCGTATAGGCGAGGAACCAGCCGAGCCACACACTCTCGCCCTCGCCCTTCACGCCGACGAGATTCATGCCGTCGTTCCAGTCGCCGCCCAGGATCAGCGGCAGGCCGTGCTTGCCGGTGCGTGCAACCGCCAGGTCAAGCGCGAGCGCGCAATGCTCGTAGAGGCTTGCCGTCTGCTTGGAAATTTCCGGCTGATAGAAGGCATCATGTTCGCCCTCCTCCAGCTTGCGCCCTTCGAGGAAGGGCAGCTTCTCATCAAGGATCGAGCGGTCGCCCGTCGTCTCGACATAAAGCGATGTGCCATAGCCGAGCCAGACGACATCGTCCGAGATCAGCGTGCGGACACCTGCATCGGTGGCAGGCAACCACCAATGCTGGACATCGCCTTCCGGGAACTGGCGCGACGCGGCATTAAGGATCTGCGCGCGGGCAAGCGTCGGATCGATCAGAAGCAGCGACAGCGTGTCCTGCAACTGGTCGCGGAAGCCGAACGCACCACTTGCCTGATAGAAGGCAGCGCGCGCCCATATACGGCAGGCGATCGCCTGATAGGGCAGCCAGCCATTGACCAGAAGGTCGAAAGCCGGGTCTGGCGTTTTTACCTGAACGCGGTCGAAAAGACCTTCCCAATGGCGCTTTGCAGCGGCAAGCCTGTCGCTGAACGAAACCTTGCGCGTCTCGGCGATCAGCGCCTTTGCCTGTTTCTGATCGGCAGCGTTGCCGAGCAGGAAAACGATCTCACGCGCTTCACCCGGACCGACTTCAATATCAAGGGCGAGCGCGGCACATGGATCGCGGCCAGCTTCAACCGTGCCCGAAAGCGCCTTGCCAGCCAGCACGACCTCCGGCTTGTCCACCGAACCGGTGGTGCCGATGAACTCGCTGCGGTCGGCCGTGACGGATTGTGGTTTTTCAGTCGCCGCAAAGAAGGCAACCTGCCCGGACTTGTCTGGATGATACGGATTGCCGGCCAGGAGCGCGCCCAGTTCCTCGTCCTGCGACGGCACGATGAACGGCACGTTCTTGGAGCGGGCATTGCCCAGCACCCATTCGACATAGCCATAAACGCGAAGCTTGCGCTTCGAGCGGCCCTTGTTGGTGATCGTCAGGCGCGACAGACGCACCGGCTTTTCCGCATCCACGATGTGGGTGAGGTCGAGCGCCAATTCGCCATGCTGCGCCGCGAAGCTCGAATAGCCGTGGCCATGACGCGCCTCATAGGTGACCGCCTCGTCGCGCAGCACGCTTGCGGTTGGCGCAAAGGTGCGGCCCGTTTCACGGTCGAGGATATAGATCGCCTCGCCCGGACGGTTGGTGACAGGATCGTTCGCCCATGGGGTGAGCTGATAGTCGCGGCTGTTGCCTGCCCATGTGAAGGCCGAACCTTCAGCCGAGACATGGAAACCGAAATTCGGATTGGCGATCACATTGATCCACGGATGCGGTGTGGTGGTCCGATTGTTGATGCGCACCACATAGGAGCCATCCTCGGCAAAGCCGCCATAGCCGTTCCAGAAGCGGAGATCATCGCCGGACGGAGCAGGACGCTTCACCGCAGGCTTGGCGGCGGGACGCCGTTCTTCCGTCCCGCGCTCGATGGCGACGGGCGCGAGACCGGCAGCCCCCAACCCTTGGCTCGAAGCCTGCCCGCCAATCGCGGTCTTGGCGTCGCGCGCGGCCAGATCGACGGTGATTTCCTCGCTGCGGCGCAGCTGCTCGGCCAGCGAGCCGTTCTGCGCGTGCATGACGATGCGGGCCGAAGCCAGCAGCGTATTGTAGCTTTCGTCGCTCATCTGGTCGCGGCGCACCGCGAAGATGTGCGGCTGGCCGCCGCCGCGCGCCCGGAACCCTTCAACGATCCAGTCGATGGCGCGCTGCGTATCCTGCGCGTAGGAGAAGGCGCGCTCGTTGACCGCCACGACATCGACCGTGAGGCCCTTCGACCGCCAGTATTCCTGCGCGCGCAGCACACCGCGCAACACGTCGAGATCGGCTTCATTGTCGATGCGCAGCGCGAAGATCGGATAGTCGCCCGAAATCGACATCGGCCACAGGTCCGACTGCTTGCCGAGGCCGCTGGCAATCGTTTCCGGCGGCTGGCGCAGCGTCCGCTCGGGATAAAGCAGATAGGCGGCGACCTTCTGGTAATCCGCAGCTTCCGCGGGCTTGATGCCGATATGATAGAGCTGCACCTGCGACGACGTCCAGGAAAGCGAATATTCGCGGGCGAAGGTTTCGGGGTGACGATGGGTCGCCACGGCATGTTCCACCGCATCGCGGCTGCCGCCTGCGAAGGTCCAGAACACGAGGCTGACCTTCTTGTGCGCCGGAACGCGGACGCGTGTGCGCACCGAAGCAATCGGGTCGAGCACGCAACCCTGGCTGCCGGTGAACTTGGCGCCCGCATCGAAAGCAGCCGCATCGCGCAAGGAACGGCCACGTCCGACGAAGGCGCGGCGGTCGGTTTCGACTTCCGTTTCGCGGATCGAGCCGGAAAGATCGGTCACGAAATGCGCAACATGAATATCGGGATCGGACGGCGCGCGCTTGCGGCGCTTGGCATAGATGGTCGAACCGTTATCGGAGATTTCGGTTTCCACGAACATCTTGGCAAAGGCCGGATGGGCGGCGTCGCTGTCGCTGTCGTTCAGGACCAGTTCCGCATAGGAAGTGACCTCGATCATGCGGTCACGGGCAGACGTGTTGATAATGTCGAGCCTGCGGCCTTCGCCATCGGATTCCGACGACACGATGACTTCCATGACGGTCTTGATATCACCGGCGGTCTTGTAGAATTCCGCCTTGTCCTCGGTGAAGACGGTCTTGGTTTCCTCATCCGGGTTGCGGACCGGTTCGCCGGTTGCCGACCACCAGTAGCCACTTTCCATGTCGCGCAGGAACAGGAAGGTGCCTTGCAGATCTTCCGACGCATCGGCGTGGAAACGGGTGATGTCCCAATTGTGCCAGCGGCTGTAGCCCGAGCCATTGGCCGTCACCATCAGCGCATATTGTCCGTTCGACATCATATGCGTGGTGCGCGGCGCCTTGAACGGTTTGTCCACGATCCGCATCGGCGCGTCGTCGAAACCGCCGGAATCCACGCGCATCGGGTTTTCCGTCTTGGCGTAGATCATCGGGATTTCGCGCGGCGCCTTTTCCTGCAGCAGCAGTTCGGCAGCCTCGATCACCGGATCGGAGTGGAAACGCTCGCGCATCCGGCCTTCGAAGATCACGTTGTTGACCGCGATGATCGCCATGCCGTGATGGTGGGCGTAGTAGTTCTTCACCACGGCGCACAGTTCACCTTCGCGAACGCGCGACGGCGTGAAGTCCACCGAATCGTGGAAGCCGTAGCGTCCAAGCGCGCCGAGCTTGGCAAGGCGCTTGAGGTTGGCGACAGCGGCAGCAGGCTGGTATTGCGCGGCGAGCAGGCTCGCATAGGGTGCGATGACCGCGTTGCGCGACAGGCCGCGCTGCAGGCCGAGATTGGGCACGCCGAAGTTGGAATACTGGTAGTTCATATGCGCGTCGCGCGCATTGAACGCCGCTTCCGAAATACCCCATGGCAGGCCGCGCGAGGTGGCATAATCGATCTGGCGCTGCACCACGAGCTTGTTGGTCTGGTCGAGCAGAGAACCGAGCGGCTCAGACATGACCAGCGGCGGCATCAGATATTCGAACATCGAGCCGGACCAGGAAAGCAAAGCGCCCTTCCAGCCCACCGGCACCAGAAGTCGGCCAAGCTTGAACCAGTGTTCGACCGGCACGTCGCCCTTGGCAATGGCAAACAGGCTTGCCAGACGCGCTTCGGAGGCCAGAAGATCGTAGCAGCTTTCATCCAGCTCGTTTTCCTGCACGCGGAAACCGATGGAAAGCAGGCGGCGCTCTTTCCGTTCAAGGAAGCCGAACTGCATGTCGAATGCGAGCTGGCGCGAACGGGTTGCCAGATCGCGCAGGCGCTCGCGCAGCGCATCCGTGTCATGCTCGCCGATGGAATCGTCGGTATGCGCCTTGCAGGTATCGACCAGAATGCGCGCCCATTCCACAGCTTCTGCGCTTGCAGGCGTTTCAATTTCGCCATCGAGTTCGTCCATCAGGCGAACGATGTCGGTCGCGAAAAGCGACAGGTTGATGGTGCGGAAGGATGCCGTTTCCGGCTCATCCTTGATGGACAGGACGGCACGGCGGAAATTGGCGATCCGCTCTTCCAGACGGCGACGCAGGGGACGCAGGATCCGGCGGTCGTCGGGGATTTTCGCGATAGACTCTTCAAGAATGTCGTTGACATCGAGAATGCCGTCGAGGTCGCCCTGCATGTAGACGGACGGCGCTTCCGCCCATTCTTCCAGCGCAGATGACAGCGTGACCAGATGACCGGCGAGATTGCCGCTGTCCACCGCCGACACATAGAGAGGCCGCATCGGCGTCAGCGTGTTGGTCTCGTACCAGTTGTAGAGATGGCCCTGATACTTCTCCATCTTTTCGAGCGTATCGACGGTGGCGGCGACGCGATCCAGCGTTTCGCCGAAGCCGATCCAGCCGAAATCGCGCGCGGCGATGACCGACAGGAGATAGACGCCGATATTGGTCGGCGATGTGCGCTGCGCGACAATTGGCGCCGGGTCTTCCTGGAAATTGTCCGGCGGCAGATGGTGGTTTTCCTCGTTGGCGAACTCAGCGAAGTAACGCCAGGTCCGGCGTGCATAGCGGCGCAGGTCCGACTTGTCGGAAGAAAGCACTTCCAGCGTGTCCTGCGGCTTGGCCGAGCGGCTGACGAGCCAGGCGATCAGCGGCGAGGCAAACCAGATAACCGCAAAAGGTGCGGCAATCAGCGCGGCATGGCTTTCAGCGGCAAGCGGAAAGAAGATCGCCAGCCCCGCAATGGCCATGGCGGGCCACATCAACTGGAAATAGAACAGCAGCGTATCAGGCGAGGTTCTCGCCTGTGCCGCCGTGCGCCATTCCAGAAGATTGCGGTGCGAGACGAACAGACGATAGACGGTGCGCGCAATGGCGTCCGCCATCAGGAACGCCGAATGGGCGATGAAGGTTGTGCGCAGCGCCACATCCGCCGTGCCGAGCGCTATGTCGGTCAGCACCGACTGCGCATGGCCTTTCAGCGAATAATCCATGTTGCGCGGGATGAGATTGGTCACGATCCCGAAGGTCGGTGCCACGAACATGGAAAGGATGAGGAAGCCCTGCCAGACGGCGGCAGGCCCGATCGGCAGCACGCTCCAGCCGACGACGGCTGCGATCAGCCACAGGATCGGATTGAGCGAGCGGCGCAGATTGTCGACCATCTTCCAGCGCGTGACGGCGCTGACACCGGCATTGGTCGAGAACAGCCATGGCAGCAGCTGCCAGTCGCCGCGCGCCCAGCGGTGGTGGCGCGAAACGTCGACATTGTAGCCGGTCGGATAATCTTCCACCACCTCGACATCGCTGACCAGCGCGGCGCGGGCATAGCCGCCTTCCAGAAGGTCGTGGCTGAGGAGCGTGTTTTCCGGCACGCGGCCCTTGAGCGCCGCCTCGAAGGCGTCGATGTCGTAAAGGCCCTTGCCGGTGAAGGTGCCTTCGCCAAGCAGGTCCTGATAGGTGTCGGACACGGCAAAGACATAAGGATCGATGCCGCGATTGACCGAGAAGACGCGCTGCAGGAACGACGCTTCGTCGCCGGTCGTCAGCGACGGCGTGACGCGCGGCTGGAGAATGCCATAGCCACGGATGACCTTGCCGGTCTTTTCGTCGATGATCGGGCGGTTCAGCGGATGGCTGAGCTTGCCGGCCAGATGCGTGACGGATTCCGGCGTCAGACGCGTATCGGCGTCCAGCGTCATCACATATTTGATTTCCTTCGGCAGGCGCTCGTCCGGCGGGAAGAAGCTCGTATCCTGATCGCCGCGCAGAAGCAGGTTCAATTCATGCAGCTTGCCGCGCTTGCGCTCCCAGCCCATCCAGCAATTCTGCTTCTCGTTGAACAGGCGGCGGCGGTGCAGAAGGAAAAAGCGCGGCTGGTCGTCGCCAGTATAATGCTCGTTGAGCTTGGCGATTTCCTCACGCGCATATTCGTAGATTTCCATATCCGCGGGCGTAATTTCGTGCTTCGCATCGGTCCAGTCGCTGACCAGCGCAAAGTAGATTTCACCACGCGGATTGGTGAGATAATGCACTTCGAGATTGCGGATCTGCTCGTCGATGGAATCACGCGAGGTGATGAAGGTCGGCACCGCGACCAGCGTGCGCGCCTCTTCAGGCAGGCCGTCCTTATATTCAAAACCGATGAGGCGCGTCGGCTGCACGAACCACGGCACCAGAGCGTTGAACAGCGAATAGGATGCGTCCATCGCCGGGAAGATCGCCAGCAGCGTGAACAGCGTGCGCAGATCGGTCGAAAGACCGGCGCGGATCATGCAGTAATTGACGAGCAGGAGAATGAGGATCGTGAAGATCGCCGTCGGAATGAACAGGCCCCAGAGGCCAAGCCCGCGATAGAAACGCAGCGCCCTGACACCGAACGGCGCCTTGTAGCCGCAGACCCGTTCAAGTTCCTTGCGGCCTTCGCCGGACAGGTAATAGGCGATTGCGCCCTTGCCTTCGGCTTCCGGATGCCCCGCCTTTTCGGCGCGGTGGCCATCCTCGGCCAGCTTCAGCGCCGCCCAGGTGATGTCGATTTCGCTCATGTCCGAATAGCGGGCGAGCTTTTCGATGGTCACGCGGTAGGCATTGCGGGAGCGGAAATCCAGAAGTTCGAAATCGCTGTGGTCACGCAGGATCGCGTCGACCTCGTTGACGGTTTCGAACCAGGTTTCCCAGTCCACGTCATCGATGGACTTGAGCGAACGGATCACGTTGCCCATCGTCACGCCGCCGGTGGACTGGCGGGCATGTTCCTCGACGATGGCGTCTTCGGGGTTGCTGCCTTCCTGCTCCAGAATACGTTCCAGCCAGTGGGCGGCTGCCGTGGTGTCGGTGGAAGCCGAGCGCAGGCGATAAAGAAGGTGGGTCGCGAAAGTGCTGTCGCGGGCTGCATCGGCATATTGCGCCAGCACCGAATCCAGTTCAGTGCCGTCTGCCGCAACCACGATGCGGTCGGCTGCGGTATTGGCGAGATTGCGCATGATGCGGGCGCGGTCGACGCGCAACGCCAGGCGCCGCGCATTCTCGATCAGGAAATAGCGCACCGCGGAAGGCAGCGCCCACAACTCGCCGATCTTCAGCGGCTCGACGGTCTGGAAACCCTTGACGATGGCCGTCAGCGTCTTCAGCGAGAAATTGCTGTCCGTATGGGCGACATAGAGCCAGGCCAGCGCGAAAATGCGCGGCATGCCCTCGTAATTTTCAGCCGGCGCCTTGTAGAGCGGCAACTGGCGGATGAAGCGGCGCGGCAGATCGCGGCGGGCCTGCTGCACGTTCTTGTCGATCTGGTAATGGTTGTCGAGCAGCCATTGCGCGGCTGGCGTGATGGTTTCGCCCGCGCGTGATGCGGCATCGGAGGCGCGATAGGCATGCAGGATCAGCTTGCCGTTTTCGGACAGGCGCTGATCGAACGGGAAGGCAATATAGCCCGGCAGCGGAATGTCTTCACCCCGCACCACGGCAGCGGCAAGCGCGCCGAGTTCTTCCTCGGTCTTGTACAAGGCCCGGATGGGCGACGGCTGTTCAGGGGGAATCTGGCCCGATGCATCCGGTTCGCTGGATTTGGGTTCCATCGAAGGCTGCTGCATCGGCGATTTATTCTCGGTAGAGGTTGATTTGGAGAGCGAAGAAGACAATTCCGGCATCTGCCTTAACAGCCTTTCCGAAGGAAATGAGTTATCTGCGGCGGGTGGATACTGACATTATTCCAAATTTTCATTTCAGGGAAACGGCAGTATCCGTGATCGGTTCCCTGAATGTCGGGCGCATTTGGCCAAAATGCGACGGCGCAATGTGCTGATATTCAAACCGTTTAAATCGCAACGCACAATTCTTTCCGCCCATTAATGTTGCGTTATGAAACACCCCGTTTCCTGCAACCCTAACATATTGAAAATAAAAAAAATACCACCGCAGGTAACCCGCTTGGAAATTTCGGCGCGGGCAGGCTCGCATCCTTCGATACGAAAAAGCCCGGCAGGCTCGCGGGGTTCGCCGCGCATCTGCCGGGCCCGGTGTTTCAACAAACCGGCCATTCACCGCAAAGTGACGGTCAGGAACCTGTTCCGGAACCGGTGCCGCCTGCCGGAAAAAGTTTCCAGTAGCGGGGACGGAACGCGATGCGGCTCTTTTCCGCGGCCGGGTGTTCGGCGGGAATTTCGATCTCGACGCGCTCGCGTGCGCCGCCGACTTCCAGTTCGACGCGGCGCTTGCCGCCCGAACGGCGGCTTGCCACCACAGTGCCGGCGATGCAGCCGCCGCAACCGTCCAGCAATTCGACATCGTGCGGGCGGAAGAAGAGCTGCGCATCGCCATCCGCCACGCCCTCGGCGGTCAGGCCGATATTGCGGTCCACCAGCCAGACCTCACCTTTTTCAACCCGCACCGGAAGCGTGCTCGATTCTCCGATAAAGCCGTAGACCCCGGGGGAATTCGGATTGTCATAGACTTCGTCCGGCGTGCCGACCTGCTCGATACGTCCCTGGCTCATCACCACCACGCGGTCGGCCAACTCCAGCGCCTCGTCCTGATCGTGGGTCACGAAAACGGTCGTGTGGCCCGTCTTGTCGTGGATCTCGCGCAGCCAGCGGCGCAATTCCTTGCGCACCAGCGCATCGAGCGCCCCGAACGGCTCATCGAGAAGCAGGACTTTCGGTTCGATCGCCATGGCGCGAGCCAAGGCGACGCGCTGGCGCTGGCCGCCGGAAAGCTGCGCCGGATAGCGTTTTTCCAGCCCCTGCAACTGCACGAGATCGAGCAGCTCCAGCGCGCGGCTGCGAATGGCGTCGCTCGACGGGCGCGTCGCGCTCGGACGCACCTTGAGGCCGAAACCGATATTGTCCGCCACCGTCATATGACGGAACAGCGCATAATGCTGGAAGACGAAACCGACATTGCGCTCCTGCACGCTCTTCTGCGACGCGTCTTCGTCTCCGAAGAAGATCGTGCCCTCAGTCGGCGTTTCCAGACCGGCGATCAGGCGCAAAAGCGTAGTCTTGCCCGAACCGGAAGGCCCCAGCAAAGCGATCAGCTCGCCGGAACGGATATCCAGCGAGACATTATGCAACGCCGGGAAGCGAGCGAACTCCTTACGCACTCCGGCAACACGAACTTCCATTCCCAATCCTTTCCCCTGCCGCCTCGCGGCCATGCTTTATTCCACCGCCTTGCGGCTAACTATTGATTCAAATGTTAGTGCCCGTTTCCGCTGCCAGCCAGCTCGTCGCCGTAGCGCAATTCCAGCGCCGTCTTGATGGCGAGCGTCAGGAGCGCCAGAAAAGCCAGGAGCGACGCCACCGCGAATGCACCGACGAAATTATATTCGTTGTAGAGAATTTCCACATGCAGCGGCATCGTATTGGTGAGACCGCGAATATGTCCAGAGACGACGGAAACGGCGCCGAACTCACCCATTGCACGCGCATTGCAGAGCAGCACGCCGTAAAGCAGCCCCCATTTGATATTGGGTAGCGTAACATAACGAAAGGTCTGCCAGCCATTGGCGCCGAGCGAAATCGCCGCCTCCTCGTCGCCCGTTCCCTGCTCCTGCATCAGCGGGATCAGTTCGCGTGCGACGAAGGGAAATGTAACGAACACGGTCGCCAGCACGATGCCCGGAACGGCGAACAATATCTCGATGCCGTGCTTTGAAAGCCACGGGCCGAGCAGGCTGTGACTAGAGAAAAGCAGCACGAAAACGAGACCGGAAATGACCGGAGACACGGAAAACGGCAGGTCGATCAGCGTGGTGAGCAGCGCCTTGCCCTTGAATTCGAACTTGGCGATAGCCCACGCTGCGGCGATGCCGAAGACGAGATTAAGCGGTACGGCAATGGCTGCGACGATCAGCGTGAGCCTTATCGCGGCCCAGGCGTCCGGCTCGACCAGCGCCGCCAGATATTCGCCCGCGCCTTTGCGGAAGGCTTCCACGAAGACCGCAATGACCGGGAGGATGAGGAAGAGCGCCAGAAAAGCCAGCGCCACAGCGATCAGCGTAATGCGTGTACCCAAGCTTTCGGTGACGGCGCTTCGGCTTTCGCGGGGAGCGGAAGAGGCAGGTTCATTCGCCATGACCATATTTCCTCCGTGTCCACGCCTGGATGAGATTGATGAAAAGCAGCATCGCAAAGGAAAGCGCCAGCATCACCGTGGCAAGCGCGGTCGCTCCGGCATAATCATATTCCTCAAGCTTGATGACGATCAGAAGCGGCGCGATTTCCGAGACATAGGGGGTGTTGCCCGCGATGAAGATGACCGAGCCATATTCGCCAACGCCCCGCGCAAAGGCGAGCGCGAAGCCGGTGAGGATGGCCGGTTGCAGGCTTGGCAGCAGGACCCGCCAGATCGTCTGGAAGCGGGAAGCGCCAAGCGTCGCCGCGGCCTCTTCGACCTCGCGGCTGATTTCCTCCATGATCGGCTGGACGGTGCGCACCACGAAGGGCAGGCCGATGAAGATCAGCGCGATGACGATGCCCGCCCGCGAGAACGCGACGCGGATACCGAACGGCGCCAGCAGGCTGCCGACCCAGCCATTCGGCGCATAGATCGCGGCAAGCGCGATGCCGGCCACTGCCGTCGGCAGAGCGAAGGGAATATCGACGATTGCATCGACGAAGCGGCGTCCCGGAAAGCGATAGCGCACCAGTACCCAGGCGAGGATGACGCCAAAGACCACATTGACCAGCGCCGCAATGAAGGCGGTGCCGAAACTCGTTTCAAGCGCTTTCAACGTGCGCTCGTCGGTGACGAGGCGCCAGAAGCCGAGAAATCCGACTTCGGTGGAACGCAGCACCAAGGCCGCAAGCGGAATGAGGATGAGAAGGGTCAGATAGGCAACACTGAAGCCGAACGTCAGCCCGAAACCGGGAATGACGCTCGGCTTTCTGAAGTGCGACCCTGCTCTGGCCCGTGCAGGGAGCGAAGACATGCGCTGGTTTGTTCCCTCTTTATTTATTTACCGGGCTTGTAGAGCTGGTCGAACGTTCCTCCATCGCCAAAATGATAGGGCTGTGCCTTGGCCCATCCGCCGAAAATGGGATCATCGATCGTCACGAGCGTCAAGTCAGGAAACTTGCGCTGCTTGTCAGCCGGGATCACATCAGGCTTCGACGGACGGTAGAAGTGCTTGGCGGCAAGGGCCTGCCCTTCGGGCGAGTACAGATATTCGAGATAAGCCTGCGCGACCTTGGTGGTGCCGTTTTCCTCGGCATTCTTGTCCACGACCGCGACCGGCGGTTCAGCCAGAATGGACTGCGGCGGCACGACGATGTCGAAAGCGTCCTCGCCAAATTCCGCGACCGAGAGATAGGCTTCGTTTTCCCAGGCAAGCAGCACATCGCCCAGCTGGCGCTGCACGAATGTGGTGGTCGAGCCGCGCGCGCCCGTATCGAGAACAGGCACATGGCGGAACAGCTCGCCAATGTAATCCTTGATCTTCTGCTCGTCACCGCCGTACTGCTTGTAGGCCCACGCCCATGCGGCGAGGTAGTTCCAGCGCGCGCCGCCGGATGTCTTCGGGTTCGGCGTGATGACCTCGACGCCATCCTTCACCAGATCGCCCCAATCCTTGATGCCCTTGGGATTTCCCTTGCGCACGAGGAAGACGATGGTTGACGTATAGGGGGCCGAATTGTTGGGCAGGCGCTTGCGCCAGTCCTTGTCGATCTTGCCCGAAAGTTCGGCAATGGCGTCGATATCGCTTTCGAGCGCCAGCGTCACCACATCGGCCTTGATGCCGTCGATCACCGAGCGCGCCTGTTTGCCCGACCCGCCATGGGATGCGCGAATGGTGACGGTTTCCCCTGTTTCCGCTTTCCAGTGGGCGGCAAAAGCGGCGTTGTAATCCTTGTAGAGCTCACGTGTCGGATCGTAGGACACGTTCAGAAGTGTCTGATCTGCAAAGCTTGCCCGAACCGTCCCGGCCAGCGAAGCCGCGGCCACCAATGCCGCCAGAGTGAGCGAAAATCTCGATATCTTCATGACCGCCTCCATGTTTCATTGGTCAAGACAGTATCAGAGCTCTTTGAAGACAGGATGCCACAAGCCGGTCGTTATTTGAAACGACTTCGAAAAATCCGCGCAGTTTTAAGGAGATTTCGAGGATAATTTTTTCGCAGGCGGATCGAAACGTCCCGGTGATAGCATCATTAACTCACTGTACCGGCACCGGTTTGGCGGAAGGTGTGCCGCTGTCCCCGACCAAGTCCCCGGCCAATTCTAGCTCAGGCTGCTTCGGCTCGTTCCAGCCCATGAAATTATAAACCGCATAACGCAGGACACCGATTTCCTCGTGAAGCGCCACATCGGTCAGCAGAAAATAAAGACCCGTCGAAGACATGTTGGTATGGGAACCCGTCAGATAACCGGCAGCAACCGGCTCCGGCTTCACGCCGAAATGCGCCAGATAGAGAAGATCGCGCGTCATCATCGGCGCGGCCTGCAGCAGCACGACCTTGGCCGGCTTGATCTCGCGCAGGATCGCAGCCGTGTTTTTGGAATTCTGCCAGCTGTTGCGGCTCTTTTCGTCAAGCAGGATGGAAGCGGGATCGATCCCGGCCTTTTCAAGCTGCATCGCAATGGCCGCAGCCTCGGAAACGCCGGTTCCTGCCACATCCGCGCCGCTGGCAATGAACTTGCAGCTGAAACCCTTGTCGACACACTGATGATTCATGGCGACCGCCGCCAGAAGCGGCCCGTAGGAGAAAGCAAGCGGTTCAACCGTCTGCTGGCCGCGTTGATCGATGGCCTGCGTTCCCATGCCGAAGATGATGAAGGCGGTATTGTCTTCAAGCTGTGTCTGCAATTGCGATGAATAGGAAGATTGCAAGCGGTTCATGAGATAATCGGGGACAATGGCCGAAGCAATCGCGCCATAAAGAATGGCTGCAAGGCCGATCAGCACAGTTCCCGTCTTGCGCCATTTGAAACTGAAAAGGATTAAACCGATAACGGTAAAGGAAACCATGAGATTGATCGTCATCAAAAATCACCGTGTTTTAATATAATATTTTATTAATTGGCGCTTTTGTGATATAATTCGGTGAGTTGCTTAAAAACAACCCCAACAATTTCGGAAATGACGGCCAATTTGTTATGAGAAGCATCCGCTCGGAATGCACCGCTATCCCGCTAGGGTGAGGCCCGGACTGGGGTTGCGGGGGGCAAATATTCATCCGGGCCTCAGCCAGTCTCGCGACTGGCAGGTCAACAACGGATGAAACCCGTTTCGGTTGCACGAAATTTCGACGGGCAGCGAAAATTTCGCGTCCCGCTCTGGCTGTATCGGGCGCTATATCGCTCTTGAACCGTGCAGTCGAAGAGTTATTCTTCCCGTAAGGATTGGGCTGACCAAGGGATTTTCACCTATGGCATTTGGCAAACGGTATATCGGCACTCTTTTTGTGATTGCAGCAAGCCAGGCGCTGCTTCTGGCACCTTCATTTTCCGTGCGGGCCGAGGAGGCCAATCCGATCGAGCGGGTCGATTACATCTGTGAACGCGGGGTTGTCGTGCCTGTCACCTATATCCGCAAGGACGGCGCGCCGGGATTTGCCGTCGTCGATGCCGAGGGCAAGATGATCGCGATGCAATGGCACGACGATCTCAAGAAATATGTCGCTATCGACGAGCAGGACAGCTACCGCTGGAGCGACAATGGCGGCCAGGGCGTGCTGAGCCACCTTGAGGCCGATCATACCGCCAAGGAAGTGACGCTGCTTTCGGCCTGCCGTTCGGACGACGCGGAAGAATAGGAAATCCTGCTACGGGACGAGATAATGCCGGTCCCACTGGTCCTGGGGCACCTCATCCCCGATATGGTAGCGGAAGGACAGGATATTGATATGTTCCTCGTCCGTCTTGCAGACGAAGGAAAGCCTGTACCAATGCTCCCGGCTGCGGAATGCCGCGCCTTCGGCCTTTATGGCGTTCTTTCTGGTCAGCGGATCGGAGAACGCATAGGCCAGAACCTTGTCGACCGAATATTCTTTCTGCTCGCGGCTGATGCGTTCCATGGCTTCCACGTCGCAGCGCTGCTCGAGGCGGGTCGCCGGGTCGAGCTTTTCAAGCTGAGCCTTTTCGGAGGCATTCATGGCGAAAGACGGGAAAACCGCCAGGCCGAAGGAGAGGAAACCCGCAACGGCGGACGCAAGCAACACAACGGACATGCATTTCATCGGACTTTCGGGAACTCCTCACGCTCATATTGTTGGCAGCAATAATAAGCATGATTTGCAGCCATGTCTGGATTATCACCGGAAAGTTACCGGCGGCCAACAGCAAAGCAGCCATTCGCGAAATCCTCCCGAGCGCTATTCCGCCCCGCCCGGAACCAGTCCTTCCACATAGATGCGATTACGACCGTCTTTCTTGGCAGCGTAGAGGATTTTGTCGGCCTTATCGACCGTCTGCCAGAAATCGCCATGCTCCCGCAGTCGGACGCAGCCGATGCTGCATGTGACACTGGTTTCCTTAGACAAGCGCTGGAAACGGTGCCTCTCGATATTCTGCCGCACACCTTCCATAAGCTGGAGAACATTATCGGCGTGCATGTCATCAAGACAGATCACGAATTCCTCGCCGCCTGTACGGGCGATCAATGGCCGTTCACCGATAAGCTTGCGCAAAATCCCAGCAAATTCCTTCAGAACGGCGTCGCCGGCTGCGTGACCATAGGCGTCGTTCAATGCCTTGAAATAGTCGATATCGCAAACGGCGACCCAGCCCGGCGCGCCTTTTTTCCCCTGTGAAAGGGCGCTGTAGCGCTTTTCCAGCCCGCGCCGGTTGAGAAGTCCCGTCAGGGGATCGCTGTCGCGTTCCTGGGAGAGCTCGCCGATACGGTCATACCCTGCCGCTGCCAGCAGGGCGAAACCGGTGAGAACCGCGGCGACGGCCGTGGAAAAAACTGTCCATTGCCAGAAGACGGTCGCTGCGAAATTATCGCCATCGACAACGCCAAGCAGCGAACGGGCAGTCAGGAGCGTGCGCGGCACGAGCTGCAATGCCACCAGAACGAGCATGACCAGCAAGAGCTTGTCGACCAGCGCGCCCTTGAACAGGCGCCGTGCCTGCCACGCAAAAGAAAGAATCAGCGTCGCCATGCCGAGATTGAGCACATAGACTCGCGACAGGAGATTGGACTCGACATAGCAGAAGTACCAGACGCCGCCGACAATGAGAAAAAAGCTCAATATGTAGAAAGCGGATGTAAGGCGCAGGCCGCTGCGCTGCAGGATACCATAGCCGCCAACCAGCGTGCCGCCCACATATAATGCGGCCGAAAGCACAGTGTTCAGCTGGTCGTCGGCGGGAAAATTGCCAAGCTGGACCAGCATGGCAAGGCCGATCAGCAGGAAGCAAGTCCCGCAATGCACAAGAAAACTCCGTCCGCGATCGGACAGCCAAGCCGTGAAAAAGGCGAGCGAGAACAACAGAAGGACGGCGGGGAGTACGAACTTCATATAAACCGATTGCGCAATTTGCAGTTTCAATAAGAGTTCTTATTGCGTCCTCTCGTGAAAATTACAATTAAGTAAATCAACACGTTTTGTGAACCGGCATACGCACTTGGCGTGCTGGCACGCGGAACGTCCCATCCCGCCGTGCTTTCGCTCTTGATTTCATCGCGCCGTCCGTGTTTGTAACCTGCAAACACTGCCGCCATATGCGCTATCATCTGCATCACGCGGTCCCGTCGCGAAAGGAAGAGACATGAAGCCCGTTTTCCTGCAACTGCAGTGTGTTCCCGGCAAGACCTACGAAGTTGCCGATACGCTCTTTCAGCGCGAAATCGTCTCCGAGCTTTATTCCACCAGCGGCGAGTTCGATCTTCTGGCCAAGATCTACATTGCCGAGGATCAGGACATCGGCAAGTTCATCGCAAAGAATGTTCTCGACATTCCCAATATCGTGCGCTCGCTGACGACGCTGACCTTCACCGCCTTCTGACACCGCTCCCCCTCCAACGCCGGCAAGGCCGTTAAGGAACGGATAAAGGTTTGATTCACCATTAAGGAATTATCATGCCGGCGAAAGGAACCAGTGCTTGCGCTCGCGCATTTGGTGCGTGAAGGGCTTACCTCGAAAAGGGAGGCAGCGAGACAAGTGATGACCGATCTCGGACAGCGAAGGGTATTGGTGGTGGAAGACGAGGTTTTCGTCGCCCTCGATGTCGCCGCAACCGTCGAGGATGCGAACGGCACCGTCCTCGGGCCGGTCGGGACCGTCCGGCAGGCGATAGATATCCTCAACCGCAATCAGGTCGACGCCGCCATCCTCGATGTGAACCTTGCCGATGGCGACGTGGAAGCAGTGCTGGACAGGCTCAGAAGCCGCGATGTCTTTGTGGTCATCCACACCGGCGGGGGATTGCCCGCCCGTCTGGCTGACCGCTATCCCGAAGTGCCGGTTTTCCAGAAGCCGATCCCGCCATCGGTGCTGACGCGCACGCTGGCCTCCGCCCTTGCCTCGCATCTGGTCTGACGAGGCGGGATGAGGCCGACATTTCCCGATTTTGCCACCGTGCTGAAGGAAGTAGAGGCTGACACAGGGCAGGCTCGTGACAGCCGCAACCCGCAATTCGGGTTTGCTTCTGCCGTTTTTTCCGCAGGCCTGACGGATATGTCGGCAGCCACGCGTCAGCCCGACCACCTGGAAAACCTGTTCGACGTGGAGGGCCCGTCCGAGACTGTGCCAGCGCCCGAACAGGAACGGCAGGCAATAATTGCGCGCATGGAAAAGCAGTCGCCGGATGCAATACGGCATGAACTGGACCTGCGCCCCGGCCTGAAACGTGCCGAATTGCAGCGACGTCGCCGCAACTTTGCCGCCAGCAATCATCCCGACCGCCTGCCGGAAGAGTTTCGGCAGGCCGCGGAACAGCGGATGAAAACGGCGAATGCCCTGCTCGACACCGCCATGGCCAGCGCCCTCTCCTGAGGTCAAGCAACTTCCTTACGTTTTCAAAGCGAAATCTTTTGCCTTATAACAATAACGTGCTAGATTGGCTTGTCTGTGCCTGCGAAAGCTGTCGCACGCCGGAACCCTTTCCGTTGTCCGCAAGCCTGCGAATGGTCCCGCCTCCCTGATATAATTGGGCAATATGGGGCAATTTGCGCTTTGCTCTGCGGGGGCGGTTCTGTCATAGCGGTTGAAATTAGAATAGTTCCTAAAAGGTTTGAAAATGCCTCCTTATCGTTCGCGTACAACCACCCACGGTCGCAATATGGCCGGCGCGCGCGGCCTATGGCGCGCCACCGGCATGAAGGATGAGGATTTCGGCAAGCCGATTATTGCCGTGGTGAACTCGTTCACCCAGTTCGTGCCGGGCCACGTTCACCTGAAGGACCTCGGCCAGCTCGTCGCGCGCGAAATCGAGAGCGCCGGCGGCGTGGCGAAGGAATTCAACACCATCGCGGTCGATGACGGCATCGCCATGGGCCATGACGGCATGCTCTATTCGCTCCCCTCCCGCGAGCTCATCGCCGACTCTGTCGAGTACATGGTCAATGCGCATTGCGCCGATGCGATGGTCTGCATTTCCAACTGCGACAAGATCACCCCCGGCATGCTGATGGCGGCACTCCGCCTCAATATCCCGGTCGTGTTCGTCTCCGGCGGACCGATGGAAGCAGGCAAGGTCGTCTGGGACGATCAGGTCAAGAAGCTCGACCTCGTGGATGCGATGGTTGCCGCTGCCGACGATCATTACACCGACGATCAGGTCAAGGCCATCGAGCGCTCCGCCTGCCCGACCTGCGGTTCGTGCTCGGGCATGTTCACCGCGAACTCGATGAACTGCCTCACCGAAGCGCTCGGCCTGTCGCTGCCGGGCAACGGTTCTACGCTTGCCACCCATGCCGACCGCAAGCGGCTTTTCGTCGAAGCCGGTCATCTGGTGGTCGATCTCGCCCGTCGTTATTACGAGCAGGACGATGAAAGCGTGCTGCCGCGCTCGATTGCGAGCTTCCCGGCCTTTGAAAACGCCATGACGCTCGACATCGCCATGGGCGGCTCGACCAATACGGTCCTGCATCTGCTCGCAGCCGCACAGGAAGCAGAAATCGACTTCACCATGGCCGATATCGACCGCCTGTCGCGCCGCGTGCCGGTGCTCTGCAAGGTCGCACCTGCGGTTGCCAATGTTCACATGGAAGACGTGCACCATGCGGGCGGCATCATGGGCATTCTGGGCCAGCTCGATCATGCGGGCCTGCTGACCACCGACGTTCCGACCGTGCACAGCGAAACGCTGGGCAAGGCGCTCGATCATTGGGACGTGACGCGCACCAACAGCGAAATGGTGCACAAGTTCTATTCGGCTGCTCCCGGCGGCGTGCCGACGCAGGTTGCCTTCAGCCAGGAACGCCGCTTCGACAGCGTTGATACCGACCGCGAAAAAGGCGTCATCCGCTCGAAAGAACATGCATTCAGTCAGGATGGCGGTCTGGCCGTGCTTTACGGCAATCTCGCCGAAGACGGCTGCATCGTGAAGACGGCGGGCGTGGACGATTCCATCCTGAAATTCTCCGGCCCTGCCCGCATCTTTGAAAGCCAGGATTCGGCTGTGCTCGGCATTTTGAACGGCAAGATCAAGCCGGGCGACATTGTGCTGATCCGCTATGAAGGTCCGCGCGGCGGCCCCGGCATGCAGGAAATGCTCTATCCGACCAGCTATCTGAAGTCGAAGGGCCTCGGCAAGGCTTGCGCGCTGATCACCGACGGTCGTTTCTCGGGCGGCTCCTCGGGTCTGTCGATCGGCCACGTCTCGCCGGAAGCGGCGGAAGGCGGCACGATCGGTCTGGTGCGCGAAGGCGATATCATCGATATCGACATTCCGAACCGCAAGATTCATCTGGCCGTTGACGATGCGACGCTGGCTGAACGTCGCGCCGAGCAGGACGCCAAGGGCTGGAAGCCTGCGGAAGAACGCAAGCGCAAGGTTTCCACCGCGCTGAAAGCTTATGCCTCCATGGCAACCAGTGCCGCCAAGGGTGCGGTGCGGAAGCTGCCGGATTGATTTCGGCAGAAAGTATTTTACTAAGGGCTCTTCGGAGCCCTTTTTATTTGTAGGAATTGGGAAAACATGAATTTCAGAACAACACTATTCGCATCTATGTCTGCATTGTTATTGTCAATTGCACCGGCAAAGAGCCAGGAATTAACCAAGCAAGATTATCTGGCACTTCCCGCAAAATCACTTAAGAATTTTCAATGTGCAATCCTTATCCAGAACATGGGAACTGCAATAAAGCCATCTGCCTCGTCTTACCTTTTGTCGTCCAGTTTTACGCAAAAGGCTTATGAACTCGGCAAGCGATATTATGAGGCGCTAGAGAGCAACAAAATTAGTGCCATGGACCTCACGCTTGACATGCCTTCAGAGTTTAAACTGGATACGGTTGCGATCATGGCTCGAGATCAGCAAGAAGTCATTGCTTTTAAGTTAGGCCGTATCTCGGTAAAAGCGACCGCTGACCTTCTTTATAAGGTTGGAGCTGTGAATGATGAGGGTGAAGTCGACACCTCTAAGTTCAGACAAAAATCTCCTGAACTTCTGGATGAATATTGTGATTTCGCGGGATTGAACATGCCTGCTCCGATGCTTGAGAAGCTGAAGCAGGATCTTAAATCATCCATCCAGAATTAAGATCAACGGCTAGTACTGAAGCGTCTTCGTCCCCATGGCAACCAGCGCCACCAAGGGCGCGGTGCGGAAGCTGCCGGATTGATCCGGTACATTGAAGGCGGCGTAAACCGCCTTTTTTCTTGCAACCATAAGCAATTACCCCTCTATACCTGCAATCGAAGAATCACTCGATGCTACGGGGGTATATTTAGTGGTGCGAGAAAATTTTAAAGCCAACAAGGCGCTTTTGTGCGCGGTAATCTTTATACCTTTTATAATGGGCGCTGTATCATTTTATCTGGAAAGCATACTCGGCCTGGGTGGAACGTTTAAGGAACTGACCGTCGCCGCTTCCGGCGTTATACTTCTCATAGCGTCGCTTCAGGCTCTTAATTCCGATGCGCTGATCAACGGTCACTCACTTCCCTCTCGTGGGTTAATGTTCGTCGGCGTTATACTGCTTCCCCTCGCGCAACTGGTTTATCTGCTACGTACCCGCAAACCGTTGCGCGCGATCTGGCTGCTGGTCCTGTTCTGGATAACATTGTGTCTGTCGCTCATCGCAGGAGCAATCGCCTGTTTGATCGTCATCGTGGTCATTAATCAATTTTGAAACCTGAATACTCAAATCAAGCGCGGTAATATTCCTATCATCGGCTGCGAAGCGCGCCAGCCACCGCAGGCATCAGATCGTTCTTCACCGAGTCCGGCGTAAACGGCCCGACATGCTTGTAGACGATCTTGCCTGCCTCATCGACGAGGAAGGTTTCCGGCACGCCGTAGACGCCCCATTCGATGGCTGAACGCCCGGCGCGATCGGCACCGACTGCGGCAAAGGGATTGCCGAGATCGCCGAGGAAGCGGCGCGCATTTTCCGGCTGGTCCTTGTAATTGAGGCCAACCACACGAATGCGCTCGTCCTCGGCGATTTCCATCAAAAGCGGGTGTTCCTGACGGCAGGGAACACACCACGATCCCCAGACATTCACCAGCGTCAGCTTGCCCCCCGGACCCGTTTTGAAATCCTCGCTGTTGAGACCTGGAACAGGCGCGCCATTGCGCATCAGCCCTTCAACGGGCGGCAGGGTCGTCTGCGGGGCCTGCTTGCCGATCAGCGCCGAAGGTATCGTCGTATTATCCTTGCCCGACAGAAGCTGGACCGCGAACACCACCGCCAGTCCGACGAAAATCGCCAGCGGCAGCAGGGCAACCCACGTGGCGCGCTTTTTCGGCGCGGGCTTTTCGGTCGTTTCGATCATTGTGCCTTACCGGGAGCTTTTGCCGAGCGGCGGCGCACGCCCTGCGCCTCAAGCCGCTTCAATTCGTTTTTCTGGATGCGCTGATCGATCAGTATCCAGCCGATGGTGACGGCAAGTGCCGCAACCGTGATGCCATAGGAGGCGAGAACAAAGCCCAGATGATTCATGCTGCGCGCTCCTCTGCCTTGGCCCTGCGGTCGGCATTGCGTGCGGCAAGCTTCTTCATCGATGCCACGCGGCGTCGCCAGATTTCGTTGCGCATGGCCATCATGTGCAGCGTGAAGAACAGAAGCGAGAAGCCGATGGCCATCACGAAAAGCGGGCGCAGCATGGATGCGTCGATGGTCGGGCCGTCCATGCGGAACACCGAAGCCGGCTGGTGCAGCGTGTTCCACCAGTCGACCGAGAATTTGATGATCGGGATGTTGATGAAGCCGACCAGCGTGAGCACCGCCACGGGCTTGGCGCTTTTCGCCGGATCATCCATGGCGCGCGACAGCGCGATAATGCCGAGATACATCAGGAACAGCACGAAAACCGAGGTCAGCCGCGCATCCCACACCCACCATGTGCCCCACATCGGCTTGCCCCAGAGCGAGCCGGTGGCAAGCGCGAGCGCGGTGAAGACGGCGCCGAGCGGGGCGGCGGCGCGGATCGACACATCGGCCAGCGGGTGCCGCCAGACGAGCGTGCCCAAGGCAGAAACGGCCATGATTGAGTAGCACATCATGGAAAGCCATGCGAAAGGCACATGGATATACATGATGCGGACCGTCATGCCCTGCTGGTAATCCTCCGGCGACAGGAAGAAGACCATGTAGAGGCCAGTCGCCAGAAACAGCGCCGACAGCCCGGCCAGCCATGGCAATACCTTGCCTGCAAAGGCAAGGAACCGCGTGGGATTGGCCAGATCGAGCCAGCTCGTGGTTTTAACGGCGTCTTTGGTCATGTCTTTTTCCATGGCCTATGTTTACCTGTCCCCCCCGTGGCGTTCAATTGACCGAAATCAACTGCGTCAATCGGTCGAACATGATCGTTTCCGATCGTAGCGGGATCAGAAAACAGTCCAGTGGACTGTTTTCCCCGCGAAGGCGGTTCCCACTTTTCCGGATCATGTTCAATCCGCCGAGCTTTTCAGCGCAGCGCTTGCAGCCAGCGGCCCGAGGACGGCAAAGAACAGGGTAAGTGCAGCAAGAATGAGGAATGGCGCCAGAAAGGGCGCATTGTCTACCGTCGCCCCGTGCGAAGCTGATACACCGAAAATGAGCACCGGAATGGTGAGCGGCAGCACGATCACCGACACCAGCAGCCCGCCGCGCGGCAGCGCCACGGCAAGGGCCGCTCCCACAGCGCCAATGAAGGCGATGGCGGGCGTTCCCACCAGAAGCGTCAGCGATGTCGCGCCGATTGCCGGTGCATCCATGTTCATGAAGAGGCCCAGCATTGGCGATGCGATCACCAGCGGCAGCACGCTTGCCACCCAATGGGCCACACATTTCACGAAAACCGTGAAGGGAAGCATGTGACTGTCCGCGCCGATCAGCAGCAGGTCGAGCGAACCGTCCTCCCGGTCTGCCTGAAACAGCCGGTCGAGCCCCAGAAGCGTTGCCAGCAGCGCGCCGATCCACAGCATGGCGGGGCCGATGCGCGCCAGAAGGTTGAGGTCCGGCCCGACGCCGAAGGGCATGACGGCAATGACCGCGAGGAAGAACAATATGCCGATCAGCGCGCCGCCGCCGGCGCGGAAACTGAGGCGCATATCTCTCAGGAAAAGCGCCAGCATCAGGCGGCCTCGACCGAACAGGCTGTCATGTCGAGCGTGCGGACACCAATATTTCTTTCCAATGCAGTTTCGGACGGGAAACCGGTTTCCACTTTCGCTGAAACTGCATCCAAGCCCAGCGGAATATGCGTTGCGGCGACGATCATGCCGCCGTCGCGCAAATGGTCCCGCATGAGACCGGCAAAGCGGGCTTCCGACGCCTTGTCGAGACCGGCGGTCGGCTCATCCACGATCCAGAGCGGGCGATGGCTGACAAGCAGTTTGGCAATGGAAACACGGCGCTTCTGCCCCGTCGACAGATAGCCGAACGGCAGATGCTCCACGCCGGGCAGGTCCACCGCCTCCAGCGCCTCGTCAATATCGAGCGCTTCAGCGCCATTGAATTTCTGCCAGAAAAGCAGGTTTTCGCGCACGCTGAGCGCGGGCTTCATCGCATTCTGGTGGCCGAGATAGTGGCAGGCGGCGCGCACCGGCAGAACTGTGCCATCCTCGGTGAGTTCCACTGTTCCCGCTTGCGGTGCGAGCAGGCCGCAGATGATTCGCAAAAGCGTGGACTTGCCGGAGCCGTTGGGACCAGTCACCACCAGCGCCTCGCCGTCACCGAGCGCAAAAGAAAGGCCCGCGAAAATCGTTTCGCCGCCTCTTTCGCCTGCCAGATTGTCGGCTTCCAGCCGCATTTTATATCCTCGTTCCTGCATGTCGCTATCCAAAAACCGCCTCAAAATGAGACATACCAGATAGTACCAGCCAAATAGCAAAGCAGAGCAGCAATAAGGTCAAAATCGCGAACACTACCCTGTGGAGCACAGTCGGATTTCGAACATGGGGCGAGCTTAGAAGGTCGTCCCGCGTTTTCTTGTGCCAGAAACTACGCACAACTATCGGGACAAATATCAAGAGGATGAAACCTCCGATCCCAATTTTTGCGATACCGGATATAAAATCAGCCATTACTGCCTTCAAGCCGATACCGGCTATAATATATTCTAAATACCCCAGTACCACACTCCGACACTCACCCAATCGTTTCAAATTTGATGATGCGAAATGATCGCAACATTTCGCCGCAAGGGGCCGAATTCACGATATTCTGTCTGGAATCGTTTTAGAAAACTCTCTATATGAGGGCTACCACGCCAGCGGTCGGCGTGGAAACCATTTTTGGCCGATCTCAAACACTTGGTGCCCGTAAGGACCCAGGCTTCGGGACGGACAGCGGAAATGACTGCACCCGCACCTTGGCGCGTCCTTGAAACGCTAGCCTAGGCGTTCGTCCTGGTTTTCCGGCCAGCAGCATAAGGACGAACGCAGTGTCGCACATCGACAGCTTTAAATGCCGCAAGACCCTCACCGTCGGGGGCAAGGATTACGTCTATTACAGCCTGACCGAAGCCGAAAAGAACGGCCTTGAAGGTGTTTCCAAGCTTCCATTCTCCATGAAGGTTCTGCTTGAGAACCTGCTCCGCTTCGAGGACGACCGCTCCGTCAAGAAGTCGGACATCGAAGCTGTTGCCAAGTGGCTGAACGACCGCGGCTCCGCGGGCGCCGAAATCGCCTATCGCCCGGCCCGCGTGCTGATGCAGGACTTTACCGGCGTTCCTGCCGTCGTTGACCTTGCAGCCATGCGCGACGGCCTCAAGGCGCTCGGCGGCGACCCGGAAAAGATCAATCCGCTCGTTCCCGTCGATCTCGTCATCGACCACTCGGTCATCGTCGACGAATTCGGCAATCCGAGCGCGTTCAAGGCCAATGTGGACCTCGAATATCAGCGCAACGGCGAACGTTACCGCTTTCTCAAGTGGGGCCAGCAGGCATTCAAGAACTTCCGCGTCGTGCCGCCCGGCACCGGCATCTGCCATCAGGTGAACCTCGAATATCTGGCCCAGGCCGTCTGGACCAAGGAAGAAGACGGCGTGACCGTCGCCTACCCCGACACCTGCGTCGGCACCGACAGCCACACCACCATGGTCAACGGCCTTGGCGTTCTTGGCTGGGGCGTTGGCGGCATCGAAGCTGAAGCGGCCATGCTCGGCCAGCCGGTTTCCATGCTTCTGCCGGAAGTCGTCGGCTTCCGCCTGACCGGCAAGATCAAGGAAGGCGTGACCGCGACCGACCTCGTTCTCACCGTCACGCAGATGCTGCGCAAGAAGGGCGTTGTCGGCAAGTTCGTCGAATTCTTCGGCGAAGGCCTCGAAAACATGACGCTGGCCGACCGCGCCACCATCGCCAATATGGGCCCGGAATATGGCGCGACCTGCGGGTTCTTCCCGGTTGATCGCGAAACCCTCAACTACATGAACACGACCGGCCGTGACGAACATCGCATCGAGCTGGTTGAAGCCTATTGCCGCGCGCAGGGCATGTGGCGTGAAAAGGGTGCGGCCGATCCGGTCTTCACCGACATTCTCGAACTCGACATGGGCGACGTCGTTCCGTCGATGGCCGGCCCGAAGCGCCCCGAGGGCCGCATCCCGCTGGAAAACATCGGTTCCGGTTTCGCGACCTCGCTCGAAAACGAGTACAAGAAGACCACCGGCCAGACCACGCGCTATGCCGTTGAAGGCGAAGACTACGACCTCGGCCATGGCGATGTCGTGATTGCCGCCATCACGTCCTGCACCAACACCTCGAACCCGAGCGTGCTGATCGCTGCCGGCCTTCTGGCTCGCAACGCCGTCGCCAAGGGCCTGAAGACCAAGCCATGGGTCAAGACCTCGCTTGCGCCCGGCTCTCAGGTCGTTGCCGCCTATCTCGAATCCGCTGGTCTCCAGAAGGATCTCGATGCGCTCGGCTTCAACCTCGTCGGCTTCGGCTGCACGACCTGCATCGGCAATTCCGGCCCGCTGCCTGCGCCGATCTCCAAGACGATCAACGAAAAGGGCCTGATCGCGGCTGCCGTCCTGTCCGGCAACCGTAACTTCGAAGGCCGCGTTTCGCCGGACGTACAGGCGAACTACCTTGCTTCGCCGCCGCTCGTCGTCGCCCATGCGCTTGCCGGTACGGTGACGAAGGACCTGACCAAGGAGCCGCTCGGTGAAGACCAGGACGGCAATCCGGTCTATCTGCGCGATATCTGGCCTTCCTCCCAGGAAATCCAGGAATTCATCGCCAAGAACGTCACCCGCAAGATCTTCTCGGAAAAATATGCGGATGTGTTCAAGGGCGACGAAAACTGGCAGGCCGTTCAGGTTCCTGCTGGCCAGACCTATGCATGGGACGACAACTCGACCTATGTGCAGAACCCGCCTTACTTCGTCGGCATGGGCAAGTCGGCCGGCACGATCGGCGACGTCAAGGGTGCCCGCATTCTGGGTCTCTTCGGCGACAAGATCACGACCGACCACATTTCGCCTGCGGGTTCCATCAAGGCGCAGTCGCCTGCCGGCAAGTATCTGCTGGACCATGGCGTCGGCGTTGCCGACTTCAACCAGTACGGCACGCGTCGCGGCAACCACGAAGTGATGATGCGCGGCACCTTCGCAAACATTCGTATCCGCAACCACATGCTGGGCGAAAACGGACGTGAAGGCGGCTACACCATCCACTATCCGTCGAAGGAAGAAACCTCGATCTACGATGCTGCCATGCAGTACAAGGCCGAGGGCGTGCCGCTTGTCGTCTTCGCAGGCGTCGAATACGGTAACGGTTCCTCGCGCGACTGGGCTGCCAAGGGCACCAACCTGCTCGGCGTCAAGGCCGTGATCGCACAGTCCTTCGAGCGTATCCACCGCTCCAACCTCGTCGGCATGGGCATTGTGCCTTTCGTTTTCGAGGAAGGCACAAGCTGGCAGACGCTCGGCCTCAAGGGCGACGAAATCGTCACCATCGAAGGTCTTGCCGATGTGCGTCCGCGCCAGAAGGTCGAAGCTTCCATCACCTATGCCGACGGCACGGTGAAGAAGGTTCCGCTTATCTGCCGCATCGATACGCTGGACGAACTCGACTACATGAAGAACGGCGGCATCCTGCAGACCGTTCTGCGCGATCTGGCTGCTTGATCAGCCATAAAGCGAAAAGAAAGCCGCCGGAGCAATCCGGCGGTTTTTTTGTTCTGGAACAGACGCGACGTCGAGAGCCTGAATCAAAAAGTGCCATGTGTGCGAAAATGGTGATTTTCGAGTACCGGAGTGCAGTGTACTTTTGGGTACATGAGCACCGGAACGCAGACAAATTGCCATTTGCAGCCACACAAGGAGCCTTTTGGATCAGGCTCTCACCGCAACGTGAATTCCTATTGATTGTAGAACTTCTTACATAATAGATGTCAGCGACAATTATTGCAGGATGAAACGAGTGATACTCCACGCCCCCTTCTACGGGACAGGTCCATGGCTTACAGGCGAGCATCTGCCCGGCTGGCGTAGCATCTGTGCCGTTCTGGGGCTGGCGGTTACCGGCTGCATCTCCATGCACGGGCAGGCCAAGGCGCAGGATAGCGACAGGAAGACTACCGTTCTGGAGCTTTACACCAGCCAGGGCTGCAAGTCCTGCCCGCAGGCCGACCGCAACCTGGCCAAATATGCCGACGATCCCAATGTTCTGGCACTGTCGTTCCACGTCAATTACTGGGATTACATGGGCTGGCGCGACACGCTTGCCAATCAGGAAAACACCGACCGGCAGAATGCCTATCGCAATTCCTTCAATGCGCGCATGATCTATACGCCGCAAGCCATCATCAACGGTACTGCCGAAGTGAATGGCCGCGACAGCGAAGCCATTCAGACGCAGATTGCGGCTACCAGGTTGAACGTGCCGGTTTCGATCAAGCAGCTCGATGACGGGCGTCTGTCCATCGATATCAGCGCGGGCAAGAAGCCAGACGCGCCTGTGCATGTGGTGCTTTTCTATTTCCGCGATTCGGTGACGATCCCGATCACGGAAGGCGAAAATGCCGGACAGGCCGTCACCTATCGCAATACGGTCATTGACACCAATACGATCGGCATGTGGGACGGCAAGCCGTTGAAGATCGAGATTCCGGCGTCCGAACTGAAACGCAAGGATGTTTCCGGCTGCGCCGTGGTGCTTCAGGAAACCCGCGACGACAATTCGCTCGGCTCCATACATGGCGCGGCCATGTTCAAGCAGGCAAAGCCCGTCGGCCTGTAAGCAAGCCACTTCCTGCACACAGTCCGTGCTCCGGAAACTGCTCCGGCACCGTATCTTCTCGTGGAGGTCAGGGGGAAAGGGTCAGCCGAGGCTTTGGGGCCAATCAACCAGTCAGGCTGGCAGCCCGACTGGGAGAGGTTGGTTCGGTTCGGGCAGTCCTTTGGGCGGGGGGCTTGGGGTCGGACATACCCGAACCGAACCGTCTCAGGCAACGTGTAGATGCTGAAGCCATAATCGGGCTGGAATGCGAAGCTGACAAGGCGAAAATGTGGCGCTCAATCACCATTGAGAACATGCATTCTCTTTTCGTGAGTTGCTAATATCCAACTTGTTGGGGTGCATTTATCCGTATTTTTCCCCGCAAGTGTAAGGCTCGCGCCCTGCTGCTCTTGAATTTGTTTCACAAAAGCATCACCCTGTTGTCATGCACCGGTTCGGTTCGCCGTTTCAGGGCCGACAACGGGAAGGAATGCCCGGAGCCGGTCCTCGCAATTTGCTGAATGCGCCGGGGCGCATCCCGATCCGAAACCGAAAGGAAGGACATGGATACTTCAAGCGCAGCGAATGAAGATTTGCCCTCTCCTTCGCCCTCGTCCGCTTCGCCAAAGGTCGTTCCCCTCGACCGCGCACGACAGGCACCAGTCAGTTTCAACCGGCATGAACTTGGAAAAATCCTGAATATCTATGGCCGCATGGTCGCCTCCGGCGCATGGCGCGATTATGCCATCGATCATCTTGCCGACCGGGCCGTGTTCTCCATCTTCCGCCGCGCGAGCGAGATTCCCCTTTTCCGCATCGAAAAGAATCCGAAGCTGGCGCAAAAACAAGGCGCCTATTCGGTGATCGCCGCAAGCGGCCTCATCATGAAGCGTGGCCACGAGTTGGAGCGTGTGCTGCGCGTTTTCGACAAGAGCCTCAAGCTCGTCGAAAGCTGATCCTTCGACAAGCTCAGGATGAGGACAGCGGCGGCATTCCCGGTTCCATGGAGCGTCCGCCATTGAGCGGCAGCTGCATCAGCACCGTATCGAGCCAGCGCCCGTGCTTGAAGCCAGAACCCTCGATGCGCCCGCAATGGGCGAAGCCCAGGCTTTCATGCAGCCTGACCGAACCGATGTTGTATTCGCCGTCTCCAATCACCGCCAGCAACTGGCGGAAGCCCAATGCGGAAATGCGCTCGATGAGTTCACGCAGCAGCAGCTTGCCGATCCCCTTTCCCTTGGCATTGGGAGCGATGTAGATCGAATCCTCCGCAAGCCAGCGATAGGCGGGCCTGAGACGGAAATAGCTCGCATAGGCATAGCCCAGGATCTGCCCCTCCTCCTCGGCGATGAGAACAGGAAAGCCCTGTTCCACGAATGAGGCGAAACGCTTTGCTATTTCCTCCACTGTCGGCGGCTCGATCTCATAGGACCCTGCGCCGGTCAGCACGGCATCGGCGTAGATAGCGGTGATGGCTTCGATATCGGTGGGGGAAAAATCACGAATGACGGGCATATGGAAACCGCAAGGGAATGTTGGAAGACACCCAACATGCATCAGAAACCGCCCGGAAAAAAGCAAAAAGGGCAGCGTTTCCGCTGCCCTTTTGTTCAAGCACTCATCGGCTGATCAGTCACGGTTGCCCATGAACTGCAGCAGGAAGGTGAACATGTTGATGAAGTCGAGATAAAGACGCAGCGCGCCCATCACGACCTTGCGGCCATGCGCATCCGAACTGTCGCCTTCGTAGTACATTTCCTTGATCGACTGCGTGTCGTAGGCGGTGAGGCCTGCGAAGATCAGGACGCCGATCACCGAGATCGCGAACTGCAGCGCGGTGGAGCCGAGGAAGATGTTGACGACCGATGCCAGGATCAGGCCGAACAGGCCCATGATCAGGAACGAGCCCATGGCGGACAGGTCGCGCTTGGTCGTGTAACCATAGAGCGACAGCGCGCCGAAGGAAGCAGCTGTCACGAAGAAGGTGCGAACGATGCTCTGGCCGGTGAAGACCAGGAAGATCGACGACAGCGACAGGCCGACGAGAGCTGCATAGCCCCAGAAGACGGCGTTAGCCGTGCCGACTGACATGCGCTCGATGCGGAAGCTCAGGAAGAACACCGCCGCGAGCGGCGCAAGCATCACCACCCAGCGAAGCGGGGACGTGTAGAGCGCCACACCGAGGCCGGTGAGCATCTTGCCGTTGGCGAGCTGCGCGACGGCGGCAGACGGGTCCGTGGTCGTTGCGAGTGCCGCAACGGCAAATGCGGCAAGGCCGGTAACGGCCAGGCCGATAGCCATCATGTTATAGACGCCGAGCATATAGCTGCGCAGGCCCTGGTCGATGCCTGCATCAGCGCGAGCACCGCCTACCGGCCTCTGCTGCGCCTGAATATTGCGAAAGTCAGCCATGACTTAAATCCTCTTGCCATGTCCCGTCCGGTGTCGGGGCGCTCATGAAAGGCCGAGCCGCCGCCAGGCGCCGCTGGCGGGACCCCAGCATGCCTACCCGACATTATGGGGATTTCAGCCCTCTCGTACAAGTAGCCCCTGTAAAAAAACGTGATGCGGCGACTTGAAAAGCGAACCGCATTATCCATGCGATCCAACGGGTTACCTCAAATGAAGCCTCACATTACAAATGCTTCATATCGTTCTTAGCACCTGTGCGGGCTTCTGGCCGAGAACGCGCCATGTTCCCGCGAGGCCGAAACCGACCGTCAGCACCAGCGCTATCGCAACGGTCATCAGCGCGACATCGGGCAGGAACTGCGCCTTAAGCTTCATGATTTCCACCACGACATACCAGCCCGCCACGCTGCCGGCGACGAGTGCGAAGAGCGCTGTTGCAAGCCCGAGCAGCATATATTCAAGCACATAGGCGGTAATCAGCGTGCCACGCGTCGCGCCAAGCGTCTTCAGCACCACCGCATCATGAACACGGGCGCGGTTGCCCGCCGCGAGCGCCCCGCCCAGCACCAGAACCGAAGCGGCAAGCGCGATGGAAGCGGCGGCGCGGATGGCGGTTGCAAGCTGGCCGATCAGATCATTGGCGACATTGAGCGCGTCGGTCACGCTGACCGTGGTGACGGCGGGCCATGTCTTCGTGACCTGCCGCAGCACATCAGGCGCAAGGTTCTTCTGGCTGTCTGGAATGGTGAGTGTCGCGAGCCACGTCACTGGCGCACCGGCAAAGGTGTTGGGCGAAAACACCATGACGAAGTTCATCGCCAGCGTTTCCCACTGCACCTGACGGAAGCTTGCGATCTTCGCGGTGATGTTGCGGCCAAGCACATTGACCGTCACCGTGTCACCGAGCTTGAGGCCCAGTTCCTTGCCCTCGCGCTCCGCGAAGGAGACGAGCGGCTCGCCGCCATAGCCTGAGGGCCACCATTCGCCCTCGCTCAGCGTCGAATTTTCGGGAACATTGTCGGCAAAGGTTATGCCGCGGTCGCCGCGCAGCACCCAGGCGGCTTCCGGCGGAATGGTCATGTCGCGCACGTTCCTGCCGTTAAAGGCGACGATGCGCCCGCGCAGCATCGGCCCGGAAGTGAGCTTGCCATCCGGCACGATGCCGCTCACCAGTTTGGTGAAATCGCCAATGTCGCGGTTTTGTATATCGACGAAAAAGAAATCGGGGGCCTGCGCCGGAATGTTTTCCGTCACCTGACGGCGCAGATTGCCATCGATCAGTGCAATCGCCACCATCAGCGTCAGGCCAAGGCCCAGCGAAAGCACCACGGAAGGCGTCAGCGCGCCGGGGCGATGAATGTTGCCGATCGCAAGCCGGAGTGCGGTCGAGCGCACGCGCGGCACCCGGCGGGCAAGCCAGCGAATACCGTCCGCAACAAGCCGCAGGACGCCGAAGGCTGCAATGGCCGAAACGATGAAAATCGCAGCAATCCGCCGGTCATAGGCGACGTAGAGCGCCAGCGCCGCGAGCGCTGCAATCAGCAGAACCGCAAGGGTGAGATAGAGCAGCGGTGGCAAGCCGCGCTGCTCAAACCCCTGCTCGCGGAACAGCGCAGTCGCCGGAATATTCCGCGCCCGACCCAGCGGAATGATCGCGAAGGCAAGCGTTGTGATGAGGCCGAAGATGGCGGCGAGCGCCAGTGCCGCCGGAAAGAAGCCGCCGCCACCGGCGACCGGCAGATAGTTGGCGAGCGCCAGCGCCGCCGCATAGGGAATGATCGCCGCCAGTATCAGCCCCAGAGCAATGCCGATCAGGCCGATCACCATGATCTGCGTGAGGTACACCAGTACGGCGAAGCGCGCAGGCGCGCCGAGCGACTTGAAGGTGGCGATCACGCCGCGCTTGCCGTCGAGATAGGCGCGCACCGCATTGGCGACGCCGACGCCGCCGACGATGAGTGCCGTCAGTCCCACCAGGGTCAGGAATTGCGAAAAGCGCTCGATATTGGCGCTCAGCGCCGGAGCGGCATTGGCGCGGGATCGGATGTTCCAGCCTGCATCCGGGAAATCGGCGGCAGCCTGCCGCCTGACTTCGGCGATTGCCGAATCCGGCGCGCCCTCCGGCAACGCGACCTTGTAGATATGATCGACGAGGCTGCCGGGCTGAATGAGGCCGGAAGCGCGCAGGCCATCCAGCGAAACCAGAAAGCGCGGCGCAAAATTGAAGCCGGACGAAAGCAGGTCCGGCTCGCTCTCGATCAGGCCGCGCAGTTCAAAGGTCTGCGAACCGAGCAGAACCTTTGCGCCGAGCGTCAAGCCCATGCGGTTGAGAAAATCCTGGGCGACGGCAGCGCCATAGATGCCATCCTTCTCGCCCGTCATGTCGGCCAGCGATTGCTGCGGCTGAACCTTCAATTCCCCATAGAGCGGATAGGCGGCGTCGACCGCCTTCACCTCGACCAGCGACTGGTCGGAGCCATCCGGCATACGCGCCATGGAGCGCATGGTGGCGCTTTCCGCGACCTTGCCCTGCCTGTCGATGAAGGCGCGTTCTTGCGCCGTTGTTTCGCGCTGATTGAGCGCGAAGCTCACATCGCCGCCCAGAATGCTCTGGCCTTCCGAGGCAATGCCGGTGCTGACCGAGCGCGCCACCGAATTGACGCCGCCGATGGCGGCAACACCAAGCGCTATACAGGCGAGGAAAATATAGAAACCTGCAAGCCCGCCGCGCATTTCGCGCAGCGCAAAGCGGAGAGCAAGCAGGAACGACCGTGCCGCACTCATGCGCCAGCCGCCAGCGTTTCGGCAACGGTGCCGCCCTGCGCGGGTTCCTCGATCCGGCCGGAGCGCACCGGAATTTCAATATCGCAGCGCGCCGCAAGCGCCGGATCATGCGTGACGAGCACCATGGTCAGGCCGTTCTCGCGCTGCTTGGCGAACAGGAGATCGGCGATCTGGCGTCCCGTCGTGGTGTCGAGATTGCCGGTCGGCTCGTCCGCGATCAGGATTTTCGGGCTTGGCGCAAGGGCGCGGGCGATAGCGACGCGCTGCTGTTCGCCGCCGGAAAGCTCGGACGGATAATGGGTGAGACGCTCGCCAAGGCCGACGGCGCGCAATTCGCGCTCCGCCACCTCGAACGCATCGCGGCGACCGGCAAGCTCCAGCGGCACGGCGACATTTTCAAGCGCGGTCATGTTGGGAATGAGGTGGAAGGACTGGAACACGATGCCGATATTGGCGCCGCGAAAGGCGGCGGCCTGATCTTCGCTCATCCGGCTGATCGTCTCGCCCGCGATCTTCACGGTACCGTTATCGACATGCTCCAGACCGGCCAGCACCATCAGCAAAGTGGACTTGCCGGAACCGGAGGGACCGACGATGCCGACCGACTGGCCTTGCGATATATGGAGGGAAACGCCCTTCAGCACATGCACCAGTGAAGCGGCATGACCAAGGGTTAGATGAACATTCTCAAGTTCAATAATCGGGCCAACAACCTGTTCCGTCACGCGGTTTTTATCCTATATGAATAACAGCGCGTCACAAATTTGAACTTATGTTGCGCCAATTATTGAAGAGAAGTCCGGCGGGCCGTTTGCCCACAGCCCCTCAAATATGGGTTTTCGACAATGCGTTTCAAACTCTCAATTCCGGCATGGCTCCCTATTTTTGCGATGATGGCGTCTTTTATGGCGGCAAGCACCATCGTTGCGGCGCAGGCGCAGGAAGAACCGACCGGCCTTGAAGACGCACTGCCGACCGAGCAGCTGTCGCAGGTCAAGATTGTCGGCTTCGGCGACAGCCTGATGGCGGGCTATCTGCTGCCGTCCAACGCCGCCTTTCCGCAGCAGCTTGAAAAGGCGCTCAACGACAAGGGCATTGAGGTTTCGATCGAAAATGCGGGTGTGTCGGGCGACACCACCACGGGCGGGCTTTCGCGCATCGACTGGTCCGTTCCCGATGGCACCGATCTTGTGATCCTTGAACTTGGCGCCAATGACGCGCTGCGCGGCATCGAACCCGACATTACCGAAAAAAACCTCGACGAGATGCTGGCGCGCCTCAAGCAGCGCGGCATTTCGGTCATTCTTGCCGGCATGATGGCGCCGCCGAACATGGGCAAGGACTATGCCGCAAAATTCAACCCGATCTATCCGAAGCTGGCACAGAAATACGGCGTGCCGCTCTACCCGTTTTTCCTCGACGGCGTAGCAACGAAGAAGGAGTTTTTGCTCGAGGACGGAATGCACCCCAACGAAAAGGGCGTCGAAACAATGGTGACCAACTTTATGCCCACTATCGAAAAGAGCCTGCAGCAAATGCAAAACAAGGGGACATCGGGAGGCTGACGCCGGTCGGGAGCATAAACAGCTTGCTCCCGGTATAAAACTTTGATTCGCTTACCATGCATCGCAGAAATCGAATCATCCTCGATGGAACGATGCACTGACACTCTGAGTTAGAGCGTCTTTCGCGCATCCAGTCGGATGCAGGCGCTCTGACATGGAACGCTTCGAGGAGGATGCCTTATGCCGCGTCTTTTCACTGCCCTCGAAATCCCGCGCGACGCCGCGCTTTCGCTCTCGTTATTGCGAGGCGGTCTCCCCGGCGCACGCTGGATTGATGTCGAAAACTACCACATAACGCTACGTTTTATCGGAGATGTGGAAGGCCACGTGGCCGACGAGGTTGCCAATGCGCTCGATCGCGTGCGGCGGCCCGAATTCATGCTCAATCTGTCGGGTGTCAATGCTTTCGGCTCCAAAAAGCCGCACAGCATCTATGCGGGTGTATCCCCCTCGCCTGAGCTCAACGGCTTGCAGGCGGAAATCGAACGTATCTGCCAGCGGCTTCACATTCCCGCCGACCCGCGCAAGTTCACGCCGCATGTGACGCTGGCGCGGCTTAGAAATCCCCGCATCGACGATGTGGTGCGCTATCTTTCCTCACGCGGCAACTTCGCGACGCTGCCCTTCAAGGTGGGACGGTTCGTGCTGATGTCGTCACGCGATTCGGTTGGCGGCGGCCCCTATATCGTCGAGGAAGCCTGGCCCCTGGTCTCCGTTTCCCGCACTGGCCAGAACTGGTCGGCAAGCGCGATGGAAGCTGCCAGAACCATCCGGTAGACCTTCTCGAAGTCCCCGGTCCCGCCATAATAGGGATCGGGGATTTCAACTGCCCGCCCTTCGGCAATCTCGGTGAATAGACCTATATGCGCGCTTGCGTTTGCAGGCTGCCGCCCGGCGATCATCCGCATATTGTAGCGGTCCATCCCGAGGATCAGGTCGAAGCGGCTGAAATCGGCTGCGATGAGCTGGCGGCAACGCTGGCCGGAAATATCGAGACCATGGCGCGCCGCGACGCTGATGGAGCGCTCATCCGGCTCCTCGCCGGTATGGTAGCCATTGGTTCCCGCAGAATCGACCAGCACATGGCGGATGCCGCGCTTTTCCAGCACATGCCCCATCACGCCTTCGGCAAGCGGCGAACGGCAGATATTGCCGGCGCAAACGAAAAGAATGCTGGTCGGGGCTTGTGCGGCTACGGATACGGTCACGGAACTCTCACGCTCATGCTAAGTTGTTTCAGGAACTGCAACATAGGCGAAAGACGATGGCACGCAACCGGCTGACGGAAAACGAACTGGACGAGGCACTCAAGGAACTGGAGGGCTGGCGGAAAGTCGATGGGCGCGAGGCGATTGCCAGAAGCTTCAAGTTCAAGGATTTCAACGCCGCCTTCGGCTTCATGACACGCGCGGCGCTTCACGCGGAAAAGCTCGACCACCACCCCGAATGGTTCAATGTCTATAACCGCGTCGACGTTACGCTTTCGACCCACAGCGAGAACGGCATTACCGAACTCGATATCAAGCTTGCGCGCAAAATGAACGCCTTGGCCTGAAGTTAAAGCTTTGAGATGTATACATAAATCTTCCGGCGATCATAATTGAAGCTGCCATCGGCGTTGCGGCTGGAATAGGGAAGGACGCGGGTCAGGTTGGTGCGGTCCTGCCAGTTCTGGCCGAGCTTGCCGCCATGGACGCCGCGTATATAAACATCGCCAAGCGAGATGGCGGCGTGGAAAATATGCCCGGCCTGAACGTCATAGAAGCCGATGGCCTTGCCAAAGGGCAGCGCCGAATAGCCGTTCCATTGTTCGCCCGCCCGGAAATTCAGGATGGGTATCCAGTTCTGGCTGGACGTGCCGCGCAGCGTGTTGAGCGAGATTCCCGCACCGAAGAGGAACCGCAGATAGACGGCGGCATCGTAGCACCCGGCCTCGAACAGGTCGATGGTGATGTAATCGTCCTCGCTTCCGGCGGCCAGCAGCTGGTTGCCGCGAAACAGCCGTGTGGAACGGTCGCTGCGGATGAAGTTTTCCCCATAGCCGGTCAAATGCATCAAACCCTCCATTCATTCTGCACCTGCTTCGCCGCGCGTCCAAAACGTTTGGGAAGCGCTCCATGAGCGTTTCGGACGAATCTGTATTTTGGGGATTTGATGGAGGCGTTGTAGCTGATGGTTCTGGCAGGATGGGACCGGGGAGAAATCGCCCGGACTTGCAAGGAGGGCACGAACTCCCCATTTTTAACCGGTCATGACCCGTGCTCAAGAAATCGGGACGACAGGAGTTGAACGAGAATGGATGACATCAGAATCGGTGAAATCCTCGAACCCGGCAGCGAGAGCGAATTCAAGAAGCGCAGCGAACGGGTGAAGAACGGATTCTGGAAGGCCGCGCGCCGCGCCGGACGCATGGTGCCGTTCATGGACGAGGTTGTTGCAGCCTATTACTGCGCGCTCGACCAGAAGACGCCGACCCGCGTGCGCATGACGCTGATGGCAGCACTTGCCTATTTCGTCCTGCCCTTCGACGCCATTCCCGACCTTCTGGCCGGTATCGGCTTCACAGACGACGTTGCCGTGCTGATGGCGGCGCTGACCGCCGTTCGCGCCCACATCACGCCCGCGCACCGGCTGGCTGCGAAGCAGGCGCTGGAGGATGAGGGAGTAAGGGAGTAAGGGAGTAAGGGAGTAAGGGAGACTATTCACAGCTATGTGATCCCGGCAACCCTGCAATCAATTACGCCTGTTTTCCTTCCTATTCCCGTACTCCCCTATTCCCATATTCCCCTTTTAACCGCCCCCTATTCCCTACTCCCTTCACCAAAGACAAACTCTCGCCGCTTTCTTTTCATTCAACTGAACCAAGGGATGGCGGGGCGACTTGGCTGCTCATTCAAGTTTTCTTTCGAAACTTCACCGTTTGGTAACCCAGATTAAGGCATTTTAATCGGCAACTGAGCGGGACGGCGTGATGAACGGCGGCATCCCGATATTCAAGTTTGAAGCAAACGAAAGAGAACCGGTAAAAACCAATGCTTGGAAAATCGATCGTCGCGGCTTCTGTGTTCATGATTGGGATGGCGGGCTCGGCACTCGCCCAGACCCCGAGCCAGATCAGCCAGTTCAATGCCTGGGGCGCCTACAGCTATCAGTCGGGCAACGGCAAGGTCTGCTATGTCCTCTCCGTACCGACCCAGAAGGCTCCGGCCAGTGTCGATCACGGTGACAACTTCTTCCTCGTGAGCCAGAAGCCCGGCCAGAACATCTCGTTCGAACCGCAATTCATGGCCGGTTACGACCTCAACACCAATGCCAAGGTCGTTGTCTCCATCGGCAACCGCAGTTTCAACATGTTCGTCAACGGCAAGTCCGGATGGATGGAAAATGCAGCCGAAGAACCGCAGCTCATCGCAGCCATGCGCGGCGGCTCGGAAATGAAGGTGCAGGCACAGTCGAAGCGCGGCACCAAGACCAACTACACCTATTCGCTTAAAGGTATTTCGGATGCGCTGAAAGCCATCCAGAAGTGCAAATAATCCACGCGAATGGATGACTTTGAAAGCCGGGCCATGTGTCCGGCTTTTTCTTTTGCACTGCATTCCTGCATGGCAGACCGCATTTCATGTGGGATGACGAATGCGATAATGTGTGCTAAGAGCGCGCGCAACAGGGTCGCAAAGCCAAGCGTCCGATCCTATTTATCCATGAATTCGGGCCAGATTGTCTGGCGAAGCTTATCGATGCGCTTCAGGCGTTCGTCTTCCAACAGTTGAAAACAGATGTCCATTTCGTTCGACCTTACCATTGATGATACGCGCGACCAGCTTGCCCGCCATGCGCGCGCCAGCCTGGAGGCAAAGCCGTCGCTGATCGGCATGTCGCGCGAGGAAATGGCCGAAGCGCTGATCAAGGTCGGCGTGCCGGAACGGCAGACGAAAATGCGCATCAGCCAGCTCTGGCACTGGCTCTATGTGCGCGGCGTTTCCGATTTCGCCGACATGCGCAATATTTCCAAGGATCTGCGCGCCCTGCTGGCGCAGCATTTCACCATTGCGCGCCCCGAAGTGGTCGAGGAACAGATTTCGCAGGACGGCACCCGCAAGTGGCTGTTCCGCTTTCCGCCGCGCGGTGCCGGTCGTCCGGTCGAGATCGAAAGCGTCTATATCCCCGAGGAAGGCCGCGGCACGCTCTGCGTTTCCTCACAGGTCGGCTGCACGCTCACCTGCTCCTTCTGCCATACCGGCACGCAGAAGCTGGTGCGCAACCTGACGGCGGAAGAAATTCTGGCGCAGCTTTTGACCGCCCGCGACCGGCTTGGCGATTTCCCGGACAAGGATACGCCCGACGGCGCCATGGTGCCTGCCGAGGGCCGCAAGATCACCAATATCGTGATGATGGGCATGGGCGAGCCGCTCTATAATTTCGAGGAAGTGAAGAAGGCGCTGCTGATCGCCTCCGATGGCGACGGGCTTTCCCTGTCGAAGAGGCGCATCACGCTTTCGACCTCCGGTGTCGTGCCGGAAATCTATCGCACCGGCGACGAAATCGGCGTCATGCTCGCCATTTCGCTGCATGCCGTGCGCGACGAATTGCGCGATATTCTGGTGCCGATCAACAAGAAGTATCCGCTGGAACAGCTCATCAAGGCGTGCCGCGAATATCCGGGCCTGTCCAATGCCAAGCGCATCACCTTTGAATATGTGATGCTGAAGGACATCAACGACAGCCTTGAGGACGCCAAGCTTCTGGTGAAGCTGTTGCAGGGCATTCCGGCCAAGATCAACCTGATCCCGTTCAACCCGTGGCCCGGCACGAATTACCAGTGCTCGGAATGGGAGCAGATCGAGAAATTTGCCGATTATGTGAACGCGGCAGGCTACGCATCGCCGATCCGCACGCCGCGCGGCCGCGATATTCTCGCTGCCTGCGGCCAGCTGAAATCGGAATCCGAACGCCTGCGCAAGAGCGAGCGCCTTGCGCTCGAAGCCATGATGATCGCCGGGCACGGCGAATAAACCGAGGGAGCGCGCTTGAACGATACTTTCGACTACATAACGCGCTTCGTCATCGTGGTGTTCGGCTATTGCTGCGGTGTATTGGCGGCAGGCTGGTTTCTGGCCGCCATCCTTTTCCGTACCCTCGGGGTCGATTCCTTCATGAACGATTTCGTCATGATGGCGAGCGATACGGATGCCGGTTCGTTTTTTGCAGCCACCAGCTTCTGGAGCGCCGTGTTCGTCGGCGGTTTCGCGCTTGCCGTACTGGCTGGCGGGTTCAGCTTCGTGCCAGCCCTCATCCTGATCGTCCTGGCGGAAGCGCGCGGTTACAAGTCGTCGCTGTTCTACTGCGTTGCGGGCGCACTGATCGGGCTTGCGGCAGCAAGCGCATCGCTTCCATTCAGCGATAACCGGAGCGTACAGGAAAGTTCGCTCTGGATCGCGGCCATTGCAGGCGCGGGTGTCGTCGGCAGCTTCGTCTACTGGCTGCTCGCAGGCCGCAATGCCGGACGGCTTCTTGTCCACCCAACCGATCTTCGGTAATAATTGAAATTAGAGCATTTCCCGCAAAAGTGCGAAGCGCCTGTGCGAGGAAATAGCCCACAGGACTGATTTCTTATCCCGCTTCGATGCACCGCTAATGCGGCAAAACAAATAGATAGAGTGGTTCCAACGATTCCGTTAAAACAGGAACCGCCTCGATGTAAAAAAACGACAATACAAATATATATCATAATTTTAAGCACATTTTTAAATCAAATAACAAGAGTCGACAATGCAAATTGTCAGTCATTTAAAATCACTAATCAATATACTTATTTCATACACCCTGTCTGCATATTTCGCAGGCGTGTCAATATGTTTATTCGTGGTAATAAATGATTTATTAGATCATAACTACAGCAGTAACATTTATCCTATATTAGAATTCATGCTGGAGATACCAAAAATTTCCATCGTTCTTTCGGGAATAATTATAATTATTACTTCAGTTCCATGCACAGCATTCATTATATTTTCCGAATTATTCCGAATAAACCGCAAGAGTTATTATATTATATTTGGAGGGATTCTTGGATTAATCCTTATAATATTCTTTGCGGCGAAAGATATTTCACTACCGCCCTCATATCGCGACTTTAAAATGTTCATTCAGTTTACGATTTCCGGGGCATTTGCCGGTTGGGTCTACTGGCGACTGGCTGGCCGCAATGCCGGGCGATTTTTCAATCGCCCTGCTGAATAAGCGGTCCATCTTCCTTTTTCGCATTATCCTACGCATCGAAGCGGGATAAGAAATCAGTCCAGTGGACTGATTTCCCCGCGCAGGCGCTTCGCACTTTTGCTGGAAATGGCTTTTTCACTCGCATTATCCTGCGCAAAACCGCTTCGCACTTTTGCTGAAAATGCTCTATTTCGCCTGTGCGGTGATGATCTTCAGCGCGAAGGCCGAGAATACGCCTGCAAACATCCAGTCCACGATGCGCGTCACGGTCGGGTTCTTTTTCAAAAGCCCTGCAAAGCGATCTGCCGCCACCACCATCGGGATGGTGAAGGGCAGCGCCATCGGAATGAAAGACAGGCCGAGGAAGAACAGTTTGCCCATGGCATGCGGGTCGTGCGCGGAGACGAATTGCGGCAGGAAGGTCATGTTGAACAGGATGATCTTCGGGTTGAGCAGATTGATGCCAAGCCCGGTCAGCCAGTTCTGGAACAGCGTATGCTTTTTGCCGCCATTCTTTTCCGGCGAGAAGGCCGACCCCTTGCGGATCGCCTGCACGGCGAGCCACACCAGATAGCCCGCCCCTATCACCTTGAGCGCCGTGAAAGCCGCTGGCGATGCGATGATCAGCGCCGAAAGGCCGAGCGCCACCATGGTCGTGTGAATGACGATGCCGGTGCTGGCGCCAGCCATGCAGGCAAAGCCTGCGGCCTTGCCTTCGGAAAGGGCGCGTCCGACGAACAGCGTCATGTCCGGGCCGGGGGTGATGGAAAGGATCGCGGTTGCAATCGCGAACTGGACAAAGATCGTCCATTCGGGGATGAAGGTCAGGTTTGTCAGAAAAGACATCGAGATGTGCTCCAGGATATGGCGCACGCTAGAATAATTTCCCGGCAAAGGAAACAGTGGAATGGAGACCGAAATGCTGCTTATCGTGGGGACCGTTCGCCTGCCGCCGGAAAATCTCGACCGGGCGCGCGAGGCCATGCAGCGCATGATTCTGGCCAGCCGTGCCGAAGACGGCTGCGTGGACTATTTCTATGCCGAGGACGTGCTGGAGCCGGGTCTGATCCACGTCAAGGAATTCTGGCGCGACCGCGCCTCTCTCGACCGGCATTTCGCCTCTGCCCATATTGCTGAATGGCGGGCCGCGTGGCCCGAGCTGGGCATCGGCGACCGCAATCTGGTTGTTTATGAGGTCGGCGAACCGCAGGCTACGTGACATCGCATCAGTTTTCGCGATAAGTCGCAGCCCTTCGGCTTGCGCGGCGCTTGGCAACTGATAAAAGACTTGCGGATATATCAGTTGGGTTCCATCGGAGCCTCAACCGCACCGCATTGGACGGAAGTAACTATGAGCAAGCTGAAAGACGTTAAGAAAGTCGTTCTCGCCTATTCGGGCGGCCTCGACACCTCGATCATCCTGAAGTGGCTTCAGACGGAACTGGGCGCGGAAGTCGTGACCTTTACCGCCGATCTCGGCCAGGGCGAAGAACTTGAACCGGCCCGCAAGAAGGCGGAAATGCTGGGCATCAAGGAAATCTTCATCGAGGACGTGCGCGAAGAATTCGTGCGCGATTTCGTCTTCCCGATGTTCCGCGCCAATGCCGTCTATGAAGGCGTCTACCTGCTCGGCACCTCGATTGCCCGTCCGCTGATCTCCAAGCATCTGATCGAGATCGCGAAAAAGACCGGCGCTGACGCCATCGCCCACGGCGCGACCGGCAAGGGCAACGACCAGGTTCGTTTCGAGCTTTCGGCTTACGCGCTGAACCCGGACATCAAGATCATCGCTCCATGGCGCGACTGGTCGTTCAAGAGCCGCACCCATCTGCTCGAATTCGCCGAACAGCACCAGATCCCCGTCGCCAAGGACAAGAAGGGCGAAGCGCCGTTCTCCGTCGACGCCAACCTGCTGCATTCCTCGTCCGAGGGCAAGGTTCTGGAAGACCCGGCTGTCGAGGCTCCGGAATATGTGCATATGCGCACCATTTCGCCGGAAACCGCGCCCGACAAGGCAACCATCATCAAGATTGGCTTTGAAAAGGGTGACGCCGTTTCCATCAATGGCGAGCGCCTGTCGCCTGCTACCCTTCTTGCCAAGCTCAACGACTATGGCCGCGACAACGGCATTGGCCGTCTCGACCTCGTGGAAAACCGCTTCGTCGGCATGAAGTCGCGCGGCGTCTATGAAACGCCGGGCGGCACGATCCTGCTCGCCGCACACCGCGCCATCGAATCGATCACGCTCGACCGCGGCGCGGCGCACCTGAAGGATGAGCTGATGCCGCGCTATGCGGAACTCATCTATTACGGCTTCTGGTTCTCGCCGGAACGTGAAATGCTGCAAGCGGCCATCGACCACAGCCAGCGCCATGTCGAAGGCGAAGTCACGCTCAAGCTCTACAAGGGCAATGTGATGGTGATCGGCCGTGAATCGCCGAAGTCGCTCTATTCCGACAAGCTCGTCACCTTCGAGGACGACCAGGGCGCTTACGACCAGAAGGACGCCGCAGGCTTCATCAAGCTCAATGCGCTGCGGCTGCGCACGCTCGCCGCGCGCGACCGCAAATAAGCATATCCAATCCGGACAAAAGCCCGCCTTCCCGGCGGGCTTTTTTTAGAGCGGTTCCTGCTCTGACAGAATCGCCGGAACCGCTCTAACTATTTGTTTTATCGCATTATCCAACGCATCGAAGCGGGATAAGAAATCAGTCCAGTGAACTGATTTCCCCGCGTAGACGTTTCACACTTTTAATGGAAATGCTCTCGAGCGGGACGTGAATCTTGTCTGTCTATCTGGCCCTGCCCGCCTGCATTCTGCTTGGCGCTTACCTGCTGGTGCGCTGCATTTCCATTTTGTGGAAAATGATTGCGCCTGATGTCCGGCACCAGTTTACGGGCAACGCCCGGCCGCATGTCTTTCATTTGCCGAACGCCGGACGCTACGCGATCAGCATCGTGTTTCCGCCGTTTACCATTCTCCCCGGCACGGCCTATTTCTCAACGCAGTTTGCCATCAAGGTCTGCGCGACCGGCGCGCCGATTGCCTATCATTCCACAAGCCGCTTCCTGTTGAGCGTCCGGCGGACCGATATGCGCGGCAATGCTTCCCATGCCTTGGGATATTTCGACTGCACGACAGCCGGGGATTACGAAATCATCTGCCTGACCCCTGAAAAGATCAGGGCGAATTTCCGGCTGGAAATAACGCCCCATATTTCAGTCCTGAAACTCGCGCCCGTCATCGCGGGAACCATTCTTGCCGCAGGAATGAGCGTGGGCGGGACGATTGTCTTTCTGCTCTGGATCGCAGGCAAAATTTGATAATGTCAGACTGCGTTTTTGATTGCCGCCAGCATCTTTTCCTCGCCCGGACGCAGCGTCAGCACCCGCACACCGTTCGACGTGACCGCCACCGTATGCTCGAACTGCGCTGACAGTTTTCCGTCGCGCGTCACCACCGTCCAGCCGTCCTTTTCCTGCTTCACCTTGGCCGTTCCCTGATTGAGCATCGGCTCGATGGTGAACACCATGCCCTCGCGCAGGCGAACGCCGGTGCCGGGCTTGCCGAAATGCATGACCTGCGGCTCCTCGTGCATCTGGCGACCGATGCCGTGGCCGCAATATTCGCGCACGATGCTGTAATCATGCCGCTTGGCGTGCCGCTCGATGGCGTGGCCGATATCGCCCAAAGTCGCGCCGGGACGTACAGCCGCAATGCCTTTCCACAACGCCTCATAGGTCACGCGGACGAGGCGCGAGGCAAAGGGTGCGACTTCTCCGACCATGTAGGTCTTGCTGGAATCGGCGATATAGCCGTCCTTTTCCAGCGTGATGTCGAAATTGATGATCTCGCCGTTTTCAATGATCTCGTCATGCGACGGCATGCCATGGCAGACGACCTCGTTCTTCGAGCTGTTCAGCACATAAGGATAGTCATACTGCCCCTTGCTGGCGGGGCGCGCCTGCAATTCGCGGGTGATGTAATCCTCAACCAGATCGTTGACCTGCATCGTGGTCATGCCCGCCAGCGGCGTGCGGTCGAGAAGGGCAAAAACCGAGGCCAGCAGCGCGCCGGATGCCGCCATTTTCTCCACTTCGGCTGGTGTCTTGGTCATGACGACTGCACTGCCAGAACCGGCAGAACCGGCAGCTCAACCTGTGCTGCGCGCAGCTGCATCTGCACGATCTCGTTGAACGACAGGTCGGGATGTGCCTGCGCCAGCATGCCGATCTTCATCCAGTATTCGGCCTGCGCATTGATCGAACGGCACATGACGTCACTCGCCTTGCGCAGTTCCTCATGCAGCTCATCGCCGATCTTTACGATGCCCATGGCTTCCTCACTATGCGGTTCATATACAGATCATATATGATTCATATATAACTCCAAAGCATATCCGGCAAGGATTTCCATCGGCACTTCTTCCACTTGACTCTTCGCCTGCTCGATTCAATACTAGAACAAATAGAGAACAATTTGACAGGAATCGAACGTGAGCGGCATCGACATCGCGGCGTTGCGGCGCATGGTTACGGCCATTGCAGGCAATGATCCGCAAGGCAGTTTTGCCAGCAAAACAGGAAGCGGGACGGAAGCAGGCTTCGGTCGCGCACGCAGCTTCACGCTCGGCCTTGCCGGGGCCGATGCCGCCTTTCCGCATGGCCTGGCTGGCGATGCGCTGCATGAGGTCTTTGCCGAAAATCCCGGCGCGCATATGGCGGCGACCGGCTTTGCGCTGGCGCTGGCGCTGCGCGCCTCGCAAGACAAAAGGCCGATCATCTGGATCGAGGAGGAAAGCGCGGCAAGCGAATATGGAGGGCTTTATCCGCCGGGGCTTCATGCCTTCGGGATCGATCCGGCCCGGCTTCTGATCGTGCGCTGCCCCAGCGCGCAGGATGCGCTGAAAGCGGCAAACGATGCGCTGGAGGCAGGCAGCGGCGGCAAGGCCTCGCATCTGGTTTCCGGCGTCGTCGCCTCGGTGACCGGCCAGCCGAAATGTCTCGACCTCACCGCATCACGCCGCCTGCTTCTGGCGAGCGAGACCGCGCAATTGCCGGTCATCCTGCTCAGGAGCCACCGGACGGCCGTGCAAAGTGCTGCCGTCAGCCGCTGGCGGGTGGCGCCCGCGCCATCGCGCTCCAGCGGAGCGAACGCACCGGGAAAACCGGCCTTCTCCGCCGTGCTGGAGCGCAACCGCCACGGCACATGCGGGCAATGGATCATGGAATGGAACAATGAAACCCTTGAATTTGGCACAAGAGAACGGGATGGCAGAACGCTTGTTTCTCGCCCTGTGGTTTCCGTTTCTGCCGACCGACCGGCTTCGCCGCGCCGTTCCGCATGACGGCAGGGAGCGCCTGCCCCTGGTGGTGACCGAGCGCACGGCCAATGCGTTGCGCCTGACGGCGGTGGATGCGGCGGCGGCGAAGCTCGGTCTTTTCCCCGGCATGGCGCTGACGGATGCGCGCGCCCGTGTGGAAAGGCTGGACGTGGCGACCGCCGCGCCGCAACATGACGCCGCGCTTCTCAAGCGCCTTGCCCATTGGTGCGAGCGCTACACGCCGCTCGTCGCCTTCGATGAGCCGCATGGGCTGATGCTCGACATAACGGGCTGCGCGCATCTGTTCGGCGGGCTTGCCGCCATGCGCGCCGACGCGCTTCGCCGCGTTGAACGCGCCGGGCTGAAGGTTCAGGCGGCGATTGCCGACAACAGTTTTGCCGCGCGGCTACTGGCGCGGGGAACGAAGGGCGGCGTGTTCAGCAAGGCGGAGGCCGACCTGCTGCTTCCCCGCCTGCCGCTATCCGCGCTTGAACTGACGCAAGCTGCCGAAACCGGCCTCAAGCGCGCCGGATTGAAACGCATCGGCGATGTGATGGGGCTTCCGCGCGCAGCCCTCACCGCCCGTTTCGGCACCGATCTTGCGACCCGGCTCGACCGGTTGGCGCGGCAGGAGCGCGCGCCGATTTCTCCCTTGCGCATCATGCCGCTCAGCATCGCGGAGCGCCGCCTGTCGGAACCCGTCACGGGAATGGAGCTGGTCGAACACATCTTGCAGGAACTGGCGCAGGCGCTTTTTGCGCAGCTTGAACCGGAGGGCAAAGGCGCGCTGCTGATCGAGGCCTCCTTCTTCCGGGTCGATGGCGACGTGCGCCATATCCATATCGAAACCGGTCAGCCGCTGCGCGATGACAAGGTTTTCCTGCGCCTTGCCCGCGAAAGGCTCAATGCCTTGACCGACCCGCTCGACGCCGGGTTCGGCTTCGACATGATCCGGGTGGCCGCACTGCGCAGCGGCGCGATAGCCCAGCGCCAGACGGGGCTCGACCAGAACGAGGAGGATGAAGCGGGGTTCAGCCAGCTTGTGGACCGGCTTTCGGCGCGGCTTGGGCAGGACCGCGTTCTCGTTTCCTTTTCGCGCAATACGCATATGCCCGAACGGGCCTTCGGCCTGCGCCCTGCCCTGCACACGGACGGCAGAGGCGAAGCCGATTATGAAAGCCTACAGCCTCTTCCCGGCGACCCGCCAGCGCGTCCCATAAAACTGTTTCGTCCACCGCAATTGATCGAAAGCGTGGCGGAAGTGCCCGACAGCCCGCCTTCGTTTTTCCTGTGGCGGCGGGTGCGCCATCAGGTGCGCCTTGCCGAAGGGCCGGAACGGATCGAGCCGGAATGGTGGCGCGCAATCGGCCAGGACGTGCCGGAACTGCGCGATTATTACCGGGTGGAGGATGAAAACGGCCAGCGCTTCTGGATTTTCCGCGAGGGGCTTTATGATGGCGCCAATCATCCGCGCTGGTTTCTGCATGGGCTGTTTGCGTGATGTCTCTCTATTTTGAAATGGCCGCTGCCAGCAATTTCTCCTTCCTTTGCGGCGCATCGCATCCGCAGGAACTGGTTTTGCAGGCCCATGCGCTTGGCCTGTCCGGCATCGGCATTGCCGACCGCAATACGCTGGCCGGTGTGGTGCGGGCCCATGCGGAATGGAAGGATATTCGCAAGAAAAGCGATTTCCGGCTTTTCATCGGCTGCCGTCTGTCCTTCATCGACGGCACGCCGGATATGGTGGTCTATCCGCGGGACCGCGCCGCCTATGGGCAATTGTGCCGCCTGTTGACGGAGGGCAAGACCCGGGCCGCCATCAAGGGCGAATGCCATCTGCTATGGGGCGATCTTTTGTTTCGCGCGCGGCAGTTCCAGATCGCGGTTTTTCCTCCCGAAGAAGATCAACCGGATTTTGCCGACCGTCTGGCGGAAATCGCCAAGGCTGCGCCCGGCTCCGTCTGGCTGGCGCTTGCCATGCCGCATCAGGGGCAGGACGGACGCCGCGCGGAACGCACCGCCCGTTTCGCGGCCGAAGCCAATGTCCCGCTGATCGCCACCAATGACGTGCTCTATCATCACCCGGACCGGCGCGCGCTTCAGGATGTGCTGACGGCAACCCGCCACTACACGACCGTCTTCGATGCCGGGCGCCTGCTGGAAAAGAATGCCGAGCGCCACCTGAAACCGCCGCATGAAATGGCGCGATTGTTCCGCGATTATCCTGAAGCCGTCGCAGCAACCGCCGATTTCGCCGCGCCGATCACCTTCCAGCTCGACGAGCTGAAATATGCCTATCCCGACGAGCCCATCCCGCCCGGCAAGACGGCACGGCAGCATCTCCATGATCTCACCTGGGAAGGCGCTGCCCGTCATTACGGCGCGGACAGCATCCCGCCCAAGGTGCAGGCGCTGATCAACAAGGAGCTGGCGCTGATCGCCCAGCTTCAATACGAGCCCTATTTCCTCACCGTCTATGACATTGTGCAGTTTGCAATTTCCAAGAAGATTCTGTGTCAGGGCCGCGGTTCGGCGGCCAATTCCGTCGTCTGTTTCTGCCTCGGCATTACCGGCGTGAACCCGACGGAAGTGGACCTCCTGTTCGAGCGCTTCATCTCCGCCGAACGTCAGGAACCGCCGGATATCGATGTCGATTTCGAGCATGAGCGGCGCGAAGAGGTGATGCAATATGTCTATGACCGCTACTCAAGAGACCGCGCCGCCATTGTCGCGACCGTCATCAGCTATCGCTCCCGGAGCGCCATCCGCGATGTCGGCAAGGCGCTGGGCCTGACCGAGGACGTGACGGCGGCGCTTGCCAATACGGTGTGGGGCATATCGGGCGGCGGCATCGACAAGCAGCATATAAGGCAGGCGGGCCTTGATCCCGACAACCCCATCATCCGGCGCGCAGTGGAACTTGCCATCACGCTGATCGGCTTTCCGCGCCACCTGTCACAGCATGTCGGCGGTTTCGTGCTCACCCGCGACCGGCTGGACGAGACCGTGCCCATCGGCCCGGCGGCGATGGACAAGCGGTCTTTCATCGAATGGGACAAGGACGACATTGACGAGCTGGGACTGATGAAGGTCGATGTGCTGTCGCTCGGCATGCTCACCTGCATCCGCAAGGCATTGGACCTCATTCACCAGCACAAGCCGCAGCTTTATGGCGGCGAGAAGCTGACATTGGCAACCGTCGAGCGCGACGACAAGCGCGTCTACGACATGCTGTGCACGGGCGATTCGCTCGGCGTGTTTCAGGTGGAAAGCCGCGCCCAGATGAACATGCTGCCGCGCCTGCGCCCACAGGAGTTCTACGATCTCGTCATCGAGGTCGCCATCGTGCGCCCCGGCCCCATTCAGGGCGACATGGTGCATCCTTATCTCAGGCGGCGAAACGGACAGGAGCCCTGCACCCTGCCATCGCCTTCGCCGGAGCATGGTCCGCCGGACGAGTTGCGGCAGATTCTCGGCAAGACCAAGGGCGTCCCGCTGTTTCAGGAACAGGCGATGCGCATTGCCATGGAGGCTGCAAAATTCACGCCCGACGAGGCCAACCAGTTGCGCCGCGCCATGGCCACCTTCCGCAAGATGGGGACCATCCATACGATGGAGCAGAAGATGATCGAGGGCATGGTCAGGCGCGGCTACGAGCGGAGCTTTGCCGAAAACTGCTTCAACCAGATCAAGGGTTTCGGCGAATATGGCTTTCCCGAAAGCCATGCGGCAAGCTTTGCGCATCTGGTCTATATTTCCGCATGGATCAAGTGCTACCATCCGGAAGTGTTCGCCGCCGCCCTTCTCAATTCCCAGCCCATGGGTTTTTACGCCCCTGCCCAGATCGTGCGCGATGCCCGCGACCATGGCGTGACGGTGCTGCCCGTCGATGTGAACTTCAGCCAGTGGGACAATATTCTGGAGGATACGCTCGATATCCGACCGGCGCTGCGACTGGGCTTTCGCCAGATCGACGGATTCTCCAAGGAGGATGCCCGGCTGCTGATTGCCGACCGGCAGGAGCCTTACCGCACCATCGAGGACATGCACCGGCGGCTGCGGCTCGACCGGCGCGCCTTTACGCTTTTGGCCGATGCCGACGCCTTCGGCTCGCTCGATATCGACCGCCGCGCAGCACTCTGGGCCGTGCGCCGCCTGCCCAATGACGAGACGCTGCCGCTGTTTCGCGCCGCCGCGACCAGCGAACTGGCGGAAGAGCCGCGCACGAAACTGCCTGAAATGGCCGCGTCCGAGCATGTGATCGCCGATTACGAAACGACGCGGCTTTCGCTGAAAGGGCATCCGCTGCAATATCTGCGCGAGGGGCTTGCGGCGGAAGGCGTTTCCACCTGCCGCGCCGTGCAGGAAGGTGCGGACGGACGCCGCATGAAGGTGGCGGGCGTCGTCACCGTGCGCCAGCGCCCCGGCAGCGCCAAGGGCGTGGTGTTTCTCACCATCGAGGATGAAACCGGTATCGCCAATATTGTCGTCTGGCCGAAGATCATGAAGGCGTTTCGCCGCGAAGTGATGGGCGCGCGGCTGATCCATATCGAAGGCCGCATCCAGCGCAGCCCCGAAGGGGTCGTGCATCTGGTGGCGGCGAAATTGCAGGACCGTTCGACAGCCTTGATCGAAATGAGCGGACGCGAGGCGCAGCGCCTCGTCGCGCCGTCCCAGATGGCGCATCATCCGCGGAATGTTAGAATAATGCCGAACTCCCGCGATTTTCATTAGGATTCAGCTTCTGACGGCCTGCAAATGACGTTTTACTGCGCTTCCGGTGCTCATGTACCTTAAAGTACATTCCGCTCCGGTTCTCGCAAACCACCATTTTCGGCACGTCATAAACTGAATCTGGGACACCGCCCTTTTTGCTAATTCCATGCGCCGACAAAGAACACGGCACAATAATGCAGCGCCGCACCCACCACGACAAAGCCGTGCCAGATGGCGTTCTGAAACCGCAGCCGCTCCCAGATATGGAAGATCACGCCCAGCGAATAGACCATGCCGCCGGCGGCTATCAGCCAGAAGACGGCGGGCGGCAGCGACTGCACCATGGTGTCATAGACCATGACGCCGCTCCAGCCGAGCGCCAGATAAAGCAGGATCGACAGCCGGTCGAAACGCCCCGGCATGAACAGTTTCAGCGTGATGCCGACCAAAGCCACGCTCCAGACGAAAAGCAGCAGCGGCAGCGCGCGGTCGCCCATATGCATGGCAAAGGGCGTGTAGGTTCCGGCAATCAAAAGGTAGATCGCCGAATGGTCGAAGCGGCGCAGGAACCATTTGGTCGGGGAAACAGGCCAGATATTGTAGACGGCGGAAATTCCAAGCGCCGCCAGAAGGCTTGCAAGGTAGACGCCCGACGAGATCGAGGTCGCCGCCGGCATGTTCGGCAGGAAATAGACCAGCATGGCAATCGCGCCGGCAAGCGCCAGCCCGACACCCAGAACATGGATGATCCCATCGGCCCACAATTCGACCCGGTCATATTTCCACTTGATGGGATGCGGCAATCTCACATTCATGCGGTCTTCCTGTCGTCGGTTCCAGAGCGCGTTTCGATCTGATTGGATCAGATCGACGCTCTAGTCCCTTGTTTTAACGCGCATCCAGAAAGCCGTTTCACACTTTTCGGGATGCGCTCTCAACAGGAAACTGCCATTGCATTGCAGCGTCAAGATGACAGTTGGTTTATTGCGCCGCCGGTGTGTAGGAAGCCTGGATGGGCGCGACGCCCGGAAGCGGCGTGGCCGCACCTTCCGGCAGGGATGCCGGCTGGATGGAAGCCGCTGCCTCACGGGTCGGGCCGCTGCGCTTCCAGCTGCCGTCAAGACCCGTTTCCTGCAACAGCCCCTTGCGCTTGGCATCGTAATAATAGCCGCGCGCATAATAGCGGACCGCCTGGCTTTCATCGCCGCCCGCCACCTTGTAGGCGCCGGACAGATAGCGAACCGCATATTTGAGATTGGTTTCCGCATCGAGCAGGCCCTTGGCCGAACCCGTATAGCCCATGCCGCGCGCGGTCGGATGGGTGATCTGCATCAGGCCCCAATAAGGCCCGTTGCGGGCCGCCGGATTGAACCGGCTTTCGCGGTGCACGACCCGGCGCACAAGGCGCTCCGGCACGTCATAGGCGACGGAATATTTGGTGATGAGCGAATCCAGATCCTTGGGCGCGCTGTCCGGCGTCTCGAAAGCCATATTGGCGGCAACGGAGGCCGGGGAAGCGGCGGCCTGCGCGCCTGCATAGGCCATCATCGGTTCGGACTGGCCGCGAATGCCCGGAATGGGAACGATTGCCGGCAGGACCGGATCGGAAGGATCGGTCACGGCGGCGACGGTCTGCGCTCCGGCGGCGGCGGTTGCATCGGCGGTCGCCGTGCCTGCGGCATCCGTCGCGGCACCGGCGGCGCTGCCTGCGGCGGCAACGGTCTGGCTGGACGTATCGGTCTGCGTGATCAGCGCAGTTTTCACCGGCTTGCCGTCATTGGTGGTGTTGCAGGCGCTGAGCGCCACGGCGCAACCAAGAAGCAGAATGCCCTTGCGGACCATATCAGCAGAAGAAGAAAGCTGGAGACGCATGACCGGACCCGTTCTCAGGAATCGAAATCTTGTTCGATGCGTTTTTCAAGCTCGACCAGATCGGCTGGCAGTGGCAAGCCGCTTGCGCGCAGCGCATTGAGCTTCTCGCGAACCGTTTCGCGGATTTCATGAGCGTCTTGCGGCTGATTCACCATTTGCTCGAAAAGCAGCGCAATTTCCGCCTTGATGTCCTCGAATGCCATCCAGATCCTCTTGGCTTTACAGGCATCGCGGGATGCCCGTTTCAGTCAATATTCTTTCGGTCGATGACAGTCGTGTACCATGCAAAAGGCGACGAACGGAAGCGCTAAACGTCAGGGCTCAGCCAAAATGAATGTTTCAAACGGTAACAAAAAGATTAACGCGCTCACAGAACGCGGTGCAGCAACATATCTACTGCGTTGAAATCCAAAGCAAAAATACCAAGATCATCGAAGTCCAGGCCGCCATTGGGATCGAACAGATAAATGCTCATCCAGACGAGCGCGATCACCAGCAGAATTGCCAGGATTGTCAGAATCAAAAGGCGTCGCCCGAGCGCGGTCTTGCGGCCCGCTCCTTCCGGCGGCTGTTTTGCCATAGTCACTTGCTGCCTTGTTCAATCGTCATTGGTCGCGTTCAGTTCCTCCGGCGGCGTGCCATGTTCAGGCTCCGCCGGGAGATAGCCTTCGCGCACCAGCCATTTGCGCAGGATAAGCGTCATCGCCTCGGTCTGGTTGAGGCCGGGATGTTTTTCGGCGATGAAGCGTTCCAGTGCGCCGTGCACGTCATCGGGAAGATAGATGCTCATTCAAGCTCCTCCGCGTGATAAATCAGACCACGGTTACGGTGAGGGTTGCCACGCCATCGACCTTGCCTTCCAGGCGGTCGCCGCGCTTCACCGGACCGACGCCCGCAGGCGTACCCGTAAAGATAAGATCGCCGGGGCGCAGCTCAAAGAGCGACGACAGGTAGGAAATGGTTTCCGCCACCTTCCAGATCATCTGGTTGAGGTCGCCCGACTGGCGCGTCTCGCCATTGATGGAAAGCGAAATCGCCGCCTTTTCCGGGTGACCGATTTCCGACACCGGCACGATGGCCGAACAGGGCGCGGAGTGCTCGAATGCCTTGGCCACTTCCCACGGGCGCCCGGCCTTCTTGGCAACGGCCTGCAAGTCGCGGCGCGTCATGTCGATGCCGACGGCATAGCCATAAACATGGTCCAGCGCCTTTTCGACGGAAATGTCGGTGCCGCCGGTCTTCAGCGCCACCACGAGTTCGATCTCGTGATGCACGTCCTCGGTCTTCGGCGGATAAGGGAAATCGCCGCCTTCGACCACGAGACTGTCGGGGTTCTTCTGGAAGAAGAAAGGCGGGTTGCGGGTCGGATCGCCGCCCATTTCGATGGCGTGATCGGCATAGTTCTGGCCGACGCAATAGATACGGTGCACGGGAAAGCGCGCATCCGTTCCCTTCACCGGCAGAAACGGCTGCGGGGGCGGCGCGAAAACATATGTCGTCATGGGGAACTATTCCGGTCGGAAACTGATGAAGCGATTTCTGCCATCATGCAGACGCAAGCGCGTCGCCGCAACCCTTGAAAGGCGCAATTCCCCGTTTTCAGGCGCTGGGCCTGACCACAAAATCCGCCTTGCGCGATTGCGCAACCACGAGTTCGGCATTGGGAATGTCGTTGGAAAGGGCGCGATTTCGGGCCGTTTCGGCATCGAAGCCGAAGCCGAGCCAGCGGTCGATCAGGCGGCGTTCCAGCTCGGCAAAAGGCACGTCCAGATAGACCGTCATGTCGAAAAAGGGGGCAAGCTGCGCCCATGGCTCCTGATCGAGCAGGAGGTAATTGCCTTCGACCAGAAGCACGCGATGCTCGGGCCCGACCGCGGATGCGGCGGCGCGGGAAAGCTCCAGCGAACGGTCGAAGACCGGGATGAAGATTTCGCCTTCCGCCTGTTTCAGCCGTTGCAGCAGCGCCGCGAACCCGGCGCAGTCGAAGGTGGGCGGCGAACCCTTGCGGCTCAGCAATCCGCGCTTGTCGAGAATGGTGTCGTCGAGGTGAAACCCGTCCATCGGCACGACGATGGACGGCGCTTCGCCACCGTTGTTGATGGCATGGAGCAGATAATCGGACATGGTGGATTTTCCGGCTCCCGGTGGGCCTGCAATAGCCACGATCAGGCGTCGGTCGGTTTGCGCCAGCCGCGCAAGAATTTCCGAAGGCAGGGCTTCGCGCTCGATAGGCGTCATGTCCGGTTTCCGTGATTCGTCCTGCCGATTTATCAAAGGCGTGGCAGGTCTTTTCAAGCCGCTTCCTTCGGCCTCATCGCGCCGGTCATCAGGGCTACCGCGTCCGACATGGAATATTCCTTCGGGTCGATCACCGTCAGGCGGCGTCCGAGCCGATGAATATGGATGCGGTCGGCGACCTCGAACACATGCGGCATGTTGTGCGAGATGAGCACGATGGGCATGCCGCGCCGCTTCACGTCGAGGATCAGTTCCAGCACGCGGCGCGATTCCTTGACGCCAAGTGCGGCCGTCGGCTCGTCCATGATCACCACCTTGGAGCCGAAGGCGGCAGCGCGGGCCACCGCAACGCCCTGGCGCTGGCCGCCCGAAAGGGTTTCCACCGCCTGACCGATATTCTGGATGGTCATGAGGCCCAGGTCGGAGAGTTTTTCGCGGGCGATCTTTTCCATCGCGCCGCGATCCAGCATGCGGAACAGCGAGCCGAGCGGTCCCTTGCGGCGGATTTCGCGGCCAAGAAACAGATTGTCGGCGATGGACAGCGCCGGCGACAAGGCAAGGTTCTGGTAAACCGTCTCGATGCCCGCCTGCCGCGCTTCCATCGGCGAATGGAAGCTGACGGGCTTGCCGTCGAGCAGGATTTCCCCCTCATCCGGCTTGATCGCGCCGGAGAGCGCCTTGATGAGCGAGGACTTGCCTGCGCCATTATCGCCGATGACCGCGAGGATTTCGCCCGGATAGAGGTCGAAATCGGCATGGTCGAGCGCGGTGACGCGACCGTAGCGCTTGACCAGACCCCTGGCCGACAGAACAGGCGTGGTGTTCGTTTTCATGCGGCAGCCTTTCTGATCCACTGGTCGATGGCGACGGCGGCGATGATGAGAACGCCGATCAGGAGATAGGTCCATTGCGGATCGGTGCCCCACAGGCGCAGGCCCAGCGAAAACACGCCGACGATCAGCGCGCCGAACATGGTGCCGAGGATGGAGCCGCGCCCGCCGAAGAGCGATATGCCGCCGATCACCACGGCGGTGATGGATTCGATATTGGCGAACTGGCCAGCGGTCGGCGACACCGAACCGAGACGGCCGATCATCGCCCAGCCCGCAAGCGCGCAGATGATGCCAGCCAGCACATAGACCGACATCAGGATCGGCTTCACCGAAACGCCGGAAAGCTGCGCCGCTTCCGGGTCGTCGCCGATGGCATAGACATGCCGTCCCCAGGCGGTGTGGTTCAGCACATACCAGAGCAGCAGCACCAGGAGCACCATGGCGATGACGCCATAGGTGAAGACCGCGCCGCCAATGCGGATGCTTTCGCCGAAAAATTGCAGGATCGGCGCTTCCGCCGTGATTTCCTGCGCGCGGATGGTCTCATTGGCCGAATAGAGGAAGTTGGTGGCGAGGATCACCTGCCACATGCCAAGCGTCACGATGAAGGGCGGCAGGCGGACATAGGCAACCAGAAAACCGTTGATGAAGCCGCAGAGCGCGCCCGTGGCAAAGCCGCAGAGAATGGAAAGTTCGGCGGGAAGCCCGTAACGGAAAGTGAACTGGCCCATCACCACCGAGGACAGCACCATGATGGCGCCGACCGAAAGATCGATACCGGCGGTGAGGATCACGAGGGTCTGCGCCGCCGCGACAATGCCGGTGATGGCGACCTGCTGCAAAATGAGCGTCAGCGCGAAGGCGGAGAAGAACTTGCCGCCGAGCGTGACGCCGAACACCAGCAGCGACAGGACGAGCACGATCAGCGGCACGGCAGCGGGGTTGTGATGCAGGAAATTGCGCATCCTATATAGCAGCGACCGGTCGCCCGCATCGAAGGAGGCGACATCCGCCGCGCTTTGCGACAGCGTCTTTTCATAGTCCTGCATGGATGGTTTTTGTGCAGCGGAGGCCGCCTGTGGCTCACTCATCTCTGTCTCCTGCCTTCATGCTGGTCCGGCAGAGCTTGCGATCTGCCGGACCTGAACCTTGAGAGCCTATCAGCCCCAGCACTTGTCGAGCGCGGTTTTGGTGTCGATGGACGGAACGCCTTCGACCGGCTTGTCGGTGACGAGCGTTACGCCCGTATCGACAAAATCCTTGCCTTCGGTCGGCTTCGGCTTTTCACCGCTGTCGGCAAACTTCTTGATCGCCTCGATGCCAAGTGCCGCCATCTGCAGCGGATATTGCTGCGAGGTCGCGCCGATCACGCCAGCCGCTACGTTCTTGACGCCGGGGCAGCCACCATCGATGGAGACGATCAGCACGTCCTTTTCACGGCCCACGGCCTTCAGCGCTTCGTAAGCACCGGCGGCGGCAGGTTCGTTGATGGTGTGGACGACATTGATGTTCGGGTCCTTCTGGAGAAGGTTTTCCATCGCGCGGCGTCCGCCTTCCTCGTTGCCGTCGGTCAGGTCGCGACCGGCAATGCGCGGATCGTCCTCATCGCCAAGCTTGCTTTTGTCCTTCGGATCGATGCCGAAGCCGACATCGAAACCCTGATCGCGCAGAACGTCGACGCTCGGCTGCGATGCGGTGAGGTTGAGGAAGGCAACCCGCGCATCCTTGGCCTTGTCGCCAAGCGTTGCCGCCGCCCATTTGCCGACCAGTTCACCGGCAAGGAAATTGTCGGTGGCAAAGGTTGCGTCCGCCGCATCCGCAGGCTCCAGCGGCGTGTCGAGCGCGATGATGAGCGCGCCCGCCTCGCGCGCCTTCTGCAGCGACGGCACGATGCCCTTGGTGTCGGAAGCCGTGATGAGAATGCCCTTGGCGCCATCGGCGATGCAGGTTTCGATGGCCGCGACCTGGCTTTCGGAATCGCCGTCGATCTTGCCCGCATAGGTCTTGAGATTGACCCCCAGCTCCTTGGCCTTGGCGACAGCGCCTTCCTTCATCTTGACGAAGAACGGATTGGTGTCGGTCTTGGTGATGAGGCACGCGCCGACATCGGCGGCATTGGCCGAACTCAATGGAATGGCGGCAGCGCCAAGCGCGAAGGCAGCAAAGGCTGCCGACAGAACTGTCTTCTTCATAGACTCCTCCCAGATTGAAACCGGTTCCTCTTCCCCCGGCAGACGAGAAGCAAAACACGGCTTCAAAACAGAGTCAATTAATAAATCCACTTGATTTATTAATATGCTGTGTCACTCTGGCACCCGGAGGAGAGAGAGGCGCAAGGGATTGGCAGAGCGCCTGCCCCTACGCAGCACGAACGACCTTAAGCGATTGTTTTTATTTCATATCCGTTCGGAGAGGGCTTTTTCTCCCTCGATGTTTGGTTTAGGAATTCCCGCACGCCATGGCCGCATTGCGATTGCAATCCATGGGCCGGAATCTTGAGCATTTCCGAGCCAAGAGTGCGAAGCGGTTTTGCGTCGGATAATGCGATGAAAAAAGAGTTCGAGCGGTTCCCGTGACACCGTTTTAACCGGAACCGCTCCAGGAGAGGCTATGGTCAGGCATAAAGTTGAAGGCGATCCGCGAGACGGTGGGGCCGATGCGGCAAGCAGGTCTGCCGATACGCTTTCCGGCGCGCTGTCGGGAACGCCGGGTCCTGCCATGCAGCAATTCGCCGGGCCCGGCGCGGACATCAATCGCGGCTCCAACCAGATCGGCGTGCGCGCCTATAATGAGCGGCTGGTTCTGGCGCTGGTGCGCAGGCATGGCCAGCTTGCCCGCGCCGACATTGCGCGCCTGACCGGGCTTTCGGCGCAGACCGTTTCCGTGATCATCCGCGCGCTGGAAAAAGACGGGCTCATCACGCAGGGCGAAAGGGTGCGCGGCCGTGTTGGCCAGCCTTCCATGCCGATGCGCCTCGCTGCCGACGGGGTTTTCTCCTTCGGCCTCAAGATCGGGCGGCGCAGCGCGGAAATCATCCTGATGGATTTTCTGGGCGCGATCCGCGAGCGGCGCCACATCACCTATCGCTGGCCTGTGCCGGGTGAAATCCGCCGCTTCACTGTCGAAAGCGTCAATGCTTTCACTGCGGCCCTCGAACCGGCCAGGCGCGACCGCATTGCAGGGCTCGGCATCGCATTGCCCTTTGAACTGTGGAACTGGGTCGAGGAGGTTGGAGCGCCGGCGGAGGATCTGGACGCATGGCTCGGCGCCGATCTGGTCAGCGATTTCGCCAGGGCGTTTTCGTTTCCTGTCTTCGTGCAGAACGACGGAACCGCGGCTTGCGGCGCGGAACTGACCTTTGGTCGCGGGCCGGAATTCACCGACTTCGTCTATTTCTTCATCGGCTCGTTCATCGGCGGCGGCGTGGTGCTGAACAACACGCTCTATCCCGGGCGCACCGGCAATGCGGGCGCGCTCGGCTCCATGCCGATGCGCATGCGCGGCACGTGGGAGCGCGGCGAAACCTTGCAGCTCATCGATACGGCTTCGCTGTTCGTCCTCGAACGCATGTTGCAGGAGCGGCATCTGCCCTCCGACGACCTGTGGCTTTCGCCGGAAAACTGGCGCAATTTCGGCACGCCGCTCGACGAATGGGTGGCTCTTGCCGCACGCGGTCTGGCGCATGCGGCGGTGGCGGCTGCTTCCGTGATCGACTTTCCCGCCGCCGTTATCGACGGCTGGCTGCCGGGCAATGTGCGCCATCGCATCGTGGAAGCGACCCGCGTGGAGCTTTCATGCCTCGACTTGCAGGGCCTGCGCGCGCCGAAGATCATCGAGGGCAAGGTTGGCGTCCATGCCAAGGCGATGGGCGCCGCAAGCCTGCCGCTTTCCAACCGCTATCTGTTCGATCAGAGCGTGCTGTTCAAGGATGCAGGCTAGTTCCCTTTATCGCCTTGTCGATATCCTTCTTTGGACCATAAAGCGCAAGACCGACCAGATCGGGCGCGTCGGCATTTTCCGCCTTGAAAACGGCACGGTTGGCGACGTCATGCCCGGTCTCGAACATGGCGCGCACATAGGGCGCCCGGATGAGATCGCGCTGGATCGATTGCTGCCAGGCCCGTTGCAATACGTCCGGCGTTGCCGAGAAGATCAGCATCGGCTGGCCCAGCAGACGCGTATGCTTGCGGCCTGCCGCATCCTCGTAAACGTCGCCCATCGCCTGCGGAACCGCGCCGGCTATGCCGGTCGCGACGAAGGCGGTCACGTTCAACTTCTGCCAGACAGGCAGATCGTGCAGGACGATAATGGCTACTTTTGTATCGAAAATCATCGGTTCTTCCTCTTTTCGAGGAAGACCTACCGGCTTTTCACCGCAATTTCTGGAACATTTGTGCGCCCCCGGCGATAGGCGGCGGGCGTCATGCCATAGGCGCGGCGGAACCAGCGCCCCATATGGCTCTGGTCGGCAAAGCCGCTGAGTGCTGCGGCCTCCGCCGGCGGCACTTTTTCGCGCAGCAGGCGCCGGGCTTCGGCAAGGCGCAACTGCACCAGACAGGCATGCGGCGAGGTGCCATATGCGCGCCGGAACCCGCGCGAAAGCTGGAAACGGTCGGCGGCTCCGACAGATCCCGCCAGTTCATCGAGCCCGAATTCCTCATCGAAGCGCGCCCGCAGATACTCCATTGCGCGTGCCGCGACCGGATGCGGAGCCGCCCCCTTTTCTGCCGCCTCCTGCCCAAGATGCCGGGCAAGATGCTTCGTCACCTGATCGCGGCAATCTTCGATCATCAGTTGCGGCGCTTGCAAAAAAATAGCTTCACAGGCACGAGCGACTGCGTGAAACAGCTCGCCATCATCGGCCAGCGTCTGGCGAAAGCCGATATGCGCATCATTGCCGCCCATCGCATCGCGGATCAGCGATTGCGGCATGTAGAGCATGTTATAGGCAAAGCCGTCCGCCGCGACCGCCTGCCCGTCATGGCGTTCGCCCGGCTCGATGAGAATCACCCGCCCCGGTGTGCTTTGCCGCCGCCTGCCCCGGCAGAAAAAATCCTGCACGCCCGCATGGGTCACGCCGACGAGCCATTCGTCATGAAAATGCATGTCATAGGCATGGCTGTGGAAACGCGCGGCAACGGCTTCGAGGCCGGTGGCGTCGTCGCGTTTCAGGCGCATAATATCGCGCGGGCCAGCGATGGGGCGAGCATTGTCGGTCATGACGGAATTTGTAGCATGGCCAGCGACAAACACACGCTTTGTTATTTTCAATCAATAAGTTTGATCTATGTTGTCTTGTAATGACCGCAAATGCCGACAAGTTAACCGCTTGAAACCATTGAATCGAACGGGAAAGACATGACCGTCAAGACGATCGCGACCACGCCATACCAGGACCAGCAGCCGGGCACTTCGGGCCTGCGCAAGAAGGTTCCGGTTTTCCAGCAGCAGAACTACGCTGAAAACTTCATCCAGTCGGTTTTCGACGTGCTGGAAGGCTTTGCCGGCAAGACGCTCGTGGTCGGCGGCGACGGACGCTATTATAACCGCGAAGTGATCCAGAAGCTCATCAAGATCGCCGCCGCCAACGGTTTTGGCCGCATCATGGTGGGTCAGGGCGGCATTCTTTCCACACCCGCCGCCTCCAACATGATCCGCAAATACAAGGCCTTCGGCGGCATGGTGCTTTCGGCCAGCCACAATCCCGGCGGTCCGAATGAAGATTTCGGCATCAAGTACAATATCGGCAATGGCGGGCCTGCGCCGGAAAAGATCACCGAAGCGATCTTCGCCCGCTCCAAGGTGATCGACCAGTACAGGATTGCCGATGTAGCTGACGTCGATATCGACACGATCGGCACCACACGGATCGGCGACACCGAGGTCGTCATTTTCGATCCCGTTGCCGATTATGCCGAACTGATGGAAAGCCTGTTCGACTTCGACGCCATCCGCGCCATGATCAGGGGCGGGTTCCGCATGAAGTTCGATGCGATGCATGCCGTGACCGGGCCTTACGCCAAGGAAATCTTCGAGAAGCGGCTTGGCGCGCCGGAAGACAGCGTCGTCAATTTCGTGCCGCTGCCGGATTTCGGCGGCCATCATCCGGACCCGAACCTCGTTTATGCCAAGGACCTCTACGATCTGCTCATGTCCGATCAGGCGCCGGATTTCGGCGCGGCTTCCGATGGTGACGGCGACCGCAATCTCATCATCGGGCGCGGCATCTTCGTCACGCCATCCGATTCGCTTGCGATGCTCGCGGCCAATGCGCATCTGGCGCCGGGCTACAAGGACGGCATCAAGGGCATTGCGCGCTCCATGCCGACAAGTGCGGCCGCCGACCGCGTGGCCGAGAAGCTCGGCATCGGCATGTTTGAAACGCCGACCGGCTGGAAGTTCTTCGGCAATCTGCTCGACAATGGCAAGGTCACCATCTGCGGGGAGGAAAGCTCCGGCACCGGGTCCGACCATGTGCGCGAGAAGGATGGCCTGTGGGCCGTGCTGCTCTGGCTCAATATCCTGGCGGTGCGCAAGCAGAGCGTGAAGGATATTGTCGAGGAACATTGGGCGCGCTTCGGGCGCAACTATTACACCCGCCACGACTATGAAGCGGTCGATTCGGACATTGCCAAGCAACTGGTGGCCGATCTGCGCGGCAAGCTTGCAAGCCTGCCGGGCACCACCGTCAACGGCCTCATGATCGAGAAGGCCGACGACTTCGCCTATCACGATCCGGTCGACGGCTCGATCAGCGAACATCAGGGCATCCGCATCTATTTCCCCGAAGGCGGTCGCGTGGTGCTGCGCCTGTCCGGCACCGGCACGTCGGGCGCCACCATCCGCATCTATATCGAGCGCTATGAGGCCGATACCGCCAGGCACAATCTCGATACGCAGGAAACGCTGGCCCCGTTCATCGAAGCGGCAGAACAGATTGCGGAAGTGAAGAAGCGCAGCGGACGGGCGGAGCCGTCGGTCATTACTTAGGGGAATAGGGCAGTAGGGCAGTAGGGCAGAGAAGGATATGGACGGCGCTGCCATCCGCAATCCAAACATACTCCCCTACTCCCTTATTCCCCTATTCCCTTAACATACTGCCTTATTGCCCTATTGCCTTACTGCCTTAACCCCTACTCAAACACAATCGCCGGCGCTGCACGAGCGCCCTTGCCGCCCTTCATGTTTTCCCAAACCTTCCGGGCAATCTCGCGATAGATTTTCGCGTGTTCGCTCTCCGGGTCCTTGACGGTGATCGGCGTGCCAGCGTCCGAATAGGCGCGCACGTCCATATGCAGCGGCACTTCGCCCAGGAACGGCACGTTCAAGCGTTCGGCCTCCCTGCGCGCGCCGCCATTGCCGAAAATATCATAGCGCGCGCCGGTGTCGGGCGCGATGAAATAGCTCATGTTCTCGACGATGCCGAGAAGCGGCACATCCACCTTGCGGAACATGTTCAAGCCCTTGCGCGCATCGATCAGCGCGAGGTCCTGCGGCGTCGAAACGATAACGGCGCCCGCCAGCGGCACCTGCTGCGCCATGGTGAGCTGGGCATCGCCGGTGCCGGGCGGCATGTCGACGACCAGAACGTCAAGCTCGCCCCAGGCGACTTCGCGCAGCATCTGCGTCAGCGCCGACATGACCATCGGCCCGCGCCAGATCATTGGCGTTTCCTCATCGACCATGAAGCCCATGGACATGACCTTGACGCCGTAATTTTCCATCGGCTTCAGTGTGCGGCCCTCAATCGCTTCCGGACGGCCGGAAAGACCGAGCAGGCGCGGCATGGACGGCCCGTAAATATCGGCGTCCAGAATGCCGACCTTCAGCCCGTTGGCGGCAAGGCCGAGCGCCAGATTGACCGCCGTGGTCGACTTGCCGACGCCGCCCTTGCCCGATGCAACGGCGATGATCGCGCCGACGCCCGGAATGCCCGGCTTCGCCGCCGCGCGCTGCGGCTGCGGCGCATGCGCATGGCCATGTGCGCCCTGTCCCGAAACGGCGACGGGCCGCGGTGCCGGTTGCGGTCTGGGCGGCGGCGGCGCGTCGTCGCTGGTGCGCCCGCCCTTCTTTTCCGCCGTGAGCGTGACCAGTGCGCCGGTGACGCCCGGAATTTCCTTCACGGCCTTTTCGGCAGCAAGCCGCATCGGCTCCAGCGCGTCGGCGCGTTCTGCCGGAACCGTGATGGAGAAGAAGACCTTGCCGTCGGCAATGAAAATATCCGACACCAGTCCGAGCGACACGACATCGCTTTCGAAATCCGGTCCCGTTACGGCCCGCAGCCGCTCCTGAACCTGTTCGCGTGTTACGCTTGCCATTTCGATTCCTTTAGTGAAGGCAGTAAGGGAATAGGGGAGTAAGGGAGTATGTATGAGAACATATTGCCCTACTGCCTTACTGCCCTATTCCCCTACTCCCCTATTCCCTTTTGATCAAAAGGCCAATGCCCCTGGCCGGGCCTGTTCAGGCCGCTTCCTCGCAGACGGCAGCTTCGGGGCGATGGCCCATGAGATAGAGCGCGCAGGTCGTGCGCAGCATGGAGGCGAAGTTGGGGATCGCGCCATTGGCCTCCAGCGCTTCATCATAGAGCGTCGAGATGAAGCGCGGCGTGGTCAGGTTCTGGCTGGCCGCGATCTCGTCCAGCAGGCGCCAGAAGGTGGCCTCCAGCTGAATGCTGGTGGAATGGCCGCCTATGCGCACGGAGCGATTGATCTGCCGGTAGCCTTCCGGGTCCTGCTCGGCGAAAACCTTGCACATGGGTTCCTCCATTCATTAAGAGCACGAAACTGGCTGTGGTAGCCGATTGCCACCACGCCGTGGTTTTTTCTTCCATAATCGACAACCAGCAAGACAATCGCAAGCCGCATTTGACGAAGCGGCGAAAGAAACAGGAGTAGCATGTGGCCAAAGCCATTCATTCGATGATCCGTGTTCTCGACGAGGAAAAATCCGTTTCCTTCTACAACCGGGCCTTTGGCCTCGATATTGCCGAGCGCATCGATTTCGAAACCTTCACGCTGATCTATCTGCGCAATGCCGAAGCCGATTTCGAAGTGGAGCTGACGGTCAACAAGGGCCGCACCGAGCCTTACAATCTGGGCGACGGTTATGGCCATCTGGCCGTCGTGGTCGATGATGTCGATGCAGAACATGCCCGCTTCACGGACCTTGGCTTCAAGGTCGGCAAGCTTGTCGATTTCAAGAACAATGGCGTGCAGCTTGCCCGCTTCTTCTTCGCGGAAGACCCGGACGGCTACAAGATCGAAGTTCTGCAACGCGGCGGCCGTTACCAGTAGGCCGCGCCCATCGTCTTTCAGGGCCGGGAGGAGCGGCCCGCAAGACGATGAACGCCAGCGTTTCCGGGGCCCGCCCCGGCAGCGCAAACAGCCAGCCCGCCCATTCCGGACGGGCAAGCAATGGAGGAGAACCGAATGACAACCGTTTTCGACGGTCTTTCCACCCGGGAGAAAAAGACGCTGTCGCGCCGCGACATTCTCAAGCGCGGCGCGGGCCTCAGCCTCGGCGCCATGCTGGTCATCAGCGGCAATGCCGTCATCTGCCCGCAATTCGCATGGGCGCTTGAGAGCACCACGCTCAAGCCCGAAACCATGGCGACCCTGATCCAGCTCGCGCGCGACATCTACCCGCATGACAAGCTGCCCGACCGTTTCTACGCCATCGCCGTCAAGCCCTATGACGCGGATTCCGCCAAGGACGAGACGCTCAAGAAGCTGATCGAGGACGGTGTTGCCGATCTGGACAAGCGGGCGGGAGCCGGAGGCTATCTGGGGCTTGGCTGGGAGGAGGAGCGCGTCGCGATCCTGCGCGATATCGAGAAAAGCCCCTTCTTCCAGAAGGTGCGCAGCGGGCTTGTGACGGGCCTTTATAACCAGAAGGAAATCTGGCCGCTCTTCGGCTATGAGGGCGAAGCCTATTCCAAGGGCGGGTACATCCAGCGCGGCTTCGACGATATCGAATGGCTGTAAGCGCTGCGGCGCAAACATACCAATTTCAAAGCGGCACACCGTCCGGCAGACGCATCACGTCTTGCGGAAACGGGAAAGCATTGGGAGGAAACAATGGCTGCTCCATATGATCTCAAGGACGACAAGGTCGTCGTCATCATCGGCTCGGGCGCAGGCGGCGGCACGCTCGGCAACGAACTGGCCCAGAAAGGCATCGATGTCGTTATTCTGGAAGCGGGCAAACGCCACGAATTCGAAGACTTCATCAATGACGAATGGGACAGTTTCGACCAGCTCGCCTGGCTCGACAAGCGCACCACATCGGGCAGCTGGCGCGTGTCGCACGATTTCCCGAACCTGCCCGCATGGATCGTGAAGGCAGTCGGCGGCACCACCACGCACTGGGCGGGCGCATCGCTGCGCTTTCAGGATTACGAGTTCCAGGCGCTTACCCATTACGGCAAGGTCGAGGGGGCGAACCTGCTCGACTGGCCGATCACGCTCGCCGAACTGGAGCCTTATTACGCCAAGGCGGAAGACAAGATGGGCGTCACCCGCACCAACGGGATCGAGGGACTGCCCGGCAACAACAATTTCAAGGTGCTGAAGGCGGGCGCCGACAAGCTCGGCTACAAGGAATGTCATACGGGCCGCATGGCGATCAACTCCGCGCCGCGCGATGACCGCATGGGCTGCCAGCAGACCGGCTTCTGCTTTCAGGGCTGCAAATGGGGCGCGAAATGGTCGACGCTCTATACGGAAATCCCGAAGGGCGAGGAAACCGGCAAGCTGGAAGTTCGCCCGGAATGCACGGCGCTCAAGATCGAGCACAATGCGGCGGGCAAGGTGACAGGCGTGCTCTATGCCGACAAGGACGGCAAGCAGCATTTCCAGAAAGCCCGCGTCGTCTGCGTGGCGGGCAATTCGATCGAAAGCCCGCGCCTGCTGCTGAACTCGGCCTCGTCGAAATTCCCGGATGGCCTTGCCAATTCATCGGGACAGGTGGGGCGCAACTATATGCGCCACACCACCGGCTCGGTCTATGCCTCGTTTGAAAAGCCGGTGCACATGTATCGCGGCACCACCATGGCAGGCATCATCCGCGACGAGGCCGCGCACAATCCGAAACGCGGTTTCGTCGGCGGCTACGAGATGGAAACCATCTCGCTCGGCCTGCCCTTCATGGCGGCCTTCCTCAATCCCGGCGGCTGGGGGCGCGGCTTCGCCTCGGCGCTCGACGATTATGTCAACATGGCGGGCCTGTGGATCGTCGGCGAAGACATGCCGCAGGAGAAAAACCGCATCACGCTCAGCAAGGATGTGAAGGACGAACACGGCCTGCCGGTTCCCGATGTCTATTATGACGATCACCCGAACGATATTGCCATGCGCAACCACGCCTATGCGCAGGGCAAGGCGCTTTACGAAGCCGTCGGCGCGATCCGCACATTCCCGACGCCGCCCTATCCCTCGACGCACAATCTCGGCACCAACCGGATGAGCGAAAAGCCGCAGGACGGCGTGGTGAACAAGCACGGGCAGACGCATGACATCAAGAACCTGTTCGTTTCCGACGGCAGCCAGTTCACCACCGGCGGGGCGGAAAACCCGACACTGACCATCGTGGCGCTCGCCATTCGTCAGGCGGACTATATTGCCGAACAGATGAAGAAGCGGGCGATCTAGAGCATGTCTCCCAAACGCGGGAACCGGTTTTGGGAGAAAGACATGCGTAAAACAAACCGGTGATCCTCTGACCCGCATGGATCAAAAAGGGCGGAAGCGCGAACCGAGCGCATCCGTCCTGACGTCCAGCGCATCCTCCCCCGACCGCTGGAAAGCAGAAACGGCGCGACCAATTCGCGCCGTTTCTGTTTGATGCTTGGCAAGGACGGCTCTCATAGGCTAGGTAAACGCGGCTTGAATGGAGAAGCTTTGAGTTGAAGACGAGCATCGGCCCATACCGGATGTCTCTGGCGATACGCATCCTCAGCGTATTCGCCCTGATGTTCGTCGCCTTTGCGCACAAGCCCGTCAATCTCAATGCACCCGACGGTTATCAGATCGCGCAATACCAGTTGCCGGACGGCACCTATCCGGTGCTCTGCATCGGCGATCACGGCTCCGATCCCAACCAACAGGGTCACGACAGGCATCTGGACAACAATAGTTGCGAAGCCTGCCGGATTTCTGCAGCCTTCCTGTGTCCGGCGCCTGCCGGTTCCACCGGTGCCGCCCCGCACGTCGCGATGGCAAACGGCATCGTGCCGCCGCAACCGATCCTGCGGCACAGCACCTACCCGCCATCGGCACCGCCGCAAGCGCCGCCTCTCGCCTGAATATGATCTTTTGAACGAATGCCCCCGCATTCGGAATGAACGCGCCCGAACCCTGTTTCGGCGTGCCTACCAATGATTATTCAGGTTTGAAACAATGAAGAACCATCGTCTTTTCGCCTCCGCAATCTCGCTTGCCGCGCTGTGCGCTTCCGCAGGTCTGGCTCAGGCCCACTCCTCCCTCGACCAAAGCGAAGCCAAGGCTGGCAGCTTCTACAAGGCGACCTTCCGCGTGCCACATGGCTGCGACGGCATGGCCACGACCGAAGTGAAGATCGAGCTTCCCGAAGGCTTCCTCTCGGCGCAGCCGCAGGTCAAGGCCGGATGGAAGATCGAGACCGTCAAGGGCGACTATGCCCGGAGCTACAAGGTGCACGGCAAGGACGTGACCTCCGGCGTAAAGGAAGTGCGTTTCACCGATGGCAACCTGCCGGGCGATTTCTATGACGAGTTCACCGTCGTCGGCCAGCTCGCCAAGTTCGACAAGGACACGACGCTTTCCTTCCCCGTGACGCAGCTTTGCGGAAGCGCCGCATCGGTTGCCTGGACGGAAGTGCCGAAAGATGGCCAGAACCCGCACGATCTCGAACATCCCGCACCGCAGCTTCTGGTGAAGGTCGCCGGTGCCGATGACCAACACGGCGAACATGGCGGCGGTCACGGCGATCATGGCCAGATGGGCAAGATGGGCAAGATGGGCAAGATGGACCATGCCTCCATGCAGGCGGCGGCACCGACCAGGCTCGGTGAACTGGAAATCACGGCTCCCTCGGTCCGCGCCATGGTACCGGGCGCCAAGGTTGCTGGCGGGTTTCTCACCATCGCCAATGACGGCAAGGAAGCCGACAAGCTGGTTTCCGTGACCACCAAAGACGTCAAGCGCGTTGAAATCCACGAAATGTCGATGCAGAACGACGTGATGAAGATGCGCCCGATTGAAGGCGGTCTGGAGATTCCGGCGGGTGAAACGGTCGAGCTGAAATCCGGCGGTTATCACCTCATGTTCATCCAGCCGGAGAAGCCTTACAAGGAAGGCGAGACCGTTCCGGTCACGCTGGAATTTGAAAAGGCGGGCAAGGTCACCATCGACTTTCCGGTGACGGCGCAGAACGGGAAAAAGGACGAACATTCCGGCCACTGACCGGCATATCGCGCATTTCGAGGCCGAAGGGCCTCGATCCCCAGCAGCGGGCGTGTGATATGCGACCCTCTCCCTCCGCGCATGCGCCCGTATGCCGCAACCGCTGAACCCCCGCAGCGGTTGCGTTCCTTTCCGGACGCTGTAAACATGATAAAAACAGTATAGAATAATTCTAAATTATTGATATATAAAATAATTTTAAACTATACCAGTTGACTCCAGTTAAATTGGAGGCTTTTATGCATGGTGCAAATCTTTGTACGACCTTTGATGTCTGGGCCTTGAACCCTTTCGATTGGAGGACCCTATGGTTGGTCTCGGCGAATGCCGGTCCGCAAATATTGACGGGCTGCCCTTTAGAACTACGCATCGGCAGCCGGGTCTCTTGCCGGCCGGATATCACAATATGCGGGGGGAAACGGAACAGCCCTCGCGCGGCAGGCAGGTTTCCGCTTCTGCGACAGCCTTTGCCTGTGGGCACATTTCCCCGTCCGGTCTCTTTTCGGGGAGGCCCGCATGAATATGCGCATATCCCAATTGAACGGCGCCAACAGCGCGGGCTATTTCGACCGCCTGCCGGAAAAGCTGGTGCTGGAAGGCTATCGCCGCTGGATCGCGGGTTTCGAAACGGGTTCCATCATTCCGTGGGAAATGACCTGGGGTCTCTATTCGGAACTGCTCGGACCTTCCGAGGCGAAACAGGCGGTGGGCGAGCTGTCGCATTTCATCCGCGTCCTGCGTCATTGCGCGGTCTGTCCGCTGCGCGCCTTTCCCTTCGATTCACACCATGTCTGCCGCGAGGAATGCCTGACGCTGGGGCTGATTTCCGGCCTCCAGAATCAGGACGCGCTGCTGCTCGATACCTGCCTGGCGGCCATCGCCTGCCCGCGGCGCTGCGACGATGTGGCAGAGGCCGCGCGCAATTTTGCCGGGACGCTGGCCGATTTCGGCCAGACTTTGCTGCCAATACCGGTCCATGCCATCGACAGCGCTTTGAACATGACGCATCGCGCGACTTTTCACTGAACGGCCCCAGATAGGCCACCAACCGGAAAAGTCAGAGCGTTTTGCGAACGAACATGATTCCAGGTTTCAAGTCGCCGCCAGTCGGCGCAAGGAGATAGAAATGCAGGCCAGAACCGAACGACATCTCGGCATTGCCGCCGCTCTCGTCCTGACCGCAGGAGCGTTTGTCATGCCGGGCGTATCCACCCAGATCAGCCAGAACGAAATGGTGCCGCGGCACCATATCGTTATGGCTTCGGCGGAAAACCTTCGCGCCGAACTGCGCCATTTCGTCAATCTCGGCAAAGCCATGCCGAAGTCGGTGCGCTACGAATAATTGCACTGAGACTGAAATGGAAAAGGCCGCGCCTGACCTGGCGCGGCCTTTTTTATTTGCAGCAGAAACCCTTCAATTTCCCGTAGATGCTGATGCACCGTGCGGACCGTTGAGATTTCGGTTACGACGAGCCGAAAATGGTGGAGTACGAGAACCGGAAGCGCAGTACAACGCCATTTGCAGGCCGTCAGAGCCGGAATTCCTCCGGTCCGGTTAGCCGACGATGATCGGCGCCTTGCCCTGGACGCGGTTATAAAGGTCGATAATGTCCTGGTTCATCAGGCGGATACAGCCGGAGGACATGGACTGGCCGATCGACCACCATTCCGGCGAGCCGTGGATGCGGTAGCCCGTATCGCGGCCATTCTGGAAAATATAGAGCGCGCGCGCGCCGAGCGGGTTCTGCGGTCCGGGTTCCTGGCCGTTGCGATATTTTGCCAGTTCCGGCTTGCGCTGGATCATTTCCGGCGGCGGCGTCCAGACCGGCCATTGCTTCTTGTACTGGACATTGGCGCGTCCCGACCACTCGAAACCCGCCTTGCCGATCCCGATGCCATAACGCAGCGCTTCGCCGCCCGGCAGCACGTAATAGAGCAGATGGTCCTTGAGGCTGACCACGATGGTTCCCGGCGCCTGTCCCGTCGGGTCCGGCACGATCTGGCGGCGGAACTCCTTCGGCACTTTCTGATAGGGGATCGCCGGCAGCGAGTACGGTCCCTCCTGCACGGCGGCGTACATGACGTCCGGCGTGGTGATGTCGCGGTCGACGCTGATCTGCGGACGCATCGGCGTGATGCCGCCCGTCGACATCGGGTCGATATTCATCTGGAAGGCAGACATGTCCATCGTCTGCGAACAACCGGCAGCGCCGGTGAGGAGGACGGCTCCGGTACCCAAAAGGAAATGGCGGCGGCTTAGATCATCACGCGACTTCGACATGCAACTGGCCCTGAAACAAGGGATGAAACGAGGGTTGAAAAACAGCCGCAGCGCGACCGCCATATTGAACATCAATTTGCGTTCTTATGGTTGAGGAAGGGTTAAACAACTCGCGCAAACGTGTCGGAAAATTGCGGTTTAAAGCTAGAATTGCAGTGACCGGCCACATTCAATCGATTTAAAAATCAAGGCAAATGTGTCGAACGTGCGTCAGAAGCGGCTTTTTGATGGCAAAATTATGTCTTTTGCGTCAGTGCGCTATTCAGGGTTGTTCCCGGACAGCAAAAAGCCGGGTCGTGAAACCCGGCCTGTCGCATTCATTGTTTGCGACGATCAATAATCTTTTTCGTAGAAGATGCCGCCGCTGGAATCGCCTTCCGCTCCGAGCGCACCCTTGGCCTTCAGATTGCGGGTAATGTCGAGATTGACGGTGCCCTTGGTCGAGCCGCCGGAACCCGCTTCCACGCCCAGATAGATGTTGTCGCGGATATAGCGCCCGGCGCGAACCGCCGTCTGGCCCTTCTCATCCGTCACCACATCAAGATCGTCGAGACCTGTTCCGGCGCGCAGCTTGTTCATCAGCGAGTTGTTGGAACCGCCGGCAAGTTCGGCTGCGGCAGCGGCAAGCTGCGCGATCTGGAACGCCGACAATTCGCCGATGGAGCGCTTGAAGATCAGCTGCGCCAGCACTTCGTCCTGCGGCAGTTCCGGCGTCGACGAGAACTTGATGTCGAGATTGTCGACCGTACCCGTCACCGTCACGATTGCGGTGATTTCATTGCCTTCCGAGCGGGCGACGAAGTTGAGCTGCGGATTGAGATCGCCCACCAGCGTGACATGGCCTTCATCGAAGGTGATGCGCTGGCCGAGAATGCCGATGCGACCGCGGATCATGTCGAAGGAACCGACCGGCTTGATATCGGTCACCGGCCCGGTCAGGCGAAGGCGTCCGCCCAGCTCCGTATCGAGACCGCGACCGCGCACGAAAATCTGGTTCGGCGCATTGATGAGAACATCAAGGCGCGGCACTGTCGGGCGCGCGGTCGGGGTCGGCACCCGGCTGCGGCGCGTTTCGACCTTGGCGCGATCGAGCGTCACCTGCACATTCTTCGGCGTGTTCTTGTGGCGGACCGGCACATAGGCCGCGCCGCCGCCGAGATTTTCCGGCACCGAGATTTCCGCCCGGTCAACATCGATGCGCCCTGAAATCAGCGGATCGCGCATCAGCGGGCCGTTGATCGTGATCCCGCCATTGACCGTCGCGACCACGAGCTTGCCATCGGCATAGCGGGCGCGATCGAGCTTGATATCGATATTGGCCGGGAAATTCGCCGCCGCATTGGTCGAAATCGTGCCGCTGGCGGAAACCGATCCGCCGCTGCCAAGCGCGGCATTGACCTGGCGCAGCGTGATGGTTTCGCCATCCATGCTGCCCATGACATTGATATTGTTCAAGCGGACATTGGTGTCGGGATCGACGAAGGTTGCGCCATTGGTGGAGAACATGCCGCGCAGTTGCGGACGGTCGAAGCCGCCGGAAACGCTTGCCGTCAGCGTCAGCGTGCCGTTTGCCTGCGCGCCGCGATCCGCCAGGAAACGGTTGGCAAGCGCCAGCGGAATGCTGCCATTGACATTGACGCCGAGCCCCTGCCCCGAAAACGGCACCTTGCCGTTGGCGGTGACATTGAGGCCGCGCGGACCATCCACGGTCACAGACGAAAAGTCGATGGCCATGGCTGCATAGCTGCCCGCCGCCTGCAAGGTGAGCGGCGCAAGCCCGTTCTCGCGCAGCGGCTTGGCGGCAAGGCCGGTGCCGCGCAGGTTGAACGTTGCCGCCGGATTGGTGAGCGGTCCGGTGACACGTGCCGTTCCGGTGACATTGCCCGCGAGATCCTGTCCCTTGACCGCACCGTTCAGCGCCGCCAGCGGGAGATTGGCGAGATTGACGTCGACGGCAAGGTCGCCCTTACCGAGCGGCACGCCACCATTGGCGCGAACATCGATGCCGCCGCCCCCAGTGACATGCGCATCGACATTGAGCCGGTTATTGGCGGAAGTGCCCTTGGCATCGGCGTTGAGTGCGGCAATGCCCTGCTTCTTGAGCTCGGCTGCCGTCACGCCGCGCGCCGCCATGTCGAAGGCGACATTGGGCGCTTCCTTGGTGCCGGTGATGCGGGCCGTGCCGTTGACCGTGCCGCCAAAGCCCAGTTCCGGCTTGAACGTATTGGCGAGCGCCAGCGGCAGGTTGGAAAGCGCGACCGAAAGATCGAGACGGCCATCGACCACGCCGTTGACCTTGACCTGTCCGGCGCTGGCATCCGCGCCCGTATTGATGATGATATCGCCGAAGGAGATTTCCTCACCCTTCATGGAAATGGTGGCAGGAGAAGCCAGATTGGCGCTGAGCGTCCCCTGCTTCACATTGGCCGAGGCGAGCCCCAGTTCAAAACCGCCATCCTTCGGTTCCAGCGAACCGGCAGCGCTCGCAACCGTGCCAATCTTCAATTTGGTATTGGCCGTGAAATCGGTCTTCGATCCCGTCGCATTGGCCTTGGCGTCAAAACTGTCGATGCCGAAAGTGCCGACCAGAATATCGCGCGCTGCGGCATTGCCATCGACCACCGGCACGCCGAACAGATCCTTTGCCGTCAGGGCAATGTCAGCCGAGGCGATGCGATTGCCGTTTACCTTTATCCCCTTGGCATTGGCGGTGACGGATGCATTCTGGCGACCGTCGCTGCCGTCAAGCGTAATGTCGGCATTGGCGGCACCGGTCGCTTCGGCAAGCGCAAGGGCAGCGGCGGTGGAAATATCCGGCGCATCGAGCTTCAGCGCTCCGGTGAGAAGACCCTTCGCGCTCTGGGTGACATTGCCGGAAAGATGCGCTCCGCCCGCATTGAAGACGAGATCGGTGAGGCGCTTCTCGTCATTCACGATATCGATCAGCGTTCCGAGATCGATGCGCTGGCCGTTGAGGAATGCGCTGCCCGCAAGCTTGCCCGAAAGGGCCGCACCTGTCTTTGCATTGCCGTCGAGCATGGCGTTGAAATCAAGGCCACCTTCGGAAAGCTTGCGCCCGGCCAGAGTGCCTTGTGGCGCGTCTGCGCGCAATGCGAGCGCGATCAGTTTGTCGTCGCCGCGCGCGCTGCCCTTGACCGTCATCCGGCCCGATGCCTGATCGGAAAGAAGCTTGAGATCGGACAGCATGACGCCGAAATCGAAATTGGCCTTGTCGGACGCAAAGGAACCGTTGGCGGTGATTTCGCTCAACGCGTTGCCGATGCGGAAATCGCGCGCTGAAAATCCTTCGCTGCTGCGGCCAAGCGCGCCGCCCAGCGTGACCGCGCCGTCGAGAATGCGATCCACGGCCTCAGTGCCGGTGCGCATGTTCTGCGCCGTGCCGTTGAGGTCGAGCTGGAAAGCGCCGCTGATCGGGCGGACGATGCCCTTGGCGTTGACATCGATGCTGCCCGCGAGGTCACGGCCAGCCAGAGCGCCGAAAGGCGCAAGGCTTGCCACCTTGGCGGCGATATCGCCATTGAAGGCAAAGTCGTCAATATTGCCGTTGAGATCGAGGCTCAAACCATTGCCGGCAATATTGGCCTTTGCAAGCTCGACCGGCGAACCGGCGCGCCATGCGCCGTCGACGGCGAGCGTAATCCTGTTTCCGAGAGCCTCGGCGATTTCAGCGCGTTCCGCCGAAATGCCGTCCACCCCGCCATTGACCTTGAAGGTGATATGGCGGTTGGCAGCGTCATCCAGGTTTTCGGCAACGCCGCCCATGTCGAGCGCGATGCTCTTGGCAGAAATCGTTGCGTTCTCGAGACCGGCAACCGAAAGCGTTCCCGTCCAGTCATTGGTCGGGCGATCACCATAAGCGACCTGGAATTTTGCATTGTCGATATAGGTTTCGGCACCCTTGACCGGCAGAAGCACGCGGCCCTTGCTGTCATCGGCAATAGTGGCATCAATACGCAGCTTGTTGAGGAAACGGTCGTTCCCTGTCTCGGCGGAAGCCTTGAGCTTCAGGGCCGCGCTGTTCAACGCCAGATCGTCGAGGCGAAAACCGCCCGCATCCTTGAGGAAGCCATCGGCGGAGAGAACCGTTTCGGCACCGAAGAAATCGCGGAAGACCGGCGGCACCAGAACGGCAATCGGGCCATTGAAACGGGCGGAGAACACACGGCCGCCATCCGGCGCCTGACCTTGCCGGTTCAGCGTAAATTCGCCGGTCAGCGTGCGGCTGCCATTGGTGTCGAGCGCCAGATCGACCTTTAACCCGTCGAGCGGACCGGCGCCGGTCAGGGTGAGATCGACCGGAGGACGGCCATCGATGTTCAACAGGTTGGCGACAATGCCGTTGGCCGGTTCGGAGACTTTCAGGTCGAGATCGACCTTCTGATCGGCATTGGCATAGGCTGCGCGCAGCGCGAAAGTACCGCCCGGACCGTCGAGCCGCTTGATGTCGAAACTGGAATCCAGCGAGCCATCGGCAAGCGAGAGGCGGCCATTGGCCGACACTTCCGATTCAAGACCGAAAATCTCCGGCCCGAAATGCATGCGGGCAATGGCGAGCTGGTCGAGATTGATCGAAATCGGCAGTTCCGGCAGGCTGAAGCTGGAGGATTCCGGCGACGGCAGGCTGTTGTCCGGCAATGGCTTGCGAATGAAGTCGATGCGCTCGGCGGCCAGCGACTGGATGCTGAGACGACCGACGAGAAGTGCGGTGCGGCTCCAGTTGAGCTTGGCATTCTCGATGCGCAGCCACACGCCTTCGCGGTCGGCGATAGTGATCGAACCGACCGTTGCTTCCGAAGACAGAACGCCGCTGATGCCGGAAATGGAGATGCGGCGGTTCGGCGCGGAAAGCTGGCTTTCCACGAAGGACAGGAAATAGGATTTCTCTTCTTCGGGCTCGGCCTGCGCGCTTTCCGGCGTTTGCGCCTGCGCATTGGTCTGCGCATTGGTCTGGGCATTCGTCTGGGCATGGGCCAGCACCGGCGCCTCCCGCTCCGGCCAGCCGAAGATGACTGCCGTGACGGCGAACGCGATGAAGGCGATGATGGCGAGAAATCTGGTCAAAACGCCTGTCCTATACCTACGTACAAGCCATAGCTCGGATCGCCCGAGCGGCGGTTGAGCGGAACGGCGACATCAAGGCGGATCGGCCCAAGGCCGGTCAGGTAGCGCAGACCGCCACCGGCGCCGACGCGCATCTGTTCCGAGAAATCGGGAAATGACTTTTCGCCGACATAACCGGCATCGACGAATGCCACCGCGCCGATGGAATCGGTGATACGGGCGCGCACTTCGCCATTGGCCTCGACGAGCGAGCGCCCGCCGACGATCTCGCCATTGCCCGCGCTGACGCCGATATTGCGATAACCGTAGCCGCGGACCGAGCCGCCGCCGCCCGCAAGGAACAGCTGGCTCGGCGGCAGGTCCGCGATGGACGCGCCGACAATGGAACCGACCTTCAAGCGACCCGCGAGAATCACCCGGTCCTTTTCGCCGAAACCGTAATAGGTGCGGCCCTCGGCGGTGAAACGGGTGGCAAAATTGCCGTACTGGAACTCGTAGAAGGGCTGGATATTGCCCTCAAGATAGATGCCCGAACTCGGGTCCGGCTTGTTGTTGCGGCTGTCGTAGAGGAGATTGCCCTCAAGCCCCGCCGTCGTGAAGGTGCGGGTGCCGAACACGTCGTCGTTGAAGCGGCCATGGCTCGCCTTGGCGTAAAGCGCGCCCGACAGTTCGTCGCTGAAAATCTGCGTGAAGCCGGTTTTCGCATTGACCGAGGTTTCGGTATAGGCGTCCAGCACCTCGCGCTTGGCGTCAAGCGAGGCAACAAAGTCTGTATCCGGCGTATAGACACCCGGCTTGGTGAACGTGGTGCCGAGAAGATAGGTGAAGTTCTTCGGATCGAAGGAATTGTCCTGCGTGCCGCCAATGCCGCTGACCTTGGCGTCGAAGCGCAGGCGCTCGCCGCGCCCGAACAGGTTGCGGTGCATCCAGTATCCGGTGAGGCCGAAGCCGTCGATGGTCGAATATTCGGCGCCGAAGCCGAATCGGCGGGGTTTTCGCTCCTGCACGTTGAGCGTCATCGGCAGGCTGCCGTCCGGCTCGATCTTTTCGGCTTCCTCGAAACTCATCGCACGGAAGACTTCCATACGGCCGAGACGCTTCTTGGCTTTCTCGATATCGTCGGGATCGAATTCCTGGCCTTCTTTCAGCCCGGTCATCCACGCCACGAATTGCGGGTCCATGCGCGCCGTACCGAGCACGCTGACCGGGCCGTAATGCGCCTTCTGTCCCGGATCAAGCGACACATCGGCGGAAACCCGGTTGTCGGCATGATCCGCCACGATGTCCTCGCCGGTCACACGCGCCTTGGCGTAACCCTGCTGCCGCCACGCCTCGACGGCGAGGCGTTCGGCCTTGATGACGGTGCCGGATCGAGCCACCTGCCCCGGCGCGAAACCTGCCTCTTCCGGCGACTGCACGTGATCGCGCTTGTCGACCGGCGGCGGCGCAATATTGGAGATCGCGGTGCGCGAGAACAAAAACTGCGGGCCGGGATCGACAGCGATCGCGACCTTCGCATTGTTGGGAATTTCGGCATCGGGGGGAATGTCGTTCGCCTCGCGGCCATCGACGAGAATGGAAATGGTGCCGCCATAGCGACCCTCGCCATAAAGCGCTGCCAGAATGCGGCGATAATCGCCGCGCGCCTTGGCCAGCAAACCGGCGGAACCCGAAGCGGGCCGCTCCGCATCCGCGACGAGGCCCGATGCGCCTTCGATGGTGGATTTCAGATCGGCTTCAGTGCCGTCCGCATTCTTGCGGTCACCCGTGGTCGTGACCTCGACCGTATAGGTCTTCGGATCGATGATATCCGGATCTTCCTTCTTGTCCGCGCCCCACAGGCGGATTCCGAACAGCTCGAATGCCAGCGCAGGCGACACCGTGAGCGAGGAAAAATGCGCCGCCAGCAAAAGCATGGCGATGCTCTTTCCCTGTATCGTCCTGTTACTCCAAGTCATACGCGTTACTGTCCGGTTCCTGTCTATGCGGTCGCCTGGCAGCGTCCCGTTCACCACCCCCAGCCCAGGACGTTTCAGGGATTACCATGGGGAGAACAGAACTCCAAGCGACAACGCTAGATATGGACCATTTCAGTCAACGGAGTATTAACGTTACCATACGCCTTCGCCCACCCGCTCCGGTTGAGCGGACACAAACTGTGACAGCCGGTGATAATCGCAATTTTCAAAAAAGTGCGGCCCGCCGGCGGGGTGTCGGCGGGCCGCCCATCAGGTCACGGGAGGAGGGAGGAGGATGACCTGACAGAAAGCAGTTCGGGTGTGCGAGTGGGATCAGCGACCGGAATGGATCGGGCGCATATTGCCGAAATGGCCGCCGCCGAACCCACCGAAGCCGCCGAAGCCGCGATTGAATGCAGGCCTGTTGAATGCGGGCCGGTTGAAGCCGCCGCCGTTGAAGCCCCCAGAGGTGAAGCGCGGCCTTACCGGACCCGGACCCCAATAATGGTTTGCCGGTCGCGTCCGCCAGGCGGGACCGACGCCCCAGCGCGGATTCCAGTGATTATGCCCGCCGCGCCAGGACTGGCAATTGCGCCCGATGCAGCCATTGTAATAGTTGGGACCACCGCGCCAGCCATACCCCCGATAGCCGCCGCCCCAATAGCCGCCGGTCGCCCAGCCCGTCGCCAGCCCCAGACCAAAGCCCGGTGCCCAGCCGTCATCATAGCCATTGTCGACCACGACAGCCGTCGTGGACGGCGCGGCATAGGCCGTACCGCCATAGGAACTGAAACGGACATAGCGCGCCGACACCCAGCCGACACTGTTGCCATTATAAATCTGGCACCAGCCGTTGCGGCAGGAACCGGCATTGACAGCTGCACCGGCGGGAAGTGCGGCAAGCCGGGCATAGTTGGAGCCCGGCCCCGAACGTATATTGACCGCAGCCGAAACATAGGCCGTCGCAGCGGAAGCAACAGCGGGCGTGATCAGAACAACAGCCGCAACCGCGGCGCCGATAAAACGATTGTTATTAAGAACTCTCTTAAATAATGACATCGCATCTACTCCAGATTTGCGAGTACGCAGAGACGCAATAAAGTATCAAACAAAATTGATACTACGCCAATATTGATCTAGATGCAAACAACTCCCTCAATAATGGTAAATTTAAGACGTATATTATACTTTTATGCAATGAGATAATACGGTCATCAACTGTCCATTACAAAGGATATAATCAATTTTACATAAATTTTACTCGAATTTAACAATGCGATTTCGACAATCCGGCGCACAAAAGAAAGGCGCCCCGGAATGAACCGGGGCGCCACGCGGCTTTTGGGGGAGAGAGGGAGGATAAAGCCGCGATAGGATGCTGCTCACTTGGCTGCTTACCGGGCTAATTACCGGACTGCTTGCCGGGCCGTCAGGCCAGTTGTTTCGCGAGGCTCAAAGAAGCATTCCCCGCAAGCGTTGCGATGCAGGGAATGCCTTTGATGAAGCTTACGGCAGATTGCGGATATCTTCCGGCGACATGTACATCGGCATCATATTGGTATCGAGGTGATGCATGACCCAGATGGAGCCTGCAAGCACGATGGCCAGAATGATGACCGTGAAGATGAGCGCCAGAATGTTCCAGCCGCCTTCCGACTTCGGATCGAGGTGCAGGAAATAAACCAGATGCACCAGGATCTGGACGACGGCGATACCGAGCACGATGGCGGCGGTGGTTCCCGGTGTGAAGTAGCCGTTCATGGCGAGCATGAAAGGAACGACGGTAAGGACGACCGCCAGGACAAAGCCGATCAGATAGGACTTCAGGCTACCGTGTGCGGCATGATCATGTGTTTCGTGTGCAGAGCTCATCACAGTACACCCAACAGATAGACAAGGGTAAAGACGCCGATCCAGATAATATCCAGGAAGTGCCAGAAGAGGCTGAGGCACATCACGCGCGTCTGGTTCTTTTCCGTCAGACCGTCACGCAGAAGCTGGGCGGAAAGCACCAGAATCCAGATGAGGCCCGACGTGATGTGAAGGCCGTGAGTTCCCACCAGCGCGAAGAAGGCGGACAGGAACGCGCTGCGGCCCGGACCTGCGCCCTCATGGATCAGGTGATTGAACTCATAGACTTCCATCGCGAGGAAGGCCGCGCCCAGCAGGAAGGTGATGCCCAGCCAGAACAGCACGCCTGCACGGTTCTTCTTGAACATCGAAAGCGTGGCCAGACCATAGGTCAGCGACGACACCAGCAGGAGCATGGTTTCGATCAGAACGAAATTCAGGTCGAACAGTTCACGGCCGGTCGGACCGCCCGCAAACTGGTGCGCCAGAACGGCATAGGTTGCAAAAAGCCCCGAGAACAGGACGCAGTCGCTCATCAGGTAGATCCAGAAGCCGACCAGCGTGGTCGACCCTGCATCATGATGGTCCTCGTGCGCGGGGTGCTCGTTTCCGCCCGTGAACGGAGCGGCGGTCGAAATGCTTGCGCTCATCGGAATCAGGCCTCCTGAGCAGTCAGTTGCCGGGTACGGAGGTCTTCGACTTCCTGCACCTCTTCGGCCGAGACGTAAAAGTCCCTGTCATTATTGAAGGAATGAGCGATGGCAACGGCCAGCACAGCGAGGGCGGAGGCGATTGCCAGCCACCAGATGTGCCAGACCAGGGCAAAGCCGAGCGGAATGTTCAGCATGCCGATGATGAAGCCGGTGCCGGTGTTCTTGGGCATGTGGATGCGCGCGAACTTTTCGGTGCGGCGCACATAGCCGTTCTGCTTCATGTCCCACCAGCCGTCATGATCGCGCACATGCGGTACTTCGGCGAAGTTGTAGAAGGCAGGCGGCGAAGCCAGCGACCATTCCAGCGTGCGGCCCGTACCCCAGCTGTCGCCATTGGTGTCGCGCAGCTTTTCGCGGTCGCGGATCGAGACCGCGATCTGCAGAACCTGGAACACGATGCCGCAAAGGATGATCGCAACGCCGATGGCGGCAACGATGAGGTAGATGTGCCATGCCGGGTTTTCGGTGTGGTTCAGACGACGGGTCATGCCCATCAGGCCGAGCACGTAGAGCGGCATGAAGGCGAGGATGAAGCCGACGAGCCAGCACCAGAAGGCGTTCTTGCCCAGACGTTCGTTCAGCTTGAAGCCGAAAGCCTTCGGCCACCAGTAGACGACACCGGCAAAGCAGCCGAACAGGACGCCCGAAATGATCACGTTATGGAAGTGGGCGATGAGGAACACCGAGTTGTGCAGCACGAAGTCCGCAGGCGGAACGGCGAGCAGAACGCCCGTCATGCCGCCGACGACGAAAGTGCACATGAAGCCGATGGTCCACATGACCGGCGTTTCCATGCGGACGCGGCCCTTATACATGGTGAAGAGCCAGTTGAAGACCTTCGCCCCTGTCGGGATGGAGATGATCATGGTCGCCACGCCGAAGAAGGCGTTGACATTGGCGCCGCCGCCCATGGTGAAGAAGTGGTGGACCCAGACCAGGAACGACAGGATGGTGATGGCGACGGTGGCGTAAACCATCGACTTGTAACCGAACAGTCGCTTGCCGGAGAAGGTCGCCACGATTTCCGAGAAGATGCCGAAGCACGGCAGAACCAGAATGTAGACTTCCGGGTGACCCCAGATCCAGATGAGGTTCACATACATCATCGGATTGCCGCCGGCATCATTGGTGAAGAAGTGGAAATCCAGATAGCGGTCGAGCGACAGGAGCGCCAGCGTGACGGTGAGGATCGGGAAGGCCGCAACGATCAGCACGTTGGAACAGAGCGCGGTCCAGGTGAAGACCGGAACCTGCATCATGCCCATGCCGGGCGCGCGCATCTTGATGATGGTGGTGATGAGGTTGACGCCTGAAAGCAGCGTGCCCATGCCGGAAATCTGCAAGGCCCAGATATAATAATCCACCCCGACATCCGGGCTGAACTCCTTGCCGGAAAGCGGCGGATAGGCAAGCCAGCCGGTCTTGGCGAATTCGCCGACGCCGAGCGAGATGTTGACGAGGATCGCACCGGCAACCGTCAGCCAGAAGCTGAGCGAGTTGAGGTAGGGGAAAGCCACGTCGCGCGCGCCGATCTGAAGCGGCACGGCGAAGTTCATCAGTCCGACGATGAAGGGCATCGCCACGAAAAAGATCATGATCACGCCATGGGCGGTGAAGACCTGATCGTAGTGGTGCGGCGGCAGGAAGCCTTCATTGGCGCCGGAAGCGAGCGCCTGCTGCGCGCGCATCATCACGGCATCCGAGAAGCCGCGGAACAGCATCACGAGCGCCAGGATGATGTACATCACGCCAATGCGCTTGTGGTCGACCGACGTCAGCCAGTCGTTCCAGAGCGGAGCCCATTTGCGGTAGTAGGTAATGGCTGCCAGAAGAGCGAGCCCCCCGCCAGCCACCGCGGCCAAAGTGACCATGATGATTGGCTCGTGATAGGGTATCGCTTCGAGCGTAAGTTTTCCGAACATTTTTATCACGCTTCGATTGGAGCAATTCCGGGATGGCACAAGAGGGCCGTCGTTCCGGAACCGCGTGAAACAAGGGATTGAATGCGAATGACCGTGACCTCATGCGAGGTCACGGGCCGATCGGCACATCAGTTTTCGAGCTGCGAGAGGCGCTGCGGCTGGACTGCGCAGATGATGTCGCTCGCCCACTGGCTGAAATCGACAGGCGAAGACTTGCGCAGATTGGCGCGTGCCTCGCGGATCATCTGTTGACGATGCATTTCATCGTCGAGGCAGACGGACTTGCCGTCCCAGCAGCGGTTCACGATGTTGTGGAACAGCGCCTGATCACTATAGGTGAAGAACTGCGGCGGAACCTTCTCGCTTGGCTGGACCAGCGAGGCGTAACGGTCGCGGCTCAGCTCTTCGCCATTCGCCTTGGCCTTCACATCGGCAACCCACTTGTCGAAGTCGGCCTGATTGTAGGCATGCGCCTTGAAGCGCATCTGGGCAAAACCCTGACCGCTATAATTGGCGGAGATGCCGTCGAACTCGCCTTCGTGATTGGCAACCAGATGCAGCTTCGTCTGCATGCTTGGCATGGTGTAAACCTGGCTGCCGAGCTGCGGAATGAAGAAGGAGTTCATGATGTTGCTGGAGGTCAGCTTGAAGTTGACCGGCACATCGACCGGCATTGCCATCTCATTGACGGTGGCGATGCCCTGATCCGGATAGATGAAAAGCCATTTCCAGTCGAGCGCGACGACTTCGACATTGATCGGCTTCGCGTTCGATTCCAGCGGGCGATACGGGTCGAGCTTGTGGGTGCTGATCCACGTCACCGTGCCGAGCACGACGATGATCGCCATCGGGATGAGCCAGACGGCAAGCTCGATCTTGGTCGAGTGGTGCCAGTCGGGCTGGTAATCCGCCTTTTCGTTCGAGGCGCGGTACTTCCATGCGAAGTAAAGCGTCATGAAGATGACGGGCAGAACGACAAGCAGCATGATGCCGGTCGCAAAGAAGATGAGATCGCGCTCTGCCATGCCAACCTCCCCTTTCGGGGACAGAAGGACCTGGTTCTCGCAGCCGGCGAGAAACGCGGTGAGGGCCATGACGGCGAACGAAACGATCGTCCGGGGGGTGCCGTGTTTCATTTGTCTTTCCATCCTGCGCGCAGAGTGTCATCTCCGGCGCATGCGTCATTTCCTAGTTTTCGGTAAATTCTGAAATTTCCAAAAGTACCGTTATAACGAATAATCCTGTTTGTCACGTGCCTGACGAAAATTGTGCTGGATCGTAATGTCGCGCCCGAACGCGGGCATTTTGCCTGAACAATCCGGCCTGATCGCTGATGCGGGCCGCGCCATTGGAGCAATCCCCGATGCGATAGAGAGGGGCGCCAATTGCCAGGTGCGGCGTGGCGAATAGGCCCAAAGAACGGGGTTTGCAAGATGAAAACCGCCGTTTACCCAATGAATAAACGGGATCGTGATGGAATTTTACCGAATTCGCCACACCCGCCTGGCAAAGCCGCCGGCGCATAAACTTGATCGCCCCGGTTTCACTCTGGCCGGATTATGCTCTATTGGATTTTCACGAGGGAATTGGGGATAGACATGATATTTGCCGAAATGCCGCTCGATGAAGCCGAAGATGCAATTCTCGGCTATGCGATGACGGCAGGTGCGCTGACCTTACGCAAAGGCACGGTTCTCGATGCCGTCAGCCTCGCCCTGTTGCGGGAAGCGGGCATAGGCTCGGTTCTGGCCGCACGCCTGGAACAGGGCGACATCGGCGAGGATGAAGCGGCGCTTGCCGTCGCGCGCATAGTTGCTTCCGCCGATGTAGAAATCGGCAATGCCACGACCGGTCGCGTCAACCTGCATGCCGGGAAGAATGGCGTGTTTTCGGCAGATGCAGACCGCATCGATGCCATCAACGCGCATGATGCGCGCATTTCCATCGCGACGCTGCGCAATCACGTGCGGGTGGAGGCCGGTCAGATGATTGCCACCGTCAAGATCATTCCTTTTGCCGTGCCGGAGACCCTGTTGCGGGCCATCGGCCTCGATGCGGAGCCGGCGCTTCACGTCTATCCCTTCAATGGCGCGCGGATCGGGCTGATCCAGTCGCGCCTCCCTTCGATCCGCGAGACGGTTCTTGAGAAGACCCGCGAGCTGATGGAAAAGCGGGCTGTCAGAAATGGCGGCGCGCTTGTGTGCGAAAAACGCGTCGCGCATGATCAGGCGGCGCTGGCGGCGGCAATCGGAGAGGTTGGCCCGGCCTGCGACATCATCGTGATTTTCAGCGCTTCGGCTGTTGCCGATGAGGCGGATATCGTGCCGCAATCGATCCGTATTTCGGGCGGTGAAATCCTGCGCATCGGCATGCCGGTCGATCCCGGCAACCTGCTCGTTCTGGGCCGGCATGATGGCAAATATATTGTCGCCGCGCCCGGATCAGCCCGCAGCGCCCGCGAAAACAGCCTCGATTGGGTGCTGGATCGCCTGATGGCGGGGATTGCGCTGTCCGCCGACGATCTTTCCCGCATGGGCGTGGGCGGGCTGGTATTGTAGGCTGCATCGCTGCAGCGATCCCGGAGCCTGAATCAAAAAGCGGCAGGCCGCGGTGAAAATGGCGATTTTCGAGTACCGGAGCGGAGCGTACTTAAACATACGTGAGCACCGGAACGCAGAAAAGCACCATTTGCAGACCGGCATGGCGACTTTTGGAACCGGTGCTCAGATCGCGTAGTCGAAAACCAGTACCCCTTCGATGCCGCCCTCGGCTGCTTCAACCAGGCTTTTGCCGACCTTCGCGTGCTCGGGATGCGGAAGGTACGCGTCCCGTGCCGCACTATCCGCAAAATCCACGACGAAGCCGTGCCGAAATCCCTTTTCAAGATTTTCAGGACTGTTGTTTTCGCCAGCCGTGATGGACAGGATGCCGCCGATCTTGCCCTTGAGCGCGACGACCGATTGCAACCTTTCTTCGATCTGCGCGGCTGCGAGGTCGGGCCGGAATTTGATGAGAACGATGTGGCGTATCATGAAGCGCTTCCGTGATTGAAAACAAGGGCCTGCCCCAAAATCGCTAGGGACGGAAATGGCGGCAGGCAACACCCTTCATAAACGGTTTTTGGGGTGGGGAAAATGCTTCCCGCCGCCGGGACAGCAGCGCCAGTACCCTGGAAACGAAAAAGGCCGGGCTGAACCCGACCTTCCGCTTTCACCTGAGTTGCGCCAGTACATCCGTGGTCACGATCCCAAGTGAATTCCCGATACGCATATGGGTATAACCCGCCTGCGTTTCAGGAATATGACATTGCGGGCAGCGGCCAGATTGCTCCAAAACCGGCTCAACCCCGGCCTTGCCCCGGCAGTTACGGCCCCAAACCGTTGCCTGCAACTGCCGTATTCTCACGCGGGCGCCCGATCGCGCCTTCTGTCCGCTTCGGTCCTGCTTCCGCGGTCCGATGCCTGAGGTTTTGCACCCTCTCTGAACTTGCCTTCAGGCCGCCATCGGCGCTTCGGCCAGTTCCGGATGATTGTAGTTCCACACCTCGATCAGGCATTGCCGCATCAAATCAAGGTCGACCGGACCGATCCGGCTCAGCACGAGATCGAGTTCGTCGGGCTCCACGCCCCGGTTGAGTAGCTCAACAATCGCCTCGATCAGAATTCTTTTATCGTCAAATCTGTAGCGCTGCATAAACCTGCTCCGCTAACTGCCCCAGCACATGGTCACAGATTAAACAGTCATGGTTAACCGAAGCTTAAGCCGCGCAAAACCAGCTGTTCCACCGACCTCACAAACCAGACAGACGCTTGTTCACAAATTACCCACACGGGTCTCTAATTAAAAAACAACTTAAACAGAAAGAGGAAATTCTTACTTATCCGGACAAGATTAAGTCTAAATCTTAGGTATATTTGGCGCCAAAGCCAAGCAAAAATTTTGCACCCACTTTATTTCATGATGTGATTTCCTTCCGATGAGGTGTGCATGTCGTTCTTTCGGAAATATGTCGATTGGTTCTTCCGTTGCGCCCGGCTGGCCGGGCTCGGACTGCTCATTGGCGGGAGCGTCATGGGGGGATATCTCTTCACGCTGCATTATAAGGGCAATGTCCACGCCATTATCGACGGACAGGCCTACCGCTCCAACCAGCCCGACCCGGCGCGCATCGCTTCGTTGCAGAAGCTTTACGGCATCAGGACGATCATCAATCTGCGCGGCGCGGAACCGGGATCGAAATGGTACGACGACGAGATTGCGGCCGCGAAGACGCTCGGCATCAGCCACACTGATTTTGCGATGTCATCCAGCAAGGAACTCAACCCCGCGCAGACCAGACAGCTGATCTCCCTGATGCAGAATGCGGAAAAGCCGGTGCTCATCCATTGCAGATCCGGCGCCGACCGCACAGGTCTCGCCGCAGCGCTCTATGTGGCGGCAATCGCCAAGGGCAGCGAAAGCGAGGCCGAACGGCAACTGTCCATCGCCTACGGGCATTTCGGCTTTCCGCTGAGCCCCACCTACGCCATGGAAAGGACATTCGAGGCTATCGAGGCGGAACTCGGCTATACAGGCTCCTGACGATTTCTTTCTCCACAAACGCAAAACGCCGGGGCCAAACCCCGGCGTTTTCTGTTTATTTGAACCGCGCATCTTATCCGAAAACCGTTTCACACTTTTCGGGATGCGCTCTCTTTGAGGCGACGATCTTATTCGAGGCCGACGATCTTGCCGCCATCCCACTTGAAGATGTCGAAGCTCGGCGAGCTGAGGTCGCCGTTTGCGCCGTAGGTCAGCGTGCCGATAGCCGTTTCGATCGGCTGGCCGTCATGCAGTGCCTTGGCGACGGCTGCCGAGTCATCGGTCGAGCCGGCGCGTTCGATGCCAGCCTTGATGACTTCAACGGCGGCATAGGCGTTCATGGTGAAGGCTTCAGCCGGGATGTTCTTGGCCTTCAGGGCCTCGATGGCATCCTTGGAAGCCGGGTTCTTGGTGGCATCCTTGGCGTTGGTGAAGAGCGTGCCCTGTGCGTTGGTGCCGCCGATTGCCCAATATTCGGTGTTGGACAGGCCTTCACCGCCGAGAACCAGAGCCTGGAGACCGGCATCGTGCAGCTGGCGCGACAGGAGACCGCCTTCGGCATGGTAGCCGCCGAAATAGACCACTTCTGCACCGGCAGACTTCAGCTTGGTGACGAGCGCGGAGAAATCCTTGTCGCCCGGCGTGACGGAATCGTAATGCACTTCCGTGACACCGCCCTTGTTGAGCGCAGCCTTGAAAGCGTCAGCCAGGCCCTTGCCATAGGCGCCCTTGTCGTGGATCACGGCGACCTTCTTGTCCTTCATGTTCTTCAGGACGTAATCGGCCATGACTTCGGCCTGCTGGTCGTCGCGACCACAGGTGCGGAACACGTTTTCCAGATTGCGCGCGGTCAGGTCCGGGCCGGTGGCGGTCGGCGTGACCATCAGGACGCCGTTTTCCGAGAAGACGTCGGAAACCGGAATGGCGACGCCGGTCGTAACCGGGCCGACGACGAACTTGATGCCGTCGCCGACGATCTGGTTGGCGGCGGAAACGCCCTGCTTGGGTTCACCGGCATCGTCGGCGAATTTCAGAACGACTTTCTCGCCCTTGATGCCGCCAGCCTTGTTGATGACTTCAACGGCGGTTTCCGCACCCTTCTTCACCTGGTCACCGAAAGCGGCGACAGGACCCGTCAGCGGTGCAACGACGCCGATGGTGATGTCTGCATAAGCGGCGCTGGCAAAGCCGAGTGTAGCTGCGAAAGCCACGCTGGACAGAAGTTTCAGGTTCATTCTTTTTCTCCTTTGGTGGGGCAGCGTCCTCCGACGGCCCCGAGACAACCCATGCCGGTCAAATCTCAGCGCATCTGCGCTGCCGAATTGCCGGGCCCTCCCTTTTGTTCATCACATGATCTCAAAGGGTCGATTTAGAGCGCCAGACGCTCCAAATCATATGCATCAATGCGCATCTTACCCGAAAACCGTTTCACACTTTTCGGGATGCGCTTCAAAAGCACACCGCACCGCCTCGAAGAGGCCAGAGCCATAATGTTATCCGAAACTGCATCCGCCCTTTCGGAATCATGCTCCAGACCGGGAGCGCGCTTTCATGATGTAATAAGAATGCATTTCCGGCTTTCGATTGCAAGCGCCAAGTACCCGCAACTACAACGAAAAACCGCCTCCTCCTAATTCGTTTCTCCCTCCTTTTTCCATGTCGGCAATCGCTTCGCAAAAAAGGCCGCGATCCCTTCCGCGGCCTCCGGTGTTTCCCATGTATCGGCAAGGCGGGTGAGCGTCATATCGATCACCGCCTCGTCTATCGGCGCGCCGAGCGCGTGAACCAGCCGCTTGGAAGCGGCGACGGCGGCGGGCGCGGTGGAAAAATAGGGTTTGATCTCCGCCTCCACCGCCGCATCGAGACGCTCCGCCTCGACCACATCATGCAGCAGCCCGATGCGCCGTCCCTCCCCGGCATCGAACAGGCGGGCGGATGTGAATGTGCGCAATGCCTGCGCTTGCCCGATGCGCGCCACCACATAAGGGCTGATGGTGGCCGGTATCAGTCCGAGTTTTGTCTCCGTCAGACCGAAACGCGCGCCGGAAACGCCAATCGCCGCATCGCATACGCTGATGAGGCCGACGCCGCCGCCATAGGCCTGCCCGTTGATGCGCCCGATCAGAGGTTTCGGCAGGTCGCGCAGCGCTTTCAGCATGAGGGCAAGCTTGCGCGCTTCCTCGATGCGCTGCGTGCGCGTGGCATTGACCTGCTCGCGCATCCAGCCAAGATCGCCGCCCGCGCAAAAGCTCGCGCCCGCGCCGGTCAGGATCACGATGCGTATGCCGGGATCATCCGCCAGATGCAGCGCCGCCGTCGTCAGCTCATCGATCATCCGGCCGGACAACGCATTATGCTGTTCGGGCCGGTTGAGCGTCAGCGTCGCCACGCCGCGTTGGTCCAATGCGATTTGCAGGGTTTCAAACGCGCTCATAATTGCTCCTAGGCGGCTTTATCCTGACGCAGCGCTTGCGCGAAAAGCGCCGCCGATTTCAGTTTCTGGATATCCAGCCCGGTTTCAAAACCAAGATCGTGCAGCATTTCAGCGACAAGAACCGTATCGACATTGCCTTTCGCCCCCGGCGCGAAGGGACAGCCGCCGAGACCGCCAACCGAAGCATCGAATACGCGCAGGCCCTTCTCCAGACTGACACGTATATTGTCGAGCGCGCGGCCGCCCGTGTCGTGATAATGACCGGCAAGGCTGTGCGCCGGTGCGATGGCCAGCACCGCATCGAGCATGGCGGCAACCTTGTCCGGCGTGCCGCGCCCGATGGTGTCGCCAAGGCTGACCTCGTGACAGCCAAGCGAGAAAAGCTGTTCGGTCACATCGGCAACCGCCTGCGGGGCCACCGGCCCGTCATAGGGGCACTCGACCACGCAACTGACATAGCCGCGAATGGCCAGACCATCGTTGATCGCGGCACCGATGACCGGAGACAGGCGCTCGATGCTCTCGGCAATCGTGCAGTTGATATTGGCTTTGGAAAAGCCTTCCGAGGCGGAAATGAAAACCGCGATTTCATCGACATTGGCGGCAGCAGCGGCTTCATAGCCCTTCATATTGGGCACGAGCGCCGAATAACGCACGCTGTCGGCGCGGCGGATACCGGCCATGACTTCCGTGCTGTCGGCCAGTTGCGGCACCCATTTGGGGCTGACGAAGCTGGTCGCCTCGATGCGGGCATAGCCGCAATCGGACAGGCGGTCGATCAGCGCGATCTTGTCGGCTGTCGGCACAAAACGCTTTTCATTTTGCAGGCCATCACGCGCAGCCATTTCAACGATTTCCACGTGTTCAGCCATGTTCTTCCTCCAGTTCCACCAGCAGCGCCCCTTCGCTGACCTGATCGCCTGCCGCAACAGTCACGGACGAAACCTTGCCGTCACGCGGCGCGGTCAGCGAAAGCTCCATCTTCATTGCCTCCATCGTCACCAGCGGATCGCCCTTGGCGACGCTCGCGCCTTCAACCACGGAAACCAGCCGTACCAGTCCCGGCATTGGCGACAGGATGCGGCTTTCGTTCGAACCATCCTCTTCCGCGCCTATCGACTGTACATGATGAAATATGGTGTCCCGGCCTTCGAGTTGCACCGTCACATCATGCCCGATGCGCGAGACCGATGCCTCCGACACGCGGCCATCGAGAGCGAAGCGAACCAGCCCGTTTTCATGGGCACGGATTTCAATGACGCCGAAAGCAAAGCCGAAATGCCCGCCGCCTCTGGCCGCGAAGCTGACCGTGCGGCGCCCGCCGTGATGATCGAGCAGAACCGAGCGCGATGCCTCGCCCCAGAGGCGGAAGCCGCGCAGGCTTGTCCATGGATCGTCTTGAGTATCTCCGTTTTGGGGCGCATCCAGAAGATCGAGCGCACCGAGCGCGGCCAGTGCAAAAGCAATCTCCGAAGGCTTCTCGTCGGGGAAAAGCGCTGCCGTCTCGCGCCCGATCAGGCCGGTATCGACATCGCCGGTGCGGAAAGCTTGGAGATTGCAGAGCGCCGACAGAAACTGGCGGTTGGTGACAAGCCCGGCGATACGGGTCTTGTTTAGCGCCGCATCGAGCCGGTTCAGCGCCTCATCGCGTGTCGCGCCATGGGCGATGATCTTTGCGATCATCGGATCGTAAAACGGCGTGATCGTGTCGCCGGTTCGTACACCGGAATCGACACGCGCATTTGCAGGCGGGTCAAAGAGCGCGAGCTTGCCGGTGGCAGGCAGGAAATCGCGCGCCGGGTCTTCCGCATAAAGCCGCGCCTCGAACGCCCAGCCATTTATGGAAAGTTCGTCCTGACGTTTCGGCAGCGCCTCACCGGAAGCAACACGCAACTGCCAGTCCACCAGATCAAGCCCGGTGATGGCTTCCGTCACCGGATGCTCCACTTGCAGGCGCGTGTTCATTTCCATGAAGAAGAAGCGGTCGGGCCTGAGCCCCTCCGACACATCGGCGATGAATTCCACCGTGCCAGCGCCGCAATAGCCGATGGCGAGCGCGGCCCTGACCGCCGCCTCGCCCATGGCGGCGCGCATCTCCGGCGTCATGCCGGGCGCGGGCGCCTCCTCGATCACCTTCTGATGGCGGCGCTGCAACGAGCAATCGCGCTCGAACAGATGCACCGCGTTGCCATGATTGTCGCCAAAGACCTGCACCTCGATATGGCGCGGCTTGGTCATGTATTTTTCGATCAGCACAGCGCCGTCGCCGAACGAGGCTTCCGCCTCGCGGCGCGCGCTGTCGAGTGCTGCAGCGAAATCGGCAGGATTATCGACCCGACGCATACCCTTGCCGCCGCCGCCCGCGCGTGCCTTGATAAGCACGGGGTAGCCGATCCGGTCCGCCTCGCTTTTGAGGAAAGCGCCATCCTGATTGTCCCCGTGATAGCCCGGCACGACCGGCACGCCTGCCTTTTCCATCAGCGCCTTGGCCGCATCCTTCAGCCCCATGGCGCGGATGGCTTTTGCCGATGGGCCAATGAAGACAAGCCCCGCAGCATCGACCGCATCCACGAAACCGGCATTTTCGGACAGGAATCCATAGCCCGGATGGATGGCCTCAGCGCCGGTTTCCTTCGCGGCCTTGATGATCGCATCGACATTCAGATAGCTCTGCGCGGAAATGGCAGGGCCGACCCGCACCGCCTCGTCGGCCATCTCCACATGCAGCGCATTGGCATCCGCATCGGAATAGATGGCGACCGTTGCAATGCCCAGTTTTCGCGCCGTGCGAATGACCCGACAGGCGATTTCTCCGCGATTGGCAATCAGTATTTTGCTAAACATCTGATTGTCTTCCTACATTCTGAAAATGCCGAAACGGGTGGGCTCAACCGGCGCGTTGAGCGTGACGGAAAGCGACAGGCCCAGCACTTCGCGGCTCTTGCGCGGATCGACAATACCGTCATCCCAAAGCCGCGCCGAGGCATAGAGCGGGTGGCTCTGGCGCTCGAACATTTCGAGCGTCGGGCGTTTGAACTTCGCCTCTTCTTCCGCCGACCATGTGCCGCCGGTCCGCTCGATCCCGTCGCGCTTGACGGTCGCCAGCACGCCTGCCGCCTGCTCGCCGCCCATCACGGCGATGCGGCTGTTCGGCCATGTCCACAGAAAGCGCGGCGAATAGGCCCGCCCCGCCATGCCGTAATTGCCCGCGCCATAGGATGCACCGATCAGCATGGTGATTTTCGGCACATTGGCGGTCGCCACCGCCGTCACCAGCTTGGCGCCGTGCTTGGCGATGCCTTCGGCCTCATATTTGCGCCCGACCATGAAGCCGGTGATGTTCTGCAAGAACACCAGCGGAATATTGCGCTGGCAGCAAAGCTCGATGAAATGCGCTCCCTTCAAGGCGGCTTCGGAAAACAGCACGCCGTTGTTGGCGACGATCCCGACCGGCATGCCATAGACGCTGGCAAAACCGCAGACCAGAATGGTGCCGTAGCGCGCCTTGAACTCATCGAAATCCGAGCCATCGACGAGGCGCGCAATCACCTCGCGCACATCATAGGGGATACGCGTATCAGCGGAAACGACGCCCAGAATTTCCTCCGGGTCGAAGAGCGGCGGCGCAGCGCCGTCGCCCCGCGCAATAAAGGAGCGTTTTCCGCTGTTGAGATTGGCGGCAATGGCGCGGGCAATTTGCAAGGCATGAGCGTCATCATTGGCCAGATGATCGGCGACGCCGGAAAGCCTTGTGTGCACATCGCCGCCGCCGAGATTTTCCGCGCTTACCACCTCGCCGGTCGCGGCTTTGACCAATGGCGGGCCAGCCAGAAAGATCGTGCCCTGCCCCCGCACGATCACCGTTTCATCACTCATTGCCGGCACATAGGCCCCGCCCGCCGTGCACGATCCCATGACCACCGCGACCTGAGGAATGCCCGCCGCCGACATCTGCGCCTGATTATAAAAGATGCGGCCAAAATGATCGCGATCCGGGAAAACCTCGTCCTGATTGGGGAGATTGGCCCCGCCGGAATCGACCAGATAAATGCAGGGCAGGCGGTTTTCGCCCGCGATTTCCTGTGCGCGCAGATGCTTCTTCACCGTGACGGGATAATAGGTGCCGCCCTTCACCGTCGCATCGTTGCAGACGATCATGCAGTCGCGGCCCGATACGCGCCCGATGCCGGTGATTATGCCAGCCGAGGGAGCCGCCCCCTCATACATCCCATGCGCCGCCGTCAGCCCCACTTCGAGAAAGGGGGACCCGGGGTCCAGCAATTGCGCGACGCGCTCACGCGGCAGCAGTTTTCCGCGTGAAACATGACGTTCACGCGCCTTCTCGCCGCCGCCATCAATCGCAGTGCGCGAGGCTTCCGCCACCACGTCGATTGCCGCCAGCATGGCCTTGCGGTTGGCCTCGAAGCTGGCGCTGCGGGTGGAAATTTCCGATTTCAGGACCGGCATCAGCGGGTCTCCTGAAAGAGTTCCCGCCCGATCAGCATGCGCCGGATTTCCGATGTGCCTGCGCCGATTTCATAAAGCTTGGCGTCACGCAACAGGCGTCCGGTCGGGTAATCGTTGATATAGCCATTGCCGCCGAGCGCCTGTATCGCCTGAAGCGCCATCTGCGTGGCGTTTTCCGCCGCATAGAGAATGCAGCCCGCCGCATCCTTGCGCGTCGTCTCGCCCCGGTCGCAGCTTGCTGCCACGGCATAGACATAAGCGCGGGAAGCGTTGAATAGCACATACATGTCGGCAAGCTTGCCCTGCATGAGCTGGAACTCGCCAATCGGTTGGTCGAACTGTTTTCGCTCGTGCACATAGGGCATCACGACATCGAGGCACGCGGCCATGATGCCGAGCGGCCCGCCCGCCAGCACCACGCGCTCATAATCGAGGCCCGACATCAGCACATTGACGCCCTTGCCCTCAGTTCCCATCAGGTTTTCAGCGGGAACTTCGCAATCCTCGAACACCAGTTCGCAGGTGTTGGAACCGCGCATGCCGAGCTTGTCGAGCTTTTGCGCGGTCGAAAAGCCCTTGAAGCCTTTTTCGACGAGGAAGGCGCTGATCCCGCGCGGGCCTGCCGAGGGATCAGTCTTGGCATAGACCACCAGCACATCGGCGTCGGGGCCGTTGGTGATCCACATCTTGTTGCCGTTGAGGATATAGCGGTCGCCCTGCTTTTGGGCATGAAGCTTCATCGAAACGACGTCGGACCCCGCCCCCGGCTCGGACATGGCGAGCGCGCCGACATGCTCGCCCGAAATGAGCTTCGGCAGATATTTTTCGCGTTGCGCGGGCGAGCCGTTGCGGGTGATCTGGTTGACGCAGAGATTGGAATGGGCGCCGTAGCTGAGGCCGATGGAGGCAGAGGTGCGGCTGATTTCTTCCATCGCGATGCAATGGGCAAGATAGCCCATGCCTGCGCCGCCATAGTCTTCGGGCGCGGTAATGCCAAGCACGCCAAGCTCACCCAGTTCACGCCACAGATGCATGGGAAATGCGTTGTTGCGGTCGGTCTCGGCGGCCAGCGGCGCAACGCGGCTTTCCGCAAAACGGCGCACCGTATCGCGAAGGGCTTCGATCTCCTCGCCAAGACCGAAGTTTATACCCGATGCAAACATACTCGTCCTCCACAAGTTCTGCCCGGCGACCATCCTTTGCAAGATGGCTTATGTTGAAGGCAGAGTGTCCCGTGGCGGTCAAATAGGCAATGGCCTTGCGTGGCGTTCTGTGGCTATTTATTGCCGGATAACGAAATTTTGTTGCGCCCATTATCCGGCGATCAATCAGTCCTGCTGCAGCTCGGCAATGTCGCGATAAAGCTCCAGCGCTTCCGGATTGGCCAGCGCCTCGCGGTTCTTCACCTCGCGTCCATGCACGATGTCGCGCACGGCCAATTCCACGATCTTTCCCGACTTGGTGCGCGGAATATCCGCAACCGCAACAATCTTCGCCGGAACGTGACGCGGTGTGGCGCCAGTACGGATTTTCGCCTTGATACGCGCCTTGAGATCGTCGTCCAGCGCGACGCCTCCGGCAAGCCGCACGAACAGCACAACCCGCACGTCCTTGTCCCAATCCTGCCCGATGCACAGCGCCTCTGCGACCTCCGGCATCTGCTCGACCTGATTGTAGATCTCCGCCGTACCGATGCGCACGCCGCCGGGGTTCAGCGTTGCATCCGAACGGCCATGGATGACGATGCCGTCATGTTCGGTCCATTCGGCGAAATCGCCATGGCACCAGATATTGTCGAAACGCTCGAAATAGGCGGCCTGATATTTGGCATCGTCCGGGTCGTTCCAGAATTGCAGCGGCATGCACGGAAATGCCTTCGTGCAGACCAGTTCCCCCTTTTCGCCCCGTACCGGCTTGCCATCGTCGTTCCAGACATCGACGGCCATGCCAAGGCCCGCACCCTGAATTTCGCCCTGCCATACCGGCTCGGTCGGCACGCCCAGCACGAAGCAGGAGACAATATCCGTACCGCCGGAAATGGAGGCCAAATGCACGTCCTGCTTGATTGCTTCATAGACGAAGGCAAAGCCTTCCGGCGATAGCGGCGATCCGGTCGAAGAAATGGTGCGCAGCGCCGACAGGTCATGCGTCTCACCAGGTTTCAGCCCGGCCTTCAGCACGGCATCGATGAATTTTGCCGAAGTGCCGAAATAGGTCATGCCCTCGGCGGCAGCATAGTCGAACAGCACATTGCCATCAGGATAGAAGGGCGAACCGTCATAGAGCAGCAGCGTTGCACCCGATGCAATGCCTGACGCCAGCCAGTTCCACATCATCCAGCCGCAGGTGGTGAAATAGAAGAAGCGGTCATCCTCGCGCAAATCCGCATGGAGGCGGTGTTCTTTCAGATGCTGCAACAGCACGCCGCCCGCGCGATGTACAATACATTTCGGAATGCCCGTCGTGCCGGAGGAAAACAGGATATAGAGCGGATGATCGAAGGGAAGCCGCGTAAACGCCACCGGCTTTGCAGCAAATGGAGCAAGCGCCGCATCGAGTGCAACACCCTTTTCAGCCTTGTTGGCGACCGCTTCCGCCGCGCCGAGATAGGTGACGATGACCGCGCGTTTCAGCCCCGGCAGTTTTGCGGTTACTTCGGCAACCTTGTCGGCCACGTCGATGCGCTTGCCGTTATACCAGTAGCCATCGCAGGCGAAGAACAGCTTCGGCTCGATCTGACCGAAGCGGTCGAGCACGCCCTGCACGCCGAAATCCGGAGAACAGGAAGACCAGACCGCGCCGATGGATGAAGCGGCCAGCATCAGCGCAACCGCTTCCGGCATGTTGGGCATCATGCCCGCCACGCGGTCACCCGGCTCAACTCCTTCCGACAGCATGAATTGCTGCAGCTTCGACACCAGCGCATGGAGATCGTCCCATGTCAGACGGCGCTCGACCTTGTCTTCGCCGCGAAAGACGATTGCATCCTCACGGCCTTTGCGCCGCAGCAGGTTTTCCGCGAAATTGAGCCTTGCTTCGGGGAAGAATTTTGCCGCACGCATGTGGCCTTGATCAACCAGTGCCTTGCCGCCGCGTTCGCCGATGACCTCGCAGAAATCCCAGATGAGCGTCCAGAACCCCGCGCGATCCTCGACAGACCAGCGATGCAGCGCCGCATAGTCCGGCAGGCTGAGGCCCGACCGCTGTTCGGCGCGAATGCGGAATTGCTCCAGATTGCTGCCGGCAATACGCCGGGCATCCGGTTGCCACAGCGGATGATCGTGCGAAAACTGCGTGGGGACTGCGTTGGTGCTCATCATTCCTCCCAGAACCATGCGGAGCCGGCCTCTTCGGGCAACCCCGTTACAGATTTCTAGAAGAGAGTTGCCGATACGTCCATGCTTTTCCATGGCATGGCGATCAGGCGAGCGTCAAACGCTCGCCGCCCGCACCCGACTGCGATTGCCGCATGGTATCGATTCAGCTCCCCCGGGCATATGCATCTTGCCTTGCGAAAAAACGCGGCTTATTTATCGCGAGCGCCGGACGCGACTTCAGGCCATTCGGTGCAAAAGAAATATCCAGTTCTCAGGGCGGGGTGAAACTCCCCACCGGCGGTAACGGGTGAAACACCCGAAGCCCGCGAGCGCCTGACACGACAGACGTGTCAGGGTCAGCAGATTCGGTGCAATTCCGAAGCCGACGGTCATAGTCCGGATGAGAGAGAACGAGGTTGGAATCATGCCCGGCTGGACGGCTTGCCGTCTTCGTCGTGCGGTTTTTCTTCCCGTACCCTGAGGTAACAGGCTTAAAAAAGGGAAGAAACCGTTGAGCCAACTTGCCTCTGCCCCAACTTTGAAACCGACCGTGCGCGGCGCAGCGCTGATGGTCGCGGCCTGTTCGGCCTATGCCGCAGTCAATGTCGCCACCCAATGGGCTGGAACGCGGACCGGCATTCCATCCGTCATCATCGCCTTCTGGCAATATGTGATCGCCCTGGTGCTGACATTGCCCCTGCTCATCCGCGATGGCGCGCGGGCCTTGCGCACCAGCCGCCTCGGCTTTCATGTCATGCGCGTCGCGCTTGCCGCCGCTGGCGTGCAGGTCTGGATTTACGCGCTCGCCCATGTGCCGATCTGGCAGGTGGTTGCCCTGTCCATGACATCGCCGTTCTTCGTCATTCTGTGCGCGCGGCTGTTTCTGCAGGAAAAGGTCACGCTGGCGCGTCTGGTCACTACATTCACCGGGTTTGTCGGAGCATTGATCATCATCGCGCCGTGGTCAGATTCCTATACGGTCTATTCATTGCTGCCGGTCCTCGCCGCAGCGCTCTGGGCAGGCTATTCGGTGATGACCAAATATCTGACCCGTTTTGAAAAGCCCGCCAGCATTTCGGCCTATATGCTGGTGCTGCTCACGCCCATCAATGCGGTGCTCTGGCTGGCGTCGGGCCTCAGCATGTCGGCAATCACCGCACCGGGCATCGAGATATGGTCGATATTGATCGTGATCGGCGCTTTCACCGCGCTGGCGCAATATTTCCAGATCGCAGCCTATTCCATAGCGGACGCTGTTTATCTGCAGCCCTTCGACGATTTGAGACTGCCGATCAATGTGATTTTCGGCTGGATCGTTTTTGCCGCCACGCCCGGCATCAACTTCTGGCCTGGAGCCGCCCTGATCGTCGCCGCATCGCTATACCTGATGCGGCAGGATAGCGGCACGACGCGCACCGCCTGACCAGGCGGGAGCGTTGCCTGCCTATCGGGAGACAGGCAGGCCGCCTTGTGTCGATTCAGCAGGCCCGCTCATGCCTTGCGACCTGCCAACCCAGCCATCTATCCTCTTCACCAGCCAGCGGTGCAGAGGATTCTCGAACAGGTGATAGGCGGCAGCTGCGGTCAGAACACTGGCAACAGCAGCGCCGCCGATGACCAGAACCGCGCCCGCCGTCGTCTCGCTCCATCGTTCCGGCACTATTCGGAAAAACAGCATCCCGACCAGCGGATGCAGAATGAAGATACCGAAGCTGTAACGGGAGAGCTTCGTCAGCACGCGCCATTGCAGCGGCGTATGGATGCCCTGGCTGGATGCGAGATAGAGCACATAAACGCTCGCATAGACGAATGCCAGCCGCAACGGACCTTCCAGCGTGTTGGGTTCGCCCGGCCCGTTTTCCGGGTGGCAGAACAGGAACAGGGCGAGGCAGACGGCAAGCAATGCCTTGACGACCGCGCGGGGCATGACCGGATGTTCCCGCCGGGCGAGCCACATTCCAAAGAGGAAGGACGGCAAGGTCCGGAACACCCCCACATTGGATATTTGTATGCGGGTGAGCGACAATACGCCAAGCTTCTGCGCCAGATATTCACCGCCGATGGCGGCAATGATTACCCCGACAAGCACCCAGCTTCCGAACCGCCTGCACAACATGTCGAACAGCGGAAAGGCCAGATACATGGCGAAAAGGGCACTCAGCGACCAGCTGACATAATTGTAGGAGGACGTGCGGCCCAGTCCCCAATTGTGGACCAGAAGAAGCTGGGTCAGCCCGTCGCTCCAGCTTGTGCTGGGATTGCCCAGAGGACGCAGGATTCCCGCTGCGGTGAGGGCGGACAGCAGCGCGAAACACGAAAAGGCAAGCACATGCAGCGGATAGATCCGCGCCAGCCGCTTTCCGATGAAGGCTGCATAACCGGGCCAGTTCCAGATATAATTTCGCCGTCTTGCCAGAAAGAGCCCGGAAACAATGAAGAAGATATCGGTAAAATAAGAGAAGGCTAATATAACTTCATTCAATGTTTCACTCTTCACCGGAATGCGGAAAGAAAAATGAAAGACGGCGATTCCGATACACAATAGAAATCGCAGTCCATCGAAATCAGGAAGCCTGCTCATTCAAAATAGCCATGCTGAATTACTTCGACAAAACTCTACTTACCAACTTTTTGGGAGTTGTCGAGCATGGCCATCGGGGAAAGCCGGTCGAATGTCGCCGGGATCGTTTCCGTCACGGAAACAAACAGAGCTCATTCAAGCATTGTCCGATGACAGGCCGGTCGATCAAACCGGTGTGTTTGGCTTATTGTGAAGGAAAATTTGGTGGAGCCAAGCGGGATCGAACCGCTGACCTCCTGCATGCCATGCAGGCGCTCTCCCAGCTGAGCTATGGCCCCATCAGACCTCTTTCGAGGCGCATCAGGCAGCACTTGCTGCCCGGTGTGGCGGCTTATTAAATGGCGTTCGCGAGAAGATCAAGAGCTAAATCGCAACTCTTTCCACATCTGCCAAAAATAATTCACAGATCGCGGCGGCCTCCCGTGCGAGACGCGCCCAAACGAAACGAGGCGACCCGAAGGCCGCCTCGCAAAAACACAATATCCTGACCGGCTGAATGGATCAGCCTTCTTCGTCGTCGCCGCCGACGCCACCGCCGAGAATGCCCGACATATCGTCGTCCTCGTCTTCCTCTTCTTCGAGGAAGGTGTCGTCATCGTCATCGCCCAGATCGACATCGTCATCGTCGATATCCGGCAGATCGTCACCGCTGCCCTTGGTTTCGTCGTCGGCATCTTCAAGCGAGACGAATTCCGGCTTTTCCAGCGCCGTATCCAGTTCTTCCTCCTCGGTTTCCTCTTCGACGACGCGGCTTTCAAGCGTGGAGTCGAAATAGGAACGCGGATAGGAAATGCCGGTGTAAGGCGAAACGATCGGATCACGATTGAGATCGTAAAATTTCTTGCCCGTTTCCGGGTCGATACGCTTGGTACCAAGTTCAGCTTTTGCCACGTTTAGCCTCGTTAATTCACACGGGGACACAAATTCATAAAACCGCGCCGGGATGCCCTCGAAGCATATAGCCCATCACCATGCTGTTCGCTGAGCCATATGGCAAGGGCAAGACTTGAGCGCGTTTATAGTGTTGTCCGGTGCATAAACGCAATTTGGCGCGTTTGTCAAAGCCAAACGCACGCGCATATGCAGACTCTTCCGGCTCCGTGTCGTTCGCGCCGCGTATTCGCGGATGACCCCGGCTTTTTCCTATGCTAGGGAAGCCCCGCTTATCTCTCAATCCCGGCGCGCGATCGCGCCAAAAATGTGACTGTGAAAATCCATGTCCCATTCTGCTTCCCCGAAACCAGCAACCGCCCGCCGCTCGGAGGCGCTGGTCGGCGAAATCCGCATTCCGGGCGACAAGTCCATCTCGCATCGTTCCTTCATGTTCGGCGGTCTTGCGTCGGGTGAAACCCGCATCACCGGCCTTCTGGAAGGAGAGGACGTCATCAATACGGGCCGCGCCATGCAGGCCATGGGCGCGAAAATCCGTAAAGAGGGCGATGTGTGGATCATCAACGGCGTCGGCAATGGCTGCCTGCTGCAGCCCGAAGCGCCGCTCGATTTCGGCAATGCCGGCACCGGCGCGCGCCTGACCATGGGCCTTGTCGGCACCTATGACATGAAAACCTCCTTTATCGGCGACGCATCGCTGTCGAAGCGTCCGATGGGCCGCGTGCTGAACCCGTTGCGTGAAATGGGCGTTCAGGTGGAAGCAGCCGAAGGCGACCGCATGCCGCTGACGCTGATCGGCCCGAAGACGGCCAATCCGATCACCTATCGCGTGCCGATGGCATCCGCGCAGGTGAAATCCGCCGTGCTGCTCGCCGGCCTCAACACGCCCGGCGTCACCACCGTCATCGAGCCGGTCATGACCCGCGACCATACCGAAAAGATGCTGCAGGGTTTTGGCGCCGATCTTTCGGTTGAAACCGACAAGGATGGCGTGCGCCATATCCGGATCGTAGGACAGGGCAAGCTTGTCGGCCAGACCATCGACGTGCCGGGCGATCCATCCTCGACCGCCTTCCCGCTTGTCGCGGCCCTTCTGGTCGAAGGTTCGGACGTCACCATCCGCAACGTGCTGATGAACCCGACCCGCACCGGCCTGATCCTGACGCTACAGGAAATGGGCGCCGATATCGAAGTGCTCAATGCCCGACTTGCCGGCGGCGAGGACGTCGCCGATCTGCGCGTGAAAGCCTCGAAACTCAAGGGCGTCGTCGTTCCGCCGGAACGCGCCCCGTCGATGATCGATGAATATCCTGTTCTGGCGATTGCCGCCTCCTTCGCGGAAGGCGAAACCGTGATGGACGGCCTCGATGAACTGCGCGTCAAGGAATCCGATCGCCTGGCGGCGGTTGCGCGCGGCCTTGAAGCCAATGGCGTCGATTGCACCGAAGGCGAAATGTCGCTGACGGTCCGCGGCCGCCCTGACGGCAAGGGACTGGGCGGCGGCACGGTCGCAACCCATCTCGATCACCGCATCGCGATGAGCTTCCTCGTGATGGGCCTTGCATCGGAAAAGCCGGTGACGGTGGACGACAGCAACATGATCGCTACGTCCTTCCCCGAATTCATGGACATGATGCCGGGACTGGGCGCGAAGATCGAGCTGAGCGGCGCGTGATGATGCCGTTTATCGTCGCTATCGACGGACCGGCTGCCTCGGGCAAGGGAACCCTTGCCCGGCGCATCGCCATTCACTACGGCATGCCGCATCTGGATACGGGACTGACCTATCGCGCCGTCGCCAAAGCACTTCTCGACAAGAGCCTGCCTCTCGACGACGAAGCGGTGGCGGCTGAGGCAGCACGCAATCTCGATCTGCGCGAGATGGACAAGGCCGTCCTTTCCGCCCACACCATCGGCGAGGCGGCCTCCAAGGTCGCCGTCATGCCGAAGGTCAGGAGGGCGCTCGTCGAAGCGCAGCGCAATTTCGCCAATGCCCTGCCCTCAAGCGTGCTGGACGGGCGCGATATCGGCACCGTCGTCTGTCCCGACGCGGCTATAAAGCTCTTTGTCACGGCCTCGCCGGAAGTGCGCGCCGAGCGCCGCTATGAAGAGATCGTGGCGCGCGGCGAGAAGGCCGACCTCGGAGAAATCCTTGCCGATCTCAAGAAGCGCGACGAGCGCGACACGAACCGCATCGATTCTCCTTTGAAGCCTGCGGAAGACGCGCACTTGCTTGATACGAGCGAAATGAGTATAGAAGCGGCATTTCTGGCCGCAAAAAAGCTGATCGATCACGCTTTGGCGCAGCATCGGGGATGATATCCGGCAAGTTTTCGCGCTTCCGGGCGTCATTGTGCCCTGAAAAGCTGGATTATCCCGAGTTCGGACCTATATAGGCTGCACTCATACTGAAAAGCCTGACTTCGCGTTCCACGCGCCGGTTGTCTGCAAAGACGGGGCCGAGGTCGGGCATAACGCAACACTAACCCCCGGCGCTGCATCCGATGAATTTTCCGGATGCACCAGGAGTATTCATGTCAGAATTCAATCCAACCCTCGCAGACTTCGAGTCGCTGCTGGCGGAATCCTTTGCCACGAACGACCTTGCTGAAGGTTATGTCGTCAAGGGCCGCATTGTGGCCATTGAAAAGGACATGGCGATCATCGACGCCGGTCTGAAGGTCGAAGGCCGCGTGCCGCTGAAGGAATTCGGCGCAAAGGGCAAAGACGGCACGCTGAAGCCGGGCGACGAAGTTGAAGTCTACGTCGAGCGCATCGAAAACGCGCTGGGCGAAGCTGTTCTGTCGCGCGAAAAAGCACGCCGTGAAGAAAGCTGGGTCAAGCTCGAGCAGAAGTTCGCCAATGGCGAGCGCGTCGACGGCGTCATCTTCAATCAGGTCAAGGGTGGTTTCACCGTCGACCTCGACGGCGCTGTTGCCTTCCTGCCGCGTTCGCAGGTCGACATCCGTCCTATCCGCGACGTCACCCCGCTCATGCACGTCCCGCAACCGTTCGAAATCCTCAAGATGGACAAGCGTCGCGGCAACATCGTTGTCTCGCGCCGTACCGTTCTTGAAGAAAGCCGTGCGGAACAGCGTTCGGAAATCGTCCAGAACCTTGAAGAAGGTCAGGTCGTTGAAGGCGTCGTCAAGAACATCACCGACTACGGTGCGTTCGTCGACCTCGGCGGCATCGACGGTCTGCTGCACGTCACCGACATGGCATGGCGCCGCGTCAACCATCCGTCGGAAATCCTCACCATCGGCCAGACGGTCAAGGTGCAGATCATCCGCATCAACCAGGAAACCCATCGTATCTCGCTCGGCATGAAGCAGCTCGAGAACGATCCTTGGGATGGCATCGGCGCGAAGTACCCGATCGGCAAAAAGATCACCGGCACCGTCACGAACATCACCGACTACGGTGCGTTCGTCGAAATCGAGCCGGGCATCGAAGGCCTCATCCACGTTTCCGAAATGTCGTGGACCAAGAAGAATGTCCATCCGGGCAAGATTCTCTCCACCACGCAGGAAGTCGAAGTCGTTGTGCTCGAAGTTGATCCGGTCAAGCGCCGTATCTCGCTCGGCCTCAAGCAGACCCTCGACAATCCGTGGACGACCTTTGCCCAGAAGTACCCTGTCGGCACCGTTGTTGAAGGCGAAGTCAAGAACAAGACCGAATTCGGCCTGTTCATCGGCCTCGACGGCGACGTTGACGGCATGGTTCACCTCTCCGACCTCGACTGGAACCGTCCGGGCGAACAGGTCATCGAAGAGTACAACAAGGGTGAAGTCGTCAAGGCTGTCGTTCTCGATGTTGACGTCGAGAAGGAACGCATCTCGCTCGGCATCAAGCAGCTTTCCGGCGACAAGGTCGGTGAAGCAGCAGCTTCGGGCGAACTGCGCAAGAACGCCGTTGTGACCTGCGAAGTGACCGCCGTTACCGACGGTGGCCTCGAAGTCCGTCTCGTCGACCACGATCTGGAAAGCTTCATCAAGCGTTCGGATCTGTCGCGTGACCGCGACGAACAGCGTCCGGAACGCTTCACGGTCGGTCAGAAGGTTGACGCCCGCGTCATCGCCTTCGACAAGAAGACCCGCAAGCTGCAGGTCTCGATCAAGGCGCTCGAAATCGCCGAAGAAAAGGAAGCTGTCGCTCAGTACGGTTCGTCCGACTCCGGCGCTTCGCTCGGCGACATCCTCGGCGCAGCCCTGAAGAAGCAGGAAAAGAACTAATCTTTTCCGGTTTCGACCGAATAATGGAAAAGCCCGGCTCTCGCCGGGCTTTTTCTTTTTCAGAGAATGCGCGCGGCGAACCTGCCTTGAAGGCATTTCCATGACCGCCACAGGCGCAATCAACCGTCGCCTTCGGATGGCGGTTTTAGTTAGATAAAAATTGCACACCCGGGATTGGACATGCGCCTATTTCGGAATAGGCCCATAATACAGCCGTCTTTCAATGGAGATGGCTTATGAAGAGCTTCGTAATAGATGCGATGACGAGCTTTGCCACTTGGTATATTTCCAATTGTATGCCGCCACATTATTACGAAAATGGCTCCTATACGGACGAAGAGCTTCTAGCCATAACCCATGCAGCCTATTTTTGTTATTGATTCTGGAGCGCATCTCTTCCGAAAAGCGTTTCACACTTTTCAGGACGCGCTCTAAACGATGTGATGAATCAGAATGTTAAAGCCCGGCTCTCGCCGGGCTTTTTCTTTTGCCGCTGCTCACAATATCCCGAGCAGGGCTCATCACGGGGATCATTCAGGCATCCGGCGGCGCCTGCGTCTCCACTTTCTCCAGGATTTCCTCGCGCTGTTCCGCCGTCAGATGATCGAGAAAGAGCACCCCGTTCATGTGGTCTATCTCGTGCTGGAAGCAGGTGGCCAGAATGCCGTCGGCATCCAGCCTGTGCCTTTCACCCTCAAGATCGCTATAGGCGATCGTCACCCGTGCGGGACGCGAGACGGAACCCCGGTAGGGTCCGACAGACAGGCAACCCTCATCGTAGCTGCTTTTCTCTTCGGAGGCGGCGATGATCTCGGGATTGATGGCGACGATGGGTTTGCGCTCGCCGTTGCGATATTCGACATCGATCGTGGTCATGCGCAGGAGCCTTCCAACCTGCACGGCGGCAATGCCCACGCCGGACGTTTCATACATCGTTTCGAGCATATCACCCGCAAGCTGGCGGATTTTATCATCAACGGTTTCGACAGGTCGGGACACTTGCCGCAAAAGCGGGTCGGGGATCATGGTAAGGGGTAGCAGGGCCATGGGAATCTCTCATTGGTTGGCTACCGCATCGCACCATGTTCCAAAAACCGCCACAACCGCAATTTTTGCGGAGTTCATTGGTGCCCGCGACCATGGCCTTCAGGCGATGTTCAGCATATGAATCAGCCCAAGGCTGATGAGGCCCAGCACAAGCAGCGAGAGAATGGCCGTCAGCGTCACGCGGCCCCCGGCGGCAGCGACGGAACGCACATCCACGCCCAGCCCAAGAGCCGCCATTGAAACGATCGTCAGCAAGGTGGAAGCATATTGAATGCCGGGCAAAAGTGCTTCCGGTATCAGGTGCAGGGAATGCAGCGCCATCATGCCCAGAAAGCCGATGATGAACCATGGCACCAGCTGGAAAAAGCCCGGCTTGGCATTCGCATCCTTGTTTCCGGCAAGAAGCGCCAGAGCGAGAATGACCGGCCCCAGCATGAGCACGCGCACGAGCTTTACCAAGGTACCGAGCTGCACGCTGATCGTGGCGACCGGCGCGGTAGCCGCCAGAACCTGCGGCACCGCATAAACGGTCAGCCCCGCCAGAACGCCATATTGCGTGTGCGACAGGCCCAGGAGCGGCACCAGCAGCGGCAGGGTCAGCACCACGATCACACCGAGGATCGCCGTAAATGCGATGGAGGCGGCCACGTCCTCGCTTTCCGCACCGATGACCGGCGCAGTGGCGGCAATTGCCGAATTGCCGCAGATGGAATTGCCGCAGGCGACCAGTGCCGCCATTCGATGCGGCAGCTTCAACAGGCGGCCGATCCCGTAGCTGAGCGTGATGGCCACCGCAACCACGCCCGCAATGCCGAAAATGAGTCCCGAGCCCGCAGCAACGACCGCGCTTGCGCTGATCGAAGCGCCCAGAAGCACAACGGCGATTTCCAGAAGAAGCTTGGCGGAAAAGCCTATCCCCTTGTTGAACTGTGGGCCGGGCCGCAGGAACGTCCGCACGACCGTGCCGAGCAGGATGGCGATAACCAGCGCTTCCAGCCAGGCCCGCCCTGCATAATGTTCCTCGACTCTTTCCAGCCCGAGCGCTGCTGCCGCAACCGCTATGCTCAGACCAAGCCCTGGGAGGACGTTGTGGATTTTGGAGTAGGTCATTTTCGGCATTTCGTATGAAAAGGGAAATATTTTCCCATCAGATGCCCGATTTCCCCTGTTCATTCCATTTCATTATATGTCATATTTCATTCGATAAAATCGAATGATTATTGCTATGACACTGGAACAACTGCGAATTTTCATTGAAGTGGCCGAGCGCGAGCACCTCACCCGTGCTTCCGAAGCCTTGCACCTGACCCCTTCGGCGGTCAGTTCCGCGATCCGCACATTGGAGGAACGCTACGGCGCGACGCTTTTCAACCGTATCGGGCGGCGGATAGAACTGACGGGTGACGGGCGCATGTTTCTGGACGAGGCGCGCGCCACACTTGCCCGCGCGCGTTCCGCCGAGCGCATGCTGTCGGAACTCGGTGGCGGCAAGCGCGGCATTCTCGCCATCCACGCCAGCCAGACTATTGCCAGCTATTGGCTTCCATCCTTTCTGGCACGGTTTCATGCCGCCTATCCCTTGATCGAGGTGCGGCTGACGCTCGGAAACACCGAAAGCGTTACCGAAGCCACAGAGGAAGGCGCTGCCGATATCGGCCTTGTCGAAGGTGCGGTGCAGGCTCCGTCGCTATCGATCACCAAGGTTGCAAGCGATCAGCTTATTCTGGTGGCGCGGCCCGATCATGAATGGGCCGGGGGCGGAAAACTGACCTGGGACCGACTTTTCAAGGAGAAGTGGATCTTGCGCGAGCAGGGCTCAGGAACGCGCAGCGTTTTCGAGGATGCCATGCGCGCATCCGGCTACAATCCGGCGCGGCTGCATGTGGCGCTGGAACTGCCCTCGAACGAAGCCATCTGTTCGGCGGTGCGGTCCGGCGACTATGTGACAGCCATATCGGAGCTTGTCGCTGCCCCGCATCTTGCTGCCGGAACGCTGGTGAAGGCGGACTTCGCTCTGCCCCAGCGCCAGTTTCTCATGCTGCAGCACAACGACCGCTACAGGACGAAAGCTCTTCAGTCTTTCGCCAATTTGCTAAGCGGGGGAGATCAGCGAATCTGACGCAACAATTCCGGTTGCGGAAAGCAAGTCGACGCTATGCCGTTCTTTGCCTGCCACAGGCCGATGGAGCGGCGGGTCTTGAAACCGGGAAGGCCGTCGGGCTTGCCGACATCATAGCCCAGCGCCTGCATGCGCTTCTGCATCGCGCCGATGTCGGAGCGATACATCGTGCCGACATTGCCCCATGCGCGGCTGAAATCACCCGCACCATAGGCGATGCGATCACCGACATGGCCGATGAAAAGCGCATAGAGATCGCTCATATTATAGTCCTTGAGCACGTAGAAATTCGGGCTCACGATGAATGCCGGGCCAAAGCGGCCGGCAGGCATGAGCAGAAAACCCTCGCCTTTCATTTCATTGGCCGGGAAAGCCTTGCCATTGACGCGCGTGATGCCAAGCTTCGCCCATTCGGCAATCGTCTTGCCCTGATCGGGGCCTTCCAGCGAGCAGGACACGTCTTGCGGAACGTTCACCTCAAAGCCCCAGTCGCGTCCCTTCTGCCAGCCATGCAGTTTCAGGTAATTGGCGATGGAGGCGAGCGTATCGGGCACGGAATTCCAGATGTCGCGCTTGCCGTCGCCGTCGAAATCGACGGCGTGCTTGAGATAGGAAGTCGGCATGAATTGCGGCTGGCCGAGCGCGCCAGCCCATGAGCTTTTCATGGCATTTTCGTCGATATAGCCCTTGGAAGCGATTTCGAGCGCGGCGATCAGCTCCTTGCGGAACATCTCCTTGCGCGTCGCCATAAAGGCTTTGGTGCCGAGAACCTCATAGGCGTTATAGGGAATCTTGACCGTGCCGAAGCCGGATTCGCGGCCCCACACGGCGAGCAGGATGGGGCCGGGGACGCCATATTTCTGTTCGATGCGCTTCAACAGCCCGGCATATTGGCCATAACGCGCCTGTCCGCCGCTTGTGACGGTGCTCATCGTCTTGGCATTGAAATATTTGCCCGGAGCTCCGAATTCAGCCTGCTTCTGCTCTTTCGGCGTCGAGGGCTTTTCGCCGGGAATGACGAGATCTGGCAGCTTCCAGTTGATCGACACACCCGCAAAAGCCTGATCGAACACCATGCGGGAGACGCCTGCCGCCTTGGCCTCGGGCCATAAATCCTTTTCAAGCCAGTTGCGATACTGGCTTTCGACCTGTGCTTTCGAGGGCGCGGCGATAGCGGGAGAAATGGCAAGACTGGCTACCAGTCCGAGAGCAATCTTCAGGCTACGCTTCCAATGTCCCGCTGCCATGCATTTCTCCCGAAATTAAAGCGTTGTACGTGCCCGCAAGGCGGCAGCAAGCGTGCCTTCATCCAGATAATCGAGTTCGCCGCCGACCGGAACGCCATGCGCAAGCCGTGTGACGCGCACATCGAAGCCCGACAGCTGGTCGGTGATGTAATGCGCGGTGGTCTGGCCTTCGACGGTGGCGTTGACCGCGAGAATCACTTCCTTGATGTCGCCGCTGGCAACGCGCTCCACCAGTCCCTTGATATTGAGATCGTCCGGGCCGATGCCGTCGAGCGGCGACAGGCGACCGCCGAGAACGTGATAGCGCACATTCATCGTACCGGCGCGCTCCAGCGCCCAGAGATCGGAAACGTCCTCCACCACGATGAGGGTGGCCGGATCGCGGCGCTCATCGGTGCAGATCGTGCACGGATCGCTTGTGTCGACATTGCCGCAGCACGAACAGATGCGCACCTTTTCAGCGGCCTCCTGCATGGCGCCGCCAAGCGGCACCAGAAGGGCTTCCTTCTTCTTGATAAGATGCAGTGCCGCACGACGGGCCGAACGCGGCCCAAGCCCCGGCACGCGGGCCAGAAGCTGGATGAGACGTTCGATTTCGGGACCGGCTATTCGTTTGGACATTGGCTTAAGGGAGTAAGGGAATAGGGGAATAAGGGAGTAGGGAACGGGATCAAGGGAAGATGCGGCATGGCGGCAGTCAGCCCACCAAAACATACTCCCCTACTCCCTTATTCCCCTACTGCCTTAAAACGGCAGCTTAAACCCCGGAGGGATCGGCAGGCCGGCGGTGAGCGACTGGGTCTTTTCGGCCATGGCCGCTTCAAGCTTCGCCTTGGCGTCGTTATGCGCCGCGATGATCAGGTCTTCGAGGATTTCCACCTCGTCTTCCTTCATCAGCGAGGGGTCGATCTTCAGCGCCGACAATGTACCCTTGCCGGAAAGCGTGATCGTCACCAAGCCGCCGCCGGAAGACGCCGAGGCTTCCAGATTGGCGATTTCGTCCTGCATGGCCTTCATCTTGGCCTGCAATTCCTTCGCCTGCTTCATCATGCCCATCATGTCACGCATGGGTTCACTCCATCATTCCGTATATCAATCGTCTTCAGACGGTGCGCCGGGTATATCCACCGCGGCATCGAGGTCTATATCCTCGTCGTCATTCTGTTCCGGCACGGCAATGCGCACATCGGTGATCTTCGCGCCCGGAAAGGCCGCGAGAATGGCGGCAACATCGGGATCGGCGCGGGCGTCCGTCACCAGATTGTCGCGACGCTCGGTTTCCGCCTCCGAAATGGTCTGCCCCGCCACGTCGCGCGCGACGGTGACGATCCAGCGAATGCCGGTCCAATTGAGGAGGCGCTGCGAAATGTCGCTCGGCAGCGACTTCGGCGCATCGTCGGTCAGGCCGATTTCGAGACGTCCCGGCGCTATTGCCGCCAGACGCACGCAACTCTTGACCAGAATCTTGAACTGCATGTCGCGATGCTTGTCGGCGAGCGCGACAACATCGTGCAGGCTGTTGACCGGAACGGAAGGCTGCGGCGCAGGCTCGATGAATTGCTGCGGCGCGACTGATGGCTGAACCGGCTGAGGCGGTGTTTCCACAATACGCATGGCCGTCGCCGGACCGCCGGAGGCAGGCGCCATCGAAGAGGAGCCAACCGCGTCAGTAGCAAAGCGCGCTTCAGGCTGACCGCCACCATTCGGACGGGGACTGCCCGGCTGCGGGCGCGGCGCTGCAACCGAACCATTGTCGAGACCGCGGATCGCTTCGTCCAAGGTCGGCAGATCGGCTGCATGGGCAAGCCGGATCAAAAGCATTTCTGCGGCCTGAACCGGCCTCGTCGCCGTATCGACCTCCGCAATGCCCTTGAGCAGCATCTGCCAGGTGCGCGACAGCACGCGGACGGAAAGTTTCTGAGCGAACTCACGGCCGCGCACGCGCTCATCTTCCGACAATGACACGTCTTCCGCCACATCCGGGGTGAAACGCAAACGCGTCACCAGATGGTTGAAATCGGCAAGATCGGTCAGCACGACCGACGGATCGGCGCCGACATCATATTGCGCGCGAAACTCTATCAGTGCGCCAGCCACATCGCCACGCATCAGCATTTCGAACAGGTCGATGATGCGGGCGCGGTCGGCAAGCCCCAGCATGGAGCGCACGGCTTCCGCCGTGACGGTGCCCGCGCCATGCGCAATGGCCTGATCGAAGATCGACAGCGAATCGCGTGCCGAGCCTTCGCCTGCGCGGGCGATCATGGCGAGCGACGCGTCGTCCACCGCGATCTGTTCGGCTTCCGCAATGCGGCGCAGATGTGCGGCAAGCGTGCCCGATTCGATGCGGCGCAGGTCGAAGCGCTGGCAGCGCGACAGAACCGTGATCGGAACTTTTCGGATTTCCGTGGTGGCGAAGATGAATTTTACGTGCGGTGGCGGCTCCTCCAGCGTCTTCAACAGACCGTTGAAGGCGGCCGTGGAAAGCATGTGCACTTCGTCGATGATATAGACCTTGTAGCGCGCCGAAACCGGGCGATAGCGGACCTGCTCGATGATCTCGCGAATATCATCGATGCCGGTGTGCGAGGCGGCGTCCATCTCGATCACGTCGACGTGGCGGCCTTCCATGATCGCCTGGCAGTTTTCGCCCTGCAGGGAGAGGTCGATGGTCGGCTGGTCGACCGTATCGGTCTTGTAATTGAGCGCGCGCGCCAGAATGCGGGCCGTCGTGGTCTTGCCGACCCCGCGCACGCCGGTCAGCATCCACGCCTGCGCGATGCGGCCCGTCTCGAAAGCATTCTTGAGCGTGCGAACCATCGGCTCCTGGCCGATAAGGTCGTTGAAATTCTGGGGGCGATATTTGCGGGCGAGAACGCGATAGGCGCCATCAGCGGATTTTGTGTCCATGAGCTGCCCTTCCGTTCTCCATTCGCTTCCTTCTCAGCCGCCAGTTTGGACCGGACGCATGAGCGGCGTCAACCAAAGAGGCTGTCCATCAACAGTCGTCGGCGCGGTGAGAAGGGGTGGGAGGCTGGCACGATGACCCGTGCCGTGGCTCGTTAGGGCTGCTTCCTTCCGGACCTGACCCGGTTGGCGAGTGGCTCGTCCACCACCAACCTCCCGGTCTGCATATCGTCAATTGTGAAGCAAAAAGCAAGAAGGGCGTCGCGCAAAAAGCAAGCGCCGGACGAAAAAAACTGATAAGTGTCTGAAGCAAAAGGCGACAGGCTGCGGCGAAAAGGGTGATTTCGAGAACCGGAGCGCAGCGTACATTAAGGTATGTGAGCACCGGAAGCCTCGCATAATCCCGAAAAGTTGCAGATTTTTCGGGATTATGCGGATGCAAACGCAAATTGCCATTTGCAGCCCAGCGCGGCGCTTTTGGATCAGACACGTAGAATCGGCGCATGAAAATGTTCGAACTCGATAAACGGCTCAATGCCGATACTTTTTCTGTCGCCAAGCTCGGCCTGTGCGAGCTTCGGCTGATGAACGACCGGCGCTGGCCATGGCTGATCCTGGTGCCGCGCCGCCCCGATCTTACCGAAATTCACGACATGACGCCGCTGGACCAGACCATGCTGACCTTCGAGACCGGCATCGTCGCGCAGGCGCTCAAGTCGGCGACGGGCTGCGAAAAAATCAATACCGGAGCGCTCGGCAATATCGTGCGGCAGCTGCACCTGCATGTGATCGCCCGCAATGAAGGCGATGCAGGCTGGCCCGGTCCCGTCTGGGGTTTTGGCACCCGCGAGACCTATGACGACAAAGCCGCCGAAAAACTCATCGCCGACATTCGCGCAGCGCTTTAGTTTGTTTTCGCGCGCATCTTTTCCGAAAACCGTTTCACACTTTTCGGGGTGCGCTTTGATCCTCCCACAATTCCGAGACCATTATGGCTTTCCGTCTCTATGACCTGCCGGAAATCGAACCAAGCCGATCTGTCGGATTTTCCGGCAACCGGATCGACCGCCAATCCGAAAAGCGGCAAGATGATTCGGCCTTCACGGCACTCGAACTTCCCGAAACGCGAATCATGCTGCTGGGCGGCAACAGGCTGCTTCTCGACTATGCCGATGAGAAAGCGCCGCGCGCATTATTCCGTTTCGGCGAAGCGAAGGAATTTGCGGCTGAGCTTCACGAGCCCATCCTGCTCGGCCTTCAGGACGGCATGCCCATCGTGGCGCTGACAACCCCGCTCGACCCGGAGACGATGGAAGCGCCGTTCCGGCTGCAGGACTATCGCAGCATCTATACGGAGGGGCTGGTGTCCGCCGACCTGCTCGGCGCGCTGGCGCAAGCCGCCGCACTCACCGCATGGCACGCCAATCACCGTTTCTGCGGACGCTGCGGCACGAAGACAGAAATGCGCGCGGGTGGCGCCAAACGGCAATGCCCCAACTGCGGCGCGGAACATTTTCCACGCACCGATCCGGTGGCAATCATGCTGCCGGTGCGCGGCGAAAAATGCATTCTGGCGCGCGGGCCGCATTTCGCGCCGGGCTCCTATTCCTGTCTTGCGGGCTTTATCGAGCATGGAGAAACGATCGAGGCAGCCGTGCGCCGCGAAAGCGTCGAGGAAATGGGGCTCGCCATCGGCCGCGTCGCCTATCATGCGAGCCAGCCCTGGCCATTTCCCTATTCGCTGATGATCGGCTGCCATGCCGAGGTTTTGAGCGATGATTTCACCATCGACCGCTCGGAGCTGGAAGACGGACGCTGGTTCTCGAAGGCCGAAGTGCGCACCATGCTGGAAGGCACGCATGAAAATGGGCTGCGGGTGCCGCCATCCGGCGCCATCGCAACCCATCTCATAAAGGCCTGGGCCTATGATGCAGGGTGATTACGGTGCTTATTCTGCGGCGAGCAGCTGCGTGCCGCGAATATCGCTGCCCTGATAGACGCCGAGGATGCGCACTTCCTTGGTGAAGAAGCGCAATTCTTCCAGCGCGAGCTGCAGATTGTGATCTTCGGGGTGCCCTTCCACATCGGCATAGAACTGCGTGGCAATGAAACGCCCGCCGATCTGATAGCTTTCGAGCTTGGTCATGTTGATGCCATTGGTGGCAAAGCCGCCCAGCGCCTTGTAGAGCGCAGCCGGGACGTTGCGCACGCGGAAGACAAAAGTCGTCACGATGCGTTCGCCGTTTTCGGGACGCGGCGCCCATTGCTTGTTCTTGGACAGAACCACGAAGCGGGTCACATTGTCTTCCGAATCCTCGACATTTTCTTCCAGAATTTCGAGCCCGTAGAGATCGGCGGCAAGGCGTGGCGCCAATGCCGCCATTGAACGGTCCTTCATATCGGCGACGAGACGCGCGGCCCCTGCCGTATCGCCCGCGATGACGCCTTTCCAGCCATTCTGGCGAATGACGTTGCGGCATTGGCCAAGCGCATGGACGTGGCTGTGAACGGTCTTGATTTCCTCACGCTTGACGCCCGGGAGCACCATCAGCTGGAAATGGATCGGCAGGAAATATTCGCCGACGATATGCATGTCGGCGAGCGGCAGCAGATAGTGAATATCGGCGACGCGTCCGGCCAGCGTGTTCTCGATCGGGATCATCGCAAGGTCGGCGGCGCCGGTTTCAACCGCGTTAAAGGCATCCTCGAAAGTCGGGCACGGCAAAGGCTCCATGTCGGGAAACATGTTGCGGCACGCCGTATCGGAGTTTGCGCCCGCTTCACCCTGGAAGGAAATCCTGTTGGTTTTCATCGTGTCCATGCTTTCTCAATTGCCGCCTAACAGCGGTCGTCAGATACCCTTTGCGACAAGAAGGCGCGCTCGGTCAAGGTCGGCCTGCGTGTCGACGCCAAGCGGCACCGTCTTCACCAGTTCAACATCGATGCGCATTCCGGCTTCGAGAGCCCGCAACTGTTCGAGTTTTTCGCGCTTTTCCAAAGGCGACGGCCCGAGCTTCACAAAGCGTTCGAGTGCCGGGCGCCGATAGGCGTAAAGGCCGATATGATGATAGAGCGGACCTTCGCCATAAGGCGCGGTTGCGCGGGTGAAGTAGAGCGCGCGCAGGCGGCGGCTGCCGGCAAGCGGCGAGCCCACGATCTTCACCACGCTCGGATTGGTCTTTTCCGATTCTTCCTCGATTTCGACGCCGAGCGTCGCAATGTCGGCAGGTCCGTCTTCCAGCGGCAGAAGCGCGCGGCGAATGATATCCGGATCGATGGTCGGCAGGTCGCCCTGAACATTGACCACCGCATCGACCTCGCCCGCGGGATCGACTTTCAAAAGTGCCTCATAGATGCGGTCGGAACCGGATTCGTGATCCTCGCGCGTCATGATGGCTTCGTGGCCATGCGCGGTCACGACCGAAAAAATCTCTTCGCTGTCGGTTGCAACCACCGTCCGGCCCAGCTTCGCAGCCGCCGCGCGATCGGCCACATGGACGATCATCGGCTTGCCGCAAATATCGGCGAGCGGCTTGTTCGGCAGGCGCGTGGAGGCCATCCGTGCGGGAATCAGCGTGAGGGTCTTTAAGGTCTGCAGCATGATCGCCTCTTGAGAACTATAAGGGGGCGAACGCCTTGTAACGCGCTTCGCTGGTACTGGAAATGCATCAAAAGTGTCAAAAAGTCACGGGTCCGGTCACCCTTATAGGTGTTGCATCGCCCTGGCAAAAGACCTAGTTTCCGCCCGATGCCGGGGAGAGAATTGCGACCTTTTTTAAAGGCTTGCATGCCGGCTAGGAGAGCGTTCTCGGGGAGAGCGTTTTGGTAGAGGGAGCGCTGACCGGCGATGAATTCAACCCGGACTAACAAGTTTATCATGGCTTTTCTGGCAACGGTGTTCGTTGTCATGACAACGGGCATCCTGTCCGATTCGCTGTTTCACTCGCCTGCGCCTGAAAAGCCGGGCTTTGCCATCGAAGCGGCGGAAGCCTCCACCGGTGAAGGGGGAGCTGCACCGGCCAAGGAAGAAGTTTCGATTGCGACCTTGCTGCAGTCTGCCGATCCGGCACGCGGTGAAACCGTCTTCAAGCGTTGCGCTGCATGCCATACCGGTGAAAAGGGTGGCGCCAACAAGGTGGGTCCGCATCTTTGGGATGTCGTGAACCGTCCGGCTGCCTCCGTTGAAGGTTTCGGCTATTCGGCTGCGATGAAGGAATTCGGCGCTGCGGGCAACAAGTGGGACTTTGAACATCTCAACAAGTTCCTGACCTCGCCGAAGGGCTTCATCAAAGGCACGGCCATGGGCTTTGCCGGCGACAAGAAGGACAATGAACGCGCCGATCTGATCGCTTATCTGCGCACGCTGTCCGACAATCCGGCTCCGCTGCCGGCCGCTGATGCCGCACCTGCCGCTGGCGGCGACGCCAAGCCGGCCGAAGGCGAAAAGCCCGCTGAAGGCAGCGCACCGGCAGGCGACGAGCAGAAGCCTGCTGAACCGGCGCCCGCCAATTAAGCCGGCAACACAGAGATACGATCAAAGCCCGGTTCGCCGGGCTTTTTTCTTGCCCGCATCAAATTTATTGCCCGCATGCCTTTCTTCCTCCGCAAAATCCCATAAGACTTCTCCTAATAAATTCGAAGCAGAAATGGAGAGGCTGGATGAGAGCTTTTTGGGCGGGTGCGTTCGCGGTGGCCATGCTTGCGAGCACGGTTTCTATGGTTCGCGCAAATGACGCGGAACCCCAATGGCGCTATTCCTCCAGCCTCATCGGCGAGCCCAAATATCCAGCCGATTTCAAGCATTACGACTATGTGAACCCCGATGCGCCCAAGGGCGGCACGCTGAACATGGTGGCCGTCGGCACTTTCGACAGCCTCAATCCGTTCGTGGTGCAAGGGGTTCCCGCCGCGGGCCTCTCCGACTTCGGCGGCGGCATGCTTTACGATACGCTGATGACGGATTCGCAGGATCAGGGATCGACGCAATATCCGCTGATTGCCGAAGCGCTTCAATATCCCGACGATTTTTCCTGGGTGAAGTTCAGGCTCAATCCGAACGCCAAATGGCATGACGGCCAGCCGATCACGGTCGATGACGTGATCTGGTCGTTCGATGTGCTGAAGAAGCAGTCGCCGCTCTACAACAAATATTATGGCGACGTGGAAAAGGCGGAAAAGACCGGCGAACATGAGGTGAAATTCACCTTCAGCCAAAAGGGCAACCGCGAACTGCCGCAGATCATGGGACAGCTTGCCGTTCTGCCCAAGCACTGGTGGGAGGGCAAGGACGCGCAGGGCAAGCAGCGCGACATCACCCGCCCGACACTGGAAGTTCCGCTCGGCTCCGCCGCCTACAAGATCGAGAGCATGACGCCCGGACGCTCCATCACCTGGGGGCGCGTCGACGACTATTGGGGTAAGGATTTGGCCGTCAACGCAGGGCGCAATAATTTCGACCGTCTGCGTTACGAATATTATTTCAATGAGGATGCGACCTGGGAAGCCTTCAAGAAGGGCGGCCAATATGATTACCGCAACGAGAACCGCGCGCAGCGCTGGGCCGAGCAGTATAATTTCCCGGCCGTGCAACGCGGCGACGTCGTGAAGGCTTCGTTTCCCTACCATGCCGTCGGACGCATGCAGGGCTATTTCCTGAACAACCGCCGCGACAAGTTCAAGGACCCGAAGGTGCGTCAGGCGCTGACCTATGCCTTCGACTTCGAATCGATGAACCGGCTGCTGTTCTTCAACCAGTACAAGCGCATCAACAGCTATTTCGCGGGCAATGAACTGGAGCTGAGCGGTCCGCCGACGCCAGCAGAACAGGCCATTCTCGAAACCGTGAAGGATTCGCTTCCCGCCGATGCGCTGACCAAGGAATTCAAGCTGCCGGTCTATGATACGCCGCAGGCAACGCGCGAAAACCTGCGCACCGCGCTGAAACTCTTCTCGGAAGCAGGCTGGACATTGCAGGGCAACAAGCTCGTCGACGCCAAGGGCAATCCATTCACCATCGAGTTTCTCGGCAAGGACCCGACCGACGAGCGCATATACAACCCCTTCGCCGCAAGCCTGCGCAAGATCGGCATCAACGCCACCGTGCGTATCGTCGATACGGCGCAATATCAGGCCCGCGTCAACGACTTCGACTATGACGTGATTACCTCCGTCATCCCGCAGACGGCCTCGCCCGGCAATGAACAACGCGACATGTGGGGCTCCAAGGCCGCCGACTACAAGGGCAGCCGCAACTATGCCGGTATCCAGAACCCGGCCATCGACAAGCTGATAGACCGTGTCATCTATGCCAAGGATCGCGACGAGCTGGTCGCCTCGACCCATGCGCTCGACCGGGCTCTTCTGTGGAACTATTACGTCATTCCGCAGTGGTATTCGGACAAGATCAACGTGGCCTACTGGAACAAGTTCGGAATGCCTGAAAAGCAGCCCGACTATGTTGGAATTGACCCGTTCTCCTGGTGGATAGACCCTGCGAAGGAAGCCAAGCTCAAGACCGGCAGTGAATGAGGGCCGAGCCAGAATGACAATCCTTCGCATGAACCGCCGCGATTTTCTGGGGCTTTCGGGAGGTGCAGCCGTTACAGCCTTCCTGCCGCCAAGGGCCTTCGCCGACATACCGACGGGCAAGGCGCTGCATGGACTCTCGGCTTTCGGGGACCTGAAATACGGTCCCGATTTTTCGCATTTCGACTACGCCAGCCCCGAAGCGCCGAAGGGCGGCACGTTCAATCTCGCGCCGTCGATCTGGGTCTGGAACCAGAATACCGACACGTTCAACACGCTCAACACCTTCACGTTCAAGGGCGATGCGCCGCCGCGCATGGAGCTGACCTTCGATATGCTGATGGCTCCGGCGCTGGACGAGCCCGATTCCCTCTATGGCCTCATCGCGGAAAGCGCGACGCTTTCCAAAGACCGGCGCAGCTGCACGTTCAAGCTGCGCAAGGAAGCGCGTTTTCACGACGGCTCGCCGATCACGGCGAAGGACGTGGCGTTCACCTATACGACCATCAAGCAGAAGGGACATCCGACCCTGCGCCAGTATCTGGCAGGCGTGGAAAAGGTGGAGGCAACCGGTAATCGCGAAGTGCGCATACGTTTCGGCGAGGGGCGCGGAGCCAATGCCCTTCTCGATGCCGTGCAGGTGCCCATCCTGTCGGAAAGCTGGTTCAAGGATCGCGACTTTGAAGCCACGACCATGGAGCCGGTGCTGGGTTCCGGCGCTTACAAGGTCGGCAATTTCGCCGCCGGGCAGTTCATCGAATATGAACGCGTCGCAGACTATTGGGCGAAAGACCTGCCGGTGCAAAAAGGCTTGAACCATTTCGACCGTATCCGCATCGAATTTTTCCGCGACCGCCAGCCTCAATTCGAAGCCTTCAAGAAAGGCAGCATCGATTATCGCGAAGAGACGGTCTCCAAGAACTGGGCGACCGCTTATGATTTCCCGGCCATCCAGCAGGGAAAGGTCATCAAGCGCACCTTTCCGCCAGAAAAGCGCCCGCTGATGCAGTCCTGGGCGCTGAACCAGCGCCGCGAACGATTTCGCGATCCGCGCGTGCGGGAAGCGATCGCGCTCTGCTTCGACTTCGAATGGACCAACGAGCATCTTTTCTACAACGTCTATGCCCGTTCGCAATCCTGCTTCAACGGATCGGATTTTCAGGCAAGCGGCCTGCCTACGCCCGACGAGCTGAAAGTGCTTGAACGCTATCGCGGCAAGCTGCCCGACGCCATTTTCGGCGAAGCCGTGCTGATGCCGGTATCGGACGGATCGGGACGCGACCGGAAACAGTTTGCAGAGGCCATCAAGCTGTTGGAGGCAGCAGGCTTCGAGCGCAAGAACGGCCAGTTCCACGACAAGGATGGATCGAAGTTCGTGCTCGAAATCCTGAGCAATTCGGAGGGTTTCTCCCGCGTATACAATCCTTATGTGCAGAAGCTGCGCGCCATCGGCATAGATGCAAGCCACCGGCTTGTCGATACCAGCCAGTACCAGGCACTGGTGCGGGATTTCCAGTTCGACATGGTGGGTCTGGGGCTACAGTTCAGCCCGACACCGACACAGGAATCGCTTGCCGGCACATTTGGTTCCGAAACGGCCGGGATGCCAGGCAGCTACAACCTTCCCGGCACGGAAGATCCGTTGATCGATGCGCTGATTGCGGATATCGGCAAGGTTTCGACACGTGAAGAGCTCGTCGCCACGATGCGGGTGCTCGATCGGTACTTGCGTATCCGGCGCGACTGGATTCCAAATTGGACGTCAGCGAATCATCTCGCGGCCTATTGGGACCGGTTCGGTTTCAAGGAGCCGAAGCCCGATTACGGCTTCCCTGTCGAGACGCTGTGGTGGATTGATGAAGAAAAGGCGAGAGCTGTTGGCAAGCCATAAGACTGACCTGAACCTGCGGAGAAAGCCGGGCTGATGGGCGCATATATTCTCCGCCGCCTGCTTCTGATGATCCCGACGATTTTCGGCATCATGGCCATTTCCTTCGCTGTGGTTCAGTTCGCCCCCGGCGGTCCGGTCGAACGGGTGATCGCACAGCTTTCCGGACAGGGCGGCGACGCTCTCGACCGCCTTTCGGGCGGTGGCGGCGATTTCGGCCAGAGTGCTGTCGATAGCGGCTCGGTCAATTCCAAATATCGCGGCGCGCAGGGGCTGGACCCGCAATTCATCGCCGATCTTGAAAAGCAGTTCGGTTTCGACAAGCCGCCGCTGGAGCGCTTCGGCCAGATGCTGTGGAACTATCTGCGCTTCGATTTCGGGCGCAGCTATTTCCGCGATATCAGCGTGATCGATCTCATCAAGGAAAAGATGCCTGTTTCGATCTCGCTCGGCCTGTGGCTGACTTTCCTGTCCTACATGATCTCGATCCCGCTCGGCATTCGCAAGGCGATCAAGGACGGCTCGCGCTTCGATACCTGGACCAGCGCCGTCATCATCGTCGGTTATGCGATCCCGAGCTTTCTTTTCGCCATCCTGCTGATCGTGCTTTTTGCGGGCGGTTCCTTCTTCGACTGGTTTCCGCTGCGCGGCCTCACCTCGCCGGATTTCGCGCAGATGTCGTTCTGGGGCAAGATCGGCGACTATCTGTGGCACATGGTGCTGCCGGTGACCGCACTCGTGCTTTCCGCCTTCGCCACCACGACGCTTCTGACCAAGAACTCCTTTCTCGAAGAAATCCGCAAGCAATATGTGACGACCGCGCGTGCCAAGGGGCTGACCGAGAATCAGGTTCTCTATCGCCACGTCTTCCGCAACGCGATGCTGATCGTGATTGCCGGTTTTCCGGGCGCCTTCATATCGGCCTTCTTCACCGGCTCGCTTCTGATCGAAACCATCTTCTCGCTCGACGGGCTTGGCCTGCTTGGCTACCAGTCGGTCATCAACCGCGACTATCCGGTGGTGTTTGCCAATCTCTTCATCTTCTCGCTGATCGGCCTTCTGGTCGGCCTCCTGTCCGACCTCACCTATACGTGGATCGATCCGCGCATCGACTTTGACCGGAGGGACGTGTGATGACCGACACCACCCTCGCCACCGCAAAGCCAGTAAAACGCCCGTTTCTGTCGCCGCTCAACAAGCGCCGCTGGCAGAATTTCAAGGCCAACAAGCGCGGTTACTGGTCGCTGTGGATCTTCCTGTTCCTGCTTGTCGCAGCACTTTGCTCAGAGTTCATCGCCAATGACCGGCCCATCCTCGTTTCCTATAAAGGCGAGCTGCTGATGCCGGTTTTCGTGGACTATCCGGAAGAAAAATTCGGCGGCTTTTATGCCGTCACCGATTATCGCGACCCGGTGATACAGGATGAGATCAACAATAATGGCTGGGCCATCTGGCCGCCGATCCGCTATTCCTACAACACCGTGAACAACGAGATACCAGAGGCCGCGCCTTCAAGGCCATTCTGGCTCTATTCGGCGGAAGAGCGCTGCCAGCGCTACCCGCAAGGCGTGGAAGACCCGAATTGCCGCTTCGGCAATTTCAATCTGCTCGGCACCGACGATCAGGCGCGCGATGTCTTTGCGCGCGCCCTCTACGGTTTCCGCATTTCGGTGCTGTTCGGCCTCATCCTCACCTTCTTCTCCGCCATCATCGGCGTGACGGCGGGTGCTGTTCAGGGCTATTTCGGCGGCTGGGTCGATCTTCTGTTCCAGCGCTTCATTGAAATCTGGTCCTCGATCCCGGTTCTCTACCTGTTGCTGATTATCGCTGCGATATTACCACCCGGCTTCTGGGTGCTTCTCGGCATCATGCTTCTGTTTTCATGGGTGGCGTTCGTCGGCGTCGTGCGCGCGGAATTTTTGCGGGCGCGAAACTTCGAATATGTGAATGCGGCGCGCGCGCTCGGCGTGAAGAATGGCACCATCATGTGGCGGCATCTCCTGCCCAACGCCATGGTTGCGACACTGACCTTCCTGCCTTTCATCCTCAACGGCTCGATCACCACGCTCACCTCGCTCGACTTCCTGGGCTTCGGTCTGCCGCCCGGATCGGCCTCGCTGGGCGAACTTCTTGCCCAGGGCAAAAACAATCTGCAAGCGCCGTGGCTCGGTATTACCGGCTTCGTGGTCATCTCGCTGATGCTGTCGCTTCTGATCTTCATCGGCGAGGCAACACGCGACGCCTTCGATCCGCGAAAGGCATTTCAATGAGCAGCGGATCAATGAACAACATACTGCTGTCCGTCCGCGATTTGTCCGTCGCATTCCGCCAGAATGGCGAAGAGCGCGTTTCCGTCGACCGCGTGTCCTTCGACATCGCCGAAGGTGAAACGGTAGCACTCGTGGGCGAATCGGGTTCAGGCAAATCCGTTTCGGCCCTGTCCGTCCTGAAGCTGCTGCCCTATCCGTCAGCCAGCCATCCTTCCGGTGAAATCCTTTTCAACGGCAAGGACCTGATGAAGTCCTCGGAGCCCGAACTGCGCCGTGTGCGCGGCAACGACATCACCATGATCTTTCAGGAGCCGATGACGTCGCTCAATCCGCTGCACAGCGTGGAACGGCAGATCGGCGAAATCCTGAAAATGCATCAGGGCATGGGCGATGCCCAGGCACGGGCGCGAACGCTGGAGCTTCTCCATGAAGTCGGCATCCGCGAACCGGAAAAGCGCCTGTCCGCCTTCCCGCACCAGCTTTCCGGCGGGCAGCGCCAGCGCGTCATGATCGCCATGGCGCTTGCCAACAAGCCGAAGCTGCTGATTGCCGACGAGCCGACCACCGCGCTCGACGTCACCGTGCAGGCGCAGATATTGAAGCTGCTCGCCGAATTGAAAGCCGCGCAGGGCATGTCGATGCTCTTCATCACCCACGATCTCGGCATCGTGCGCAAGATCGCCGACAGGGTCTGCGTGATGAGCAAGGGCAAGATCGTCGAGACCGGACCGACCCGGGATATTTTCGAGAACCCGCAGCATCCTTACACCAGGCACCTGCTTGCCGCCGAACCGAAGGGCGAGCCGCCCGCTGCCGATCCCGCCGCCAGGACGGTGATGGAAGGCAAGGACATTCGCGTCTGGTTCCCGATCAAGAAGGGTTTCATGCGCAAGACCGTCGACCATGTGAAGGCGGTGGACGGCATTGATGTGAACTTGCGCGCTGGCCAGACGCTCGGTGTCGTGGGCGAATCGGGTTCCGGCAAGACGACGCTTGGCCTGGCGCTTTCGCGCATGATCTCCTCCAAGGGCGAGATCAATTTCGACGGGCGCGACATCGCCAAGTTCAGCTTCAAGGACATGCGCCCGCTGCGCCGCGAAATGCAGATCGTATTTCAGGACCCGTTCGGCTCGCTGTCACCGCGCATGACCATCGCCGACATCATCGCCGAAGGGCTTCTCGTGCACGAGCCGAAGCTTTCAGCCGACGATCGCGACGAGCGGGTGGTGGCGGCGCTCAAAGAGGTCAATCTCGATCCTGAAACCCGCTTCCGCTATCCGCACGAATTTTCCGGCGGCCAGCGCCAGCGCATCGCCATTGCGCGCGCCATGGTGCTGAACCCGAAATTCGTCATGCTGGACGAGCCTACCTCCGCGCTCGACATGAGCGTGCAGGCGCAGGTGGTCGATCTGCTGCGCGCATTGCAGAAGAAGCACGATCTCGCCTATCTTTTCATAAGTCACGATTTGAAAGTGGTGCGAGCACTGGCAAATGATGTGCTGGTGATGCGCAACGGCAAGGCGGTGGAATATGGCGCGGCAAAGGATGTTTTTGCCAATCCGCAGACCGAGTACACCAAGGCACTGATGGCAGCCGCTTTCCACATGGAGGCGACCGAAGGGGGAGTGAGACAATGAGCGAAACCAAGGGTAATATTCTTCTCGCGATCACCGACTGGGACCCGGAAATCTGGCTGAAGACGTTTCGGGATCATGCGCCGGATCGTCCGGTGGTGACGGACCGCGCCGAGAACGATCCTTCCATCAAATATGCGCTCGTGTGGAAACAAAAGCCCGGTTCGCTTGCGAACCTGCCCAATCTGAAGGTCATCTTCTCACTGGGCGCAGGCGTCGATCACGTCTTCCGCGATGACCAAATTCCCGATGTACCGCTGGTGCGCATCATCTCCGACGACCTCACCATGCGCATGACGGAATATGTCGTCTGGCAGGTGCTGGATCACCACCGCCTCGGACAGCGCTATCGCAAGCAGCAGCAGAATCATGTCTGGCATGAGGATCGCCGCCAGCCAGCCGCGCATGAGGTGACGGTCGGAATCATGGGTCTTGGCGTGCTCGGTCGCGATGCGGCTGAAAAACTCACAACGCTTGGCTTCAATGTCACCGGCTGGAGCCGCCGTCCGCAGGAAATCGACGGCGTACAGACCTATCACGGCAAGGACGGCTTTGGGAAATTCCTCAAGACAGCCGATATCTTCGTCTGCCTCCTGCCGCTGACGCCCGACACAAAGGGCATTCTCTCCATGTCGATGTTCGCGCAACTGAAGAGCGACGGGCCGCTCGGTGCGCCGGTGCTGATCAATGCAGGACGCGGCGGATTGCAGAATGAGGCGGATATTCTGGCAGCACTTGATCGTGGCCTTCTTTCGGCAGCCTCGCTTGACGTGTTCACGCAGGAACCGTTGCCGACCAGCAGCCCGCTTTGGGATCATCCGCGCGTGACGATCACGCCTCATGCGGCGGCAAGCTCATCCGCCACCGCCCTTGTGCCACAGATCATCCGGCAGATTGAAGCCTTCGAGCGCGACGGGACGCTGGAACACGTCGTGGACCGTAACACGCAATATTAGAGCCGCGCATGCAGTCTCTTTTCCCTCATCCTGAGGAGCCTCCTGAGCTTGTCGAAGGAGGCGTCTCGAAGGGCTGAGGGAAAACGCACAGCGCCCGCCCTCGTCCTTCGACAGGCTCAGGATGAGGGGGAAGCGTGGTGGCAGCGAAAAAGAAGCTGAAAAAGCGTCAATAGGCTCGACCCGAACTACGCTGGTTCAGGCAGCGATACCAATCGCCCCATCCTCGCCGACCGTCACCCGATGGCCGGCGAGTTGCCTTTGCGCTCCGCGGTCGAGCTCAACGGCTATCGGCACGTCATGGCCCATTTCACGGGCGACGATGAGGCCGAGAAGCAGAATGGCGTCCGGTTCGTGCAGGATGATGGCCGCGGGCGCGTGGCCGCTATGGACCAGTTCCAGAAGCACGGCGGCGGCTGACGACGAACCGATGGTTCCCGGCAGGCACAACACGCGCCCGGCGATGCTTTGCCCATGTTCCGGATGACGCACATCGGCAATGCGGCCGCTCTTCGGATCGACACCGCCCCAGAAACTGATCGGAGCGGAGAGAACCAGCGCTTGCGCCTCAGCGTCCTTGCCCGCAACGAGCACAGAACTCTTTCCCACACTCATGCTGCCTGCTTTCCGAAAACCGGCCTGCCCGCGACGGCACTTTCCACACACTCCTCCAGCGAGCCGTAAAGCACGCCATAGCCGGTATTGCCGGGCGCATAATGGGCGAACTTGCCGGAGTTGGTCATCAAAACGGCATCATCCTTAGCTGGCAAAATGGGCGTCACCACCACGCATGTATCGGCGACGATGACGACGCCTGCCTTTTCCAGCGCCTGCCTGCGCCCGTTCTTCTCCAGTTCGATCAGCGCATGGCGGCCCGTACAGGCATAAAGCGGTACTGCAAGCTTGCGTTCCGCTATGGCGCGCTCCAGGCGGTCGAATTCCGTTATCGAAAGATGCGGACTGCCGATGGCGACCGCATCGATATGGTCCACCCGCTCGACCGTCGAAAGCCGCTTGCGCGTCATCTCGATCATGTCTCGCGTGACCCGAATGACACCTTCCGGCTCCTGATGCTGCAAGGCCGTTTCAAGGTCGGGCGCTTCCGGCGTCACGCCCGCCACATGGAACAGACCGACAGCCCCCACCGATGCGGAGGCCGCACCGAATGCCTTGAGATCGTCTTCGTCGGGATGAACGGGACTGCCCGCGACGACACCGATATTCGTTCCCACGCTGCGGCCGAACAGATTGCCGAGAATGGGCCACGCCACCTCCGAAGACAGGAAGACAGGATCGAGCGTCGAAATATCGATGACCACCGTAGCGCGGCGGTTTTCGACGCGATGGAGGCCATAATCCGGCGCGCGTCCTGCGATGGCGCAGGCAATATCGAGAAAATCGCCATAGCGATTGGTGCGTGCGCCCAGAACCGAATTGCAGAAGACGACCGCGTTGGATTCCCCCCACGCAACATCGGTTCCCTTTACTGGCCTGTGCCCGGCCTGATAAGGCGCGCAGGTCCATGTCGGCTCGCAGCCGAGCTTGATATAGGCGCGCATCATACGCTTCGCCATTCCTGCTTCATGAGCCGGCAAAAGATTGCGCGAACAGCCGGTCAGGTCGATGGAACCGACATTGAGCGTCGAACGAATTTTGACCTTCGCACCGCCCTCGACGAGTTTCTCGGCAAAAAGCGTTCCGCTGTCGCCGTGGTAAAGCGCGCCGTCGATATGCGCCGATGCGACCGGGATAAGGCGCGGCGCGCCCATCAATCGCGCAGTGTCGGCCACGATGCGCATGGCCATCGCAGCGCCTTCCCCCTGATCGCCGGCGGCTATCGAGCGCTCTTCATCGGTTAATGTCAGTGCCATATTCAGCCCTTCTTGCGCGCCTTGTAGCGAATGGTCTCGAAGCGGACATTGAGCGCATTATAGAGCAGCAGTCGACCGACCAGCGGCTCGCCGATGCCGGTGATGAGCTTGATGACTTCCATCGCCTGCAAGCTGCCGATCACACCCGGCAGGACGCCCAGCACTCCGGCTTCGGCACAGGTCGGCACGGTTCCCGGCGGCGGCGCTTCAGGAAAGAGATCGCGATAGGACGGGTTCGGTGTGCCGTCGGCGCTGGTTGTGTAGGGCATGAGCACCGTGACCGTGCCATCGAAACGGCCCATCGCGCCGGTCACCAGCGGGCGACCGACTTTGGCAGCGGCATCGGCCAGAATATAGCGCGTGGCGAAATTGTCGGAACCATCCACCACAATGTCATAATTGCCGATCAAGGCCTCGGCATTGTCCGCATCGAGGCGGAGCTGGTGTCCCTCGACCTTCACATGCGGATTGATGCCAGCAATGGAGGCAAGCGCGCTTGCCACCTTCGGCTGGCCGACACTTTGCGTATCGTGAATGACCTGACGTTGCAGGTTCGACAACGAAACCGTGTCATTATCGACGATGCCGAGTGTGCCGACGCCGACAGCCGCCAGATATTGCAGGACAGGCGCGCCAAGGCCGCCTGCGCCGACGACCAGCACACGGGCGGCGTTCAGCTTCTGCTGGCCCGGCCCCCCGACTTCCGGCAGCACGATATGGCGCGCATAACGTTCAAGTTCTTCAGACGAAAAGGGCTTCGATGATGCGTTCATGATGGCCGAACATATGCCTCTCCCGTCGCGCTGTCAGCGGCTATTTTGCCTCAGAGCCGCGTCAGCGTGCCAGCCGAGACGTTGAAAAACTGCGCCTCCCCTTCTAGCGCTTCAAAAAGCGCCCGATCGGTGCCGGTCATGAAAGCCTGCCCGCCAAGTTCGTCCAGAATGCCGAACAGCGCTGCACGGCGTCCCGTATCGAGATGCGCGGCGATTTCATCGAGCAGGAGAATTGGAGCCATGCCGGAAAGCTCCGCCGTCAGCCGTGCATGGGCAAGCACCAGACCGATCAGCAATGCCTTCTGCTCGCCCGTGGAACAGAGCGCGGCGGGCATCGCCTTCGGGCGATGCTGAACGATCAGATCGGTGCGATGCGGGCCCTCCAGCGTGCGGCCCGCTGCCCGGTCGCGCGCGCGGCCATCGCGCAGGGTGCGGCGGAAATCCTCCTCAAGATCAAGCGCCGCCTCGACATTGATTCTCTGCTCCAGCGCCCCTTCCAGAAAACAATCAGCTTTCGGAAATGGCCCTTCGGCGGGCAGCCGTTCGATCATCGCCGCAATCAGGCGCATGGCTTCGGCGCGGGCGGCTGCAATGGCCGTGCCCAGTTCAGCCATCTGGCTTTCAATCGCATCCAGCCATTGGCTGTCATTATTGCCGTCATTCAGCAGACGGTTGCGGCTGCGCATCGCCTTTTCATAGTCGAGCACCCGCTTGCCATGCGCAGTATCGATGGCGAGCACCATGCGGTCCAGAAAACGACGCCTGTCGGAAGCGCCGCCTGTGAACAGCCCATCCATCGACGGCACAACCCAGAGAATGCGCGCATAGTCGAGCAGATCGTCGCCGGAAGCGGCAATACCGTTGATGCGGACCTTGCGGCCACCCTCGCCGCCGCCTGCCGTGCCGGTGCCGATTTCAGCCTCGCCATAGATCATACAGTCGAGCGCGGCATGGATGGCAAAGCCGTCGAGCGAATTGGTGCGTGCAACATCGTCATAAGCAGCGCGGCGCAGGCCGCGCCCCGGCGACAGAAACGAAACCGCTTCGATCAGATTGGTCTTGCCGGAACCGTTTTCGCCGGTCAGCACCACATGACCGGGGCCAAGCGGCAGCGACAATTCCGCATAATTGCGGAACTTGACAAGCTTAAGCCGCCGGATCGAGACACGATCCGGACGGCTTTGATCAGGCTCAGGCGTATTCACTTGTCCGTTCTTTAAACACGCATCGGCATGAGGACGTAAAGGACGTCATCGTCGCCCGTATCGCGCACCAGTGTCGGAGAACCGGCATCGGCCAGCATGAAGACCGCATCGGAACCCGAAAGCTGGCTGGTAATGTCGAGCAGATATTTCGAGTTGAAACCGATATCGAGCGGATCGGCGTCGTAGTCCGCCGCCAGCTCATCCGTGGCGCTGCCGGAATCAGGATTGTTGACGGTCAGCGTCAGCTGGCCATCGGCTATCGAAAGCTTGACCGCACGGCCACGCTCGCTCGAAATGGTCGAGACGCGATCCACCGAGGCCGCAAATTCCTGACGCCCGATGGTGAGTTTCTTGTCGTTGCCGGACGGAATGACGCGCTGGTAATCGGGGAAGGTGCCGTCAATCAGCTTCGAGGTGAGAACCACCGACCCAACAGTAAAGCGGATCTTGGCGTCGGACAGTTCCACGGTGACAACCACATCCGGCACATCGACCAGTTTCTGCAGTTCCGCAACCGTCTTGCGCGGGATGATGATGCCCGGCATGCCTTCCGTGCCGGACGGTGCTTCCAGTTCGGCGCGCGCCAGACGGTGACCGTCCGTCGCGACAGCGCGGAGCTTCAAGGCACCGTCGCTTTCGATGGCGTGGAAGAAGATGCCGTTGAGGTAATAACGGGTTTCCTCCGTCGAAATCGCAAACTGCGTACGGTCGATGAGACGCTTCAGCGCCTGCGCCTCGATGCGGAAGGAATGGGTGAATGCACCTGCGGTCAGCTCCGGGAAATCGGATTGCGGCAGGCATTGCAGACGGAAGGACGACTTGCCGGAAATGACCGACATGGAACCGCCGTCAGGGTTGGTCGACAGCATGACTTCCGCGCCATCCGGCAGCTTGCGGACGATGTCATAGAGGAGATGCGCCGGAACCGTGGTGGCGCCAGCCTGTTCCACCATCGCGGCCGTCGCTTCGTTAACCTCAAGATCAAGGTCAGTCGCCTTGAGTGCGAGGCTTGCGCCCTCGGCCTGCAAAAGCACGTTCGACAGAATCGGTATCGTGTTGCGGCGCTCCACGACGCGGTGGACGTGGTTGAGAGACTTGAGAAGGTTCGATCGCTCTAGGGTAACACGCATGTTCAAACGCACTCGCTCGCTGGGACAGGGCAACTGCATCTGACGGGCAGGCAGGCGGCCCCTGTCGATAAGGCGCCTAAGGCGCCAGAAGGTCCGTTAAAGTGGCAGATTTTTAAGGAGAAAAGCAAGCCCGCGCCGTGTCGGAAAGCGACAGGGCCCGGGCTTTTTGTTGATAACCGCCATTGATAGCGGAGAAGTTTACCGATCAGGCGGCCTGATCGTTGATAAGGCGCTTCAGAAGCTCAAGCTCCTGGGCAAGCTTGGTGTCAGCGCCGACCAGATCCTCGATCTTGCGCACGGCATGAAGAACCGTGGTGTGATCGCGACCACCAAAGCGGCGACCGATTTCCGGCAGGGAGCGCGGCGTCATCATCTTGGCGAGATACATTGCCACCTGACGCGGCTTGACGATGGTGCGCGTGCGGCGGTTCGACAGCAGGTCCTGCTTCGAGACATTATAATGACGCGCCACGATGCGCTGGATTTCCTCGATACGGATGCGCTTTGGTTCGCCAACGCGGGTCAGATGGCCGAGCAGCTCATCGACGCGGTCGATGGAAATGTTCGGCTCGAAAGACTGGCGGAACAGAAGCTGGTTGAACGCGCCTTCCAGCTCGCGGCCCGATCCGGTGACGGTGCGGGCAACGTGGGAAAGAATCTCTTCGCCAATGGTGAGGCTTGGATCTTCCGCCTGTGCGGCAGCCAGACGGCGGCGCAGCATCTCAACGCGCATGTCATAGTCTGGAGCAGCGACCTCAAGCGCAACGCCCCCCTGAAGACGCGAACGGACACGCACGTCGAGCGATTCCAGTTCGGAAGGCGCGCGGTCGGCGGCAACCACCACCTGCTTTGCGCTGTCTAGCAGCGTGTTCAGGAGATGGCAGAACTCGTGCTGAATGGACTTGCCTTGCAGGAACTGCATGTCGTCGATCACGAGAAGGTCGATATCGCGCAGCTGTTCCTTGAAGGACAGCGCATTGTTGTCGCGGATCGCGGTGGCAAAGCGCCACATGAAATATTCAGCCGTCAGATAGACGACGCGGGCCTTTTCCTGGCGCTGGAGCGCGGCAGCGGCAATTGCCTGCAGAAGGTGGGTCTTGCCTAGACCGACGGAGGCATGAATGAAAAGCGGATTGAAACGAACGGCGCTGGAACCTGCTTCCGCAATGGTACGGGCGGCGGCAAGCGCCACCCGATTCGATGCGCCGTCGACGAAGCTGTCGAAGGTATAGCGCGGATCGAGCGGCGAACCGAGAATCGAGCCGGAAGCGGCGACCGATTCTGCGACCACCGCGGAACCGCGCTTTTCTCCCACCGGCTGGCCGCCAAAGGACTGACCAAGCGGAAACACCATCTTTTCGCGCGGGGCGACGGCCGGCTTGTTCTCTGCAGCTTCGCAGGCTTCAGCGGGAGCAGCGCTGCGCACCACGCGGCTTACGCCCCGAACCACGACTTCAACCTTCAGAATCTGCGGGTTTTCTTCCTGCCAAAGCTCGGTCAGCAGTTCGGAATAATGATTGTTGATCCAGGAGCGCAGAAACGCCGTCGGAACCGACAGGCGGACAATGCTCTTGGAGATGTCGTCGAGCTTCAGACGACCAAACCAGCTGGAATAAATCTCGGTACCAACGCGGGCTTTCAGCTTTGCCGTCAGGCGCTCGAAAACCTCGTCACCTGCATTGCCGCTCAACTCGACCAGGCTCTTGTCATTTCCGGTAGCAGAAGATCCGTGGATACGGTTCGCATGTGCATCATCACCCATCGTTGCCGTCGATTTGCCGGTCATCATTGCCATCGTCTCGCCTGCCTTCACATTCGTACGCGCCGTTTTCTGACGCTTGTCATTTTTTTCCTGTCCGAACCGCAGATCGATCATCCGTCTGGCCGGCAGGTACTCACTCACAAAGCCCGGCTCCAAAGCTCTGGGCCAAACACAAACTCAAACGGTCCCATCAGGACCAACACCCGGATACTCCTTCCCGGCGACCTTTTTACGACTCACAACACTTTTATCGGAGGCTGATTGCCCGGAAAGAAATCCGTCACAACCATTCAATTGTCGGGGCCACGCCTAAAACGGCATTCCGGTTAATGAATGGTAAGCAAACAACCATGAGGAACAGAACCTTACGACCAGAATATAACACCCGCGGGTTATGACACCCACGCCGACAACACTCGTTATTTGATGCTAACTCCGGGCCGGTGGCCCACCCCTCTTATGCCCTGACTTTAGCGAAGCCCTGCCGCAAAGGGCAAGCCTCAGAAAGCCACATTTTTTTGCTGAAAGCTCTTGCAGGGCCTCCCCGCAACAGGGGGGAATCGGACGCCAGCGAAATAACACCTTTGGATTCAATGCGTTTTCAAAAGACAATTTTTAGGTGGTCCTGATATGTTCCGTCCGAAAAATAAATTTAAAAAAAATTCTTGACTCACCACCCCTTCCGAGTCCCTAAACCAGCCTGTGGATAACAGTGGATAAGATTCTGCAACCATTTGAAAATACTAATAAAATCGTCACTCACAAGATTGACTTCCCTCGGAAGGTTTCCAGCTAGTCATTGAAATGTCTCTTCAATTCCAGGTGGAGAGGGGGAAAGCCGATTGTCCAAAAAACGCTAAAAAAAGAAAACCCGGCTAACAATGAGCCGGGTTTTGAAACTGTTCCATAAGAATTGACTAATATTAGGCGTTCAGCGCCTTGACGCGCTGGGCAAGGCGCGAGACCTTACGCGAGGCGGTATTCTTGTGCATCACGCCCTTGGAAGCTGCGCGCATCAGTTCAGGCTCAGCGGCCTTGAATGCGAGTTCTGCAGCCTGCTTGTCGCCGCTTGTCAGGGCGTCTTCCAGCTTGCGCACGAAGGTACGAACGCGCGAACGGCGGGACTTGTTGATTTCGGTGCGGGCAGCGATCTTGCGCACTGCCTTCTTGGCCGAAGGAGTATTGGCCATAAATGCCTCTCTTTTTTCTGTCAGCTAGCCAGGGGCAAAAACCGCCGGGCACAAAACCTCTAGGGCAGCCGAGAAAAATCCTTTGGGCCGCCGATCCGTGGGCGGGCTTATAGATCAGCTTTGGCGCGGCGTCAACGTGGATTCTGCCCCAAAGCTTGATCAAAAAGCCGCAAACCCGGCCTGAGAGCCCCTCGAAAGCGACTTGAGGGCTCCCGTAAACCTCCTCCCGGGTGGCCCTGGGAGGCCTGCCGATCAGTCAGCGATTCTTGAATGACGGCGTCCGCTTGTCGATGAAGGCCGCCATGCCTTCCTTCTGGTCTTCCGTCGCAAACAGGGAATGGAACTGGCGCCGCTCGAAGCGGAGCCCTTCGCTCAGCGTCATTTCATAGGTGCGGTTGACCGCTTCCTTTGTCATCAGAACCGACGGTCGCGAGAAGGAGGCGATGCGTTCGGCCGCCTTCAACGCTTCTTCGAGAAGCTCCTCCGGCGCGACCACCCGCGAGACCAGGCCACTGCGCTCGGCCTCCGCCGCATCCATCATGCGTCCCGTCAGGCACATATCCATCGCCTTGGACTTGCCGACATAGCGGGTGAGACGCTGCGAGCCGCCCATGCCGGGCATGACGCCGAGCGTGATTTCCGGCTGGCCGAATTTTGCATTGCTGCCGGCAATGATGAAATCGCACATCATGGCCAGTTCGCAGCCGCCGCCGAGCGCATAGCCCGAAACCGCCGCGATGATCGGCTTGCGGACACGATCCACTTTCTGCCAGTCGGCGAACATGTCCTGAAGATAGGCGTCCACGAAATCGATGGGCTGCATTTCCTTGATGTCGGCACCGGCGGCGAACGCCTTTTCGGAACCGGTCAGGACGATGGCGCCGATCTTGCCGTCCGTATCGAAAGCCCCGAGAGCTTCTGTCAGTTCGTCGAGCACCTTGCGGTTCAGGGCATTGAGCGCCTGCGGGCGATTGAGGCGGATGAGGCCGACGCTGCCGCGCGTCTCAACGATGATCGTTTCATAGGCCATGAATTTGAACTCCTCCTTCGGACAGATCAAGCGTTTCCTGTTTTTTCTGAATCACGGAAAATGCTCTATCTTTTTGGTTTGAATCGCGCATCTTGCCCGAAAATCGTTTCACACTTTTCGGGATGCGCTTTCACTGATTGGCGGGCAAAGTGGACCGGCACAGCTTCTTTTTCAAGGCCTCATTGCTGGCAGGAAGCACAGAAAAAAGTCGAACGTCCCGACTGTACGGCCCGTTCCACAAAGCCCTTGCAGGCGGGATTTCTGCACGGCTCTCCTTCACGGCCATAGACGGAAAAGGAGTGCTGGAAATAGCCGAGCGCGCCATCTGCCTGTATATAATCCTTGAGCGTCGAGCCGCCTGCGGCAATGGCTTCCGCGATCACTGTGCGAATGTCGGAAGCAAGCCGCTCCATGGTTGCGGGGTCCTGTGCAACGGAACCGGCGGCACGCAGAGGCGAAAGGTGACTGCGCCAGAGCGCCTCGCAGACATATATATTGCCGAGACCGGCGATGAGGCGCTGATCGAGCAGCGCCGCCTTGAGCGGCGCTTTACGTCCCTTGAAAAGTTCTGCCAGAACCGCGCCCGAAAGCAGATTGCCTGTCGGCTCGATGCCAAGACCTGCGAGCAACGGATGGCTGTCGAGCGTGCCCTCCTCTGCAAAGAGCATGAAGCCGAAACGTCGCGGATCGTTGTAGATGATGCGGGCCGGAGCGCCATCGGCGCGCCGGAGATGAAACACGACATGATCGTGCGCACTCAGCTTGGAACGCTCGTGATGAAATTCGCCGGGCGTGCCACCACCATCATCGGTCTCAATGCGAAATGAACCCGACATGCCCAGATGACTGATGACGGAAAGCCCGTCGTCGAGATGGATCGTGAGATATTTCGCACGTCGCCCGAGCGCTGCGATACGCCGGCCGGAAAGACGTTCAACAAAACGGTCGGGAAAGGGAAAACGCAGGTCCGGGCGCCGCTGTTCGACTTGGGCGACGGTCGCGCCCTCCATGAAAGGCTGCAGACCACGGCGAACCGTTTCGACCTCTGGTAATTCGGGCATTGAAAACTGTTCCTGAACGAGAGCCTTGAATAGGCTTTACCCTTATATGTTCAGTTTTGTCAGCAATGCCAAGATGTTCAGCAATTGGTGCAGGGGATCGTATTGGTATAGCGGGGCGCCAGATAGTAGGTTTCGCTCATCGGAATGCTCGTGGAAATCCATGAATTGAGCGGCTTGTAGTCAAGTTCGACATCGACCTTGATAAAATAAGATCCTTCGCCCACGAGGCTCGACGGGATAGCGCCGGTGCCGCCCTTCTTGACGGCAAAATCCGCGATATTGGCGTAGGACCAGTCGACCTTCGGCGTAAGATTGTTGGCGCTTGCCGTTCCGTCGATCCTGATTGCCGTAATCCTTATCTTCGGGCTGCTCCGGCCATAGGGCAGGAGTGACGCGCGACCGATATTGAACATGTCATCCAGGTCATCCTTCGTGACCGACAATTGGCGGGCAACCAGATCGGCAAGGACGCTCGCCGAGCGCGAGACTTTCTTGTTGGTGTCGACACCGTCGGCAAGATCGACGGAACCCAGATAAATCAGAAGCAGGAGAGGGGCGATCAAGGCGAATTCGACCGCACCGAGGCCGCGCCGGTCGTGCAGGAATTTTCGAAGAGAATTACGCATGACAATCAATCGCTCCAGAGCGCGTCCCGAGGGACGGGCGTGGGTTGTGTCAGTTCGGAAAGGGTTCGTTCTGCCAGGTAAGCGTTGCGAAAAGCGGCATCGTGCCGCCTGCCGCATGGGGACTTTTGGCCAGATAAAGGATGTTCGTCAGCACGGGCCAGGCATACACAACATTAAGCTGGTTGATCGTCGAGGTTCCGCTCGTACCGGTAACGCCTGTCTGTATGAGCCTGCCTTCGTCATCGAGAATCTTGTCCGTCGGAACATTGCCGAACCCCTCATAGGTTCCAAGATTGAACGAAAGATTGGGACAGCCCGAAGCGACCATGAATTGCATCTGCTGGCAGAGTTCGGTGCGCAAGGCATCCTCGCTGATCGCCTCCCCTCTGATCCGGCCCGTCTGCAACTTGCGCGCCACGGTCTCCGTCGCGTTGGATATGACCTGGCGTGCCGCAAAGCTCACGCCGACCTCAATCGTCGCAAAGATGATGACGAGAAATGGAACGATGAGCAGCGCGAACTCAACCGCCGCCACGCCGTTTCGCGCGCGGGCGAAACGGCGCAAATTCGCGCTCACCCGCGCAAAAATCCCCAATGTCATAACCCCACCCAATTCTGCCTGAATTCGATCATGAATCCGATGGGCGTATCGTTACAACAGGACAACCTGAAAGAGTATTAACGGAAATGGCGGCTTGCGGCTGAATATTGTTATTTGTCGTCGAAACCGTTCTTTGTCGAAGCTTTTTCGCAATAGGGGGTGCAGGAAAGCGTTTGTACTTCGGCCTGGCGGTAAATCCGCGTCGTTCCGCGTGCATTGCGGGAAACCACGAGTTCCCGGTCGAGGATCGGTTCACCCTGCTTGTCCATGACCACGATATTGGTCACACCGAAATCCTTGCCGGTCAGGACAATGGTTTGTGCATCCTGAACGACTGCATCGGCAATCGACGGATTGCCGATCACGACGCTGTCGGCGGGACGCGCCAGCCGCAAAATGCGCGCCTGGCTGGTTTCAAGGGCAATATAGTCTTCCGCAGATGCCGGTGCGACCGCACACACAGCCATGAATGCAGCGCCCATGGCAGGCACCACGCCCAAGCCACCCAAAGAAAACAAACGACGCGCCACGCGACATTCCCCCGCTGATATAATGGGCCAAGCTAATGAAGCCCCATCAATATAATGATCAAAGAATGAACGGGATTGGTGAAGGAAGAATTAAGTCACCACCCATCGGTGCAGACCGCGCCCGAAATTCGCCAAAGATTAACCAATCGCGCGATTGCCGCCGCCTCGCAAGCGCCGCAGCATTTCATTAACCATACCTGTTAAGAGGGCCACAATCCCTCTCTCCTATGCTTGAGCATATCCGAAATTAAAGCGCGTTCCCAAAAACCAGCGCAATCGGAACAGCGAGGAGCATGCGATGCCGACATTGATGACGCGTTTCATGAAGAACAGGGCCGGTTCGACAGCGATCGAATATGCGCTGATCGGCACGCTCGTTTCCATTGCGATCATAAGCGGCGTCGCGCTCATGGCTGGCAGTGTCGGCGAAAAATTCAGCGATACGGCCAGACAGTTCGAACAGGCGACAAACCGCTAATCGATAAAGCGCAATTGCGTGCATATGGTGGAGTTACGGGCGACGCGGGGGCATCGGCAATGACAGCAGCAGCCATGACAGCAATCTTCGCTCTGGCGATGATCACGGCCATGGTCACCGACCTGACGTCGATGACGATCCGCAACCGTGTTTCCATCGGTCTGACACTCGGTTTCTTTCTGCTCGCGCCAGTTTGCGGCATTTCCCTTTCCGATTTCGGCTGGCATCTGGCGGTTGGCGGCATCGCGCTCGTCATCACCTTTTCGCTCTTCTGCCTTCGCGCCATGGGTGGCGGCGACGCCAAGCTGATCGCGGCGACGGCCTTGTGGTACGGCCCCAATCCCAGCCTCATGGATTATCTCGTGATGGTTTCGATCCTCGGCGGTGTGCTCACGCTTACAATCATCCTCTACCGGATGGTGCCGCGCCCGCTTCTGGCTGATCGCCTTGCCTTCATGGGGACGCTCGCCCGCAAGGATGTAGGCATTCCCTACGGCATTGCGCTTGGCGCTGCCGGTCTCTGGACATTTCCGCTGTCGCCGGTCGGAGAAGCAATGAAAGCCTATATGGCGGGAGCATTCTGAGCGCTTTGACGCACAACGCCTACGTGTAATTTCAATCTTTCTTTATGTGAATAAGATTATATTAACCATAATTACACGATTGCCAGTGCAATTTTGGAACACGTCATCAAGGCGTGGGGATTTGCGCGGGGCATATCATGAAATCAGCTCGACTGCTCATTTTAGGAGTAGCCGTTCTTGCGGCTGGTGGCGCTGGCTATATTGCCATGAACCTCGCCGCGCCGCCGCCTGCACCTGTCGTCGCCGCGCCTGAAGCACCGCAGATCAAACTGGAGGACGTGCTCGTCGCCACCGAAAATCTGGGTGTCGGCGCAGAACTGACGTCGCAGATGCGCTGGCAACCTTGGCCCGCGGAGGCAATCAGCGAAGGCTATATCACCCGCGCGAGCGACCCCGATGCCATCAATCAATTAAGCGGCGCTACGGTCCGGCTCCAGTTCTTCACGGGCGAACCGATCCGCAAGGCCAAACTCATCGGCCCCGGCCAGAGCTTCATGTCGTCGATCCTGCCGCCGGGCATGCGCGCTGTTGCGACGCAGATCAACGCCGAAAGCTCGGCAGGCGGCTTCATTCTTCCCAATGATTTCGTCGATGTCATCATGACCCGCCGCAAGCCGGACAATGGCGACAAGTCGCTGACACCCTTCACCACCGAAACAGTACTGCAGAATGTGCGTGTTCTGGCCATCGACCAGGCCATTCAGGAAGACGAGCAGGGCCGCAAGGTCATGGTGGGCCAGACCGCGACGTTGGAAGTTACGCCGGAACAGGCTGAAATCATCACCGTCGCCCAGCAGATGGCCGACCGCCTGACGCTGGCGCTTCGCTCGACACAGGATGTCGAGGACAGGGAGGTCAAGCAGGCCGACTATCTGGTTTCCTCGCCCACCCGCAGCGGGACGGTCAAGGTCATCAAATCCGGCAGCGTTACAGAAATAGGACCGCGCTCATGAGAAAGACAAACCGCGTGCGCCCGTATTCCGCAAAGATCGCACTGTTTGCCAGTGCGCTGGCGGCCTTTTCCCTGCCGCTTGCCGACATGGCCGCAATGGCGGCGGCTGGCATCGTCAAGGTAGGCAGCCAGCAGCGTTCACAGACGATCAAGCTCGGGCTCAACAAGTCGGTGGTTCTCGACCTTCCGCAGGATGCCTATGACGTTCTCGTCTCCAATCCGGCAATAGCCGATGCGGTGACGCGCACGTCGCGGCGCATCTATCTTTTCGGCAAGCAGGTCGGACAGACCAATATCTTCGTTTTCGGTCCGAACGGCGAACAGGTCGCGTCCATTGATGTCGAAATCGAGCGGGACGTGAGCGGGCTTTCGTCCCAATTGAAGCGCCTTATTCCGGGTTCCGACATTCGCGTCGAACTGATCAACGATAATGTGGTGCTGACCGGAACGGTACAGACCCCGCAGGATTCGGCTAAGGCGGCGAAGCTTGCCGGTCTTTTCGTTTCCGGTGGCGAAGCAACAACTGGTCAGTTCACCACGACTGCATCCGCGCCAACGGATGGCGGCGGTGTGGCCATCAACAATCCCGACCGAGGCCGCCGCGAGAGCGCCATCGTCAATATGCTCACCATCGTCGGCGAAGATCAGGTGACATTGAAAGTCACCGTCGCCGAGGTCAGCCGCTCCGTCATGAAGCAGCTTGGCGTCAACATGACGGGCAGCGGCGTTTCGAACGGCATTTCCTATGGCGGAATTTCCGAGAATATCGCAGGCGCCATTGGCAACAACCTTTCCGATACCGGGTTCGGCCTCGCGACGAGCAACTTTTCCGCCTATCTGCGGGCGATGGAATCGGCAGGCGTGATGAAGACCCTCGCCGAGCCTACCTTGACCGCAATCTCCGGTGAAAAGGCGGCTTTCAATGTCGGCGGCGAATATAACGTCATCAACAGCGTGACCTATGACGACGACGGAAAACGCACCAATCAGCTGGCCAAGATCAATTACGGCATCGGTCTGGAATTCATGCCGACCGTGCTGGGGCCGGGACGCATCAGCCTGAAAATCAGAACGTCCGTCTCTGAGCCGACGACGGAAGGTGCGGGCACGACAAACAAGATGGAAGGCGTGGGCGCGAGCGTCCTGTCGCTGCGAAAGCGCGTCGCCGACACGACGGTCGAACTTCCGTCCGGCGGTTCCATGATGATCGGCGGCTTGATCCGCGATGAAGTGCGCCAGTCGGTTTCGGGCTTTCCGGGCCTCACCAAAATTCCGGTCCTTGGCGCGCTGTTCCGCAGCAAAGATTTCATCCGCAACGAATCCGAACTGGTGGTGATCGTCACGCCATATCTGGCGCGACCGGTCGCCCGCCAGCAGCTTGCGCGGCCTGACGACAATCTCAACCCCGCCAGCGATGGCGCGGGATACATCCTCGGCAAGGTCAATCGCGTTTACGGAACGATGGAAACCAAAGTGCCACCCGGTCGCTACAACGGCGTCGTCGGTTATATCTACAAGTGAGCGGGGACAGATCATGACCTATTCAGTCAGAAGCTTTTGCAGGATTTCCACCCGATCAGCACTCGTTGCCCTGTCGCTGGCCCTTCTTGCAGGCTGCGCGAACCGCCAGCACATCACCGTGGGTGCGCTGCCGGACGATTACCGCACCAACCACCCGATCACCATTGCGGAGCGGGAGCAGGTTACCGATATTCCGATCGCACAGGCCGACCGGAAGCTCAGCCCGACGCAGCGCGGCATCGTTCAGGGCGCAATCGCAAACTACCGGCGCAACGGCTCCGGCATGCTTTATGTTCTGGTGCCTTCGGGCGCGTCCAATCAGGCCGCAGCCTATCGGCTGAGCACAGAAGTTTCGGCAACACTGCGGCGCAGCGGCATCAAGGCGAACAATATTGCCATTGAAAACTATCCGGTCGAAAGCCCGGACGCGGCCGCGCCAATCCGCATCAGCTATTATGCGATAACGGCTGGCACGACGCCGTGCGGTCGCTGGCCGGATGACCTCGCCAGCACACCTGAAAACAAGCACTACGCCAATTTCGGCTGCGCCTCGCAGAACAATCTGGCCGCGCAGGTAGCCAATCCCGCCGATCTTCTGGGGCCGCGCACCATGTCGCCAATCGATTCGGATCGCGCGACGGCACGGCTCAACGGCAATCAGGGCTATGTGAAAATGTCGCCTGCACAGACGGACAACTGGCAGGAAATCCGCAGCCAACAGGCCGAGTATTAAGAGGGCGCCATGAGCAACTTCGCGTTCGAACCGGAGGAAGAAGCACTAGGCCCGGAAACAGGTCGTGCGCCGATCATGCTCGAAAATGTGCGCCCTATTCCGCGCATTTCCATCCAGGCATTCTGCGTGAACGAAAGCGTGGCCATTCCCATCGAACGAGCAGGCGGCGACCGGCGCATGGCTAAAACCCATCTGAAGGTCATGATGGGCGGCATTGCGGCTGCAATCGAATTCTATCAGACCGCCTCGACACCCAATCTGATCATTGTCGAATCGGCTTCAGAACCCAATGTGCTGCTTGAAGAACTGCAACAATTGTCGGAAGTGTGCGATCCCGGCTCGAAGGTCATGGTCATCGGTCATTCCAACGAGGTCTGGCTCTACCGCGAATTGCTGCGCCGGGGCGTCTCGGAATATATCGTGGCGCCTGTGTCGCTCGCCGACATTCTGGCCATCGTATCTTCGATCTTCCTCGATCCCGGTGCGGAACCGCTTGGCCGTTCCGTCGCCTTCATCGGCGCGAAAGGCGGCGTAGGCGCGTCGACCATCGCCCATAATGTCGCCTGGTCGATCTCCAATATGTTCCGGCACGATGTCGTGCTGGCGGACATGGACCTCCCCTTCGGCACGGCCAATATCAATTTCGATCAGGATCCGACGCTCGGCATTGCCGATGCCGTCTTTTCGCCGGAACGCATTGACGAGGTTTATCTCGACCGGCTGCTCGTCCAATATGGCGACCATCTGTCGATCCTCGCCGCACCTTCGAGCCTGGAGCGGACATTCGATTTCACGGAAGATGCCTTTGCCGAACTGATCGACGTTGCCCAGCGCAATTCTCCGCTGGTCGTGCTGGACGTGGCGCATGGCTGGAGCGGATGGACGCGGACGACCTTGATGCGCGTCGATGAAGTCGTGATCGTCGCTACGCCAGATCTTGCCAATCTTCGCAATACGAAGAACCTCCTCGACACGCTGGCGCAGTTGCGCCCCAACGATGTGAAACCGCATCTCGTCCTGAACCAGATGGGCATTCCGAAACGGCCGGAAATAGCACTCGCCGATTTTTCCGAGCCGCTCGGCATTGATCCGATCGCCACCATCGATTTCGATCCGCTGCTTTTCGGCAATGCAGCCAATAATGGCCGGATGATCGCGGAGACCAATCCGGAAAGCCCGGTTGCCGAAGCCATCAGCCACATTGCGCATGTCGTGACCGGCAGGGCCGATGTGCAACCGCGCAAGAAGAGCGGCATATCGAGCCTTCTCGGCAAGTTTGCACGCAAGACCAAGTAACGGCAGGGAAACATGTTCGGCAGAAGAGGCAACGATACGGGAAACAGGCCGGAAAGCGGAACGCGACCGCCCGCGCCCAAACCTGCCGCGCCCGCTGCCATGCCCGCGCCGGTCGTGCAGCCATCTCGCATGCAGGCTGCCCCACCGGTCACGCCCCCCAAAGCGTCGGGGCAGACCAGTACGCGTCAATCCAGCACCCAGGGACGCGAAAAAACCGAAAGCTATTACGACACCAAATCGCAGGTCTTCTCGGCGCTGATCGATACGATCGATCTGTCGCAATTGTCCCGCATGGCGCCCGATGCCGCGCGCGAGGAAATCCGCGACATCGTCAATGACATCATCGCCATCAAGAACCTCGTCATGTCGATTGCCGAGCAGGAGGAACTGCTCGACGACATCTGCAACGACGTGCTGGGCTATGGTCCGCTGGAGCCGCTTCTCTCCCGCGACGACATTGCCGACATCATGGTGAACGGTTCGCGCCGCACCTATATCGAAGTGGACGGCCTGCTGCAGGAAACCGGCATCCGATTCCGCGACAACCAGCAGCTTCTCAACATCTGCCAGCGTATCGTGAGCCAGGTGGGACGCCGCGTCGACGAATCGAGCCCGATCTGCGACGCCCGCCTGCCGGACGGTTCCCGCGTCAACGTCATCGCGCCCCCGCTGTCGCTTGACGGCCCTACCCTGACCATCCGAAAATTCCGCAAGGACAAGCTGACGCTCGACCAGCTGGTGCGATTCGGCGCCATATCCAATGCCGGGGCGGAACTGCTGCAAATCATCAGCCGCGTGCGCTGCAATGTCATCATTTCCGGCGGCACGGGTTCAGGCAAGACCACGCTTCTGAATTGCCTGACACGCTATATCGACACGCACGAGCGCATCATCACCTGTGAAGACTCGGCAGAACTGCAATTGCAGCAGCCCCATGTCGTGCGTCTGGAAACCCGCCCGCCCAATCTTGAAGGCGAAGGCGAAGTCACCATGCGCGACCTGGTGAAGAATTGCCTGCGTATGCGTCCCGAACGCATCATCGTCGGCGAAGTGCGCGGTCCCGAAGTGTTCGACCTCCTGCAAGCCATGAATACGGGTCACGACGGTTCGATGGGCACCATCCATGCCAACAGCCCGCGCGAATGCCTCAACCGCATGGAGGCCATGATCGCCATGGGCGGCTATGTGCTGCCGCAAAAGACGGTGCGCGAGATCATCGTCGGTTCCGTCGACATCATCATCCAGGCGGCACGCCTGCGCGACGGCTCGCGCCGCATCACCCATATTACGGAAGTGGTGGGACTGGAAGGCGACGTCATCACCACCCAGGACCTCGTTCTCTACGATATCAAGGGGGAAGACGCTTCCGGCCGCATTCTCGGCAGCCATAGCTCGACCGGTATCGGGCGTCCCGCCTTCTGGGAACGCGCCCGCTACTATAATGAGGACAGCCGCCTTGCCTCCGTGCTCGACAGCATGGAAAGGGCCAATGCATGACGGGGCCCGCCAGCATTGTGATGTTCGTGGTGCTTGCCGTCGTCGCTTGTGCTGCTTTGTTCTACGCACTCTTCTATGACAAGCTCGGCAAGAAGAACCATGCAACACGGCGTCTTGAAACCGTGCGCAACAGCGGTTCGGAACGGGCGATAACACGCAGCGAGCGCGACAGAAACGCCGACATCCAGAAGCGCCGCAAACAGCTGCAGGACAATATCAAGGATCTGGAAGCCCGGCAGAAGCAGCGTGAGAAGAACCAGAAATACCCGCCGCTCCGCATCCTGCTGACGCAGGCGGGGCTCAATCTCACCTTGCAGAAATTCTATCTTTATTCCGGTGCCTCGGCATTTTTCGCCACTTTCATCGCGCTGCTCTTCGGCGCGCCGCTGCTTTTCCTTCCCGGTGTAGCGATTGCCGGCTTCTTCGGTCTGCCGCGCTGGTTTGTGCTGCAAAAGCGCAAGCAGCGGCTGAAGAAATTTCTCGAGGAATTTCCCAACGCGCTCGATGTCATCGTGCGCGCTACCCGCGCCGGGCTTCCGCTCAATGACGGCTTGCGGCTCATTGCGAGCGAGGCGGTGGAACCGGTCAAGAGCGAGTTCAAGAAGGTCGTCGAAGCACAGCAGATCGGGCTTTCCATCCCCGAAGCGGTCGGCAAGATGCCCGATTCCATGCCCTGCCCGGAAACCAACTTCTTCGCTATCGTCATCCAGATACAGGCACAGGCGGGCGGCAATCTTTCCGAGGCGCTCAACAATCTTTCAAAGGTTCTGCGCGACCGCAAGAAGATGAAGGCGAAGGTCAATGCGCTTTCCATGGAAGCCAAGGCTTCAGCTGCGATTATCGGCGCCTTGCCCTTCATCGTCATGGTTCTCGTCTATCTGACAAGCCCGCTCTATATGACGCTGCTTTTCACGTCATCGACTGGCCATATGCTGCTGGGCATCGCAGCCGTGCTGATGCTGACCGGCATCTTCATCATGAAGAACATGATCAACTTCGATATGTGAGGCACCGGATATGTTTTCTCTCCTCACACAGAAATTGTCCGATCCGCAGTTTCTGATCGGCGCGCTGATTACGGTCGCGGTTTTTGCAACCGTGGTGACCATCCTCCTGCCGGTACTGAGCGGAAACGCGCTCAAATCGCGCATGAAATCGGTCGCCACCGAGCGCGAGGCCATTCGCTCGCGCGAGCGGGCCCGCCTTGCAGCCGAAAGCGACCGTCGCAGCAGTCTGCGTCATCAACAGAAGCAGGGCATCCGGGAATTCGTGGAAAGGCTCGATCTCAAACGCGCGCTGGCCGACGAAAAGACAATCGCTTCGCTCAGGCAGGCGGGCTTCAGAGGGCAAAACCCGCTCAACATTTTCCTGTTCCTGCGTTTCGTGCTGCCTTTCGCGGCAATGACTGTTGCCGCCATCTACATTTTCATGCTTGGCGTGCTCCCCGATCAAACCTTCTTCGTCCGCCTTCTCGTCTGCATTTTTGCTGGCTATGCTGGCTTTTACGCGCCCAACCTCTATGTCTCGAACCGCGCAACCAAGCGCAAGCAGTCCATCCGTCGGGCGTGGCCCGATGCGCTCGACCTGATGTTGATCTGCGTTGAATCGGGCATGTCCACGGAAGCTGCCTTTCGCCGGGTGGCCGACGAAATCGGCATCCAGTCCGTCGAGCTGGCCGAAGAACTGATGCTGACCAATGCCGAGCTTTCCTTCCTGCCGGAACGCCGTCAGGCCTATGAAAATCTCGCCAATCGCACCGGTCTGGACCCGGTGAAATCGGTCACGCAGGCACTGATTCAGGCAGAGCGTTACGGCACGCCGGTTGCGCAGGCGCTGCGCACGCTTTCTCAGGAAAGCCGCGACCTGCGTCTGCTGGAAGCCGAAAAGAAGGCTGCGGCCCTGCCGCCGAAACTCACCGTTCCGATGATCGTTTTCTTCCTGCCCGTGCTCTTTATCGTCATCCTTGGTCCGGCCTTCATCCAGATTTCGGCGCAAGGCGGATTGTTCGGCGGCAACTGATTTAAGAGGGTTCAGCCCTTCGGCTTGTCCTTGAGCATGTTCCAGGAGTTCTGCTGCGCGAGCATGGAACGAAGATAATCCGTATTGGCCTTGGCCTGTTGCGGAGAAATCTCTTGCGCGGCAATCGCCTCGGCTTCCTGAAAGCGGCCTTGCAGACCGACCGACAAAGCGAGATTCTGGCGCACGCGGCTGTCGGCGCCGGGCGCGGCTGCTGCCTGTTTAAAATAGGTTTCCGCTGTCCGCGCATCACCCGCCAGAAGATAGGACATCCCCATATTGGAGATGATCGACGGTTCATTCGGCTGGAGCTGCAGTGCCTTTTGGTAGGTCGCACGGGTTTCTTCCCGCTTGCCCATCTGGTCGAGAATGGCGCCTTCAGCGGAAACCAGTTTCCAATCTGGATAGGCCGGGTTCTGCGCGCGGCGAACGGCGTCGAGCGCTCCGTCAAACTGGCCTGCACCGGCCAGCGCCTTGCCATAGGCGGCAAGAACAGCCTGATCCTTCGGGTAGACAATGACGAGCGCCCGCATGACCGCCAACGCCTGATCGTTGCGGCCAAGACGCGTCAGCACATTGGCATAGTTGAGCGCCGTCTGGCGATCCTTGGGATTACGTTCATACTGCGCGCCGAGCCGCCCAGCCATGGCTGCAAGCTGCGCATCGTTCATGTGATCGAAAGTGGCGACCGTTGCTGCGCGACGGACCGAGCCCGTTGTCGTCCGGTCGACGGATGTGCAGCCGGAAAGAAGCAATGCTGAAAGAATGCAGGCGAAGCCCAGACGTGTTGCGATAGCGTCTTTTCGAGCGATGTTCAGCATCCCGCCTCTCCTGCTAAAGCGTGTCGTGCATCCAACATGCTCTAGTCTCTTGTTCTCATGCATGTCTTCATCCCGAAACCTCTCGGGAGACCATGCTTTAGGCCGGACGATGCGCCCATGCCCCCTCAAGCCCAATTCCTGATAAATCAATAATCTGTTAACCCTAATAATTGGTTAACAAAGCGATTGCGGTTTTGGTTTCCGCACGGCAATAATCGCGCTATCCGTTTGTTTTAGCGCATCTTGTCCGAAAATCGTTTCACACTTTTCGGCATGCGCTATCAGCTTGTTTTTATGAACTTCCGACAAAATCCCAGCGCTTTTGCCGGACAGCGCTTACTGGCCAGAAAGAGCATCATGTCTGTCGAACTTCTTTCCCGAAAATCCGAACAAAGCCGTCCGATCTGGTTTACGCCGAAAGGCGGGCTGGAAACTTCCGGCCTTCCTCCTGAGGCAATTGCGTGGGCCAAGGCCAATGGCTTTGACGGCGACGCCGGACGGGTCCTCGCTCTCCCCGGCGCGGACAGTTCGGTATCTGGCGCTCTTTTTGGAACAGGCGACGGGGAAATAGGCGGCCAGTCGCAGCTTCTGGCGGGAAAGCTTGCGCGCAGCCTTCCCGAAGGAGACTGGCATATAGAAGGCGCAGTCGACGATGCAGCGCTCGCGGTTCTGGGCTTCCTGATGGGCGGCTATAATTTTGCGCGTTATCGCAAGGCAAACGGCAAGGCGATTCGCCTGGCCCTGCCGGATGGCGCGGATGAAGCCGAAATTCGCCGCATCGCCAGCGCGGTGACGCTGGTGCGCGACCTCATCAACACGCCGACCAACGATATGGGGCCGGATGCCCTCGAAAACGTCGCCCGTGAACTGGCGAAGAAATACAATGCCGCCATTGCCGTCACCGAAGGCGATGCGCTTCTGAAGAAGAATTTTCCGATGATTCATGCGGTCGGTCGCGCTGGCGCCATTGCGCCACGCCTGATCGATCTTGGCTGGGGCAAGGCAGGCGATCCGAAAATCACGCTGGTCGGCAAGGGCGTCTGCTTCGACACCGGCGGTCTCGATATCAAGCCGGCAAGCGGAATGCTTCTCATGAAGAAGGACATGGGCGGGGCCGCCAATGTGCTGGGTCTCGCCTCCATGATCATGGACGCACAACTGCCGGTGCGGTTGCGGGTCCTCATCCCGGCGGTGGAGAATTCGATCGCCGGTAATGCCTTCCGGCCGGGGGATGTGCTGCAAAGCCGAAAGGGCCTGACCGTCGAAATCGGCAATACAGATGCGGAAGGCCGACTGGTCCTCGCCGACGCGCTGGCACTTGCCGATGAGGAAGAGCCTGAACTCGTGATCGACATGGCGACGCTGACTGGAGCTGCGCGTGTCGCGCTTGGTCCAGACCTGCCGCCATTCTATACGCATGATGACGGGCTTGCCGCTTCCATCGCCCGGTGCGCGGATAGGACAGCGGACCCTCTGTGGCGAATGCCGCTCTGGAAACCCTATGCGCAAAAACTCTCCTCGCGGATTGCCGACATCAACAATGTCACCACCGACGGCTTCGCCGGATCGGTAACGGCAGCCCTCTTCCTCAGCAAATTTGTCGAAAAAGCCAAGGCGTGGGCGCATTTCGACATTTTCGGCTGGGTGCCGGTCGAAAAGCCTGCCTCTCCGGTCGGTGGAGAAGCGCAGGCCATTCGCGCTCTTTACCAGCTTTTGAAGGAACGCTACCCGGCGCGCTGAATCTCCTTGCCTGAAACGCAGAAAGCAGATTGAATAAAACGGTTCCGAAACAATCCCTGTTCGGGTGGAGCCGGATGCCAATTGAGCTGAAGCCGTTGCAGGCCCTGACATTGCTGAGAACCCTGTCGCTGGAACAGGTGCGCGACGAGATGCCCGATCTCACCACGCGACAGGCAGCCATTCTCCTGACCATCTATCTGGAGCCCCCGCCGCATACGGTGCGGGGACTTGCGGCAAAACTGAACGTTACCAAGCCGGTTATCACCCGCGCGCTCGACACAATGGGCGCGCTTGAGTTCGTCTCCCGGCATCGTGATGAAAAAGACCGACGAAATGTGCTAGTAAAAAGAACGGTCGCCGGTGCACTTTATGTTGAAAGACTGGGTGATCTGGTGATCGCCAAAGCAAGGGAGTTACCACTTTGACCATGCTCGACCGCCGCCTCAACGCCTATCGCCCCGACCTCGCCGATGAAAGGCTGACCGGGCAGGTGGAAGCGGCGCGTTTTATCGGAGGAATACCGATGCAGGTTTCCGCCCCGGTTGTCGACCTGCGTGCCGAACCGCGCATGGATAGTGGGCCGCAGACCCAGATGATCTTTGGCGATTCTGTCCGCGTCTTCGAGGAAATGGATGGCTGGTCGTGGGTTCAGGCAGAACGCGACGGTTATACGGGTTATGTCTCCGCTGCCGCGCTGGAACGCCCGGCGGGCGATGCCACGCATATGGTAGTGGTGCCCCGTACCTTCATTTATCCCGGCTCTGATCTTCGCTTCCCGCATACGAAGGCACTGTCGCTCGGTTCACGCGTGCGCATCGTCGGCGTTGCCGAGACGCGAGGCACGAAATATGCGTTGCTGGAAAGCGGTGAGGCGCTGATCGCAAGCCATATTGCGCCGGTCGACGAACACGCGACGGACTATGTGGCCGTTGCAGAAACCCTTCTTCACACCCCCTATCTATGGGGCGGCACGTCGGGCTTCGGCATCGACTGCTCCGGCCTCGTGCAACTTTCCATGTGGGTGGCGGGCCGCAAGGTTCTGCGCGATTCCGACATGCAGCAGAACACGCTTGGCGAAATAGTCGGGCCCGATGCGAATTATTCGAACCTGAAGCGCGGCGATCTCGTCTTCTGGAAGGGCCATGTTGCCATCTGCGCATCGCCCGACATACTGATCCATGCGAGCGGCCATACGATGACGGTCACGCTGGAACCGCTGCAGGATGCCATCAAGCGAATTGCCTATCTCTATGATCTGCCGACGCTTATCCGAAGACCCTGAAAATGGGGCGGGGAATTCATGAAGGGAAAGACTACACTGACGGTTGCGCTTCTGCTGATCGGCTTCGCTTTGTCTTTTCCCTCCCCCGTTTCGACTGAAAAAATTGCGCGCATGACCATTCCCGCGTCACCTCCCGCTTTCGCCGATTTAAACGGCATCCAGATGTACTACAGGATCATCGGTAGCGGTTCGCCGATCCTGCTTATTCCCGGTGGCTTGTCCGACCAGCATGTGTGGGATGCGCAGCTTCCAATCCTTGCGCGTCACCACACGGTGATCGTCGCTGACAGTCGCGGACAGGGACGTTCCACTCGCACGGTAGAGCCGATCACCTATGGTTTGATGGCAGACGATTATGTGGCGCTGCTCGATTTTCTCCACATCGATAAGGTCGATCTCGTCGGCTGGAGCGATGGCGGCATTATCGGCCTCGATATCGCCATGCGTTATCCCGAGCGGCTGAAAAGCCTTTTCGCGCAGGCGGCAAACGCCACGCCCGACGGCAATACCGGTTATGTCGAGGCACGAGCCGAAGGAAAGCCGATACCGGAACTGCGCCATTATGAGAGCATTGACAGGGAAATTCATGCGCTCTGGGCCAACGAGCCGAATTATACGGATGCGGACTTGTCCCGCATCCGCGTGCGCACGGCGATTGTCATTGGTGATCGCGATACCGCCATCACACGCGAGCACACAGAGTTCATTGCCAGCCAGATACCGGGCGCAGAGCTGATTATTCTGCCCGATGCCGGGCATGGCGTTCCCATCGAAAATCCACGTCTTTACGCCCACACGGTGCTGCGTTTCATCGACGGCAAGAATGCCGAAGAAACGCAGACCGCAAGCCGGAAAAGTTAAACCCGGTTCGGCAATACGCGGTCGGGTGGGCGATGTCCGTCGACAAAAGCCTTGATGTTGATGATGACCTTGTCGCCCATGTCGATGCGGCCTTCCATGGTGGCCGACCCCATATGGGGCAAAAGGACGACCTTGCCTTTTTCGGCAAGCGCCAGCAGGCGAGGATTGACCGCCGGTTCGTTCTCGAACACGTCCAGTCCGGCGCCAGCCAGCTTGCCCTGCTCGATCAGTTCGATCAGCGCATTTTCGTCGATGATCTGGCCGCGGGCCGTGTTGACCATATAGGCGGTCGGCTGCATCAGTGCGATGCGACGTGCAGACAGCAGATGGAATGTGGCAGGCGTCGAAGGGCAGTTGACCGAGATGATATCCATCCGGGCCAGCATCTGGTCGAGACTGTCCCAATAGGTCGCTTCCAGCTCTTCCTCGACCTGCGGGCTGACGCGTTTGCGGTTGTGATAGTGAATGGAAAGACCGAAAGCCTTGGCGCGGCGGGCAACAGCCGTACCGATGCGCCCCATGCCGACAATGCCGAGGCGTTTGCCCCAGATACGCCGACCGAGCATCCAGGTCGGCGACCAGCCCGGCCACTGCCCGTGGCGCTCGCCCAGCATGTTGGCGCCTTCCACCAGACGTCTTGGCACGGAGAGCAGCAGCGCCAGTGTCATGTCCGCCGTATCCTCGGTGAGAACATTGGGCGTATTGGTGACGGTAATTCCGCGCTTTGCGGCTGCGGCAACGTCGATATTGTCGACGCCATTGCCAAAATTTGCGATCAGCTTGAGATTGGGGCCAGCCTGTTCGATTGCCGCCGCGTCGATGACATCCGTGATGCAGGGCACCAGAACGTCCGCTTCTTTCATCGCGGCGATGATTTCCGGCTGATTCATGCGGTGGTCGTCTATGTTCAGACGCGCATCAAACAGTTCCCGCATTCGGGTTTCCACTGGGTCCGGCAATTTTCGCGTAAGAACGACCAGCGGTTTCTTCTTGTTCGACATCTCCACCCCATTGTTGAGCAAAGCCCCCGGAACAGCCCGTAGTGTAATCAACCGACAGGGCGCGCTCCAAGAAATTTCCTGCACATTTCCAAGGGAAACCTACTCCCACATTTCCCGAAAATGCGTTAACCGAAGCTTCATGTTGAGACCTCCTTAACCAAGGCGGTGCAATATGGGATATTGCTTCGGCTGAACATCTCTATCAAGGCGAAGCGGCAAAGACAAAGAAAAACCGGAAACTTCAAGTGCCTCTTGGAAAGCCTGCAACGACTTTCTGGAAAGGTGCATTTGAAATCAAATAATTAGGTCGCATCTCCATCTGTTGTACACAAATGGATGCACCGACCTGAAAACAGGACGGCAACGTCGCCTCGCAGCTCCCTTTACTGCCGAAGCTACTGCCGTTCTGTCGTGACAGGACGGCGAGAGGTCGCAGTTTGTACAGAGTACTTTCGCAACGCTTTTGGATAGCCACGCTCGGCTTTCTAGCATTTTTTCTCATTCTGGCGCCGCTTGGCGCTTCGCACAGACATGCCTCACAGGCTGCAGAACCCGCAGGCACCACTGTCGGCGCGAGCGGACTTCCCGTTCCGCGTTTCGTCAGCCTTAAACCTGCTCGCGTCAATCTGCGCATCGGACCGGGGCGTGATTATGCGGTTTCATGGCTTTTCATGAAGGCAGGACTGCCGGTCGAAATTATCCAGGAATATGACAACTGGCGCCGTATCCGCGATGCCGACGGTACCGAAGGCTGGGTTTACCAGTCGCTGCTTTCTGGCAAACGAACCGCTATCACAGCCCCCTGGCTCAAGAACGATCAGGGTTCGATGATCAGTATGCGCCGCGATGCCAGCGATACAGCGGGGCTGGCGGCCGAGATCGAGCCGGGTGTGGTCGGGACTGTGCGCGAGTGCACCGGCCAGTGGTGCCGGGTGGACATGGGCGGGGTCCGCGGCTGGATAAAGCAATCGGATCTCTGGGGCGTTTATCCCGGAGAGGTTTTCGACTGATCCTTTCCTGCGGTGCTTGATAACGGACCGGCGAAGCTTGACTTCGCCCGGCACGAACCGATATTGCGATTAGAGCGCCGGTTTCACTCAATCAGATCGGCTGCGTGCTGAATTGAAATTTTGAAGGAGTTTTATGCGCAGACGTTCATCGCTGCCGTTTTAACGGATTTGAACCCGCCCGCGCGGCGGAACTCTTGTGCATATTCAAAACTCTGGAAATCATGAAAAATCACGAAGCAATAATCCGCGCCTATGATGGGTCGGATAAATCATCCTTGTCATCCATCTGGTATAGAGCCTCCCTGGAAGCCCATTCCTTTCTTGGAGAAAACCGACTTCAAGAGCAGCGCAGGCTCATAGAAGACGTCTATCTCGAAAAGGCGGAAACATGGGTTGCGGCAATCGATGGCAGGCCGGTGGGCTTTATCGGTCTGCTCGATAGTTTCATCGGCGGGCTGTTCGTTGACCCCGACGTTCAAGGCCGTGGAATAGGACAGATCCTGATTCATCACGCCTTGGCATTGAAGGGCGAGTTATCGCTCGAAGTCTATGTCGACAACGAACGAGCATGCCGTTTCTATAACGGCCTGGGCTTCAAAGTCACCGGCGAGCGAGCGGAAGACGACGACGGCCTTCCCTTCCGCAACATTCAAATGGAACTGAAAGGCTGACAAGCGAGCGGGGCGAAAAATCGCCCCGCTTCCACTTGATGGTTTCACCAGGCAGGAATCACCGATCCCTTGAACGTCGTGGCGATGAATTCCTTCACTTCATTGCTGTGATAGGAAGAGATCAGCGCCTTCACCCAGTCGGCATCCTTGTCTGCGGTACGAACGACAAGAATATTGACGTAAGGCGCCTTTTCGCCTTCCCGCACCAACGGGTCGGTTGCCGGGTTCAGCCCCGCTTCCATGGCATAGTTCGTGTTGATGACGGCAGCATCGACATCTTCCATCGAGCGCGGAAGCTGGGCGGCATCGAGCTCAACGAATTTCAGGTTCTTCGGATTCTCGACGATATCGAGGGCGCTGACTTTCAGCCCTTTGGACGGATCGAGCTTGATGATACCGTTTTCGGCAAGAACGAGCAAAGCGCGCCCGCCATTGGTGGGATCGTTGGGGATCGCAATCGTCGCGCCGTCGGCGAGCTCGGAGATATTCTTCAATTTCTTCGAATAAAGCCCCATTGGAAAGTTGACGGTTTCGGCAACGCTCACAATTTCGAAACCGCGATCGGCCACCTGATTGTCGAGATAGGGCTTGTGCTGGAACGAGTTCGCTTCCAGCGCACCATCCGCGAGCGCCATGTTCGGAATGACATAATCCGAGAATTCCTGAATATCGATTTCAAGGCCGTTCTTTTCAGCGACTTCCTTCACCTTTTCCATGATCTGGGCGTGCGGCCCCGGAGTTACGCCGATCCGGATGGTTTTTGCAAAGGCGCTGCCGGCGGTGAAGACGGCGAGGATAGTTGCGGCGACAAGCAGTTTGCGCATGATATCTCCATGGAATGGGCCCGGCCGAAATCTGGGAGGCGATTCAGCCGGGACAGCAGAATTTTTCCCTTTTCAGCCCCATGCACACCAATAGGCAACAAAAAAAGCGGCCATGGCCGCTTTCTTTTAATTTCGACTGAAACAGGGTGCCCTGTTACTGGCCCTTGCGGCGCAGGCGAACGATGATATCCACATTGACGATTTCCATGCCGTCCGGCGCATCGGGCATGTTGGCAACCGTAGGCTGGCCTTTTTCGCCATGCGGAATATCGAACACGACATTTTCTCCTTCCAGGAAGAAATGCTGGTGGTCCGAAATATTCGTATCGAAATAAGTCTTCGAGCCTTCAACCGCAATGATGCGCAGCATGCCCGCTTCCGTGAACTGGTGCAGCGTGTTGTAAACCGTTGCAAGCGACACCGGCACGTCGGCCATGACAGCCTCTTCGTGGAGATCTTCCGCAGACAGATGGCGATCACCCTGGGCGAAGATCAGGCTCGCAAGCGCAACGCGTTGCCGCGTCGGACGCAGGCCCGCGCGGCGGAGCTGCTCTTCCATCGAGACCGTCGAGTGGGTATGTGAAGACTGCATATTCACCGTTGGTTCCGTCACAAGCTTGTTGCAAAATCATCAATCGTCAAACGGGCTGTTGCCCATTGCATACTGACATTGATATATGCCGTTGCGAAATAACTATCAATAGCCTTGGGAATTGCGCGGTTTTTCGGATAAACCCCGAATTAATCCAAGGCATGATTTTACTGCCGGAAACTGTCTGTGGTAGGGATGTTCCGGTGAAACCTACAATTGGGCCGGATTGCCGGTCGATACAGAATGAACCTCAAGGGAGGCGTAATGGCAGAACAGAAATCAAGCTACGGGTATGAAGAACTCCTGGCCTGCGCGCGCGGCGAGATGTTCGGCCCCGGCAATGCTCAGCTTCCCCTGCCTCCGATGCTGATGGTCCATCGCATCACAGATATTTCCGAAACCGGCGGCGAGTTCGACAAGGGCTATATCCGCGCCGAGTATGATGTGCGCCCCGACGACTGGTATTTCCCATGTCATTTCATGGGCAATCCAATCATGCCGGGCTGCCTTGGCCTTGACGGCATGTGGCAGCTGACCGGTTTCTTCCTCGGCTGGCTCGGCGAGCCGGGCCGCGGCATGGCTCTCTCCACCGGCGAAGTCAAGTTCAAGGGCATGGTGCGCCCGCATACCAAGCTTCTTGAATATGGCATCGATTTCAAGCGCGTCATGCGCGGCCGCCTCGTGCTCGGCACGGCTGACGGCTGGCTGAAAGCCGATGGCGAAACCATCTACCGGGCAACCGATCTTCGTGTCGGTCTGTCGAAGGACAGCGAGGGCCAGTAAGGCGCCTCAATCATCATCATCCACGAGCGCGACTGCAAAAAGTGAACAGTTTTCATGCGGCCGCGCTCAAAACATGCGAAGATCTCACCTATGTAACCGTGAACAGGCGGCAGTCCGCAATAAGGGCGCGTCGCTCACGGAACAGGTGTAAAGGAGAACGCGATGCGGCGTGTGGTCGTAACGGGTATGGGGATCGTATCCTCGATTGGTAACAACACCGAAGAAGTCACGGCTTCGCTGCGTGAAGCAAAGTCCGGCATTTCCCGCGCTGAGGAATATGCTGAGCTCGGCTTCCGCTGCCAGGTGCACGGTGCCCCGAAAATCGACGTCGAAGCCCTCGTCGACCGGCGCGCGATGCGTTTCCATGGCCGTGGCACGGCCTGGAACCACATTGCCATGGATCAGGCCATTGCAGATGCGGGGCTTTCCGAAGAGGAAATCTCCAACGACCGCACCGGCATCATCATGGGTTCCGGCGGTCCTTCGACCCGCACCATCGTCGATTCCGCGGACATCACCCGCGAAAAAGGTCCGAAGCGGGTCGGCCCGTTTGCTGTGCCGAAAGCCATGAGCTCGACGGCTTCCGCGACGCTTGCCACGTTCTTCAAGATCAAGGGCATCAATTATTCGATTTCATCGGCCTGCGCGACCTCGAACCATTGTATCGGCAATGCATTCGAAATGATCCAGTATGGCAAGCAGGACCGCATGTTCGCAGGCGGCTGCGAGGATCTCGACTGGACGCTTTCGGTGCTGTTCGACGCCATGGGCGCTATGTCGACCAAATATAACGACAGGCCCGCCACCGCTTCCCGCGCCTATGACAAGAACCGCGACGGTTTCGTTATCGCAGGCGGCGCCGGTGTTCTGGTGCTGGAAGACCTCGAAACCGCCCTTGCGCGGGGTGCGAAGATCTATGGCGAAATCGTTGGCTACGGTGCGACTTCGGACGGCTACGACATGGTGGCTCCGTCTGGCGAAGGCGCGATCCGTTGCATGAAAATGGCGCTTTCGACCGTCAAAACCAAGATCGACTACATCAACCCGCACGCCACTTCGACGCCTGCCGGCGATGCGCCGGAAATCGAAGCCATCCGCCAGATTTTCGGATCCGGCGACGCCTGCCCGCCGATTGCCGCCACCAAGTCGCTGACCGGTCATTCGCTCGGCGCAACGGGCGTGCAGGAAGCGATCTATTCGCTTTTGATGATGCAGAACAATTTCATCTGCGAAAGCGCACATATCGAAGAACTGGACCCCGCCTTCGCGGACATGCCAATCGTGCGCAAGCGCATCGACAATGCTCAGCTCAACACCGTGCTCTCCAACTCTTTCGGATTTGGCGGCACCAATGCAACGCTGGTGTTCCAGCGTTACCAGGGCTGACGGAGAGGGAAATATGGAAGGTTTGATGAAGGGAAAACGCGGCCTGATCATGGGGGTCGCGAATAATCACTCACTCGCCTGGGGAATTTCGAAACAGCTCGCCGCACAGGGTGCCGAACTCGCCTTCACCTATCAGGGCGATGCGCTGGGCAAGCGCGTGAAGCCGCTTGCCGAACAGGTGGGTTCGGATTTCGTGCTGCCTTGCGATGTAGAAGATATCGAATCGGTCGATGCGGTTTTTGCCGAAATCGAGAAGAAGTGGGGCAAGCTCGATTTCATCGTTCACGCCATTGGCTTTTCCGACAAGAACGAACTGAAGGGTCGCTACGCAGACGTCACCACGCGCGAAAATTTCAGCCGCACCATGGTGATTTCCGCCTACTCCTTCACGGAAATGGCACAGCGCGCCGAAAAGCTCATGAAGGACGGCGGCTCAATCCTGACGCTGACCTATGGCGGATCGACGCGCACCATTCCGAACTACAACGTCATGGGCGTTGCCAAGGCAGCACTTGAAGCCATGGTTCGTTATCTTGCTGCCGATTACGGCCCGCAGGGCATCCGCGTCAACGCCATTTCGGCGGGCCCGGTGCGCACGCTGGCCGGTGCCGGCATTGGCGACGCGCGTGCGATCTTCAGCTATCAGCGTCGCAATTCGCCGCTGCGCCGCACTGTCGATATCGATGATGTGGGCAAATCGGCAGTCTATCTGCTGTCCGACCTGTCAAGCGGTGTCACCGGCGAAATCCATTATGTGGATTCCGGCTACAACATTGTTTCCATGCCCACGCTCGAAGAGTTGAAAAGCTCGGACGCCGAGCGCGGCGAATAAGCGTTCCAGAATTGAAAAAGCCGCCTTTCGGGGCGGCTTTTTTGTTTTACTTCTTCGCATCGTATATCTTGAAGCCGCTTGCTTCCTCAAGCAGCGTTACATTCTTGAACAACCCTTTGAGCGTCGCCTCATAAGGCAGCTGGCGGTTCGCGACCATCAGCAGACGCCCACCCGGCTTGAGACGCGACGCCGCGGCCGCAATAAATGCCTGACCAAGCGAGACATCCGTCGCCCGCCCCTCGTGAAACGGCGGGTTCATGACCACAGTGTCATAGATGCCCGTCAACTTCTCGCTCGTCACATCGAACCAGTTGAAGCGGATCGGCACTGACGCACCGAGCCTTTCCAGATTGCCGCGCGCGGCTTCCAGAGCCTCAAAATCGGCCTCATAAAGATCGATTGCGTTGATGCGATCAGCATATTTCAGGCTCTGCGCTGCGAGATAGCCCCAGCCCGCGCCAAGATCGGCGACATGGCCGAAAACGATCTTTTCCATATGCGGCACGAGCAAGGCCGATCCCTTGTCGATGACGCCGTGCGAAAACATGCCGGGTTCGGTCCGGAATACTTCGTCAATATCTGCAGCAAGCGGCTTCAGCGCGGCGATAAAATCGTCGGTGAGATCGGCGGGCCTTCTCAGCCAGAACACCACGGCATGATTCTTCGACATGCGGTCGCTGATCTCGGTAATATTGCCGACCCATTTCCGAAAACTGTCGATGCCGAGCTTCTTGTCCCCGGACACGGCAATCCACCCGCCCGGCTCAACACGCGCCAGAAGCTCCGCAAACCACGCCTCATTGCGTCCGCGATGTTTTCCAAGCAGAAGCAGCCCGCCGGAAAAACGGCTCTCCTCGTCCAATTTGGGGCCTAATCTGGGAACTGCTTTGAAGCCTTCCTTTTCCAGTGCCAGCCAATCGGGGCGCCATGGCTGCAGGAACGTCAGTGCCTGTTTCCATTCATCTCCAAGACGCTGGTCGGCGGAAAGACCGCAAGCGAGGAAGGACTGGCCTTCTTCCGGCATATCCAGAATGCCCTGATCGAACGGGAGAAAGAGTGTTTGCTGAGCCGGTGGGGTCATAGGTGTAATCATGGTTCATCCATGGTCTTGAAATAAATCCCATGCAACAAAAAAGCGCGCCTTGCGGCGCGCTTTCCGATTTCATTGAAGAGGCAACGCTTATTCAGCGTCAGCTTCTTCCTTCTTCTTTTCCTGGATGATTTCCTTGCCGGTTTCCTGATCGACAACCTTCATCGACAGGCGAACCTTGCCGCGCTCGTCGAAGCCCATCAGCTTGACCCAGACCTTCTGTCCTTCCTTGACCACATCGGTGGTCTTGGCAACGCGGTCGGAAGCGAGCTGCGAGATGTGAACCAGACCGTCACGCGGGCCGAAGAAGTTCACGAACGCGCCGAAGTCCGCGGTCTTGACGACCGTACCTTCGTAGATTTCGCCGACTTCCGGTTCGGCAACGATCGAATGAATCCACTTCTTGGCGGCTTCGATTTCCTTGCCGTTGGACGAAGCGATCTTCACCGTGCCGTCGTCTTCGATGTTGATCTTGGCGCCGGTCTTTTCCACGATTTCGCGGATGACCTTGCCGCCCGAACCGATAACGTCACGGATCTTGTCGGTCGGGATGTTCATCACTTCGATGCGCGGAGCGAATTCGCCCAGTTCTTCACGCGACGTGGACAGAGCCTTCGCCATTTCGCCGAGGATGTGGACGCGGCCGCCCTTGGCCTGTTCCAGAGCGACCTTCATGATCTCTTCGGTGATACCGTCGATCTTGATGTCCATCTGCAGCGAAGTGATGCCGTTTTCCGTACCGGCAACCTTGAAGTCCATGTCGCCAAGGTGATCTTCGTCACCCAGAATGTCGGAGAGAACGGCGAAGCGTTCGCCTTCCTTGATCAGGCCCATGGCGATACCGGCAACCGGACGCGCGAGCGGAACGCCTGCATCCATGAGAGCCAGCGAGGTGCCGCAAACGGTCGCCATCGAGGACGAGCCGTTCGATTCCGTGATCTCGGAAACGGCGCGGATCGTGTATGGGAACTGCTCTGCCGCAGGCAGCATCGGATGGATAGCGCGCCATGCGAGCTTGCCATGACCGATTTCGCGGCGGCCCGGCGAACCCATGCGGCCGGTTTCACCAACGGAGTACGGCGGGAAGTTGTAGTGCAGCATGAAAGGCTGCTTGTAGGTGCCGGTCAGGGCGTCGATCATCTGTTCGTCTTCGCCGGTGCCGAGCGTGGCAACAACGATAGCCTGCGTTTCACCACGGGTGAACAGCGCCGAACCGTGGGTGCGCGGCAGAAGGCCGACTTCCGACACGATCGGGCGCACGGTCGAAAGGTCACGACCGTCGATGCGGCTGCCGGTATCGAGAATGTTCCAGCGAACGATCTTGGCCTGCAGATGCTTGAAAATGGTCGCAAACTGTTCCGGCGACATTTCGGTTTCTTCCACGCCTTCGGGGAAGAAATGCTCCTTCGCCTTTGCCTTGGCGGCATCGACGGCGGCATAGCGGGCCTGCTTTTCGGTGATCTTGTAAGCGTCGCGCAGGTCGTTTTCGACAACGGCGAGCATCTTGGCTTCGAGGGCCGACAGGTCTTCCGGCTGGAAGTCGCGCGGTTCCTTGGCGGCCACTTCGGCGAGCTTGATGATTGCATCGATCACAGGCTGGAAGCCCTTCTGACCGAAAACAACGGCGCCGAGCATGACTTCTTCGGAAAGTTCCTGTGCTTCCGATTCAACCATCAGCACGGCTTCCGACGTACCGGCAACGACCAGATCGAGCTTCGATTCCGGCATTTCGTCGATATTCGGGTTCAGGACGTATTCGCCATTGATGTAGCCGACGCGTGCGCCGCCAATCGGGCCCATGAAAGGCACGCCCGAAATGGTGAGCGCTGCAGAAGCTGCAACCATGGACAGGACGTCCGGATCGTTTTCCAGATCGTGCTGGACGACGGTGATGACAACCTGTGTGTCGTTCTTGTAGCCATCGACGAAGAGCGGGCGGATCGGGCGGTCGATCAGGCGCGAAACCAGCGTTTCGTTTTCGCTCGGACGACCTTCACGCTTGAAGTAGCCACCCGGAATCTTGCCGGCGGCATAGGTCTTTTCCTGATAGTTGACGGTCAGCGGGAAGAAATCCTGGCCCGGCTTTGGTTCCTTGGCAGAAACGACAGTCGCCAGAACGACGGTTTCGCCATAGGTTGCCAGAACAGCGCCGTCGGCCTGACGGGCGATCTTGCCGGTTTCGAGCGTGAGCGGACGACCGCCCCATTCGATTTCTACTTTATGGGTATTGAACATATCTTGTCCTCATGTGGTGATGCCGCGCAAAAGCGCCTGAAGGCATCGCCTCGGTTGGCGGACGGGCCACGGGCAAGACAACGGGAAGTTCGTAAGTGTCAGAACATTCATTTCCGAATGCGCTCTGACACGAACTGCCTGCAATCCTGCCCCATGACTGGTCCAGGTCATGAGCCTTGTGGCTCTTCATAGGCATGACGGAATGCACCCGGTGCGTCGTTTCATGCCAGCGGGCGTTTGCCCGATAGAGCGAATGCGCTCGCATATGTTCGCGCTTCCGCTCGATCTTTTTGTCTTCTACGCATGTCTCCCCAAAACGGTTCCCACTTTTGGGAGACATGCCCGGTGTCGCATTTTGTATGTTGGCGGCTGTCCGCACTACAAAATGCCAGATAAATCAAACGGGCGACGTTTTGAAGCGTCGCCCGATTTCAACCTTAGCGGCGCAGGCCGAGACGGCCGATCAACGCCTGATAACGCGCTTCGTCAATGCCCTTGACATAGTCAAGAAGGCGACGACGCTGCGAAACCAGCTTCAGGAGGCCGCGACGCGAATGATTGTCATTCTTGTGGCCCTTGAAGTGTTCGGTGAGGTTGGCGATACGCTCGGAAAGAACGGCAACCTGTACTTCAGGAGAACCGGTGTCGCCTTCCTTGGTGGCGTATTCCTTGATAAGTGCTTGCTTGCGCTCAGCAGTAATCGACATCGTAACACCCTTTCTAGATGAGAGGAAAACCAGACGCCCGGGCCGGGATGTCGTCCAGCGCGGGCCATTTACACGATCTGACATGCTGTTACGCATGATCGATGAGGGGCATATAGTGCAAAATTGGCAAGAATGCCAGTCTCAATTCAATTTGCCGCCTCAAGGCCATCATCCGACGAAACGTCAGCCGGTTGTGAAAACCCGCTTCGGCTTGAACTGTCCATGTTCGATATAGCCGATGGCGAGCAGTTTTCCGCGTGTGGTGACACAGGCCTCATCTGCCTCCAGAGGTGCATCGCGTCCGCGCAGGATCACCGGATTGCCGAGACGCACGCGCTGTGCCTGATCGTCGGAAAGCGGCACCTGCGGCAGGCAGTCGAGGGCTGCACCCGTATCGATGACCAATGCGTCAATCGCCGAAAAATCGCGACGCGGGGCCGGCTCGACGATATTGCCTTCCTCGTCCTTCGGCGGGAGCGGCGGCCATGCCTCTTCCAGTTCCGCCAGCGTCACGGAATCCTCTTCCGTGAACGGGGCAACTTCAATGCGGCGCAGCTCCGAAATATGACCGTAGCAGCCAAGATCGCGCCCCATGTCGCGCGCCAGCGAGCGCACATAGGTGCCCTTGGAGCATTCGACTTCGAACTCGGTGCGGTCGGCATCCGGAATACCGACGATTTCCAGCCGGTCAATCTCGACTTCGCGGGACGGGATTTCGACCGTCTCGCCTTCACGGGCGAGGTCGTAGGCGCGCTCGCCATCGATCTTGATAGCCGAGAACTGAGGCGGAACCTGTGAAATGACGCCGGTATAATTCGGCAGCAATGCCTCGATATCGCCGCGCGACGGCCGCTTGTCCGAGGTCTTGGTCGGCTGGCCCTCGAGATCGTCCGTAGAGCGCTCCTCGCCCCAGCTGACCGTAAAACGATAGATCTTGGTCCCATCCATGACATAAGGCACGGTCTTGGTCGCTTCGCCGAGTGCTATGGGAAGCATACCGGAGGCAAGCGGATCGAGTGTACCGGCGTGGCCGGCCTTTTCTGCATTGAACAGCCACTTGATCTTCGAGACCGCCTCGGTCGATCCCATCCCTTTCGGCTTGTCAAAAATGACCCAGCCGGATATCGGGCGACCTTTTTTCTTGCCCCGTCTTGCCATGCTTTATTCGTCTCCATTGCGGGAAGCCTTGTCTGCCTCCCCGTCTTTTTCATCATCGTGCCCAAGATCGCGAGCGACTTCCGGCGAGCGGAGCAGCGCATCGATCTTGGAAAAATTGTCAAAGCTGGTATCGGCCCGAAAGCGGAATTCCGGCATGTATTTCATCTGGCTGAGGCTGGGCGCCATGCGTCCGCGAATGAACTTTGCGTTTGCGGCCAGCGCCTTGATGACCGCCTGCGTGTCGGCATCGCCGAGCGGAGTGACGAAGCAGGTCGCGATCTTGAGGTCGGGCGACATGCGCACTTCCGAGACGGAGATCACAGTGCGCGCGATGAGTTCGTCGCGGATTTCTCCGCGCTGAAGCACCTGCGCCAATGCGTGGCGGACCTGTTCGCCGACGCGGAGCTGACGCTGTGAAAGGCCGCCTGAGCCTTTCGGATCTGGAGAACGTGCCATGGCTATATCCTCGATAAACGGCCGCCAATCGGCATCCAGTCCCGAAGGACTGTCCGACAACATGACTACAAATTGGCAGGCGCAATAATACGCAACTTACCACAATCCAGCCGGGAGTCAGACCCTCTGGACCGGATAATGAAAAGCCGGGCCACCTCTCGGCAGCCCGGCTGTACAGTAATTAGAGCGTGCGCGAAACGTGTTCGACGCGGAAGGCTTCGATGACATCGCCTGCGCGAATATCGTCGTAGTTCTCGAACGCCATACCGCATTCCTGACCAGCCGGAACTTCCGACACTTCGTCCTTGAAGCGCTTGAGCGTCTTGAGCTTGCCTTCGTGGATAACCACGTTGTCGCGGATAAGGCGGACGCCTGCGCCACGCTCGACCTTGCCTTCGGTGACACGGCAACCGGCGACCTTGCCGACCTTCGTGATGTTGAAGACTTCGAGAATCTCGGCATTGCCGAGGAAGGTCTCGCGGCGTTCCGGCGACAGAAGTCCTGACATCGCTGCCTTAACGTCATCGATGAGATCATAGATGATGTTGTAGTAGCGGATTTCGATGCCCTGCTGGTCGGCTGCGTCGCGGGCCTGCTTATTGGCGCGGACGTTGAAGCCGATGATGGCTGCGTTGGAAGCCTCGGCCAGCGACACGTCGCTTTCCGTGATACCGCCTGCGCCCGAATGGACGATGCGAGCGCGAACCTCGTCAGTGCCAAGCTTGTCCAGCGCATTGCTGATCGCTTCGATGGAGCCCTGCACGTCGCCCTTGATGACGAGCGGGAATTCCTTTGTACCCGAAACCTGCAGCTGGTTCATCATCTGCTCAAGAGAACCACGTGCGCCCGACTGGCGTGCAACGGCCTTGTCACGCGCCAGACGCTGACGGTACTCGGCGATTTCACGGGCCTTGGCTTCGTTGGCGACAACAGCGAACCGGTCGCCCGCCTGCGGCGTTCCCTGAAGGCCGAGGATTTCGACCGGCATTGCCGGACCGGCTTCCTTGACATGCTCGCCACGGTCGTTGACCAGAGCGCGCACGCGGCCCCATTCGCTGCCTGCGACGAGAATGTCGCCCGGATGAAGCGTGCCCTTCTGGACAAGAACGGTAGCAACGGAACCGCGACCGCGATCAAGCTGGGCTTCGATGACCACGCCCTCGGCGGTACGGGTTGGATCTGCCTGCAGATCGAGCATTTCAGCCTGAAGCAGAACAGCATCGAGCAACTTGTCGAGGTTGATCTTGTTCTTGGCCGAAACCTCGACGTCGAGCACTTCACCGCCCATCGATTCGACGAAGACTTCGTGCTGCAGCAGCGCAGTGCGAACCTTCTGCGGATCGGCAGCAGGCTTGTCGATCTTGTTTATCGCCACGATGATCGGAACACCCGCCGCCTTGGCGTGGTTGATCGATTCAATCGTCTGCGGCATCACGCTGTCGTCAGCGGCCACCACCAGAATGGCAATGTCGGTAGCCTGCGCACCGCGGGCACGCATCGCCGTGAATGCGGCGTGGCCCGGCGTATCGATGAAGGTGATCTTCTGGCCGTTCTGCTCGACCTGATAGGCACCGATATGCTGGGTAATGCCGCCGGCTTCGCCCGACACGACATTGGCATGGCGGATGGCGTCGAGAAGCGATGTCTTGCCGTGGTCGACGTGGCCCATGATGGTCACGACCGGCGGACGCGAAACCATGGCAGCCTGATTGTCTTCCACGTTGAAGATACCTTCTTCAACGTCCGATTCAGCAACGCGCTTGACGGTATGGCCGAATTCTTCGGCGATCAGCTGTGCGGTATCGGCGTCGATGACGTCGCCCGGCTTCATCATCTGCCCCTGCTTCATTAGGTACTTGATGATATCGACAGAGCGTTCAGCCATACGCTGGGCCAGTTCCTGCAACGTGATGGTTTCAGGAATGGTCACTTCACGCGAAATCTTCTCGCGTGTTTCCTGCATCTGCGAACGCTTGAACTTTTCCTGACGACGACGCATCGCCGAAAGCGAACGCGAACGTCCTTCTTCCTCAAGATTGCTCGTCAGAGTGAGCTTGCCGCGGCGGCGATCATCCTCACCCTTGGTGGCTTTTGGTGCGCGCACTTCAGGCTTGGCAGGCGCGCCGCGACGGACTGCGCCGCGACGATCGTCGTCGTCCTCCGACTGACCCGGCTTGCGAAGCTGGCTCTGCGGAAGCGGCTTGCCGGGAATCGGAGCGGCATCGACGAGGCTCGGTGCCGGGCGGGGTCCGCCTTGCTGCGGACGACCACCTTGCGGCGGGCGGCTACCCTGAGGACGGCCGGCCTCACGCGGACGATTGCCTTGTGGCGCCGGACGCGCATCATCGCGACGCTCGGTGCGGGCTTCCGGCTGCGGCATGCGCTTGGCAGCCTCTTCCTCGGCCTTGCGACGAGCATCCGCTTCAGCCTTGAGACGGGCTTCCTCTTCCGCCTGACGACGGGCAGATTCTTCACGCTCCTTGGCGCGGCGTGCTTCTTCCTCGGCGCGGCGCTTAGCTTCCTCGACAGCGCGGGCGCGTTCTTCAACTTCGCGCACCTGTGCCTCTTCAAGCGCGCGGCGGCGTGCATCCATTTCGGAGCGCGACAGCGTGTTCAGCACCATGCCAGAGCGGTCGGACGGACGCGGGCGCTGTGCCTGCTGACCGCCTGGACGCTGCTGCGTCGGGCGCTGCTGCGCGACATGCGGCTTCGTTACCGAAGCTACAGGTGCTGCAGGCTTCGGTGCCGGAGTTGCAGGTGCTGACGCGCGCACTGCCGGAGCGGGCTGTGCAGCCTGGGCAGGCTGTGCGGCCTGAGCCGGTGCAGGGGTTGCAGGCGCAGGAGCCGCCGGGGCAGGAGCAGCAGGCCGTGGGGCCGCCGCTTCGACTTCCGGCTTCTCGTCAGGCCGCGAGAATTTGCGCTTTTTCGTTTCAACGACGACAGCCTTCGTGCGGCCGTGGCTGAAATTCTGGCGCACGGTGCTCTGCTCGACGCCTGGCCGCTTCATGGTCAGCGTCTTCTTCGTATTAACGCTCAGCGTCTTGTCGTCGTTCGTTTTATCGCTCATTACGTTTCCGTTTCCTTCGCGGCTCCGGCCGCTCTACCCGAGCATTATCCAACGTGACCGGTCATGTTGGATAAAGCTCCAGTCATCCGCTTCAACGCGCAATCCGATCCGGGGTCTGCCAAGCCCCTCCAGAGTACGCTCTAATCCAGATCCGATGCGCTTTCACCGCGATAGCGATGCAATATAAGCGCCCGCTTTACGAACCCGGCTGCCGCCTTTCCTTCAAGTACGGCTGCATGTATCACATTTCCGCCCCCAAATGCCAAATCCATTTCTTCTCCCGTAAAAAGAGAGAAAGAAGGGATTTCCGGGCCATCCAGATGCACCACGGCGCGGCGAGCCTGATCAAGCTTGCGTACACCGTCGGCAGCGGCTTCCCTGGCGTGCAACACCATGGCGGCTGTCCCGGTGCGGATCGCCTGATCCACCTTGGTCGAACCCGACACCACGGCCCCGGCCTTGCGAGCCAGAGCGAGGCTACCGAGAGCAGATTTCGTCAGCAGCTGGTCAACCAGCGCGCCGAGATCCACCTGCGGCGTCACGCCTTCTTTCAGCGCCCTCGCAAAAAGCTTGCGCTTGACCGCTTCATCCACCAGACGACGCTCGGCTTTCACCCAGCATCCCCTGCCCGGCAGATTCCGTTTCAAATCCGGCACTACGGAACCGTCGGGACCGGCCACGAAACGGATCATATCATCGGCAGAACCGCTTTCGCGCGTGACGATACAGGTTCTGTCATTCATATCCTGCTCCAACCGAACTCCAGTCTTGCCATATTGCGGTCTGCCCACGCATCGGACGTAACGCGGGCGCTGTACCAGAGCACAAGCCCTACCACAACCCGTAAGATGGCCGGAACCGCACTCGAAGCTGAACCGGCCGATCAATTCAAATGAACGACGGCCGTCTTTCAGAGCTCAATTGCAAGAGCCGCATAGCTTACGCCCGAACGATCCCAGACGTAAGAAGCCATGCGGCTCTTTTATTCCGGAACGCTTCTTAGGAAGCGGCTTCCTCTTCGCCCGTTTCGGCTTCTGCTTCTTCTTCCTGAGCCGATGCCAGTTCTTCTTCCGTGATCCATCCTGCCTTCAAACGCGCAGTCAGGACCATCTGTTCCGCGTCAACGCGCGAAACGTCAAACGAAGAGAAGATACCGCTATGGGCGACGGTTTCACCGTCCTTGCGTTCACGCCAGCCGACCAGATCATCAACGGCATAACCAGCAAAGTCCTCGATGGTTTTTACGCCATCCTCACCGACAGCGACCAGCATCGCCGTAGTGATGCCCGGCAGCTCACGCAGTTCGTCCTCGACGCCCAGTTCCTTGCGACGATCATCCTGTTCGCTTTCGATGCGATCCAGATATTCACGAGCGCGTTCCTGGATTTCGCCAGCCGTATCGTCATCAAACCCGTCGATGGAGGCGATTTCGCCCGGCTCGACATAGGCCAGCTCCTCAACGGATGCGAAACCTTCGGAAGCCAGAACCTGGCCAACCATCTCGTCAACGTTGAGGGCTTCCATGAAGAGCGTCGAACGTTCAGCAAATTCCTTCTGGCGACGTTCGGATTCTTCGTCTTCCGTCAGGATGTCGATGTCCCAGCCGGTGAGCTGGGAAGCGAGGCGCACGTTCTGGCCGCGGCGACCGATTGCAAGTGATAGTTGGTCATTCGGGACGACAACTTCAATACGTTCGGCATCTTCATCGAGAACGACCTTGGCAACTTCAGCGGGCTGAAGCGCATTGACGATGAAGGAAGCCGCATCCGGCGACCACGGAATAATGTCGATCTTTTCGCCCTGCAGTTCGCCGACAACGGCCTGAACGCGGGAGCCGCGCATGCCAACGCATGCGCCGACCGGATCGATGGAGGCGTCACGCGACACAACCGCAATCTTGGCGCGGGAACCCGGATCGCGGGCAACCGACTTGATTTCGATGATGCCGTCGTAGATTTCCGGCACTTCCATGGTGAAAAGCTTCGCCATGAAGGAAGGATGCGTACGCGACAGGAAAATCTGCGGACCGCGCTGTTCACGGCGCACGTCGTAGACATAGGCGCGGATGCGGTCGCCATAACGGAAAGCTTCACGCGGGATCAGCTCATCCCGGCGCACGATGGCTTCGCCACGGCCAAGATCGACGATCACATTGCCGTATTCGACACGCTTGACGGTGCCGTTGACGATTTCGCCAACGCGATCCTTGTATTCGTCATACTGGCGGTCACGCTCGGCTTCGCGTACCTTCTGCACGATGACCTGCTTTGCCGACTGAGCGGCAATACGGCCAAAGTCCATTGGCGGAAGCTGATCGGCGATGAAATCGCCAATCTGTGCATCGGGATTGCGGTCACGGGCGGTGAAGAGCGAAATCTGGGTCGCGTAATCTTCCACATGCTCGACGACTTCGAGCAGGCGCTGCAGCTTGATCTCACCGGACTTTGCGTTGATATCGGCCCGGATATTGCTTTCCTGGCCGTAACGCGACCGCGCCGCCTTCTGGATCGCATCGGCCATGGCCGCAAGAACGATCTCGCGGTCGATCGACTTCTCGCGTGCGACCGCGTCGGCGATCTGCAGAAGCTCCAGCCTGTTAGCACTGACTGCCATTGGACTCTCCTTGGTGTCGCACCCGGCCCCTCAAGATGCCGGACGCCTGAAACTTATTCTTTATCTTCGGCTTCGCCCGATGCGGCTTCGCCGGACGGCTCGCCCGCTTCATCGCTACCCAGATCGTCACCCGGAATGCGGCCTTCGCGCAGGGCCTTGTCCTTGCGCAGCGCATCGCGGATCAGGTCATCGGTCAGAACAAGGCGTGCATCCGAAATCAGATCAAATGGAATGCGGACAACAGGTTCGCTGCCATAGGAAATCTGGTCACTTTCGATCACGACGGATTCGGCGTCGCCGAGAACGATGCGCCCGCGGAACTTCTTGCGACCTTCGTGGACGATGGAGGTTTCCACCTTTGCGATGTGACCGGCCCAGTCGGCAAAATCCGACTTGCGAACCAGTGGACGGTCAATACCGGGAGATGAAATCTCCAGATGGTATTTTCCATTGATCGGATCTTCCACGTCGAGAACCGGCGCAACCGTGCGGCTGACCAGCTCGCAGTCATCGACAGTCATCGTTCCATCCGGCCGTTCGGCCATGATCTGCAGGGTCTGGCCATTCAGCCCAGAAAGGCGAACGCGCACCAGCCGGAAGCCCAGCGTATTGATGATGGGCTCAATGATGGAAGCCACTTTTGCATCGATACCCGTCTCGCGAATGATGCGCTCGTCCGCGCCTGCCGAGAGCGTTTCTGCTTCGTTTGCCTGAACCTGTTCCGTCAACCTAAAAACCTTTCAAAAGGCTGGAAAGCCTCTTCAAGTTGGCCGCAAGTAACAAAAAAGAGCGGGTCCGGGAGGGCCCACTCTTGTTCAAACGACCAAGAATTTGAGACTTATATACCAGCGGAAGCGGATTTTTTCAAGACCGCTTGTGATGTTCGGATACACCCCTCTTTCATTGGCGGCTTTAACGGCGAATGAAGGTCAGATAGGCGGCGCGGCGTCCCTCGCGAAAAGCCTTTGCTTCGTAGCGTGTGCCGGGCCAGCCTTCATAGGCGTCGTTCCAGTCGGATGGACCTTCCGCCTGCCAGTCGAACGCCTCATGACGACGGCAATGCTGCAAGGTCCAGTTCACATAATGTTCAATATCCGAGGCAAAGCGGAATTTTGCGCCGGGCTTCAGAACGCGGGCGAAGCGGTCCAGATTGGCGTCGCTGACGAAACGCCGCTTCCAGTGGCGGCGCTTGTGCCACGGATCGGGATAGAAAAGATCGATGCCCGCCAGGGAAGCATCCGGCAGCCAGTCCAATACCGCCGTCGCATCCTCGTCATAGAGGCGCAGGTTTTGCCGCGGCTCTGCATCCAGTGCCGCAAGCATCTTGGCCATGCCATTGATAAACGGCTCGACGCCGATAAAGCCGGTCTGCGGATAGCGGCCGGTTTCATGGTGCAGATGCTCGCCGCCGCCGAAACCGATTTCCAGACGCACGGCATCAACCTTTGCTCCAAAGAGCGTGCGCAAATCCTGCGGTGCGGGATTTTCGACATCGATCTTCAGGCGCGGCAGAAGATCCTCGAACAGGTTCTTCTGATGGCTTCGCAAAGGTTTGCCATGGCGACGGCCGAAAAAATTTCCAGCACCGCGCAGAGGATGAGATTCTTCGGTCATGTTTTGTCCGTCGGCACCATATCGGTGCTCTATCTATTTATTTTGACGCGCATCTTGTCCGAAAACCGTTCCCACTTTTCGGGATGCGCTAATAGCAGAAGAGCGCGATCCAAGACCGCGCTCTTCGAAATTTGTCGGGACACATAACGCCAAGCGGCTTTCGATGCAACTTCCTGCCGCGAAGTTACGCAACCGCTGCCTTTAGCGCCTTGGTCAAGTCGGTCTTCTCCCAGGAGAAGGAACCGTCGCGGCCCGGCTTGCGGCCGAAATGACCGTAAGACGAGGTCTTGGCATAGATCGGCTTGTTGAGATCGAGATGCTTGCGAATGCCCGTCGGCGACAGGTCCATGACTTCACGCAGCGCTTCCTCAACCGCAGATTCGGAAACTTTGCCGGTGCCATGCAGATCGACATAGACCGAAAGCGGCTGTGCGACGCCGATGGCATAGGAAAGCTGGATCGTGCAGCGGTCGGCGAGACCGGCAGCAACAACGTTCTTGGCGAGATAACGTGCTGCATAAGCGGCGGAACGGTCGACCTTGGTCGTGTCCTTGCCGGAGAATGCGCCGCCACCATGCGGAGCGGCACCGCCGTAAGTGTCCACGATGATCTTGCGGCCGGTCAGTCCCGCATCGCCGTCCGGTCCGCCAATGACGAATTTACCGGTCGGATTGATGTACCAGTTGCAGTTGGCTGCTATCGGAAGGTCGCCGAGCGCTTCCCGGATATAGGGTTCGACAACCGAACGGACCTTCTTTGAATCCCAGCTAGCATCCAGATGCTGCGTGGAAAGAACGATCTGCGTGACCTCGGCGGCCTTGCCGTCCTCGTAGCGCACCGTGACCTGGCTCTTGGCGTCGGGACCGAGTTTGCCCGCGTCACCCTCGCCCTTGTGCCGTGCTTCGGAAAGCTTTTCGAGAATCTTGTGCGAATAGTAGATCGGCGCCGGCATCAGATCCGGGGTTTCACGGCAGGCATAGCCGAACATGATGCCCTGATCGCCCGCACCTTCTTCGCCCTGACGGTCGGCGGCATTGTCCACGCCCTGCGCGATGTCGGCGGATTGCGGATGCAGAAGAACGTCAATCTTCACGGTCTTCCAGTTGAAACCGTCCTGCTCGTAACCGATTTCACGGATCGCCTTGCGTGCCGCCGAACGGAAACGTGAAGGATTGATCAGAGGGTGCCCGGCAGCATCATGGGCGATAGTGCCGTCCTTATTCTTCTTCAGGAAAGTATCCGGCACGCGTACTTCGCCGGCAATAACCACCCGATTGGTGGTGGCAAGCGTTTCGCAGGCAACACGGACAGACCACGGATCGACGCCGGTGCGGCGCGCTTCCTTGTAGATCATGTCCACGATTTCATCGGAGATGCGGTCGCAAACCTTGTCCGGATGGCCTTCGGACACAGATTCGCTGGTGAAGAGATAAGAACTGCGCGACACGGGTAACCCCTCTTGAAAATCCAACGGAGAATATCTCCGCCATGGAAACACAGTAGCGCCCGGAACAGTTTCCAGCGGTCCGGGCACGGTTAATGTGTTAGCGAAGTTGGGATTGAACCGTCAATGCATATTCTTGTTGCGACAGCGCCACGGCAGGAAAATTCGTTCCGGATAACGTTTTCTGCCTGTTCCGGCGCCGTAAGGCGCAGAGCCGGCGGGACACGCCTATGTCCCGCGCTTATTGCTTTTTCCGGATATGCAATCAGTCAGCGTCTGCAGCGAGCGACTTCACGAGATCGATGATCTTGCGGCGCACTTTGGGATCTGAAATTTTCGTGAATGCGCGCGTCAGCTGAACGCCTTCATTGGAATTCAGGAAATCGACCACGTAGGTCGCTTCATTATCTTCTGCAAAACCCGCCTGGTTCGAGGAACCCGGTGCGTCTTCAAAAAAGAAGGAAACCGGGACATTCAGAATTGCCGAGATCGCCTGAAGTCGGCTTGCACCGACGCGGTTGGTGCCTTTCTCGTATTTCTGTATCTGCTGAAAGGTAATCCCGAGATTTTCGCCGAGTTTTTCCTGACTGAGGCCCAGCATGTTACGACGAAGACGGATGCGGCTGCCGACATGCACGTCAATGGGGTTGGGCTTCTTTTTATTCTCAATCATACAACTGTCACTCCTCGCAGCTGCGAGCTTTCATTCATGCTCTGTTCATGTGAACAGCGATAACAATAAGTTTTGGGAGGTAGTCTGACGATTTTCCGCAAAAACCGTCGCCGCCGAGCCATAACATCGCAACAATATTAGTCTGTCAATGAAAACGCCTGCCGATTGGCAGCTGGAAAGCCACGCTCACCACGAGTAAGGTTAATAGCGCTACCAGAGATTGTCGCAAGCCGGGCGGCGTGCTCCAAAATGGTGCACGAGTTGACGGTAGGTAAGCATCTATGACCCCGACGGCGTCATGCGCAAGGCCGCTGGTGATTCGACCATAAGCGTCCACGACAGCTGAAAGACCATTATTCGCTGCCCGGATGAGGGGCAGTCCCTGCTCCACTGCGCGGACCTGAGCCTGCCGGAAATGCTGATAGGGGCCTGGCGTATCGCCATACCACGCGTCGTTCGTCACATTGATGATGGCGCTTGCCCTCTGGCCCGAATATCCGAGCTCGTCGGGGAAAATCGCCTCATAGCAGATCAGCGGCAAAAAGGTTTCACCGCCTTTCACGTTCAGCGCGCGGCGCGCCGTACCGGCGGTAAACCCGCCAGGCATTTCCACCACTTCCTGAAGCCCAAGCCTGCGAAGTAAATTTTCATAAGGCAGATATTCGCCGAAAGGGACCAAGTGCACCTTGTCGGCAGCATCAACGATGACGCCCCGATCATCGATCGTATAAATCGAATTATAATAGCGCGGCTCGCCGCCACCCGAGGCCCTTTCTTCGCGAACCGCACCGGTCAGCAGCACCTGACCCTCCTGCAGAACTTCGCCTATACGCGAAAGAGCCTCAGGCGTTGAGGTGAGGATATAGGGGACTGCCGTTTCCGGCCATATGATCACATCAGGCTTCGGCTTGCCGTCGGCGGGTGCTTCCGACGTCAGCGACACCAGCTTATCGAAGATGGAGCGGCGTTCCGCATTATCCCATTTCATGGTTTGGGCGATGGACGGCTGCACGATGCGAACCGCAAGTGAGGTTTTTTCCTCAACCACAGCCGGCGCTTGTGAAAGCGTCCACGCGCCGAAGCCGACATGGGCAGCGATGAGTATCAGAGCAAATGCAATGCCCGTTCTTGCAAATCGTCCGCCGATCAGCAGGGCCGGAGCAGCAAAGACAAACACGGCCAATGCGCTCATCCCGGTCAGGCCCAGCACGGCAACCGATTGCATCAGGAGGGGGGTCGGCATGACCGCATAGCCGATGGCGTTCCACGGAAAACCCGTAAACAGGAAAAGGCGCAGCCATTCCGCCAGCGCAAAGCCGAACGCAAGCGCGACGATGCGCCCCAAACCGTCCGACCAGAAGATGCGAGCCACCGCGGCTGCAAGCGCATAAAAAAGCGCCAGGAATGCCGGAAGGCCCAAAACCGCGAGCGGAAGGGCCCAGGCGAATTGGTCAGCGTCAACCAGCAGCGCCGTGCCGATCCACCATAATCCGGAAACGAAATAACCGAAGCCGAACCACCAGCCAGCCATGGCTGCAGGAAGAAGGCGCCTAACCGGACCGGAGTTCGCATTGGCGATCGCGCCATCAATCAGCCAGACAAGAAGGGGAAATGCAATGAAACCCGCCACAAAGACATCAAATGGCGGTTGGGTCAACGTGGCGAGGGCGCCACTCAGAAAAGCGGCCAGCGCACGACGCCAGCCGCTCGACAGAATGATTTTCCCCGCCAGCCTTTCGATCATCAGGCCTCTTTGGGGGCGTCGGTTGCGGTTTCGACCTCAGCTAGCTGTTCTCCCTTGACGGAGAGAACAGCACGTTGCTGGCGGCGGCGATCGGCAGCGGAGAGCGGTACGATACGCACCTTCTTCACGCGGCGCGGATCAACCTCCAGCACATGGAATTCGTAGCCCGGAATAGCCTGCACGACTTCTCCGCGAACCGGAATGCGCCCAAGAACGGAGAAGATGAGGCCGCCAACCGTGTCGACATCCTCGCCATGCTCGCCCACTTCAAAAGACGGGCCGATTTTTGCGGCCAGCTCTTCCAGATCGGCGCGTGCATCGACAACGAACACACCGTCGGCCTCTTCGGCGATCATGATTTCTTCATCGTCATGTTCGTCCTCAATGTCGCCAACGACCATTTCGACAATGTCTTCCAGCGAAACGAGACCATCGGTGCCGCCATATTCGTCAATCACCAGCGCCATCTGGATATGGGTCGCCTGCATGCGCGCCATCAATCCGCTTGCCATCATGGATGGCGGCACGAACAGGACCTTTCGCATGAGGTTGAGTTCGCCGATCGTCTTGGTGAGATCGATGCGGCCCATGTCGAATTTGGCGGCCTTGTCTTCGGCTGTCGCCTTGCTGCGTGTGGTGCTGCGGCGCGTAGTCTTTTGACGGGCCTGCTTGGTGATGTAGTTGAGAACATCGCGGATATGAATCATGCCGCGTGGATCGTCCAGCGTCTCGGCATAGACCGGCATTCGCGAATGGCCGGATTTTTCGAAAAGCTCCAGCACTTCCCAGAGCGGCGTGGAAATCTCCACCGCCTCGACATCGGCGCGCGGGATCATCACGTCTTCGACGCGGATTTCACGCAGACGAAGGATGTTGTGCAGCATCGCCTTTTCCTCAGGCGAGAATGCGGAATCCTGCTCGCTTGCCGTACTGGAAAGGGCATCGGCCAGATCTTCACGCAGCGAAGACGATTGGCGCGAGCGCATGAACGGGAAAATATTGGACAATAGGGAACGCTTTTCGGCCACTACGGACCGCTGCGTACTTTGCCCTTCGGCGTCTTGTGTCTCGCTGCGATTTTCGCCAGCGGACGGAGGGTGCGATGTTTGATCAGCCATGGTCAATCGTTGTTCGTGTTCTAATCGGATACAGCATAAGGGTCGGGAATGGCAAGAGCATGAAGAATTTCGCGCTCGCGCGCCTCCATCACTTCCGCTTCCTCATCGGTTTCGTGATCGTACCCCAAAAGGTGCAGAAACCCATGCACAACGAGGTGCGCAACGTGATTTTCGAACGGCTTGCCTTCCTCTTTCGCCTCACGCTCCACCGTCTCGCGCGCGATGATGATATCGCCCAGCATCGGTCCCGGCTGCGCTCCGGCCTTGACCGGAAACGCCGGGAACGAGAGCACATTGGTCGGCTTGTCCTTGCCGCGCCATTCCGCATTCAGGGTCTGGATCGAGGCATCGTTGGTAAAGACAACACTGAGTTCGCTTGCAGCGCTTTTCAGTCCAAGTTCGGCCCAGGCGGCCTCGACGGACTTTCTGACGAGCCCTTCAAGGGCGGTCTCATCGGGCCAGTTGCCGGCTTCGATCATGATATCGATATGGATCGCGTTATTTGACACGTTCTGCGGCGGCTCTCCGGGCTGGCTAGCCGCATCATCCTTTCAGTTACAAGAAAGCTGCCTGCCAAAAGGCAGACAGCGTCTTTTAAATCGTGATTCCAACAGGCAATTGCAAGATCATTCCGAACGCGCGTGCTGCTTGCCGTCGCGGTCATAAGCGCCGACAATTGCCGCCACCAGCGGATGACGAACAACGTCTTTTTCGGTAAAGCGCACTTTGATGACGCCTTCGACGTCATCCAGCACACGAAGCGCTTCGACGAGGCCCGATTTCTGGCCTGGCGGAAGATCGATCTGGCTCGGGTCGCCGGTCACGATCATGCGAGATCCCTCGCCCAAGCGGGTCAGGAACATCTTCATCTGCATGGATGTCGTGTTCTGCGCCTCATCGAGAATGACCGCAGAATGTGCCAGCGTACGCCCGCGCATGAAGGCAAGAGGCGCGATCTCGATCACACCCGCGGTAATGGCCCGTTCGACTTTTTCGGCGGGCATCATGTCGTAAAGCGCATCGTAAAGCGGGCGCAGATAGGGATCGACCTTTTCCTTCATGTCGCCCGGCAGGAAGCCCAAACGCTCGCCCGCCTCGACAGCCGGGCGGGACAGGATGATGCGTTCCACCAGACCGCGTTCGAGAAGCATGGCGGCATGAGCAACGGCCAGATAGGTCTTGCCGGTACCGGCGGGTCCGACGCCGAATACCAGTTCCGACCGGTCGAGCGCTCGCATATAGGCATCCTGCGTCGGCGTGCGGGCAAAGATCGTCTTCTTGCGCGTGGAAATCTGGGCCGCAGAGAGCTTGCCCTTGTTTTCCATGGTCGGCAGTGTCAGCTGGTCATCGGCAGCGATTGCCATGCGCAGCGCGCCATCCACGTCGGATGGCCCAAGCTCATGACCTTTCTGCAGCGTTGCATAAAGATGGTCGAGCGCGCGCCGCGCCTGTTCGGTCGCGGTCGGCTCGCCCCGGATCGACAGCTGGTTCCCCTTGGAGCGGACATCCACGCCAAGCTTCTGTTCAATACGGGCAAGATTTTCATCGAACTGACCATAAAGCGCGCTGGCAAGACGGTTGTTGTCGAATGTGAGCACGATATGGGCCATATCCGAGGCCCCGGTCGTCGGGCTTTTTTGCGTTTGATTGGTTGGCTTGGCAGACTTCAGCTTTTCCGTAGCGCTCAACCGTATCTCCTTAAAGCACAATCCTGAAAAGTAGCGGACTTTTCAGACCAGACTATGCGTGAACGCAATCCGTTCACGCATTGCAATCACAGTCTCGACAGGATTACGGCAAGCGACTCAGAGCGCCGAAATTTTCTGCCTCGACATCATCATGCCTTCAGGCCAGTTTTTGCGCAATAAGGCTGTTGGTGCCTGTGGACGTGATTTTCACATGAATGATGTCGCCGATCCGCTCGTTGCTGCCATCGATGATGACTGGCAGGAGCCATGGCGAGCGGCCAACCATCTGGCCTGCAATGCGACCCGGCTTTTCAAGCAACACATCCATCTCGCGACCGATCATTGAATCCTGAAACGCATATTGCTGCTCGGACAAAAGTGCCTGAAGGCGCCGGAGGCGCTCATCCTTGACCGCTTCTTCGACATGATCGTCGAGATCTGCACCCGGCGTGCCGGGGCGTGGCGAATATTTGAACGAATAGGCCTGCGCGTAATTGACCTCACGCACCAGCTGCATCGTATCTTCGAAATCCTGATCGGTTTCGCCGGGGAAGCCGACGATGAAATCACCCGACAGCGCCATGTCCGGCCTGACTTCGCGGATACGCTCGATCAGCCGCACGTATTCATCCGCCTTGTGGCGACGGTTCATCGCCTTGAGAATACGGTCCGATCCCGATTGCACCGGCAAATGCAGATAAGGCATCAACTGACGCAGATCACGGTGGGCGGCGATCAGGCTGTCATCCATGTCTCGCGGATGGCTGGTCGTGTAGCGCAGGCGCGCAATGCCATGGATGCGCGCCAAACGAAACAGAAGTTCGCCCAGGCCCCATTCACGGCCATCGTCGCCCGCGCCGTGCCAGGCATTGACGTTCTGGCCAAGCAAGGTGAGTTCGCGCACGCCGCTATCGGCCAGACGCTCGGCCTCCGCCACGATCTGCTTAACGCTGCGCGAAACTTCCGAGCCGCGCGTATAGGGGACCACGCAGAAGGTACAGAACTTGTCGCACCCTTCCTGCACGGTCAGGAACGCAGAAACACCGCGCTTGCGCGTTTCCTCACGCTTTGGCGACGGCAGATGCTCGAACTTGTCTTCCAGCGCATACTCCGTCTCGACCACCTTTTCGCCGCCGCGAACTCGCGCCAACGCATTGGGCAGACGGTGATAGGTCTGCGGGCCTATGACGAGATCGACACTCGGCGCACGGCGCAGGATTTCCTGTCCCTCAGCCTGCGCCACGCAGCCCGCCACGCCAATGGTCAGTTCCTTGCCATTCGCTTCACGTGCATCCTTCATCTTGCGCAGGCGGCCCAACGCGGAATAGAGCTTTTCCGACGCCTTCTCGCGAATATGGCACGTATTGAGCAGAACCAGATCGGCATCGTCCGGTGTATCGGTCGCGACATAGCCTTCCGCTGCAAGGCTGTCGGCCATGCGCTGGCTGTCATAGACATTCATCTGGCAGCCATAGGTTTTGACAAAAACCTTGCGCGTATTGGCGCGCTCTGCCTGCGGTTCGAGATCGGTGATATTGTCGCTCATGCGCGGCTATCTACAGCTTTTGTCGCCATTTTGGAAGGTGACAATCTGACGGCTGTCACTCTTCCGGTATCTCGCGCCCCAACAATGCGCTTTGCAAAAGAGCGCGCACCCGGTTTTCCATCGTACGCGCCAGCGCCTTGCGGTCTGTCTTGGCCGTAACGACAACCGGCTCGCCAAAACGTACTTCGACGTCTATCGCACCCTCCCGCAAGATACCTTTGAGATGCGGCATCAGTTCGACATCGCCCGGCCACGATGCAATCGGGCGGAAGTAACGGCCCATCGCCATGCCATGAACGCCCGTATAGGCAACGGCAACCGGTTGAACCATGACTTCTGGAACATTTGCTTCCTTGATCGCGGCATGCGCAGCGCCAAAAAGCGCCGTCTTGAACGGCAGAACGCGATTGCCGTCCGATGTGGTGCCTTCGGCGAACAATACCATCGCGTCGTCGGTTGCCAGACGCCTTGCAATTTCGGAGGTTTGCTCACCGGTCTTGCCGCGCCGCTCCCGCTCCACGAAAACGGTACGCTGCAAAACAGCGAACATTCCGAAGACAGGCCAGTCGCGCACTTCCGATTTGGCGATGAAGGATACTTGTCCTACCGCCGACAATACGACGATATCGCTCCATGATGTGTGATTGGCGACAAGAAGAAGTGGACGCCCTTCGTGCATTTGGCCGACAGTTCTGATGCGGAAACCGAAAAGGCGCGCCGCGACGCGGTGGAAGAAGTTCGGCAGGCGGCGTTTCCAGCCATTCTTCATTTTCAGAAATAGATATTGGACCGGAATCAGCGACAGGCTCAGCGCGACCATAGCCGAAACGACCAGAAATATCCTGATCACGCCGATCATGGCGCCCTCTTCAGGTCACGCCGCAGAATAAGGGCCGCCGATCTTCCGTTCGCTGTTTCGTAATAGGCGGGACGGTCGCCAACCTTCTGGAAGCCCAGGCGACGATAAAGCGCCTGCGCGGCGACATTGGCTTCGTCCACCTCGAGAAAAAGCGTTTCGGCCCGTTCCTGATAGAGATGGCGCAGCACCCCATCCATCAGTGCGCGCCCCACGCCCTGCCGCTGCACGTCGCGCGCAACCGCAATGGTCAGGATTTCCGCTTCTCCCGCAACCAGGCGAGCCAGCACGAAGCCGCACGCATCGTTCGGCTTGCCTTCCGCACGGGCAACAAAACCGAAAACAGTGTTCTCGCCGATCAGCGACCTGAAATCATCGGAGCTCCAGCCATGATGGAAGGCGGCGGCGTGAATGCGCTGAATCGCATGGCTGTCCTGTGCGTTCAGCGGTTCTACCGAAACCTCCCTGCGACCAAAACGTCCGAACGGCAAGCCCATCATCGGTTATTCCCCAGCGCTCTTCCGCGGCAGCGCGAACCCGACCTGCGGCTTCGCATCGGGCCCGCGCATGTAGAGCGGCTTCGGCGCATCGCCCGGCTGGCGCAAGCCTGCCAGACGCGCATAGATGCCGATTTTCGCAGTTGGCTCTGCTAGCCCCACTGCGAAACGACCGCCGATCGCTTCGTTGATCGAGCGAGCGGCCGAACCTGCAAGAACCGTATTTTCCGCCTGAGACACTGCGAGAGCCAACGCTTCCTCCCGCGACAGAACAAGAGGCCTCGCGCTTGTCAAACCTTTTGCATCGAACGATTGTGCGTAAATCTCGCCGCGATGGGCGTCGAGCAGAACCAGCACCGGATTTTCCGGGTTCGCGATATGGATTTCAGCGGCCAGCGCTTCGAATGCGGTGACGCCGATAGCCGGAATGCCAAGCGCCAGGGCAAAACCGCGTGCTGCCGAGACACCGATACGGACGCCGGTAAACGATCCCGGCCCGACATTGACAGCCACCCGATCCATGTCGCTGATCGATAGTTTCGCTTCTGTCACAGCGCGTTCTACATAGGTCATCAATACTTCAGCATGGCCTTTGCCGATGTTTTCGCTCACATCGGCAAGCACGACATCGCCATCGGAGTTGTAGACGGCAACGGAACACCACGAAGCGGCAGTATCAAGCGCGAGTATCTTCATGGGCAACCGGGTAAATCAGATTTCGCGCCGCGACAAGCCGCAACTTGGTGGAACCCGGATCAGCTCTGTTTTTCAGTCGCCCAATGGAACAAAAACTGCAGGCATGCATTTCCCTATCGGGTGCGGGAACGTTTTTTATTGCCTTTGACAATAAAGGCCGCTCCAGCAATCGAGCCTCATAAGGATCTGGCGGGTTCGTTTGTGTTGAACTGCCCCCTCGATGATGAGCGACCAGTCTCTCCGAGCCGGATCGAGCAAAAGGATATGAGGATAAAATGTCCCAGAAGTCGATGCATGCAACCCGCAACGATCTTCCTTCCAATACGAAGACGACAATGATCGCGCTACTCAACGAAAACCTCGCCGCGACAATCGATCTTGCCCTCATCACCAAGCAGGCTCACTGGAACCTCAAAGGGCCGCAATTCATCGCCGTTCATGAAATGCTCGACGGTTTCCGCGACGATCTCGATCAACATGTCGACACGATTGCCGAGCGCGCCGTGCAGATCGGCGGGACGGCCTATGGCACCACGCAGGTCGTGGCGAAGGAAAGCAAGCTCAAGCCTTATCCGACCGACATCTATGCGGTTCACGACCATCTGCTGGCATTGATCGAGCGCTACGGTGATGTCGCCAACCTGCTGCGCAAATCGATCAAGGATGCAGATGATGCTGGTGACGACGATACGGCGGATATCTTTACCGCAGCATCCCGAAGCCTCGACAAGGCGCTGTGGTTCCTGGAGGCTCACGTTCAGGAAAAGAACTAGAGCATTCCAGGCAAAGTGCGAAGCGGATTTGCAAAGGATAGACGTAAAAACAAAAAGATAGAGCATTTCGTGTGATACAGTTTAAACTGAAAATGCTCTAACAGATAAAGGCCGGAACATTCCGGCCTTTTTCATTTTACGATTCTCAGTTGGCCCATTCACCGCCGCGCATCACCGGCTCGCGGGTTCCATCCGCGTTGATGCCATCGACGTCGATCTGGCCGGAGCCGATCATCCAGTCGATATGGATAAGGCTCGAGTTGCCGCCCTGCGCCTTGATCTGCTCCGGCGTCAGCTTCGCTCCGTCGATAAAGCATTTGGAATAGCACTGGCCGAGCGCGATATGACTTGCTGCGTTTTCATCGAACAGGGTGTTGTAGAACAAAAGCCCACTCTGCGAGATCGGCGAGGAATGCGGCACCAGCGCCACTTCGCCAAGACGACGGGCGCCTTCGTCCGTGTCCAGCACCTTGTTGAGCACTTCTTCACCGCGGCTCGCCTTCGCCTCGACAATTCGTCCGCCTTCAAAGCGAACCGCGATATTCTCGATCAATGTCCCCTGATGCGACAGCGGCTTGGTGCTCGTCACGTAGCCCTCGACACGCAGGGCGTGGGGCGTCGTAAACACTTCTTCCGTCGGGATGTTCGGATTGCAGGTAATTCCGTTTTTCGCGTTGGAGGCCCCGCCGTGCCACTCATGGCCATCGGCGAGCCCCACCGTCAGGTCGGTATTCGGACCCTTGAAATGCAGGGCGCGGTAAGCCTTGCCGTTCAGGAAACGGGTGCGGGTGCGAAGCGCTGCATTATGTGCCGCCCAGGCACCGACCGGATCGTCGACGTCCACGCGCGAAGCCGCAAAAATCGCATCGGCCAGCTTGCGGGTCGCAACATCCTCCGGTTCGTTCGGAAACATGAGCTTCGCCCATGCCGGGTTGGGATAGGCGACGATGTTCCAGTTGATGTCGAAACCCGCGATCTTTTCCAGTGCCGGCTGATAAGCCTTCGAATTGGCTCGGTTGGCGCGGGAAACCTTGGCGGGGTCCTGGCTGGAGAGAAGCATCGGGTTATCGGCTGCGATAGCCAGACGGGCAGCGCCGTCCGAATAGGCCTTTGCCATGCCTTCATAGAGCCAGTTTGCGGCGCGGTCGAAGCTCGCATCGGATGCATTCTCGTAACGGGCGAGCGCCATTTCGTCATCCGCGAAGAATGGCGTTACCAACCCGGCTCCGGCCTTGTAGGCATGTTTGGCGATGAGGCGAACCAGCGGCAACGCGACGACGGGTGCCGTAATGACGAGATCCTGCCCCTCGCGCAATTGCAGACCGACACGAACGGCGACTTCCGCGAGACGTTCGAGTTTCACCGGATCGATGACTGGGTTCAGCTGTTCATGAGCCATGGGTGGAAGACCTCTTTCGATATGGAATCACTGGCAGTTTATCAGACGGCATAATTTCACCACCTTTTTTCCTGCCTTTTACGCTATAGTATTCTTGCGGTCAGTTGCAGAGAAAGCAGAAAGCAATGAATAAGAAAGTGCTTATCTTACTGGGCGTTACCGGTGTTCTGGCCGGCTGCGTGACGATGACGCCCGAACAGCGCCGCGCAGCAGACGAGCAGACTTGCCAAAGCTATGGTTTCAAACCCAGGACCGACGCTTTCGCCAACTGCCTCATGCGGCTCGACCTCGATCGCAGAGCCGACAGGCGAGCGTGGCAGAACCAGGCCGATTTCTATGATGCTCCGATGGTGATCTACCGTCCAGTCTACCGGCCCTGACACCTTCGCAGAAAACGGCTTCTCCCCTGAAAGCAAAACGCCGGTCTGGTTGAACGAGACCGGCGTTGCAGATTGTCGATTGTAAAAGCGCTGATTATAGCGGCGCTTCCGGCCGATCCTGAGACAGGAGAAGCGCGCCGATCGCGTCGGCCTGCTTCTGGCTTGCGGGAGCATAACCGAGCGAAGCCGATTGCGGAGCAGAAGTATCGAACTGCGACTGGTAGGAGGCCACCTGCACGGGCTGCTGCTCCTCTCGAGCCGCCGCAATACCGCGGTGACGGGCCAGACGGTCACCACGAGCCTGTGGACCGGCACCGCTGTTCTGTTCTGCGTCCTGAGCCTTTGCAGCTTCTGCGAGCGCCACCTGAACGGTTGGCTCTGTTCCCGGAACCGGACCGGTCTGCGGCAGGGTCACGTCGTAGGATGCATCCTGCGGAACGGAAGGCGATTGCGGTGAATAGGCGAGAGCAAGGTTGTATGGTTCCTGCGGGACCGGATTTTGCAACGAGCCGTCGCGATTGCGCTTTTCGTAGAAGGAATTGCCGCCGGCGACGAGCACATAGTGCATGTTGTTGTATGGGAACCTCAGGCCCGCCGTGTGGAAGAACATGGCGTTCTTGAGCTTTGGATGACGCTGCCCCTTCAGCACTGCGTCGGCAGTGGCCTGAACATCGGGCAGCGCTTTGGAATCCATCTTGCGGGTGAGAACACCGGGCGCGAACTGGTTTTTCTGGCCGACGACGCCGCAAATCGTATCAGGATACCGGCCCGATGCGAGACGGTTCATGACGACGGTGCCGACAGCGAGAAGCCCATCGGAACTCGAACGGTTGGACTCGAAGAACATTGCACGTTCAAGGCATTCCTTGTCACGTGCGGTGTAGGTGTAGGTCTTCACGCCATTGACGGACTTGACATGGCTTGTCGCCATCTTTTCCGAATTGGCTTTTCCCGTGTTTCCGGTCGTCGTGCAGCCGGTGACCACGAAAGGCGCGACCAGCAGCCCGATAAGAACGGGCAATTTCCACTTCGCGGCGCGCGTCAATGGCTCAATCTCATGTTAGGACCCTTAACTGATCCAGTCATCCACTCAGGCGAATACATCTGAAACGATGCATGCGAATGTCTGACTGCGGTGCAAGTCAAAGAGGACGAAGATCAAAAATCACACGCCCTACTGTCGCTCAATCGAATTCAAGGTTTTGGAATTTTTAGGCCAAAAAAAGGCGAAGGGTCAAATCCCAACGATGATGGAAGCGGTTGAACAGCCCGCAAACAATTTCGAATCGATAATGCGAATATGCCTACAACCCCTTAAAATATATTAATAATTTCTTAACTGGAATTACGAATTCAGGTAAGATATTGATTTCATGAGATTCAAATTCTTTCAATACACGCCTCATCGCTGCCTTAATTCGCTTCTTCTTGGACGGTTTTTCAATCCACATTCCCAGTGCTTGAAATGATCTGCGGAAATTCTGTTTCCCATGGGTTCCGCCTACCTCTTTCAACTTTGGAGACACATTTGTAACATCGTGTGAAATCGGGTGACTGGCGCCGGTTTTCGGTCATGGCAATGCGAATCGGGTCAGCGAACCGCATGATTGATCATTAGCAAGACGGCCCGCCACGAGGGACGTGGCGGGCCGATCAGGAGCTGTATTTGAGAGTTTGAATGACGGTGTCGATCAACCGAAAGAATAACCGGCGCCGCGAACGGTGCGGATCGGATCGAGCGCACGACCGACATTGATCGCCTTGCGCAGCCGTCCGACATGGACGTCCACCGTGCGATCATCCACATAGATGTCGGGGCCCCAAACGCCATCCAGAAGCTGGCTGCGCGAGAAGACACGGCCAGGCGACATCATGAAATATTCTAGCAGCCGGAATTCCGTCGGTCCGAGACGGACCTCCTTTTCCTTGCGGTAAACACGATGCTGCTGACGGTCGAGAACAAGATCGCCCACTTTCAGCACATGGGAGAGGATACTCGGATTGGACCGGCGCAGCATTGCCTTGACGCGCGCCAGAAGTTCCGGCGTCGAAAACGGCTTTACGACATAATCGTCGGCGCCGACGCTCAACCCCCGGACGCGTTCGCTTTCCTCGCCCCGCGCCGTCAGCATGATGATCGGCAGGCGCTCGGTTTCCGGCCATTGGCGCAGGCGGCGGCATAGTTCGATGCCCGACACGCCCGGCAGCATCCAGTCGAGGATGAGCAGATCCGGCACATTCTCGCGCAATGCGATTTCGGCCTCGTCGCCGCGCAACATTGTATCGACCTGGTAGCCCTCTGCTTCAAGATTGTAGCGAAGCAGAACGCTCAGCGCCTCTTCGTCTTCTACCACAGCGATTTTGGGTGCCTGTGACATCCAGTATTTCCCTATCCAAATTCGGCGGGCGGTGGATACAATCCCCCCAATCGACCGCGTGCCGCCGCGCTATTCACACATTTTCAACCGCCGGACTCGGGGTCACTCGGGGTCCGGTCGGATGCAGTTCAGGATTTACGCGCCTCATCCACGACAATACCGTGGCTCAGGTCTTCCTTGGGTCGCTCAGCCGGCATTTGCAGGCCGGTCACGATGTAATAAACGGTTTCCGCGATATTGGTCGCATGGTCGCCGATGCGCTCGATATTCTTGGCGCAGAACAGAAGATGCGTGCAGGCGGAGATATTGCGCGGATCTTCCATCATGTAGGTAAGCAGTTCTCGGAACAGCGACGTATACATGGCATCAATCTCGTCATCGCGGTCGCGAACGACATTGATCTGCTGCACCGAACGCGATGCATAAGCGTCGAGAACGTCCTTGAGCTGGGTCAGTGCCAGTTCGGCCAGCGTTTCCAGACCGCGATAGAGCTTTACCGGCTGGCGCGATTCCGAAACGGCAGCAACACGCTTGGCAATGTTCTTGCCGAGATCGCCCACGCGCTCCAGATCGGCTGAAATACGGATCGAGCCGATGATCTCGCGCAGGTCGACCGCCATGGGCTGGCGCTTGGCGATGATCATCACGGCCTTGTCGTCGATCTCGCGTTCGCTGGCATCCAGAATGAGATCGTCGGAGATAACGCGCTGTGCGAGCGCATTGTCCGCATTGACGATAGCGGTGACCGACTGCTCGACCATGCGTTCTGCATGTCCGCCCATTTCGGCGATCTTGTGGGTGAGAAACTTCAATTCCTCATCATAGGAGCGAACGGTATGCTGAGACGGCATAGTAAGACCTCGTAATATAAATTGCGGGAAGCCGCACTGTCTGTCTGTTGAGCGCAGTTCCGGATCAGCCGAAGCGTCCGGTGATGTAATCCTGCGTGCGCTTTTCGGTCGGCGCGGTGAACATGGTTTCCGTGTCGCCCACTTCCACCAGATTGCCGAGATGGAACATGGCCGTACGTTGCGAAACGCGCGCCGCCTGCTGCATGGAGTGCGTGACGATCACGATGGTATAGTTCTGTCGCAATTCGTCGATCAGCTCTTCCACCTTTGCGGTCGCAATCGGGTCGAGCGCCGAGCACGGTTCGTCCATGAGGATGACTTCCGGGCTGACCGCAATCGCGCGCGCAATGCAAAGGCGCTGTTGCTGGCCGCCGGAAAGGCCTGTGCCCGCATCGTGCAGACGGTCTTTCACTTCCTCGAACAGGCTCGCCTTCTGCAAGCTCGTCACGACGATTTCCTCCAGATCGGTCTTGGTACGGGCCAGACCGTGGATGCGCGGACCGTAAGCGACGTTTTCATAGATCGACTTCGGAAACGGGTTCGGCTTCTGGAACACCATGCCGACGCGGGCCCGCAGCTCGACGACATCGATCTTCGGATCGTAGATGTCCTCATTATCGAGCGTAATCTTGCCGCCGACCTTGCAGCCTTCGATCGTATCGTTCATGCGGTTGAGCGAACGCAGGAAGGTAGACTTGCCACAACCGGAAGGACCGATCAGCGCCGTGACCATCTTTTCCTGGATTTCCAGATCGACGTCGAACAGCGCCTGCTTCTCACCATAAAACACGCAGACCTTGTCGCCGCGCATCTTTATGGAACTGGCGTTGGCGTTCATTTTTTCTCCTACGGCTTTCTCGAGAGATCGTTCAGTCATCAGGTTCATAGCTTTCGACTCCCGTTTACCAGCGGCGCTCGAAGCGGCGGCGCAGAATGATTGCTGCAATATTCATCACGGCAAGGAACAGAAGCAGGACGATGATAGCGCCTGACGTGCGTTCCACAAAGGCACGTTCTGCTTCGTTTGCCCACATATAGATCTGCACCGGCAGAGCGGTCGACGGGTCCATCGGCGTCGACGGTACGTCGGCAACGAAGGCCACCATGCCGATCAGGAGAAGCGGCGCAGTTTCACCAAGCGCATGGGCAAGACCGATGATCGTGCCGGTCAGGATCCCGGGTGCTGCAAGCGGCAGGACATGGTGGAACACCATCTGCGTTTTCGAAGCGCCAAGGCCGAGCGCCGCAGAGCGGATCGACGGCGGCACCGCACGAAGGGCAGCACGGGTCGCAATGATGATGGTGGGAAGCGTCATCAATGTCAGCACCAGACCGCCGACCAGCGAGGCGGAACGCGGCAGGCCGAAGAAGTTGATGAAGACCGCAAGCCCGAGGAGACCGAACACGATGGACGGAACCGCCGCCAAATTGTTGATGTTCACCTCGATCATGTCGGTGAACCGGTTCTTCTTGGCGAACTCTTCCAGATAGATCGAAGCGGCAACACCGATAGGCAGCGAGAGGCCAAGAACGATCAGCATCATGTAAAGCGAGCCGATCAGTGCGACGCCGAGACCAGAGGTTTCGGGACGGCTGGACGCGCCGAAGGTAAACAGACCCGTATTGAAGGCTTCCTTCATCACGCCTTCCTGCGAAAGCGTTTTCATCCAGCCTACCTGACGGTCCGAAACCTTGCGGTTCGTCTCCGGAACGGAAAGGTCGATCTGTCCCTTGAAGGCTGAATCGATATCCGCGCCCGCCAGAACCGGAACGATCTGTGTCGTGCCGATAAGCGATGGATTGTTCATCACCATCTCGCGGAGCTGGATGCGTACGCCATCGGAATAGAAGCGGCCCAGATCGCGCATTGCCGGACGGTCCGTCGTCGCCACGCCCAGCTTTTCAGCCAGAGCGTTGCGCACGAGCAGCGGATAGTTGGCCGTGATCAGCACATTTGGATCGGTCGCACGCTTGTTGCCCGGATCGATCACGCTTTCTTCAAGCTTGACCGGCAGATAAAGCGTCGTCTGCCAGAACGCGGTATAGCCCTTCGAGAAAACCGAGAACAGGAGCGCGCACAGAAAGAACACACCGATGGCAATCGCAGCAATGCCGTAATAGCGGAAGCGGCGTTCGGCAGCGTAGCGGCGTTTCAGTCCGATATCGCGACGCGTCGGCTGGGCCGCGGCGCCGCTGGCGTTAAAGGTCGTATCGGTCATTATTCGTACTGCTCCCGGTACTTGCGCACGATGTGCAGCGCAAAGATGTTCATGATCAGCGTCAGGACGAAAAGCGTGATGCCGAGTGCAAAGGCCACCAGCGTTTGCGGCGAATTGAATTCGAGATCGCCGGTGAGCTGGTTAACGATCTTCACCGTGATGGTGGTCATCGCCTCGAATGGATTGATATTGATGCGCGCTGCAACACCTGCCGCCAGAACCACGATCATGGTTTCGCCAATAGCGCGGGACGCGGTCATCAGGAGCGCGCCGACGATGCCCGGCAGGGCAGCTGGAAGGACCACGCGCTTGATGGTTTCGGAGCGGGTCGCGCCCAGGCCGAGCGAACCATCGCGCAATGTCCGCGGCACGGCCGTGATGATGTCATCGGAAAGCGACGACACGAAAGGGATGAGCATCACACCCATGACGAGACCGGCGGTCAGAACGCTCTGCGCCATGATGAAACCCTGACCGCCAGCAATGGCAATCGAGAGATCGCGCAGGAAAGGTCCGACGGTCACAAGGGCAAAGAAGCCGTAGACGATACTGGGAATGCCAGCCAGAAGCTCGAGGACCGGCTTTACGATAGTACGCACTCGCGGAGAAGCATATTCCGCCATGTAGATGGCCGAAAACAGCCCAACCGGAACCGCGAACAGCATGGCCACAAGAGCGATATAAAGTGTGCCGGCCAGAAGCGGGATGAGACCGAACTGGCCTGTCTCGCCGCCCGAACCGGCAGCGGCAAAGCGCGGATCCCAAACCGTGCCGAAGAAGAAGTCCCACGGCGAAACAGATTGAAAGAAGCTGATGGTCTGGAACAGCATTGAGCAGATGATGCCGATGGTCGTCAGGATGGCGATGCCGGATGCGGCAATCAGCCCCCAGAGAACGATCCGCTCGACATTGTTGCGCGCACGCATGCGCCGGCTGATGGTCGAAAGGCCGAAGACCAGCCCGGCAATGGCGATCACCAGAGAAACGGCGGAACCGATGGTGTGCGTCAGCGCGGTTGCCTTTTTCAGGTAGAGCGCGATCGGAACCATGTAATCCTGGCCTTCGGTCGCAAGCGCCACACCCTTAGATGCCAGAAGCGTGCGGGCATCCTGATAATTCGATGGAAAGCTTTCCAGTTCGGCAGGCGTCAACCGTTCAAGACCGTTGGCCAGCCCACGCACCATGCCAAGCTGCAGGCTGCGATTGGTGAAGGAACCTTCCTCAATGGCATCCGGCAATCGGGCGGTCGCACTGTGATCGAGATAGACCGACGTTCCAACAGCCCAGACGGCGAGGAACAGAACCGCAGGCAATGCAGAAACGAGGAAAACCCACCAACCATGATAATGCGGGCGGGAATGCATTTTCTCGGTCGGCGAGGCTTTTGCGGAAGCAGACTGCGCCTTGTCCAGTGCAACGGCACGCTGGCGGCCTATGAAGAATCCGATCAGCCCGATTGCAACGATACTGACGAGAACCAGAAAGAAGGACATTCAATTTCCCCGGTTGCCCTGATGAATGCGGATGGCTTTGAGGTGCAGCTTCCACCTATGCCGTTCCACGCGAATGCGCCTGTCTTAATGCAAAGGCGCGAAAGGAGAAGAACGCGGAGATTCCTCATCCCCGCGTTCCACAGATCAAAACTTATTTCGCGGCCATCGTCTTGCCTTCGGCGAAGGCAGCGCGCTGAGCTTCACGTTCTGCATCCGGAGCCGGTACCAGACCATATTCGGCGAGCGGACCGTCAGGACCGATCATCTGGTCGTTGAGAAAGAACTCAACATATTCCTTCAGGCCCGGGATGACGCCGAGATGAGCCTTCTTCACGTAGAAGAACAGCGGACGCGAAACCGGATATTCACCCGAGGCAACGGTTGCGGCCGACGGCGTGATGTCGTTGACGGTCGCAACTTTCAGCTTGTCGGCATTGTTTTCGTAGAAGTAGAGGCCGAAAACGCCAACGCCGGTCTTGTTGGAGTCGATGCGGGCCAGCGTTTCAGCATAGTCGCCGTCGATGTCGACAGCCTTGCCGTCCTTGCGCACTGCGATACAGGCCGAAGCAGCAGCCTTATCGTCAAGACCGGTCTTCTTGATTTCGTCCAGAGCGCCGGAATGCTTGCAGCCATCCGCCAGAACTTTTTCTTCAAAGACTTCGCGGGTACCGTGCTTTTCACCCGGGATATAGGCAGCAATGTCCCAATCCGGCAGGTTCGGGTTAACCTGGTTCCACTTGGTGTTCGGATTGTCGACCAGCTTGCCGTCCACGACCAGCTTGGCTGCAAGAGCCTTGTAGACATCTTCCGGCTTCAACTTCCAATCCGGACCCTTGGCGTCGGTCGCAAACACGATGCCGTCATAGCCAAAGCGCACTTCCTGGACGTCCTTGACGCCGGCGTCGATGCACGACTTCAGTTCCGAGTCCTTCATGGCGCGCGATGCATTGGCGATATCGATGGTGTTTTCACCAACGCCCTTGCAGAATTCCTTGATACCTGCGCCCGAACCGCCCGATTCAACAACCGGCGTCTTGAAATTCGGGAAGGTTTCGCCGAACGTTTCGGCGACGATCTTTGCATAAGGCAGAACGGTCGAGGAACCGGCAACCTGAATTTGATCGCGCGCCTGGGCGGCGGAAACCGACATAACGGCAGCGATGGCGAGCGCTGCGGTCGAGGAAATCATCTTGTTCATGAGCTGCGGCTCCTGTTGTAAAAGACATAGGACGATGTGGCGTCACTAGCCCTCTACGCGCTCTATATTACATTCATATGACACTATTGTTACAGGTTTGTATCAGAGCTGCTTGCCAGTGATTTTGTGGGGTTTTACGGGCCGCTGAACCGGCAAAGGAACGGGCGGCGGAATTCCGTTTTTCCAAATGAATGAAATCCCCCCAACATAGCTCCCAATTTCCAGCCAGTTTACGCAGCCGCATTTTTCCCGGCATATGCTTTGTGCATTAGAGGCTATCCGCTTCATTCATAATAATAATATAAGGTTTTTTACGTGACACATCCGCGTCTGCTCAATCTCGTCGGGATAGCGATATTCACATCCTCGACGCTGCCGTTGCACGCTCAAGATGCGATCCCGGCGCTGACAATTGCTACCGAAGGGTATTTTCGCCCTTATAATCTCACGCAGTCCGACGGCAGGCTCGACGGCTATGAGGTTGAGCTCGGCAGGCATCTATGCCGAACGATGAAAGTCGAATGCAACTTCATAGCCATTCCGTTCGACGCCATCATAGCAAGCTTGCAGGCTGGAAAAGCCGATGCTGTCATGGGGGCGCTGTCGGCAACGGATGCGCGCGAGAAAGTCATCGATTTCTCCATATCCTACGCCCGTACGCCGCAAGTTTTCGCCACGCTGCGCGACGGTCCGTACAGCAAGCTTCCTCACACTGAGGAAAATCTGGACCTTTCGAGTAACAAGGCTGACATAGAGCAGCCCCTTCAGGACGTCGCTGCCGCGATAAGGGGAACGACTGTCGGCGTCGTGGGCGGATCGATAGCCCACTCGCTGGTCAACGCCTATTTCAGTAATGGTATCACCGTCCGCGAGTATAAAACCGCTGAGCAGGCCGATCTCGATCTCGCAAGCGGACGCATCGACATGCAGGTCACCGCACGCTCCTATCTGAACACGATCCAGAAGACGCAGGCATATTCCAATGTCGTCATGACCGGCCCGCTTTTCAAAGGTGGATTGCTCGGGCGCGGCGTCGCTGTGGGCCTGCGCAAGGACGAAGCGGATCTCAAGCGGAGATTCAACTTTGCGATCATGGCAGCGAAAGCCGATGGCACCATCAAAAAATTATCCGAAAAATGGTTCGGTTTCGACGTGACGCCATAGGCGGCTCAACTCACTCGTTCGGTCGAGACAACACATAGGCGGCAGAGCCCAGCATGAACAGTGTCACCGCTGTCGCCAACAGCCAGCCAGGTTTCGCACCCCACCAGAACAGGCTATATCCCAACGCCATGCCAAGACATGCGTAGAGCTTGGCGCGCGGCGGAATGGCACCACGTTCGCGCCATTTTATGACCAGCGGTCCGAAACGCTGATCGGCCAGTAGCCGCGCCTCGACCGTCGGGGAAGACCGCGCAAAGAACCAGGCCGCAAAAATGATGAAGATCGTCGTCGGCATGACCGGCAGGAAGGCCCCCACAATGCCAAGTCCAAGCATGAGAAAGCCGAGACACAGATAGATGATGCGCTTGCTCGCTGAAATTGCGGGCGAAGCGGTATCGATCCTGTCTTTTTCGGGATGGTCCTGCATGGCGTTCCGTCATCTGGTCTGAACGCTTATAGCAGGAATCCAGCCCTCTCGTGCAGGCCCTGGCGGTCAAAGAAACGTCAACTCACTGTCTTTCAGGCCTGTGGATAACTTTTTGAGGCCGACAGGCTGCCCTGCAACACAGTTACAAATTGCAATCTTGCCCCCGAAATGCCTTATTTTGTCAACTTTGCCGCGGAAGCTCAAAACTTTCCCTACAAATAAAAATTGCAACCCGGATCCGTCCGACTGGCAGCCAAGCAAGCAGCTTTTCTTGCGAAAGGCACGCTAAAACAACGCCCAGCAAAAGCTGCCTCAGATTCCTAACGAATCGTAAACAGCTTTACAGCAATCAAATTGAATCTTTCCTAATATTCCTCAGTTATGTTTATGTTATCAAGTAAACAACGGACAGTATAGGACAATTTTCCCTGCGCGATATAGATTCAATTATCGCACAATGTTCTCATTCGAACCACGCCATCGCCACATTTAGATTCCAGTTCGGGACCGTCTTTCTCAGCGACAACTGTGGGACACCCCGTTAACAACTAGTGGATCTGGCATGACTTTCAAGACCCGTATGGCTATGCTCGCCGTTGCGGCAACCGGTCTTCTCGCGGCCACCGCAATCGACGCTTCAGCACAGCAATGCGGCGGTGCCTCCTGGTACGCCCTCACTTCCCGTACGGCTTCGGGTGAACGCATGAACCCGTCAGGCCTGACCGCAGCACACCGCACCCTGCCGCTTGGCAGCAAGGTCAAGGTTACCAATCAGAGAAACGGCAAGTCGCTCGTCGTGCGCATCAACGATCGCGGCCCGTTCATCAAGGGACGCGTTCTGGACTTGTCCAAGGGCGCCGCAGGCCGGCTCGGCTTCATCGGCGCAGGACATACCAAGGTCTGCTTTACGCCTCTTTGATTTCGGCGAGGCTTCGCCTGACTGCTGGATCTATTTCCGATCCAGCCGGTCGGTGAACCAGCGGGTCAGCTTGATCCAGACCTCGTCCTTTTCGGCTGCGTCCTCGATACCGTGTTCGAGATTGGGATTGTCGTTGACCTCGATCACGACCACCCCATCGTCCGTTTCCTTCAGATCGACGCCGTAAAGCCCGTCGCCAATGCAGCGCGCCGCGCGCAAGCCCGTCTCCAGTACGGATGACGGCGCATCGCCCAGCGCATAGGACCGAAACCCGCCTTCCAGCGGCTTGCCGCCCGTATCGTGCTTGACGATCTGCCAATGGTTCTTCGCCATCATATACTGGCAGATGAACAGCGGCTTGCCGTCAAGAACGCCAACGCGCCAGTCGAACTTCGTCGGCATATATTTCTGCGCAAGGAGGAGATCGCTGTCCTCCAGCCACAGAGTAGCAAGCGCTTTCAGTTCGCCAAAATCCTTCACCTTCTTCACACCGCGCGAGAAGGACGAATCCGGTATCTTGATGACCATCGGAAAACCGAGCATGTCGGCGGCGCGTTCCAGATCCTCCTCGCCAGCGATCATCACCGTCGGCGGAACCGCCACCTCGTTGGCCTGCATCAATTCGTGCAGATATACCTTGTTGGTACAGCGGATCATGGACATCGGGTCATCGATCACCGGCATGTTTTCCTGCTGCGCCCGGCGGGCGAAGCGGTAGGTGTGATTGGAGATCGACGTTGTCTCACGGATGAACAGTGCGTCAAAATTGGCAAGCCGGGGAAGATCGCGCTTGCCGATGGGTTCCACTTCCACGCCGAGTCGCGCCGCAATTCGCGCCCAGTGCTTCAGCGTTGAAACGGTCGATGGTGGCATTGCTTCCTTCGGGTCGCATAGCGTTGCGAAGGAATAGCGCGCCGGTACCTTTGGGCGCGCCGCACGCCACTCACGCTGGGTGTAACGGTCGAGTGCGTCCTCGAAACGCTCCTTCTGCTCCTTCGAAAACTTGGCGATGTTGGCAAAGCTGATCTTCTGGATTCGTGCCCATTCACCGGGCTTGATCGAGACTTCCAGCGATGGCGCGCGGAACCAATCGAAGAGCAGCCGTCCGAATTTTTCAAAGTCCGGGCTGTCGGCAAGTCCGAAATGCACGTGGATTGTTTCGGGCGCCTTTTCCGGATGTTTGCCGAGCGCCTTGTTCAGCATGTCTTCGAGTTCCGGAATGGCGTTTTCATAAAGCCGCCGCTCCGACAGATCGATCATTGTCTCCACGGAAGGGATGATGCGATGTCCCCGCGCTTCAGCCAGAAGCGAAGCATAGTATCCGCGGCTCTGATAGGCGTAGGAGCGCGACAGATTGATGATCCGCGGGCGCAACTGGCCATTGAAGAGCGCTGGATGCGCGAGATAATCGCGCGTGGTCATGACCTTGTGCGGCGTCGCCCCATTGTCGATATCCGAGAGGCGCCCTACCAGAATGACGCAGATCGTCATCAATCCGTCCTTTTTTCCAGAATAACGGCGGCCCTGAGCCCATCACTGCCGAACCGGGCGATACGGTCAAAAATGTGAAAGGGAACAGGAACGTTTGCAGCGTCGGCGATGGTCTCGCCTAGCTCTTCCTCCACCCAGGGGTCGTGAATGAGAATGTGCCGCCCGTCTTCACCGTGGGCGAGTACCCAGTGCGGCACTTTCTTGCCGAACATATGGTAACCGCTGATAAGCACGATCACTGCCGCCCCACGACGCAGTGCAGCCAGAATATCGTGCAGCGTGAAACCGCGATAATCCACCGGAATGGCATAGGCTTCCGTGCGCTGGCGGAAATCGGTCTGTGCCAGTTGCATGACCTTGCGCTTTTCTTCCGAACGCACCGATTGCAGGAAAAGCATGTCCTCGACCGATACGATGATCGAGGCTTTCAGCCCACGCTCATGCGCGGCGACCGCAAGGCCGAATGGTTCGCAACCGCCCGGCCCCGACATCATGTAGATTGTCGTCGCATCGCGCCACAGGCGTACCTCCAGCACGGGATCAAGTAGCGTTTCCCGATTATGCCGGGCCAGCACCATCATCAGGCAGGCCGCGCCGCAGGTGAAATCGGTCGTCTGCTCGTAATAGGGAAAGGCGGTGACCGGCGAAATGTCCCCGCGAACCGTCTTTTCAAAACGCAGCGCATCCGAATGGTCGGCATAATAATCAAGATAGCGTCCGATGGGACGGTAGCCGTGCCGTTTGTAAAGTGCGATGGCGCGTTCATTATCCTCGCGCACTTCCAGCCGCAGCAGTGGACGGTCGTGGTCATAGGCCGCCGTTTCCGCCGCCTGCAGCAGCAGCGAGCCGACGCCCTTGACCTTTGCCTCCGGATCGACGGCTATCGAATAGAGCCGCGCCAGCGCGGTGCCGAGCCGAAACAGGATCATCGCATAGCCGATAACCGCCCCTTCCAATGTAGCAACGATAGTCTCTGCTGTTGGCCGCGCGATAAGGGCGCGAAATGAACGGCGAGAAATCCGGTCTGTCTCGAAACAGCGTTCTTCGATGCGCAGGAGCGCATCTATGTCGTCTGCCGTGGCCTTGCGCGTCGTTGCGCCTGTCATCTTTTGGCCTTTGCAAAGGGATCGTCTCGATCCGGTCGAACAGCAACAATTGGCTTATTCGAGGTAAAAAACAAGCGCCCGGACCGTGGCAAAATTATGAGTGATTTTCCGCCCGATCAGCTCCCGACAACCCGCGGATTTCAATCAATAATTGTATTTCAGCAAAATACTCGCATTAACCATTAATTAAGAAGTCAGGCGATGGTGGGGCGAACCGAATTGACTCCGGACTATTTCAGACATTAACGTTTCGTTAATAAATGAGTAATGGCGAGAGCCAAAGGGCGTTGAGTATGTTTTGCGTTGTTCGCTCGACCACAAAGATTATGGCAGCTGCCGGTTTTGCAGTGTCACTGCTGATGGCAAGTTTTGGTGCAGAAGCAGCCTCTGGCGACTTCATGCAGACCGGCAAGCTGACCTCGCAGCCGATCGGACATTATGAGTTCTGCAAGCGCGAACCCAAGGAATGCGGCATCACCAGCCGAGACACCCGCGCGCTGCAGCTCAATCATTCAAACTGGCAGCGCATCGTCGAGATCAACCTTTCGGTCAATGAGCGCATCAAGCCGATGACCGACATGGAAATCTACGGCGTCGAGGAATACTGGGCTTATCCGACCACCGTTGGCGACTGCGAAGATTACGTATTGCTGAAGCAGCGTGAATTGCAGAAAGCCGGCATCCCGCTCACCGATCTTCTGATTACCGTCGTCCGCAAGCCGGACGGCGAAGGCCACGCAGTGCTTACCGTCCGCACCGATCGCGGCGATTTCGTTCTCGACAACCTGACCGATGAAGTCATGCGCTGGAACGAGACGGATTACACCTATCTGAAGCGTCAGGCCGCGAACGATACCGGTCGCTGGGTCACCATCGAAGGTCCAGACAACCTCCTCGTCGGCTCGGTACGCTGAGGTTAAAAGGCCCGTTTCATTTGAACGAGAACCCGGAATGTGCTAATCGGTACGGGTCTAAAAAGGAGAGGTCGGTGCGGTTAGCCCGATCCCCGTTTCAAAGCGGGTCCTGGCCTTCGCAATTGCTTTCATTTCGGCAGATGCGTCGAGTCCCTTGACCTTCCAACTCCGTTGCAATGATGCATTGGAGAACAAAGGGTCTTGGTCATGAAACAGCAAATCTCTGTTATTACACTTGGAATCGCGAATCTTAAGCGCTCGCGACGCTTTTACGCAGAAGGCTTCGGCTGGGCGCCGGTTTTCGAGAACGAAGAAATCATTTTCTATCAGATGAACGGCTTCGTTCTCGGAACTTTTCTGAAATCCTCGCTCGAAACCGACATGAACCGCCGTGGCCTTTTGCAGCCCGGCGCCTTTTCCCTTGCGCACAATGTGGAGCGAGAAGCTGACGTAGCGCCACTGATGGACCGGCTGGTTCAAGCGGGCGGCAAGCTGTTGCGATCAGCGGATGCACCAGCCCACGGCGGTTTTCGCGGCTATGTCGCCGATCCTGACGATCATGCCTGGGAAATTGCCTGGAACCCCGCCTGGGCCATCGACGAGAACGGCCGTGTAACATTCGGGCTATGAACCCAATGGCTGGCAGGGCGCGTTTCGCGCCTCTGGCTTACAATGACGTGACTATTGGAGCCACGCATGACAAAAATCTACTTCATCTCGCATCCTGAAGTCGTCATTGATCCCGCAAAGCCAGTTCCATCATGGCATCTGGCAGAGCGTGGCATTGAACGGATGCGCATATTTGCCGGCAAACCGGAATTGCGCTCGATCACTTCGATCTGGTCGAGCACAGAAACAAAGGCAAGGGAGGCAGGGGAAATTCTGGCCGGCGTTCTGGGAACAGACCTGTCAACGGATGGCCGCTTTAACGAGATTGACCGAAGCGCTACCGGATTTCTGCCCGCCGATCAGCATGAAATGGTCGCCGACCAGTTCTTTTCAGTACCCGAAGCAAGCATCCGTGGATGGGAGCGAGCCATCGATGTGCAACAGCGCATCGTGCAAGGCTTCGAAGCTGTAAAGTGGCTTGAAACTTCTGGTGATATCGCCATCGTTGGGCACGGCGGCGCGGGTACGCTGCTGCTCTGCTCTCTGGCCGAGCTTCCGATCAGCCGCCAGTACGATCAGCCCTATCAGGGACACTATTGGTGTTATTCATGTAAAGAAAGAACTGTCCTCCATCACTGGAGACCGATAGCACCACGTTGAAATTTCAGCGAAGATACCACCGAATTTATATACTGGTTCCCCGGGGCGGCCATTTACGCTATGCTTTGATTCTGGCTTCTTCCAAGCCTCCCCCCTCCGTTCGGGAAAGCATTTTTTCATGCAGGAAGAATAAACCATCGAACCAACTGTTCGGGCACATGCACAAGGAGGGACTGCAACGACAGCTCGTCACAGGAGGTTTATCGATGCGGTTATCGTCCCCTATCTATCACCTGAAGAGGCGCGCCAGACTTTTGGCAAACGAGACTGCTATTCCGTTCCATGCAGCGCTTGATCGCATTGCGGCTCAGGAAGGCTATCGAAGCTGGAGCCTGCTCGTCAACAAGGCATCCGCTCCCGTTTCTGCAAGGGAAATATACAACTTTCTTAAAACTGGCGACATGGCGCTGATCGGTGCGAGACCGGGTCATGGCAAGACCCTGTTGAGTCTCGATATAATGATAGAAGCGATGCGAGGCGGCAATTGCGGCGTGTTCTTTTCGCTCGATTACACAGAAAGAGATATTGCCGCGCGCTTCCGGGCACTCGACTGCAAACAGGATGATTTTCGGCATCTGTTTCGCTTCGATTGTTCGGATGCCATCTGCGCCGATTATATAATCGCCAAACTTGATGATGCCCCAACGGGAACCGTTGTGGTCATTGATTATCTGCAACTACTGGATCAGAAGCGCGACAAACCCACCCTATCGACCCAGATGGCGGCGCTCAGGTCATTCACGTCAAAGCGAAGACATATCGTTCTCTGCATATCACAGATTAATCGCTCCTTTGATCCATCAACCAAGGCATGTCCGGCAATTGAAGATATCCGGCTTCCCAATCCGCTCGACCTTACTTTGTTCGATACTTATCTCTTTCTCAATGATGGCCAAATCCGCGTACAAACGCCCACTGGAACCAAGCCGCTCGTGACTCCGTGAAGGTATTCAGGCGGCAGAAACCAGCCTTTCCGCGCCCATGCGATAAGATATTGCGCTGGCCAGATGGATGCGTCCGACTTTGTCGCTTCCATCGAGATCGGCCAGCGTGCGGGCAACCTTCAGGATACGATGATAGGCGCGCGCGGAAAAATGCATCTGCTCGCTCGCGTCACTCAAAAGCTTGAGGCTTGCCGCGTCGGGCTTTGCGACCTCCTCTATCAGTTTGGCCGAACAATAGGCATTGGTCATGGACGGCTCCAGACCGAGCGCGGAATAACGCTCGCTCTGTATTGCGCGGGCGCGGGCGACGCGTTGCGCGACCGTCTCGCTTGCCTCGGACTGGGATGGCTTGATGAGATCCAACGCGGAGACAGCAGGCATATCCACCCGCAAATCGATACGGTCGAGCAGCGGGCCTGAAATACGCGCCTGATAGTCAGCCTGGCAACGCGGCCCGCGTGCGCAGACATGCCCCGGTTCGCCAGCCATGCCGCAACGGCATGGATTCATGGCTGCAATGAGTTGAAAGCGCGCCGGATAGCTGGTTCGGTGATTGACGCGAGCAATCAGACATTCACCGGTTTCGAGGGGCTGGCGCAAAGAATCCAGCACCTGCGGGGAGAACTCGGGAAACTCGTCCAGAAACAGCACGCCATTATGCGCAAGCGATACCTCGCCTGGCCGCGCGCGCAGCCCGCCACCAACCATTGCCGCCATCGATGCCGAATGATGGGGCGCACGAAAGGAACGGTGGTCCGACAGTTTTCCGCCCGAAAGCTCCCCTGCAATCGAGGCAATCATCGACACGTCGAGCAATTCACGCGGAGAAAGACGCGGTAAAATGGATGGCAACCGCTGGGCCAGCATGGACTTGCCTGAACCCGGCGGCCCGACAAGCAGCAGATTGTGATTGCCGGCAGCTGCAATTTCCAGCGCACGCTTCGCTGTTTCCTGCCCCTTTATATCAGCAAGATCGAGCTGCGTTTCTCCGGAAACTCGCATGGATGGTTCAGGTCGGGTCAGAACCTGCGTACCGCGAAAATGGTTGGCAAGGGCGATGAGGCTGCGCGGAGCCAAAATATCGATGTCGGCACCCGCCCAGGCTGCCTCCGGTCCACAGGCATAAGGACAGATGAGACCTTTATCTTCCCGGTTCGCGCCGACTGCAGCAGGCAGAACGCCGGCGACCGAGGTGATCGAACCGTCGAGGGACAATTCCCCCAGAACAAGATAGGACTGGATCGCATCTGCCGGGATAGCTCCAATTGCCGCCATCAGCCCGACCGCAATGGGTAAATCGTAATGCGAGCTTCTGCCATATTCGCATTACTATTATCCAATACAACCTGAAGCTTTATTTCGAAATCAAGTATCCGCCGCAAGGCGGATTCCGTTCAAAATTAAAAAGACTGAATGGCGATGGATCAATGCTAAAGCCAACTCAGTCTTTTTAATAAAACAAAGGGACGGCCGTAGGCCGTCTCCATTCGGCGTTAAGCCGAGCAAGGACCCGGCGCAGCCGGGCTTTGATAGCAACGAGGGTACACAGGATAAAGAGAGAATCTGTCTGGAATCAACTGACAGCAAAACATTACTGCGCAACAAATCTAGACTCATCGCGCAAGTCACTTATTCATCGAGCCAAGCCACTAGCGCTTCAACATTAACAGCAAAATCCCGCCCTTCATGAGGGCCGCCTTTATGAATGATCCCAATCACTCCGTTTTGGTCGTCTATTATTGGACCTCCGGACATGCCTTGGGTCAGCTTCTGAGTGACCTCAACGAGCGGAACTGTGCTTTTGACAGAAAAACTGCTGATCTGTCCGGGACGGATGTTCAATCCATCGCCAGGCGCATATCCGGGATAGCCGATAGCTCTAACTGAATCGCCAATATTCAGCGCCTGTTTCGTCAACTCTAGTTCATAATACTCGTTGGAAGGAATGGTGTGCTCTAATATCGCCAAATCTCTTATGACGTGATGCTGTTTTACCTTTACCTTGAACGTATTCGAGGGTTTCGAATGATGATGGACATCAATCTCCTCGCCGAGTGCGTCAGAAACGCAATGCGCGGCGGTCACTAGTCCGACCCCTTTTAAAAAAAACGCGGTACCTTGCGCGAAATCGCCATGGAAATGTTCAAGGACCCATACAGCTCGGCTTCTGATATCTTCGGGCGACGGATTAATTTTGATCATGTGGGCAGGAAAAGCGGCATTGAAGCGCGAGGCAATCGCCCGAAAAACCGGGTCAGATTGACCTTTTACACTACCCAACCAGGAAATTTTGCCTTTTAAATGTAACTCTAAATCGGTTGTGCCATTGTGGCGATCTTTAAACTTTTTCTGCGCGGCGGCTAATCCCCGAGCTTCGACCGAGTAAAGCGCCGCCCTGATGTTTCGAACAAACCGCCGATCAACATTCAAACCTGAGTTGATTTTGAGGCCAGTAACGATTCGGCGACTGTGTTTATCCCCGTATTGAGATTTGTCGGCGTTTAGTGTGAAACCATTATCTGTAAATGCCGCAGAGAGATTAGTGGCCAACAATTCCGGAGAGAATCTTCCTGTTGGTGGCACTCCCGCGCCAAACAATAATTCAGGCTTCTGGTAGCTCGAAAACGTAATATCGTCAGCATACCGGGTGTAAATGCAGCGGGATGCCTTGGACAAGGCCAACAATTCTCGATCCAGTCTGAAGCAAATCATATTTGATAATACAGGGCTTGTCGGAGCTCCTTGTGGCAATACGCCTTGTCTAGTACATATACGTGCAATAATGGACGATACGTTATCATCAATACCTATTGCTCTAAGTAAACCCTCCACTCTGTTTTCCGATATAGAAGGAAATTAGTTTTCGATGTCCAAGTTTACAATGAACTTACTTCTTAAGTGGGAGCTCGCATTTGTGATCACGCTACGATCATTTACGAACCCATGCACCGGATTTCTCGGTGCATAAAGTTGGTCAAGAAGCTTAGCTATAGACCTCTGCAACATTTTAAGGCGAAGGTCTGGAGCGTTTATTCGCCTGGCCTTACCGTGTTTTGACGTAACAACGAACTGATTGTACATCCGGTTACGAAACCACCATATTTTTTTCATTTCAGCTTCAGACATACAAAGATGCTTTAGGAAAGCGCTGTAGTCTGCCAATTCGTTCGGAATTGTTCCTCGTAATTTGAGTTTACCAAAAAAAACTAATGGGCTTGGCACGAGGTCTCCCTCCAATCATGTCAAGCATAGATTGTCGACATGGAGCGTACGATATTGTACTTGTATTTCTTCTTACGCCGCAGTTACTACAGCGCGTATGCGAGGGGAGACCTCGTAATTTTCATATAACACGCAGATACAATCACTGAAAGCAGTGCTCCTATCCAGCGGTGCCCATCAACAAGCTTTTTTTTGCGACCGCCTAGCATCGATTGCTTATCGAGGGGCTTACTTCTCCAAAAAAAATAAAGGAACATAATATGCGAATTGCGTGTTCGAATCGGAGGGGGCATGACCGGTTATTGGCAAAAAAAAACGGGTATGGCCGAGTATTTGCGTTTGTATACGCGAGAAGACAAATGGCTCGCTTGGGAAGACCAGCCCGCCGATCCTAATGACGTGAGCAGCAGGACAATCCCCGGAGCGAAAAACAAGGTCGGAGAGACGCTTCGCAATGGCTTCAATTCTACAAATGTCATATTCCTCTTAGGGTCAGGCGCATCGTTCTCCGCTGTAAACCCTAGTGACGGAGACCAAGCCCCTGGAATGGCAACACTCTGGAATGCTGTACGCGAAAAAATTGACGAAGAAAAACTTAAAAACGGTCAAAGCTTCGACGACATCGCCGATGAGTTACTGGGCAAGCCGTCTAAACCGAATGAGAATAGCGCAGGTGATATCGAAAAGCTGCTTAGTCTCTGTAAAATGAAACTGGAGCTGCTCAGCGTTCGTGCGACAAATGATGTTCATTTAAACCCGAAATCAGAAGTAGCCGTTCTTACAGATTTTATTTCGCAGGCCGAAGCCGCGATTTTGAGCGAGGTTGGTTTTGTAAACGAGAATACATCTCTCCCCGCTCATTCGAATTTGCTGAGAAAATTTTCAAAGCGAAGCGCTGAGAAACAGCGCGTAAAGCTGTTTACCACCAACTATGATCTTTGTCTGGAAGAAGCTGGAACGCGGCTTGGCATTGTTTTCATTGATGGATTTTCGCATAGCGCCGAACAACGCTTTAATCGAGATTATTTTCAAACCGATATCGTACGAAGATCATCGTCTGGCACAAAGGCCGATTACATCGACAGCGTCTTTCATTTGTACAAAATGCATGGTTCCGTTGACTGGAGAAGAAGATCAGACGGCGCGGTTATTCGGCGAGCCAAAGGCGAAGGAAATGAACTCGCTCCTGTTTTGATCTATCCGAGATCAACGAAGTACCAAGAGGCGTTCGAAATGCCTTATCTGGACATGTTTGCAGCGTTTCAATCTGCGTTGAGAGAGCCAGATACTACTATCTTCATCGCAGGCTTTGGATTCGCAGATGATCATATAAGCTCACCTATCTGGTCTGCCGTAGAATCCAACCTTTCCTTAAAACTAGTACTTGTTGATCCGGGCTTTATTGAAGAACAGAAGCTAGACGCTATCCAACCTGATCACGCTTTGAAAGCAGCGGAATTTCTACCCAATAAATATCAATTGAAACTGATGCGCTTGATCCAGCAAGGGGACAACAGACTAACGATCCTTAACGGGCGCTTTGAAGATCTGGTTGACGCGATTCCATCTGTGTCCGGCGAAACCGACCGCCAGAGGCTTCTAATGCGTTTGGAAGATCTGGGTGGCGTGTAATGACTGCTACAAACGATTATGCGTTGATCGATCCTGATAAGCGCGTGGGTACCGTAACCCGAGTGGGAGCATCGTCTGTTGAACTGACGGTTCCGCTAGGTCTAGCCATTTCCGGACAACGGGGGCTCGCTAGAGGTACTACAGGTGACTTTCTTTTTATTGATTGCGATGCAGCAATAGTTCTTGGTCGTTTGACAGAAGTCATCGTTCCGGAGCGTCAACGTTCGGCGTTGGAGCGTCAACTGGAGCAGGAAATCGTCACCGATCCACAAGGCCGCGCTCAGTTGTTGGCAACAATTGATAAAACAACAAAAGAGGTGTCTCGCGGCATTAATACCAAGCCCAGAATTGGAGACAGCATTTATTTGGCCGAAGGGCAAGCGCTCGCATCAGCGATCCAATCTGCTCTTCGAGGAGAGACGAGATCGGAAAAAGGGTCCCAACATCTCATCGAGTTGGGACGGCTTTCCGGACTAAATGACGCTCAGATTATGGTTCCGCCAGAAAAAATCTTCGGCAGGCACTGTGGCATATTTGGAGCAACGGGTGGAGGTAAAAGCTGGACAGTATCCAAGCTTATTAACGAAGTGGTCCGCCTCAAAGGCAAATGCATATTGTTCGATCCGACTGGAGAGTTTGAAGGGAAAATCACGGGGGCAAAAGAATACCGTTTCTCAAGTGGCGATGCAGAACATCCACTCGTGAGATTCCCGTACAAACACCTGTCGGAAACCGATTTGTATGGTCTGTTGACGCCATCAACTCAAATGCAGGGTCCCAATTTACGAAGCGCAATTAAAAGCCTGAGGCTATCTGCGTTTTTGCGATCTGACCCAAAAGAATTTCCTCCCGCCAAACAAGAAGACGGAAGTCACCTATACTTCGTAAGCAATAAGCACTTTATCGAAGTAATGGAAAACGGAGCAATTAAAAAAGCTGAAAGAAGCCGAAATTGGATTAGCAGAGCACTCATCAAGTTTGCACCAAATCTGGACTCGCAGTTTTGCGACTTCGATGTCCGATTACTTTCAACTCAGATTCGTGAAGAGTGCGTCAAACAGCATAACAATTTTCAAGATGGTTTTTATGGGAAAGTGGATGATTATGCGCTCGGACTCTGTAACTCGCTAAATGTCAGAATTGAAAACTATCTTTCATCATCTGAAATGAAGTGTATCTTTTCCGATGAAGGAAAAGATGTATGCGAAATAATCAAAGAGTTTATTAAAGACCCAGACCAAAACGCACTTTTGTTATCGTTTGAACACGTCAGTTTCAAATATAATACTCGCGAGATATTACTCAATACCATCGGTAGATATCTTCTAAGTTTGGCGCGAGAACAAGCATTCAAAGAATGCCCACTGATTTGTTTTCTGGACGAAGCTCATCAATTTGTGGGCCGTTCGATAGGCGACGAGACTAATCGTGTGTCACTGGATGCATTCGGCTTGATTGCGAAGGAAGGCAGAAAATATGGTTTAACAGCTGCGATTGCCACGCAGCGACCGAGAGATGTTCCGACCGACGTTTTAAGCCAGTTAGGTACACTTTTTGTACATCGCCTCACCAATGATCGCGACCGGGAGACAATTGAACGAGCATGCGGCGATCTTGATCGCGATGCCGCTGCATTTATTCCATCACTGGCTCAAGGCGAAGCGATAATCGTCGGTCCCGATCTTCCCGCACCATTACCAGTCATCATAACACGTCCTGAAAAAGCTCAGCAGCCGGAATCTAAAGGTCCAGATTATCAGCAATATTGGGGATAGCTCCGCTTGAGAGCAGACAAAGATATATAGTCTGTCGTGTGAAATCACATTGACGACTAGTTCCCTTGTTGTAAGTTAGAAAACGCAACTTGAACGCGCAGGGGGATTTTATGCGTAAACTGATGCTTGGGATGATACTGTTTGTTTTTTCGGCCGGAGCGGCCTTGGCACATAGCGGCGGAACAGACGCCAACGGATGCCACACTAATCATAAAACGGGTGGCTATCACTGCCATTAATTAAGCAACATGAATGACGCAATTATCTCGTTTAGGGGGTATTTGCGTCATTCAATTGATATTTTTCTTTTTGAAACTCAATATAAAAAAGTTGCTCAACACAATCAGTTTACGCGCTATGCAGCGTCATAAAACCATTCAAATAAACTAATTTATAACGACAGTACACCTTAAGGATAAGGAAATTACAACCGCTCGCGTCTCGACGCTGTTGCCAGCCAATCCTATTCTAGACACGTCGATATCAGGCAGTTGGTGAACAGGAATGGGTTTTCAACTCATCAACAAGTATCTGCAAGGCGCAATCTTCACTGCGCTTACGTTGGCTATTGCGTTTCTTCAGCCAACGTATGCATCTGCTACGTACGTCGATATTAAGTCAAGCTATGAAACTATAGCGCCCGAGACTGAGAATACTCACCAGCACTGCCATGCAGATTGCACAGATCTCCCTTCCAGCAAGCATTCTGCTTACCTTTCACATGAGGTTCCCTCACAGGCAAGATTGATTAGTTTCAGGTCTGATCCTCCCTGCCACGCGGTCAATAGCGCTGAGCCAACCGTAACGTTGTCGAAAACCATATTTAGGCTAGAACGTCCTCCGCGAGCCTAGACTGTTGTCAGTTTGAACCAGTTCAAAAGACACTTTCAAAGGCACTCCCATGTTGCGACTATCTCTATTGATCGGGCATCCTGCATTGGTATGCGCTGCTCATCCGCCGACTTTTGTCCGTTTTTCAGACAGATCCTCCTTCGAACAAGTTCCACGACTGAATTTGCTTGATGTGCGTCACGTCGTAGGAGTGCAGCCATGAAGATTGCACTTTTAGGCCAATTCGGATCCGGCAACTCCGGCAACGACGGTTCGCTGGAAGCAATGATTGATATTTTGCAGTCTCGAATCCCTGACGTAGAATTGCATTCGATATGCGCCAATCCCCGTGCCGTTGCTGATCGCTACAACATCGAAACGAGTTGGCACGGGCGCTTGGTCCTGCAAAATTCCCTCCTTCGTAAACTCAGCAAACTACTCGGGGACGTCCCCCGAAACGTTTTGAGTGTTTTCCAAATGATGAGAACGTTGAAAGGCGTACGATGGCTCGTCGTTCCAGGAACGGGAATACTTGATGACTTTCAGGATACAGCCTTTGGGTGGCCATTCGTGGTCTTCCGATGGTGCCTCATTGCACGGCTACTTCGCGTTAAAATCGCATTCGTAAGCATCGGTGCTGGCCCGTTACATCAATCTTTCAGTCGATGGTGTGCCAGATCAGCGTTGAAAGGGGCTTCCTATCGAAGCTATCGCGATGAATTTACAAAGAGTTTTCTCGGATCAATAGGCGTTGAAGTAAAGGGCGATTTTGTCTTTCCGGACATTGCATTTAACTTGCCCCGTCCACCGATGCATCAGATCGACAGCAAAGCGCATAAGACGGTAGGCGTAGGCGTGATGAACTATCGAGGCTGGACAAAAAACGATCCAAACGCAGAGCTAATCTATAAAACTTATCAAGAAAAGCTGTCTCGGTTCATCATTTATCTGATTGATCGGGGATTTCGAGTGCGTCTTCTGACTGGTGATATTGGCGATCAAGTAGCCGTCTCAGAAATGGTCCAGAAAGTCCGTGGCTCGATGAGTAAGGATGACACCGATAAAGACGCGTTCATTTTCGAAGTAACAACTGATCTGCATCAACTGATGCAGCAGATTGAACAAACCGACATGGTTGTAGCGTCGCGTTACCATAATATTGTCTGCGCTTTGAAAATGGGAAAGCCCCTTATCTCAATAGGCTACAATGACAAGAACGATTATCTGATGGCGGATTTCAATCAGATACCATTCTGCCAGCGTATCGAGTCACTCGATTTGGATCGGCTGCAGGGACAATTCGAGAGGCTGCTTCAAAACTATTCTTTGATTAAATCGGAGATCAAAGCTGCCAACGTGGGCATTAGCATTCGAGGCAATGAACAGAACCATATTCTTCTGGAGAAAATTCAGGCATTCACACCTGTAACTTCAGAAAATGCATTGTTGGCGAGGACACGCTAATCCAAGGAAAATGGCCTCATCAATTCGGGTCGAAACCGTCTTGATGGGGCCATCGGATCAACAATCCCGGATCGGAATAGTCAGCATGCCTGTCGAGATTCATCAATGGCTTCAGACATATACAAGAAGCGTCTGAAGCCATTAGATCACATCACCTGCTTGAGATCTGAATATTTTCCGTTCGTTTTCAACGTCACGGTTACGTCATTGTCTGTCCTGTTGCGCCAGAACCAACCGTGATTGCCAGTGAAAGCGGCTTCGAGAACGCCAGAATCTTCTCCGACACCTCTACCTTTCTCATAGGAAACCTTGTTTCCATTTCCGTCGCCATGTGTATCGAAGTTCACGACCGCGCCATTTGCCGTCCAGGCAAAATCGACTTTGTCTCCCTCATTCATGACGAGCTTTACTTCAATTCCTTTTCCTGGTGACAGGGTGAAGGATACCTCGTCCGTTCGGACGGGAGGCACGGACGGAACTGCGGCAGTTGTTTCCGCTGAATTGACGTTGCCAAACCGCTCTCCAGACGGTGCCGGATCAGCAGTTGTTTGCGGTGCCGGTTCCAACTGGACAGGATCATTGGGGGCTTCTGTGGCAGGTGTTCCTCCCATCGAAACGATCATCATTTCGATACGATCCAGACGCTGGGATATGGCTTTCATTTCACCATTCGCCGACGCCTGGCCTTCCACACCAGACTGTGCAGCTGCGTCGTCTGCAGCTTCCTTTGCCAGCTGGGTCTTGATTTCACCCATTTCCGTCAGACCGAGTACCCGACCGACTCCGAGTGGATCAATGGCATATTCGGAAGGCAGAACGACTGTAACAAGAATAGCAATTGCGCTCAGTCCCGCCAGGAATGTGGAGCGCTTCAATTGGGCCGAGGTTGGTAGATCAGCCCTGTTTGGAAGATCAGTATTATACATTGAAAACTCCTCAGGCAGCTACGAATAGTCCGGTCAGCTGATATCCGATCAGCACGAACCCGGCGCACATCATCATTACATTTGTGGTATAGGCGTATTTCCAGAAGCCACGCGTGCCGCGCCAATATCCCATCACGATGAGGATCATGCTGAGAGCCAGCAATTGTCCGATTTCCACCCCGACATTGAAGGCGAGCAAGTTCGGAACGAGGCCATCAGGAGAGATATTGTACTCGATAATCTTGGTTGAGAGACCGAAGCCGTGGAAGAACCCGAAAATCAGGGTTGCAACCTTGGTATTCGGCTGAAAGCCGAGCCAACGCTGAAATGCGCCCATATTATCGAGAGCCTTATACACCACGGACAGGCCGATGATGGCGTCGATGATGTAGCTGTTAATTCCGATGTTGAAGTATACGCCGAGCAACATGGTCGTCGAATGACCGATGGCAAAGAGGCTTACATAAATACCGATATGCTTCAGTCGGTACAGGAAGAAAATGACGCCGAACAGGAACAGGATATGATCGTATCCAGTCACCATGTGTTTTGCACCGAGATAGATAAACGGCAGGATGTTGACGCCGCTTATTTCCTGAATATAGCCCTTGTCACCTTCTGCCACAGCGTGTGCGAAAGAACTGACTACGCCTGCGCAAAGCAGCAGGGTCGTTAAAAATGGCAGAAGCCATGGTCTTTGCCAAAACGTGGCAAAGAACCCATTTCGGGTTTCCGAATGGTACATTGTGAACTCCAGAGTCCAATAATCGTGAAATTGCCGCCCGAGCGGCGCTTCAAGCGATTCAGATGGATCTGGGCGGACGCTCCAAAATCGGGCGATTGTCTATGATGCCACGATCAGCCAATGACAGGAGCCATCGCTGGCCGCCATCAATAAAGCCGATCATTGGGCCCTCTAGAAATGCGGGGACTTCATGAGAATGATCAGGGCTATGGCCGTGACTGTGACCAACGTGTCCTTCGGATGAAGAAACATCATCGTGCAGATGTTCGGTCGAAGAGGGTTCCGAGTGCATATCGTGATGGCGAAGGGATTCCGTCACGAGCTCAATGGTTCGTGTCGAATCTACCGTTGATCCCATGCTTACAGTCGAAAAAACGAGCGCAATCACAACCGCGATAGCAGCTGCAATAGAACAGACATGTCTCGTCAATCCAATCAACATGTCCCCTTCATAGTCACCAATTCGTTAATCGTCCATTATCCGGCGACCAGATTCTGATTGTTATATCCCCTCCAGGGGGATAGGATCGATTCCATGAGCGAACATACACACAGCCACGAAACCCATCCTGAGATCGTAAAGCGACTGAAGCGCGCCAACGGTCATCTGAAAAGCGTTATCGAGATGATTGAAGCAGGTCGTCCCTGCCTCGATCTCGCTCAGCAATTGCACGCTGTCGAGAAAGCGATCAGTCAGGCCAAGCGAACACTCATTCAGGATCATTTGGACCATTGTCTGGAAGACGTCGTCGGGCCGCTCGAAAAAGACCAACGAAAATCCATCGACGATTTCAAAGAAATCACACGCTATTTGTGAGCCAATCCAATGCCCTCGTTTGCAGAACTTTTACAGCAAGGCTCCGGCCATGCATGGCTCTTCGTTCCCAGCGCAATCCTGCTGGGTGCATTGCACGGACTAGAGCCCGGCCATTCCAAAACGATGATGGCCGCTTTTATCGTGGCGGTGCGCGGTACCGTTCTGCAGGCCGTTCTTCTTGGCCTGGCCGCAACCGCTTCACACACCGTTGTCGTGTGGGGTATCGCACTTGGCGGTATGTACATCTGGCAAGGTGCCGATGCAGAAACGTTCGAACCCTATTTCCAGCTCGCCTCGGCGGCGATCATCATTTTTATCGCGCTCTGGATGTTCTGGCGAACCTGGACTGACCAGAAAAGAGCCCGACAGGCGTCCGGGTACGATCATGGCCATCACAGTCACGGCCACAGCGAAACGCGAGAAATAGATACAGGCCACGGTCTCATCAGCGTGGAGATTTTTGAAGAAGGTGTCCCGCCTCGCTGGCGCATGGAATCTGTTCGAGGTCATAAATGGGTTGCCGACGAAGTTACGCTTGAAACAGAACGTCCAGACGGTACCCGTCAGACATTCTATTTCCTCGACAAGGGCGATTACATCGAATCGCTGGATGGAATTCCCGAACCGCATGAATTCATGGTGCGTCTTGAACTAACCCACGATCATCATAGCCATGCTTATGATTTGTCGTTTGTCGAAGGACACGATCACAGCCACGACCATATACATGAGGAATTGCGCGGTCTCGAAGTTACCACGGGTGAATATCAGGACGCCCACGAATTGGCCCATGCGAACGATATCAGGCGAAAATTCGCAGACAGGAACGTCACAACATGGCAGATCGTCCTGTTCGGCCTGACAGGTGGCCTCATTCCCTGCCCAGCCGCAATCACGATCCTGTTGCTCTGCCTTCAGCTCAAGGAATTCACCCTCGGTTTCACGCTCGTACTCTGCTTCTCCATCGGGCTAGCAATCACACTTGTAACGGTGGGTGCCGTTGCCGCACTCAGTGTCCGCCACGCTACCAAGCGCTGGAGCTGGTTCTCGACGGTTGCGCGGAAAGCTCCTTACTTCTCAAGCCTGCTGATTATCGCTGTCGGTCTGTACGTTGGTTATCACGGTTGGGTTGGATTGGCTCAACAATCAGCAGTCACACCGCCCGTCTAGGTCTCGGAAAAAATCATGCTTAAAATTCTGGGAAATCGCACCTATCGACATTTGTTTCTCGCCCAGGTCATAGCCCTGATTGGCACCGGGCTTGCAACTGTTGCCTTGGGCCTTCTCGCATTTGATCTGGCTGGCAACGAAGCAGGTGCGGTGCTGGGTACTGCATTGGCTATCAAAATGATTGCCTATGTCGGTGTCGCACCAATCGCGGCTGCTTTTGCCGACCGCTTGCCACGAAGGACAATGCTCGTTTGTCTCGATCTGGTTCGCGCGGCGGTTGCGTTATTATTACCGTTCGTCACTGAAATCTGGCAGGTCTACGTCCTGATTTTCGTACTTCAATCGGCATCAGCAGGCTTTACACCAACCTTTCAGGCGACCATTCCTGACGTTTTGCCTGGCGAAAAGGAATACACACGGGCCTTGTCATTGTCGCGACTGGCCTATGATATGGAAAGCGTCGCCAGCCCAATGCTGGCCGCCGCTCTATTGACAGTCATTAGCTTTCACAGCCTGTTTGCAGGGACTGTCGTCGGATTTCTGGCGTCAGCCGCCCTGGTTGTCTCTGTTGTTCTTCCGAGTCCCAAGCCAACAGAAAAACGCGGCATTTATGACCGTACCACGCGGGGGATGCGAATTTATCTCGCCACTCCACGCCTAAGAGGTCTGTTAGCGCTCAATCTGGCGGTTGCCGCAGCAAGTGCCATGGTGATCGTCAATACGGTTGTTATCGTGCAGGGCATCTTTGGGCTCGATCAGCGATCTATGGCGGTCGCTCTCGCCGCCTTTGGAGCAGGCTCGATGATCGCAGCCTTCGTTCTTCCTCGACTGCTCGATGATGTTGCTGATCGCCGAGCAATGTTTGCAGGAGCGACAATTCTCATAGCAGGATTGTTCGTCGGAACGTTTGTTTCCAATTATTGGTACCTGTTGCCACTCTGGTTTATCCTGGGATTGGGCTGTTCCCTCACCCAGACGCCATCCGGACGATTGTTGCGCCGATCTGCTCACCCTGAGGACCGTCCAGCCATATTTGCAGCGCAATTTGCTCTTTCACATGCTTGCTGGCTTATCACCTATCCCGTCGCCGGTTGGTTTGGTGCGGAAGCTGGCATCCCAATTACATTTGTGATCCTGGCAATTGTCGCCGCCTTGGCGCTGGCAATCGCGGCCTATGTCTGGCCAGCCTCCGATCCTGAAGAGGTGGAGCATACCCACACCGGGCTTGATGATGATCATCCTCATCTCGCGGATGCAACACCAGTGGGGCAGGGTCATAAACACTCGCATGTTTATGTGATTGATAGTCATCACCCTCAATGGCCAGGCTCACCGATGAGAGATGACGCAGTCGAATGACAGAGCTGCTATCTTATACTGGACTTTTCTTCAGTGCACTTGTTGCCGCCACGATCTTGCCGATGCAGTCTGAAGCAGTTCTGGTGGGCCTTCTTGCCAGCGAAAAGCTGTCGCCGATCTTGCTGGTAACTGTCGCGAGCATCGGCAATATATTGGGCGCACTGATCAACTGGATGCTTGGTCGAGGCATCGAGCATTACAAGGATCGTTCCTGGTTTCCAGCGGGTGAGAATTCGCTGGCTCGGGCACAGAGCTGGTACAGTCGATACGGAAAATGGTCATTGCTCTTCAGCTGGCTCCCGGTTGTTGGCGATCCTCTGACTGTAGTTGCAGGCGTAATGCGTGAGCCTCTGCCTTCTTTCATAATCCTAGTGGCAATAGGAAAGGTTGGTCGTTACGCCGCGCTGAGCGTGGCGTCCTTGAAGTTGATATGATGGGCCTGTTCCAGGATCTGATCAGTTTTCAACGCGAGATTTATTTTGCGTTCGCGAGGCATATTCAGTCTTTTGCCGATGCGCGAGACTGGGCATCTTTCGTGGCTTATCTGCCCATGGGCATCTTGTTTGGTGCGGCACATGCGCTGACGCCTGGTCACAGCAAAACTCTTTTGGCCACTTATCTGACCGCGTCTCCGCTTAGCGCTTTGAGGGCGCTGGCAGTTTCTGCCGCATTGTCGGTTACGCATGTGGGCCTTTCTGTCGTAATTGCGCTTTTGTCATTGCCGCTCATTTCGGTCACACTGGGGAGCGTAGGACGCGCACCACTTCTGGAAGGAATAAGCCGAAGCCTGATGGGCCTGATTGGCGCGTGGATGATATTCCGCGCGTTGAGAGGACGTCCTCATAAGCACGATCAGGGCGAAGGATTGGCATTTGGATTTTTCGCAGGACTGATCCCCTGTCCCCTGACGCTCTTCATAATGACCTATTCGATTACGCGTGGCGTTCCCGAGGCTGGAATAGCTTTCGCGTTCGCCATGATGATCGGAATTTGCGTCGTGCTATCATTACTCGCCTTGTCAACAGTGCTGTTCAGGCAAGGCCTCGCCCATCTCGTGGAGAACAGATCCCATCTGCTGGAGCGGTTGTCACGTGCCATCGAAGTGCTGGTCGGTTTAATATTGATTGCTGTCGCCATCAGGGAAGTTTCCAGTTGAGAACGTTGCAATTTCTGCATCTGCGAGCCTATTGCCAGTCGATCTGGATTGGTGCTAAAATTTCATCCAAGGGGTTGATCGCGGTTACCCCGTGAGGCGGCAGCCCAAATATCGCGTCCTCTGACCCTTTTGAGGGAGTGGACGTCTATGCCGTCGAACACAGAAATCACCACATCGCAATTAATCCGTCTGATCGGAATGCCTGACGCACCGAGGATAATCGACGTTCGCAGCGCCGACGATCTGGGGCGAGACCCGCGTGTCATTCCAGGCGCAGTTAATCGAGACGCTCTTGCGGTCGAAACCTGGGCTGATGAGTTCCAAGGCAAACAGGTCATCATATATTGTCAGAAAGGCCAAAAGCTATCTCAGGGAGCAACTGCCTGGCTCAAACACAAGGCAATCGAAGCAGAGACGCTCGAAGGTGGCTATGAGGCCTGGATCGCGTCAAATGCTTCTGTGGTCAACCTTGAACGGTTGCCAAACCGCGATCTTCAGAACAGAACCGTATGGGTAACACGCGCACGCCCAAAGATTGACCGTATTGCCTGTCCATGGCTGATAAAGCGCTTCATCGATCCCGACGCGGTATTCCTGTTTGTTGGTGCGCAGGAAGTCCTTGAGGTAGCCGACAAGTTTGACGCGACCCCTTTTGATATCGAAGGGGTTTTCTGGAGCCATCGCGGGGATTTGTGCACTTTCGACGTTATGATCGAAGAATTCGGGCTGAAAACACCTTCATTGGACAGACTGGCGACAATTGTACGAGGTGCAGACACAGCGCGGCTTGATCTGGCCCCCCAGTGTTCAGGTCTTCTTGCGGCCTCTCTTGGTCTGTCTCGCATGTTCAAGGATGATCTGGAGCAATTGAACGCAGGATTGTTGCTCTATGACGCATTTTATCGATGGGCGCGTGATGCTGTTGACGAAACCCATGATTGGCCCTCTGGCAAGCCGGGAGGTCAATAATGAACGTGTCTGTGAACCAATCCCGTATCCAAACGCCACCATCTACTCCTGACCATGGAATTCCGTTCGGCGAGGCATTGGGTGTATGGGCGCGAGTGGCGGCACTGAGCTTCGGCGGTCCTGCAGGCCAAATTGCCGTAATGCATCGGGTTATCGTCGAGGAAAAGCGGTGGATCGGCGAAGACCGATTTCTGCATGCCCTTAATTACTGCATGCTTTTGCCAGGTCCCGAAGCGCATCAGCTTGCCATCTATATTGGCTGGCTTCTTCATAAAACCAGAGGTGGTCTGGTCGCTGGAATTCTCTTTGTCCTGCCGGGATTCCTGTCCATCCTGATTTTGAGCCTGACTTATGTGGCGTTCGGCCATGTGACAGCGATTGCAGGTTTCCTTTTTGGATTGAAAGCTGCCGTGCTGACAGTCGTGATCCAGGCTGTCCTGCGCATAGGACAAAGGGCACTCAGAAATAATGCGCTGATTGCTATCGCGGTCTCTGCGTTTCTAGCGATATTTCTATTCAGTTTTCCTTTTCCGTTGATCGTCGCTATGGCGGGAACAATCGGCTTGATCGCGGCACATTTTGGATCGACGAGCTTTCAAACAGGCGGTGGTCATAAACGTGCGGCCAACGCTCTTGCAGACAAGGATTCTGTCATCGGAGAAAACACCCCGGACCATGCGACACCCAATCTGCGATGGTCGATCAGCATTTCTGTGGTGTTTTTGTTCATATGGCTCGGTCCAGTGCTCGCATTATACGTCAGCCTTGGACCTCATAACGTCTTTTCCCAGATTGCCATCTTCTTCAGCAAAATGGCGATGGTTACATTCGGAGGAGCCTATGCTGTTCTCTCTTACGTAGCTCAGGAAGCAGTTCAGCGGTTTGGCTGGGTCACTGCAGGCGAAATGCTTGATGGTCTTGGCATGGCGGAAACAACGCCTGGACCATTGATCCAGGTCGTTCAGTTCGTCGGATTTCTAGGCGCTTATCGTTCTCCTGGTGATCTGAATCCATATATGGCGGCAACATTGGCAGCTGTTCTGACCACATGGGTGACGTTTCTACCCTGCTTTCTCTGGATATTCCTCGGTGCTCCATTCATCGAAACATTACGTGGAAACAAGGCAATTTCGGCGGCGCTCACGGCCATAACCGCATCTGTCGTCGGCGTAATAATGAACCTTGCTATCTGGTTCGCCATCCATGTGCTGTTTCAGGAGGTCGTGGAACACCATTACGGCTGGATCGGTGCATGGGTTCCGGTTTGGCAGACGCTAAATGTACCAGCCCTCCTGCTGACCGTTGCAAGTCTCATATCAGCATTCGTATTCCGGATGAAAATGATCCCTTTGCTGTTGCTCAGTTCGTTCGCTGGAATGTGTTGGTATCTATTTACATAGTCGAAAGCAGTAAGAACCTAACGCTTCTGAGCACTGTTCCTTTTACAGATCACACCTCAAACTGACAGCATGACAAGCATAGCAAGACAGCAACAATTTTGGGATGACTGGAACGCGCGTACTCGCGAACACGAGCTCACGGAAATTTCAAATCGCCAAGCCGAAGTTGTGTTGAGTTGGCTTAAATCGCTCAACCGCAAGGACCTGAATATATTGGAGGTCGGGTGCGGTACAGGTTGGTTCTGCAACGAACTTTCGCAATTTGGAAATGTTCATGGGACGGATCTTGCGGAAACCGTTCTTCAGAGATCACAACAAAAATGGCCATATGTGAAATTTACGGCGGGAGATTTTTTCGAACTCCCGTTTGAAATAAGTTCCTTTGACGTCATCGTAACCTTGGAGGTCCTCTCCCACGTCGCAGATCAACAATTATTCCTAAGCAGAATATCGGAGCTTTTAAAAACAGATGGCTCATTGTTCCTGGCAACTCAAAACCGTCTGGTATTGGAAGAATATTGCAGCCTCCCACCACCGGGAGAGGGACAGATCAGACGATGGGTTGACCGCCAAGAACTTACAAAACTCGTCGAAGCACGGTATTCAATTTGCGAGCTGCGATCCGTTACGCCGATTGCACATAAAGGTTTCCGCCGTGTACTAACGTCCAAAAAACTAAACGCAGCAATTCGGCCTTTGGTAGGACATTCGCTGCGCGATTATCTTGAAATGAACGATTACGGTTGGACGCTCATGCTGCGCGCAATCAAAAAGCAGAAGGATCAAACCAAATTGACGGAATAGTCTTTTGTCCATGGTCCCAATTTGTTCTATATCTAGTGCATTACAAGCACGATCAACACACTAGGACAGGCTACACGGCATCGATTGTTCGTAAAGGCTGAGTGCCACATTTGCAAACGGTGTGCCAAGTTTTTGGCTAGCGATCTCCCGTCGATCTTTGGCTACGGTCGAAATTCGTATACCCTTAGAGCCTGTTCCAAAAAGGG
>UEIJ01000004.1 GCA_900470195.1 Hyphomicrobiales bacterium | reverse complement strand
AGGGGAATAGGGGAATAGGGTGGGAAGCGGATGTGGACAAGGCAAGCAAAATATTTGTCATGCCAAAAAATAATGATCCTCTTCCCTTACTCCCTTACTCCCTTACTCCCTTACTCCCTTACTCCCTTACTCCCTTACTCCCGTCCAAAGGATAACGCTTCATTAAGCTTAATATCCGATAACTGACGAACGAATCCGTCATGCCCCCAAGTTGACGGCAAATGGGCGGAATCCAAAGGCAACACTCAGGCATGTCTCCCGAAAGCGGGAACCGGTTTTGGACAAAGACATGCGTGAAAACAAAAGATTGAAGCGCAACGCGCTTTAGATGACGGGCCGCGTACCCGGGAAAGGATCGGAATGATGGCAAGCCTCGGCGGAGACAATTCTCAAGCCGGTGGGGCTGAAGTCCGTCACGTTCCGGTGCTGATCGCCGAAGTGATCGATGCCCTGAAGCCTGTAGCTGGCGCGGTGATCGTCGATGGGACATTCGGCGCCGGTGGCTATACGCGCCGCATACTCGAAGCAGGTGCGGACGTGATCGCGATCGACCGCGATCCGACCGCAATCGAAGCCGGGCGGGCGATGGAAAAGCAGTTTCCGGGCAGGCTCAACCTGGTCGAGTCGCGGTTCTCTGCGCTGGATGAAGCAGTCTCGACAGTCAAGGGAGCGGGAAGCAAGGTGGACGGCGTTGTGCTCGATATTGGCGTTTCATCGATGCAGATCGACGAAGCCGAGCGCGGCTTTTCCTTCCAGAAGGACGGTCCGCTTGACATGCGCATGTCGAAAAGCGGGCCAAGTGCTGCCGATGTGGTCAACCGGCTCAAGACCGGCGATCTGGCTCGCATCTTCAATTTTCTGGGCGAGGAACGCCATGCGGGCCGCATAGCGCGCATGATCGACAAGCGCCGAACGGCGCAGCCTTTCACGCGCACGCTCGATCTTGCCAATGCCATTGAAACGCTGGTGGGGCGCAATCCGAAGGATCGCATTCATCCGGCGACGCGGGTTTTTCAGGCATTGCGCGTCTATGTGAACGATGAGCTGGGTGAACTGGCGCGGGCGCTGCTTGCTGCCGAACGCATCCTGAAACCGGGCGGACGGCTGGTTGTCGTGACCTTCCATTCGCTCGAAGACCGCATGGTGAAGCGCTATTTCGCGGACCGGGCGGGCGGGAGTGCCGGATCGCGCCATATGCCGGAAACGCATGTCCGTCGCCCGAGCTTTACGCCAGCGGTCAAGGGCGCGGTCGGCCCGACGACCGAGGAAGAAGAACGAAACCCGCGTGCGCGCTCGGCGAAGCTGCGGGCCGGAATAAGGACGGAAAATCCGCCACTGGAAGACGATCTATCGCTTTTCGGGCTGCCCAAACTGCCCGAAACGAACGAACTGGCCCGGAGTTGAACGAGTGCTGCGTACTTTCGACATCATCATGATAGCGGCGATGCTGGTGGCGGCGACCGTCACCTACACGATCAAATATGACGCGGAAAAACAGATCGCGGTCATCGCTAAGCTGAAGCGGCAGATCGACTCCGAGAAGGACACGATCACGCTTCTGCGCGCCGACTGGGCATTGATGACCCAGCCCGGTCGCCTGCAAAGTCTTGTCGGAGTCTATGAAAAGGAACTCAATCTCAAGCCGATCGAAGCAGAACAGCTTGTGCTGGCCGTCAACGAAATTCCGGAACGTCCGATTGACGATATTCAGAAGATCATCTCCGGCAGCGACGAACTGCTGGCAAGCGGCGTGCTGGAAAAGGATGCCGTCACGACCGGCAGCGTCAAGAAAAGCGGGGCGAAGCACTGATCATGCGGCTGAGACCTTTCAGAAAAAAGAACATGCAGGCAGGTAACGGCGTTGAGCCGGCTGGCGATGAAAAGCTGGCCGGCAACATGGCGTTTGTCGGCTCACGCAAGAAGCACGGCAACCGCGCCCGCAATCGCCTCTGGATGGCGATGGCCTGTTTTGTCGGCATCTACGGTGTCATGGGCGGAAAGCTCATCTATTTCGGTGTCATCGGCGGTGAAAACGAGGAGAGTGCAGGACCGGCTGTCCAGCAGTTGGCCTCGCGGCCCGATATTCTCGACCGCAACGGCGAAATTCTCGCAACCGACATCAAGACGGCCTCGCTCTATGCCGAACCGCGCAAGATCGTCGATCCTGACGAAACCATCGAAATGCTTTCGACGGTGCTGCCGGATCTCGACTGGGAAACGACGTACAAGCGCCTGAAAAGCGGGGCGGGCTTCGTGTGGATCAAGCGCGGACTGACGCCTCGCCAGCAGAGCCAGATCATGGCGCTCGGCGTGCCGGGCATCGGCTTCCGCACGGAAAAGCGCCGCTTCTATCCGGGCGGCCCGACCGCTTCCCATATCCTCGGCCTCGTCAACGTCGATAATCAGGGCATTGCGGGCATGGAAAAATATATCGACAGCCAGGGCCTGACCGACCTGCGTTCTGTCGGTCTTGCGACCGGACAGTCGCTGGAGCCGGTGCGTCTGTCGATCGATATTCGCGTGCAGCACATCATGCGCGACGTTCTGGTCAATGCCATGGAACGCTACCGGGCGATTGCCGCCGGTGCCGTGGTGCTGAACGTCAAGACCGGCGAAGTGATCGCCATGGCCTCGGTGCCGGATTTCGATCCGAACAATCCGGTCCATGCGCTGGACAAGGATCGCCTGAACCGCATGTCGGCGGGTACCTATGAAATGGGCTCGACCATCAAGAGCTTTACCACCGCGATGGCGCTCGATTCCGGCAAGTTCAACCTGAATTCGCGGCTTGATGCGTCGCGTCCGCTCGTGTTTGGCCGTCAGACCATCCGTGACTTCCACGGAAAGGGCCGTGTGCTTACGCTGCCGGAAGTGTTCATCTTCTCCTCCAACATCGGTTCGGGCCGCGAGGCCGATGCTGTGGGTATCGAAGGCCACCGGGCATTCCTGAAGAAGATCGGGCTTCTCGACCGCTTGCAGACGGAACTGCCGGAAGTGGCGCGCCCCGTCGAGCCGCGCGTGTGGAAGAAGGTCCATTCGATGACCATTTCGTTCGGTCACGGCATGATGACGACGCCATTGCAGACGGCGGTTGGCGCTGCGGCGCTGATGAATGGCGGCAAGCTGATGCCGCCGACATTCCTGATGCGCACGCAGGCCGAGGCCGATCAGGTGGCCAAGCAGATCATCCATCCACAGGTTTCTGCCGACATGCGTTATCTCTACCGCCTCAATGCGACCGCGCCCGGTGGCTCCGGCAAGCGCGCCACGGTTCCGGGCTATCGCGTCGGCGGCAAGACCGGCACCGCGGAAAAAGTGGTGCATGGCCGCTATTCGAAAGATGTGCGCTTCAATGCATTTCTCGCGTCATTTCCGATGGATGACCCGACCTATGTCGTGCTGACCATCATTGATGAACCGAAGCCGGAGGAAGGCAAGTTCAGCGCAACCGCGGGGCTCAATGCTGCGCCAATGGTTTCGGAGATCATCCGCCGGTCTGCATCGTTCCTCGGGGTGAAGCCTGATTTCCAGCTCGAAGCCCAGCCAGCAATGGTTAGCAATTTAAGCGGCAGGCCCGATTTTCAACAGGAAGTGCCGCCAGCAATGGTTTCCAACGAATACGACTGATTCGCATAAAACAGCCTTTGCAGCGTTACGCGCACAACTGAATCTGGATTTGGTATGACCATGAAACTGAAGGAAATCGCACTTTTCAAGGAACTGGCCTCCGGCAATGTCGGTGAGGTGGAGATCACCGGTGTCACGTCGGACTCCCGCAAGGTCGAACGCGGTTTTCTTTTCGCAGCTTTGAAGGGTGTGAAAGCCGATGGCGCGGCTTTTGCCGCCGATGCCATCAAGCGCGGCGCCAGCGCCATTGTCGCGAGCAAGGATACGGTCCTCGCCGACGCAGGCGTACCGATCCTCCATGTCGATGATCCGCGCCTTGCACTCGCAGTTGCGGCAGCGCAGTTCTATGGCAAGCAGCCGCAGGTCATGGTTGCGGTCACAGGCACCAGCGGCAAGACTTCCGTTGCGTCCTTCACCCGTCAGATCTGGGCTTATGCCGGTTTCCCCGCAGCCAATATCGGCACGACCGGCGTCTTCTCGCCCACGCGCAGCGATTACAATTCGCTGACCACACCCGATCCGGTGGAACTGCATCGTGTGCTGGCCGAACTTGCCGACGAAGGCGTGACCCACGCGGCCATGGAAGCATCGTCGCACGGTCTCGACCAGCGCCGTCTGGACGGGGTCAAGCTCGCAGCCGGGGCGTTCACCAATCTTGGTCGCGACCATATGGATTATCACGCGACCATCGACGAATATCTGGGCGCGAAGATGCGTCTCTTCAACACGCTTTTGCCGAAGGGCGCGCCAGCCATCATCTTCTCCGACGATCATTTCTCTGCCCAGGCCATCGAAGCGGCGACGCTTGCCGGTTGCGACGTAAAGACGGTTGGACGGAAGGGCAATTTCATTGCCCTCAAGCGTGTCGAGCATGAGCGTTTCCGCCAGCATGTGGAAGTGCGCATCGGCGACGAGATTTTCGAGATCGAGCTGCCGCTCGCCGGAGATTTTCAGGTGGCGAATGCATTGGTTGCCGCAGGACTTGCCATGGTTACGGGCGTTCCCGCTGCGGCTGCAATGCGTGCACTGGCGCTCCTGAAAGGTGCGCCGGGACGGCTCGACCTCGTCGGCGCGACGGAAGATGGCGCACCGGCCTATGTCGATTATGCCCATAAGCCGGAAGCGCTGGAAAATGTCCTGACTTCGGTGCGCCCGTTCACGACGGGCCGGGTCATTGTGGTTTTTGGCTGCGGCGGTGACCGTGACAAGGGCAAGCGTCCGATCATGGGCGAAATCGCCTCGCGATTGGCCGATGTGACCATCGTTACGGACGACAACCCACGTTCGGAGGTTCCGGCCCAGATACGCTCGGAAATCATGGCGGCGGCACCGGGTGCAACCGAAATTGGCGATCGCCGTGAGGCAATCTTCACCGCCGTGTCGATGATGCAGCCGGGCGATACGCTGGTAGTTGCAGGCAAGGGACATGAAGAGGGGCAGATCGTCGGCAATATCACCTTGCCGTTCTCGGATCATGCGGAAGTTGCGGCAGCGCTGGCTGCCCGTCTTGAGGAGCGCTCGGAATGAGTGACTGGCTCTGGAAATCCGACGATATGGTCGAAGCCATGGAAGGCAGGCCCTTCGGCAACCTTCCTGCCGGCATAACCGGTATCTCTATCGACAGCCGCTCGCTGAAGCCGGGCGAGGCATTCTTCGCCATCAAGGGCGAGCAATTCGACGGCCATGATTTCGTCACCGCTGCCATGGCTGCCGGTGCCGGCCTGATCGTGGTGGCGGAACACCGTCTGCCTGCTTTCGGCAATTCCAAGGTGCCGATGATCGTGGTCGAGGACGTGCTTGAAGCCCTGACCAAGCTTGGCATTGCCTCGCGCGCACGCTCAAAAGCGCAGATCATCGCGGTCACGGGTTCCGTCGGCAAGACGACGACCAAGGAAGCATTGCGCCATGTGCTTTCGGAAGTCGGCAAGGTTCATGCTTCGGTGGCTTCGTTCAACAATCACTGGGGCGTGCCGCTGACCCTTGCGCGCATGCCTGCCGATACGGATTATGGCGTCTTTGAAATCGGCATGAACCATCATGACGAAATCCGCCCGTTGGTGAAGATGGTGCGCCCGCATGTGGCGCTGATTACGCTGATCGCTCCCGCGCATCTTGGTCATTTTGCCAATCTGGAAGAAATCGCCGTCGCCAAGGCGGAGATTTTCGAAGGCATTGTCCCGGGCGGTTATGCACTCCTCAACCGCGACGACAAGCGCTTCAAGCAACTGGAAGAACTGGCTGAGAAGGCAGGCGTCGAGCATATCGTCACATTTGGCGAGAATGCCCGTTCGGACTACCGTCTGCGCGAGGTGAAGCTTCATCCTACCTGTTCCTGCATGACGGTGAAGGCGGGCGCGCATGAAGCTGCGGTCAAGGTCGGCATGCCGGGCCGTCATATCGCGCAGAATATGCTCGCCGTTCTCGGCGCGGCCGATCTGGTCGGTGCGGATATTGCCAAGGTGATGATGGCAATGGCAACGCTTTCCGCCGAAGGTGGTCGCGGCGCGCGCCATGTGCTGCAGCACCCCGAAGGCACGTTCACGCTCATCGACGAAAGCTATAACGCCAATCCGACCTCGATGCGCGCGGCTCTGTCGCTCTTGCATTCGACGACACCGGAAGCGCGTGGCCGCCGCATTGCGGTGCTGGGCGACATGCTTGAGCTTGGCCGTCAATCGGGCAAGCTCCATGCCGATCTGGCGCGTCCGATCGTGGATGCCGAAGTGAACGCGCTTTTTATCGGTGGACCGGACATGTCGGCGCTTAAAAATGCCTTGCCGGTTGAAATTCATACCGAGTACAGGCAGAGCACCGACGAATTGTTGCCGCTGGTGATCAAGGCGGTCCGTCCGGGCGATGTCATCATGGTGAAATCGTCGAAGGGGATCGGTTTTTCCAAAATCGTCAAGGCGCTGATCAGCCAGTTTCCGCCGGTCGAACCGGCGGAATAAGCGGTATTTGAGGGATTTTTCTCTACATGTTGATGCTTCTCACCTTCTTCGCCGAACATATGACACCGCTCAATGTGTTCCGCTACATTACTTTCCGCACCGGCGGCGCGATGATCACATCGGCGCTGATCGTGTTTCTGTTCGGCCCGTCGATCATCAATTCGCTGCGGGTACGTCAGGGGAAAGGCCAGCCGATCCGCGCCGACGGCCCACAGACCCATTTCAAGAAAGCCGGTACGCCCACCATGGGCGGGCTGATGATCATGACCGGCATTCTTGTGTCGTGCCTGCTCTGGGCCAATCTCTCCAGCGTCTATGTCTGGGTCGTGCTGCTGGTTACGGTGGGTTTCGGCGCAATCGGCTTCTATGACGATTATCTCAAGGTGACGAAGCAGTCCGACAAGGGCTTTTCCGGCAAGGCGCGTCTTGGCATCGAATTCCTGATCGCCGCCGCCGCCGCTTTCATCATCATGCGGGCAGGGCAGGAGCCGTTCTCGTCTTCGCTGACATTCCCATTCGCCAAGCAGTTCGTCGTCAATCTGAGCTGGTTCTTCATTCCGTTCGCTGCCTTCGTCATGGTTGGCGCTGGCAATGCCGTGAACCTGACCGATGGTCTCGACGGGCTTGCAATCGTGCCGGTCATGGTGGCCGCAGCCTCTTTCGGTTTCATCGCCTATCTGTCCGGTAACGCGATCTTCGCCGACTATCTGCAAATCCATTTCGTGCCCGGCACGGGTGAGCTTGCCGTCGTCCTAGGCGCCGTCATCGGCGCAGGCCTCGGCTTCCTCTGGTTCAACGCGCCGCCCGCCGCCATCTTCATGGGCGACACGGGTTCGCTTGCGCTGGGCGGCATGCTGGGCACGGTTGCCGTTGCGACAAAGCACGAAATCGTTCTCGCAATTATCGGCGGCCTGTTCGTGATGGAAGCGCTTTCCGTCATCATTCAGGTCGGTTCCTTCAAGTTGACCGGCAAGCGCGTCTTCCTGATGGCACCGATCCACCACCATTTTGAAAAGAAGGGCTGGACCGAGAGCCAGGTCGTGATCCGGTTCTGGATCGTTGCGATCATCCTTGCGATGATCGGCCTTTCCACCCTCAAGCTCCGGTAAAGTGCCATGATCCCGATCACCGCCCTCAAGGACAAGACAGTCGCCCTTTTCGGACTGGGCGGGTCGGGCATTGCGACCGCCAAGGCCATTCTTGCAGGCGGCGCAAAGATTATTGCCTGGGACGACAATCCCGACAGCGTTGCCCGTGCCCAGAGCGCGGGCATTGCCACGGGCGACCTGCGGCACGCGGACTGGTCGCAGTTTGCGGCTTTCGTGCTTTCGCCGGGCGTTCCGCTAACCCATCCAAAGCCGCACTGGACCGTCGATCTGGCCCATGCCGCAGGTGTCGAGATCATCGGCGACGTGGAATTGTTCGTCCGCGAGCGCAACCACATTGCTCCCGATTGCCCGCTTATTGCGATTACAGGCACCAATGGCAAGTCGACGACGACAGCCCTGATCGCCCATATCATCAAGGCTTCCGGCCGGGATATGCAGCTTGGCGGCAATATCGGCACGGCAATCCTGACGCTGGAGGCGCCGCAGGCAAATCGTTTCTATGTGGTCGAATGTTCATCCTACCAGATTGATCTCGCGCCTTCGCTGAACCCGACGGCGGGCATCCTGCTCAATCTGACGCCGGACCATCTCGACCGTCATGGATCGATGGAAAACTATGCCGCGATCAAGGAACGGTTGGTCGCGGCAAGCGACACGGCGATTGTCGGTGTCGACGATCAATATTGCGAAGCCATTGCCGACCGGCTTTATCGTGACGGCGTCAATGTCGTGCGGATTTCCAAGGAAAAGCGGCTTGGCAAAGGTTATTTTGCTGACGGTGCGAAACTGTTCTGGTCGCAGGATGGAGAAATCGACGAAATCGCTTCTCTTGAAGGTATCGGCTCGCTGCGCGGCGCGCATAATGCGCAGAATGCGCTTGCGGCGATTGCAGCCTGCCTCTCTGTGGGCTTGAGCCTTGAGGAAATCCACGCCGGATTGAAGAGCTTTCCGGGCCTCACTCACCGCATGGAACAGGTCGGGCATCGCGGGAAAGTCCTGTTCGTCAACGATTCCAAGGCGACCAATGCGGAAGCGACGGCTCCGGCCTTGTCGTCCTTCCCGCAGAACATTTACTGGATTGCAGGCGGCGTGCCGAAGGCAGGCGGGATTGCTTCGCTGGCGGGGTTCTTTCCGCGGATTGCCAAGGCCTATCTGATCGGTGAAGCCGCAGCGCAGTTTGCGGCAACGCTTGGCGATGCGGCGCCGTTCGAGATTTCCGACACGCTTGCAGTCGCCGTTGAACACGCTGCCCGGGATGCCGGCAACGATGCCGCTCCGGAGCCGGTCGTGCTGCTGTCGCCCGCTTGCGCGAGCTTCGACCAGTTCCAGAATTTTGAAAAACGCGGCGATGCATTCCGCAGCGCCGTTCTGGCGCTTCCGGGTGTAACGCCAATAAGAGGGGAAAGCTGATGGTAAGCCGTGTCGATCGCGGTCCTGTCGCCAACTGGTGGTGGACAATAGACCGCTTCTTCCTCGCCGCATGTCTGGCCCTGATGGGGCTTGGCATTCTGCTGTCATTCGCCGCAAGTCCCGCCGTGGCGTCGCGCATCGGGCTGGACAGTTTTCATTTTGTCGAACGCCAGATTTTCTTCATGCTTCCGGCGGTCGCCGTCATGATCGGGGTGTCGTTTCTCTCGCCGCGTCAGATCAGGCGCTTTGCGCTGATCCTGCTCGGCATTGCGCTGGTACTGATGGTTGCCGCTTTGTTTTTCGGCATCGAAGTGAAGGGTGCGCGGCGCTGGGTCAATCTGGCGGGTATCTCCATCCAGCCCTCGGAATTCATGAAACCGGCTTTTGTGGTGGTTTGCGCCTGGCTGTTTTCGGAACGAGAACGCGGCGGGGAAATGCCCGGCAATTTTCTTGCCATGCTGCTCTTCGGCACCGTTGCGGCCCTGCTCGTTCTCCAGCCTGACCTTGGCCAGACAATGCTGACCACAGGCACATGGGGTGCCATGTTCTTCCTCGCCGGCCTGCCCATGTTCTGGATTATGGTTCTTGGCGGTCTTGCGGTTTGCGGCGGTGTTTCCGCCTACTTCATGTTCGATCACGTCGCAGGGCGTATCAACCGGTTCATGACGGGCGAGGGCGACACGTTTCAGGTCGATGCGGGTCGCGAAGCGATCCTGCGCGGCGGCTGGTTCGGGCAGGGGCCAGGCGAAGGCACCGTGAAGCGCATCATCCCGGACAGTCACACCGATTTCATTTTCTCGGTCGCTGCCGAAGAATACGGCATCATCCTGTGCATGATCATCCTGCTGCTGTTTGCGTTCATCGTCGTGCGCGGTCTTTCCATCGCACTGCGCGAGCGCGATGCGTTTACGCGTCTTGCCGTCTCGGGGATTGTTATCCTGTTCGGCTTCCAGTCGATCATCAACATGGCAGTGAACCTGCATCTCATGCCTGCAAAGGGTATGACCCTGCCGTTCATCTCCTATGGTGGCTCGTCGCTGGTGGCAATTGCCATCACAATGGGCATCCTGCTGGCGCTCACCCGTCGCCGCCCGGAAGCGCGTATGACGCATACGGTTGGGCATATTGGTTCAAATCGGGGCGAACGCATTCCTGCGCTGTGAGGGGTCGATGGGTAAAGGTGTTATCGTATTGGCCGCCGGGGGAACGGGCGGCCATCTTTTTCCGGCAGAAGCGCTGGCGCATGAATTGAAGGCGCGCGGCTGGGACGTTCATCTTGCAACGGATGCGCGCGCGCAGCGTTTCGCGGGCGCCTTCGCGGAAGACCATGTTCATGTCATTCGCTCGGCGACGATTGCGGGCCGCAATCCGGTAGCGCTCCTGAAGACGTTCTGGTCGCTGTGGCAGGGCAATCTCGATTCCCGCAAACTGTTCCGCCGGCTGAAGCCAAAACTCGTTGCAGGCTTTGGCGGCTATCCGACGCTGCCGCCGCTTTACGCGGCGAGCAACATGAACATTCCGACCATGGTCCATGAGCAGAACGCCGTCATGGGCCGTGCCAACAAGGGCCTTGCAGGTCGCGTGAAAGCTATTGCGGGCGGTTTTTTGCCTGAAACGGGCGGCGTGCATGCCGAAAAGACTGTCGCGACGGGCAACCCGGTGCGTCCGCCTGTGCTGATCGCCGCCGGGACGCCGTACAGGCCGGTCAAGGCGGATGAACGGTTCCGTCTGCTTGTCTTTGGCGGCAGCCAGGGCGCACAGTTCTTTTCGACCGCCATTCCTGCGGCCGTAGCCTTGCTGCCGGAGAAAGACCGGGCGCGGTTGCTGATCACCCAGCAGTCCCGCAAGGAAGACGAAGCCGCCGTGCGGGACGCCTACAAGAAGCTTGGCATCCCGGCGGACGTCGCGCCGTTCTTCAACGACATGCCGGCACGCATGGCCGATGCCCAGTTCGTGATTTCACGTTCCGGGGCTTCGACCGTTTCCGAGATCACTGTCATTGGTCGCCCGGTCATGCTGGTGCCGTTTCCGCATGCGCTGGATCACGATCAGGCGGCGAATGCGGCAGCGCTTGCGGCCGTTGGCGGCGGCGAGGTCGTTCGCCAGTCGGAATTGTCGCCGGAACGGCTGGCAGAGATACTCCAGGCCGCGATGAATGAGCCACAGCGCCTCGAAACTATGGCAAGAGCTGCAAAAAGCGTTGGCAAGCCGGACGCTGCGCGGTTGCTTGCCGATCTGGCAGAGGCTATTGCAGCGGGTAAATCTGTTCAGGAATTCAAAGAAGGAAACCGGCCATGAAAATGCCGCTGAATATCGGGCTTGTCCATTTCATCGGAATTGGCGGCATCGGCATGAGTGGTATTGCCGAAGTGCTGCATAATCTCGGCTACAAGGTTCAGGGTTCGGACCAGTCCGACAGCGCCAATGTGCAGCGCCTGCGCGAAAAGGGCATTGAGGTTTTTGTCGGCCACAAGGCTGAAAATATCGGTGATGCCGAAGTCGTCGTTGTTTCTACGGCGATCAAGAAGAACAATCCCGAACTGGTTGCCGCACGTGAAAAGCTGCTGCCTATTGTGCGCCGCGCGGAAATGCTGGCCGAGCTGATGCGCTTCCGTCATGCGGTCGCGATTGGCGGAACGCATGGCAAGACCACCACGACCTCGATGGTCGCGGCATTGCTCGACGCCGGGCATCTCGATCCGACCGTCATCAATGGCGGCATCATCAACGCCTATGGCACCAACGCCCGCATGGGCGATGGCGACTGGATGGTCGTGGAAGCCGATGAAAGCGACGGCACGTTCCTCAAGCTGCCAGCCGATATTGCGGTTGTCACCAATATCGACCCGGAACATCTCGACCACTACGGCAATTTCGATGCCGTTCGCGCTGCATTCCGCCAGTTCGTCGAGAATGTCCCATTCTATGGTTTCGGCGTGATGTGCCTTGATCATCCGGAAGTGCAGGCTCTGGTGAGCCGCATCGAGGATCGCCGCATCATCACTTACGGTCAGAACCCGCAGGCGGAAGTGCGCTTCGTCAATCACCGCATGGAAGGTGCTGCGAGCCTGTTCGATGTCGTGATCCGCTCCCGCAAGGGCGAGGCGACCGAGATCAAGGATCTGCGCCTGCCGATGCCGGGCCAGCACAACGTATCCAATGCGACGGCGGCAATCGCCGTTGCGCACGAACTCGGTATTTCCGCCGAAGATATTCGTCGCGGTCTCGGTTCTTTCGGCGGTGTGAAGCGTCGCTTTACCCATACGGGCACATGGAACGGCGTCGAGATATTCGACGATTACGGCCATCACCCGGTTGAAATCCGCGCTGTCCTGAAAGCTGCGCGTGAAGCCGCCAAAGGCCGTGTTATCGCCATCGTGCAGCCGCACCGTTTTACGCGTCTGGCAAGCCTGTTTGACGAATTCGCGGCATGTTTCAACGATGCCGATACGGTCATCGTGGCGCCGGTCTATACGGCAGGCGAAGACCCGATTGAAGGCGTCAATTCTGAGGCGCTTGTATCGCGCATCAAGACCGCAGGTCATCGCGATGCGCGATATGCGAGCGGCGCGGAAGCGCTGGCGCCATTGGTCGCCTCGATTGCGGAACCGGGCGACTTTGTGGTGTGCCTCGGTGCAGGCAATATCACCCAATGGGCCTACGCACTGCCGAAAGAACTGGCTGAACAGGGCAAGAAGTAAGATGGAAAGCGGCGAGACGCTTCTGAAGAAGCTCGATGGCAAGCTGTCGGGCCTGCGTGGCCGGCTGACAGCCGATGCCGGCATGGACAAGATAACTTGGTTCCGCGCGGGCGGACCGGCGCAGGTCCTTTTCCAGCCCGCTGACGAGGAAGACCTTTCCGCATTTCTGAAGGCGGTGCCCGAAGAGATACCGATCCTCGTTGTGGGCATCGGCTCCAACCTTTTGGTGCGTGATGGCGGCGTTCCCGGTTTCGTCGTGCGGCTTTCGGCCAAGGGCTTTGGCGAAGTCGAACAGGTTTCCGATACGCAATTGCGGGCAGGGGCGGCAACGCCTGACAAGCGTGTGGCTGCGGCGGCACTGGAGGCGGGGCTGGCCGGCTTTCATTTCTACCATGGCATACCCGGCGGCATTGGCGGCGCTTTGCGCATGAATGCGGGCGCCAACGGCGTGGAAACGCGCGAGCGTGTGGTGGAAGTGCGCGCGCTTGATCGCAAGGGCGAGGTGCACGTGCTTTCCAATGCGGATATGGGTTACGCCTATCGGCATTCCTCGGCTTCGCCGGACCTGATTTTTACCTTTGTCCTGTTTGAGGGGATTGCGGGCGAGCGCGAAGCGATCCGGCAAGCCATGGACGAGGTGCAGCATCACCGCGAGACGGTGCAGCCGGTGCGCGAAAAGACAGGCGGTTCGACCTTCAAGAATCCGGAAGGCACGTCGGCCTGGAAGGAAATCGACAAGGCGGGCTGCCGCGGCCTGCGCGTCGGCGGTGCCCAGATGTCGGAGATGCACTGCAATTTCATGATCAATACCGGCACCGCAACGGGGCACGATCTGGAGACTTTGGGCGAAACGGTTCGCGCCAGAGTTTTTGAAAATTCGGGCATTCGCCTTCATTGGGAAATCAAACGTCTCGGTTTGTTCCGCGAGGGCGAGCGGGTTGAAGAGTTTCTTGGAAAATTTTGATAAAAAAGTTGCCCGGATTTTCTACCTGATATTCCGGGCTTTTTTGCCTTCGCAAGCGATGCGTAAGGTTCGTCCCTTTCTATAGGGTCTTGTCACGGAATCAATCCTCTGATTCTTTAGGGTTAACCACACAGTGATTTGATTCGGCAGGATTTTCCTGCCGCGGGTGCCTGCGGCCTGTGCTGCTGGGTTGCTCGGATTCTGTTTAATTGATGCGCAGGGGATTGCGCAGAGGGGATGCTAACATGACGGGAAAGCACGTTGCCGTTTTGATGGGCGGTTTCTCTTCGGAGCGTCCTGTCAGTCTTTCTTCCGGGGAGGCTTGCGCAAAGACCCTTGAAGAATGCGGCTATCGCGTGACGCGCGTTGACGTGGATCGCAATGTTGCCAGCGTTCTTACCGAGCTGAAGCCCGATGTTGTTTTCAATGCTCTGCATGGCCCTTTCGGTGAGGATGGCGCTATTCAGGGTGTTCTGGAATATCTTCAGATTCCCTACACGCATTCGGGCGTGCTTGCTTCGGCGCTCGCCATGGACAAGGATCGCGCCAAGAAGGTTGCTGCCGCTGCCGGTGTTGCTGTCGCTCCCTCGCTTCTGCTCAATCGTTTCGAGATCGGCGCCGAGCATCCGATGAAGCCGCCTTACGTGGTCAAGCCGGTGCGCGAGGGGTCGAGCTTTGGGGTTGTGATCGTCAAGGAAGATCAGGCTCATCCGCCGCAAATCATCAGCTCTGCCGAGTGGAACTATGGCGCCGAGGTGCTGGTCGAAAAATACATTCCCGGTCGGGAGTTGACCTGCGCGGTGATGGGCGATCGCGTCATGGACGTGTGCGAGATCATTCCTGTCGGGCATCAGTTCTATGATTATGATTCAAAATATGTTGCAGGTGCATCAACTCACGTGTGCCCGGCAAAAATTTTACCAAATATTTACCAAAAAATACAAACAATGGCCCTTACGGCGCATCGGGCAATCGGGTGTCGGGGCGTAAGCCGGTCAGACTTCCGTTTCGATGATCGTTTCTCCGAAGATGGCGAAGTTATCTGGCTGGAAATCAATACCCAGCCGGGGATGACTCCTACCTCGCTCGTGCCTGATATCGCCAGAGCGGCTGGTATCTCTTTCGGTGAATTGTTGAGTTGGATGGTGGAGGACGCGTCTTGTTTGCGTTGAACGGAAAATCGGACAGATACGGGCGCTCGGGCTCGATGCGGGATGCATCGGGTGCGATGGGTGCCGCTTTTGTCCTGCCGCGCTTCCTGCGCAAGCCGTTCCGCTTTGCTGTCCGTCTGTTTCAGGGCAATGTCAACATTCCACGCCATGCCGGTACTGTCGGCATGCTGGGCTTCCTTGGTGCAACCGGTCTTTATGGCATGGCTGTTGGCGGTCATACGCCCGAGGTCATCAAGGCAACTGCATCCACGCTTGGTTTCGCAATCGAGGATGTGAAGGTTGTCGGCAACAACGAGACCTCCGACATCGATATTCTGGGTCAGCTCGATCTCGACGGCGAAACGTCCCTGGTCGGTCTGAGCGCCGAAGAGGCGCGCCAGTCCATCGACAAGCTGCCGTGGGTTGAAAGCGCGGAAGTCCGCAAGGTTTATCCCGGCACCGTTCTTGTCTCGCTGCGCGAGCGCAAGGCGTTCGCCATCTGGCAGAACGACAAGGACCTGGCGTTGATCGACGCTGCGGGCGATACCATCGTTCCATTCCGTCCGGGCCGTTACAATTCGCTTCCGCTCGTGGTGGGCGAGGGTGCGGAAAAGAAGGTCAAGGGTTTCGTCGATGAAATCGCCGCCTATCCGGCGCTGGCCGGAAAGGTTCGTGCTTACGTCCGCGTCGGCGACCGTCGCTGGGATCTGCTTCTGGATAATGGCGTGCGCATCATGCTGCCGGAAACCGATCCGCTGAAGGCGCTGGCACATGTCGAGAAGCTCGATCAGGAGCAGCACCTTCTGTCGCGCGATATTGCTGCGGTCGATCTTCGTCTTGAAGACCGCGTGACGGTGCAACTGACGGCAAGCGGCATGGAGCAGCGCCAGAAATTTCTGGCTGAGCGTAAGAAAGAACTATCCCGCACGGGGAAACGCGTATGAGTATTCTGGGCGGCAAGGGGACATCACAAGGCGGAACTGCAGGGCGCAAGGTGCGCCTGTTAACGGTTCTGGATGTCGGATCGAGCAAGGTTTCCTGCGTCATCGCACGGTTGCGTCCGCATGAGGGCGGCGCCCTGCTGCCGGGCCGCACGCACCGTATGGAAGTGCTGGGCATTGGCCATCAGCGTTCGCGGGGCGTCAAGTCGGGTGTCATCATCGATCTGGACGCGGCTGAACAGTCGATCCGTCTTGCGGTTGACGCTGCAGAGCGCATGGCCGGGCTGACGGTCGATAGCCTGATCGTCAATATTTCCGCTGGCCGCCTCAAGAGCGAAACCTTTACGGCTAGCGTCAATCTGGGCGGCCATGAAGTCGAGCAGACCGATATTCGCCGCGTTCTGGCGGCTGGCGCAAAGCAGGCGCTTGCCGCTGAACGTCACCTCGTTCATTCGCTGCCTGTCGGCTACACCCTCGATGGCGAGCGTGGCATTCGCGATCCGCTCGGAATGCTCGGCGACAGCCTTGGCGTCGACATGCATGTGCTGACGGCTGATGCCGCGCCGCTGCGCAATCTGGAGCTTTGCATCAATCGCTGCCATCTGTCGGTGGAAGCCATCGTTGCAACGCCTTATGCCAGCGGTCTTGCGGCTCTGGTCGGCGATGAAGCTGAAATGGGCGCGGCCTGCATCGATATGGGCGGCGGCACGACGACGATTTCCGTCTTCTCCGAAGGCAAATTCATTCACGCCGATGCGGTTGCCATCGGCGGCACGCACGTCACGATGGATGTGGCGCGGGGCTTTTCCACCCGTATGGAAGACGCCGAACGCCTCAAGGTCATGTACGGCTCCGCACTGCCAAGTGCAGCCGATGACCGTGACCTCATCTCGGTTCCGCCGATCGGCGACGATGAGCGTGATGTACCCAATCAATATCCGCGCTCGGTACTGACGCGGATTATCCGTGCGAGAGTGGAAGAGACACTGGAACTGGTGCGCGACAGGCTCAACCAGTCGGGCCTCGGACATATCGTCGGCAAGCGCGTGGTTCTGACAGGGGGCGCAAGCCAGCTGCCGGGAATGCCGGAGGCTGCCAGACGAATCCTTGCAAGAAATGTACGAATCGGGCGTCCTCTAGGAATAGCGGGATTGCCTGAGGCGGCTAAGGGGGCGGCTTTCGCCGCGACCGTTGGACTTCTGATTTACCCGCAGGTGGCCGGGATAGAAGAACGGTCGGTGAAAGCGGCTTCCTCCGGTCTGATGACCGGTACGGGTGGGCGCATTCAACGTGTCAGCCAATGGCTGAAAGAGAGTTTCTGAGTAGCAAGTATTGTGTAAGCTGTTGAAATAGCGTGTTGAATTAGCGTGTCGACTTATTGGGGCGTGACCATCTGGGTAACAACCAATCCACACCGCGGCGGCGAAGCGGTGGTAAGGCTTAAGAGGAACAAGGACCTATGACTATCAATCTGCAAAAGCCGGATATCACCGAGCTGAAGCCCCGCATCACCGTATTCGGTGTCGGCGGCGGCGGCGGCAATGCGGTCAACAACATGATCAATGCCGGCTTGCGCGGCGTGGATTTTGTCGTGGCCAACACCGACGCTCAGGCTTTGACGATGTCGAAGTCCGAACGCATGATCCAGCTCGGCGCTGCCGTTACAGAGGGTCTTGGTGCTGGTTCCCAGCCAGAGGTTGGCCGTGCGGCTGCTGAAGAATGCATCGACGAGATCGTCGATCACCTGAACGGCACGCATATGTGCTTTGTGACCGCAGGCATGGGCGGCGGCACCGGCACCGGTGCTGCTCCGGTCGTGGCGCGTGCTGCCCGCGAACGCGGTATCCTCACCGTTGGCGTCGTGACCAAGCCTTTCCATTTCGAAGGCGCCCGCCGCATGAAGACCGCCGATCTCGGCATCGAAGAACTGCAGAAGAATGTCGATACGCTCATCGTCATTCCGAACCAGAACCTCTTCCGCATCGCCAATGACAAGACCACCTTCGCCGATGCTTTCGCAATGGCTGACCAGGTGCTCTATTCGGGCGTTGCCTGCATCACCGACCTGATGGTCAAGGAAGGCCTGATCAATCTCGACTTTGCTGACGTTCGCTCGGTAATGCGCGAAATGGGCAAGGCCATGATGGGCACGGGTGAAGCTTCCGGCGAGGGCCGTGCAATGGCTGCTGCCGAAGCTGCAATCGCCAACCCGCTGCTCGACGAAACCTCGATGCGCGGCGCGAAGGGCCTCCTGATCTCGATCACCGGCGGCCGCGACATGACCCTGTTCGAAGTCGACGAAGCCGCGACGCGTATTCGCGAAGAAGTCGATCCGGATGCGAACATCATTCTTGGCGCAACCTTCGACGAAGGCCTTGAAGGCGTCATCCGCGTTTCTGTCGTCGCTACCGGTATCGATAAGCAGTTAGGAGACGCGGCGCCTGCGCCGCTGGAATTTCGCCAGCCGGTAAAGCAGACCGCACAGACCAAGCCGATGGCTCCGCATGGCGCACTTCGTCCTCCGGTCGTTGAACAGCCGCGTCAGGTCGATCCGATTGCGCAGGCGATCCAGTCCGCCGAAGCTGAAATTCCAGCCGCACCGGCAGCCCCTGCCGCTTCTGCCGAACCGGAATTCCGTCCGCAGAGCCGCATCTTCCAGGCTCCGGCACCGGAATCCTTCGAACGCGCTCCGGTCGCTCGTGCACCGATGCCGCAGGCTCCGGCAGCCCATCAGGCAGCGCAGGCCGTGCAGCCGCAGGCCTACCAGCAGCCGCAGATGCATGAACAGCCGGTTCGTGAACCGCGTCCTGCTCCGCGCATGCCGGCCGTTTCGGATTTCCCGCCGGTCGCACAGGCTGAAATCAATGCCCGCCGTGCTTCCCAACAGCCGGTACAGGAAGAGCCGCGCGGCACCAAGGGTCTGCTCAACCGCCTCATGAGCGGTCTGTCGCGCCGTGAGGACGATCAGCCTGCAGCCCGCCTGGAACCGGCACAGCACCGTGAGCCGGGCATGCGTCCGGCTGAGCGCCGCGCTCCGCAGCAGGACTCGTCTATCTACGCACCGCGTCGCGGCCAGCTTGACGATCAGGGCCGCCCGCAGCCGCGTGCAGCTTCGGAAGAAGATCAGCTCGAAATCCCGGCCTTCCTGCGCCGCCAGTCGAACTGAGCCATTTCGGACAATGAATTTGAAAGCCGCGGGTAATTCCGCGGCTTTTCATTTCTGTAAACAGAAACAGCATGTTCGTAAGAAAGCGTGATTTTGTTCGGGTCGCGCGAATTATTATCTTGATCAAACGGGGTACGGTTGGGGTAGCAAACTTTTGTGAACCCAGGCGTATTTCCTGTCGCAATTTTAGCTATATCTATCCATATAGACGCAAGAATTGCGAAATCGGGCCGTGTTGAAACTCCTTTTGGACGGCCTGCACCCATTTTATTCAGCAGATTGGAACTGTCTTGAGCGCTTATCAAAAGACAATTGGTCGTGCGGTCACGCTTTCAGGCGTCGGCGTTCATGGCGGAGCTCCTGCTTCGGCAACATTTTTCCCGGCTGATGCCGATACCGGCATCGTATTCCAGCGTTCCGACCTGAAGGGCAAGGCGCCGGAAGTACGCGCTCATGTTTCGCAGATCGGTGCGACGGACCTCTGCACGTCGCTCGGGCCGAAAGATGCGAAGATCGACACGGTGGAGCATCTGATGGCGGCAATCGCCGCTCTCGGCATTGACAACCTTGTCGTGGAAGTCGACGGCCCGGAAGTTCCCATTCTCGATGGTACGTCGGCGCTTTTTATCGAGGCTTTCGATGAGGCCGGTATCATCACGCAGGAGGCAAAGCGCCGCTTTATCCGTATTCTGAAAACGGTGCGCGTCGAAGCTGGTGGCTCCTGGGGTGAATTCCGTCCCTTTGCCGGCACGCGATTTGAGGTCGAGATCGACTTCGAGTGCCCACTGATCGGTCGGCAGAAGTTTGCGGACGATGTGGACGAAGCGACCTTCCGCAAGGAGCTTTCCACCGCGCGCACTTTCGGTTTCATGAAGGACGTGGAGCGTCTATGGGCGTCTGGCCATGCGCTTGGTTCCTCTCTCGACAATTCGCTTGTCATCGGTGACGACAATTCTGTCATCAATCCGGGCGGTCTGCGTTTCAAGGACGAGTTCGTCCGTCACAAGACGCTCGATGCCGTTGGCGATCTGGCGTTGGCAGGTCTGCCGTTCATCGGTTGTTTCCGCTCCTATCGCAGTGGCCACAGGCTGAACGCGGAAACGGTGAAGGCGTTGCTGTCGGACAAGTCGGCATTCGATATTGTCGAGGCGTCCGGTGTCCGCAAGAATTCCAGGTCATCGGATTTCGTTGCCGTGAAGCCGAACATCGCGGCCCCGTGGGCGCTCTAAAAGCTTATCGTGAATCGCGCATCTTGGTTGGAAACCGTTTCAAACTTTTCAGGATGCGCTTTAAAATCGGATGAGAAATGGGTGGGTGTGGACGCATGGCCTTAATTGAGCCGTGTTCGCCAGTTCACCTCGCAATTGAGTCGGTGCGCCGTCCTGCGGTGGATTGATCGGGGAATATCTACCCAAGCGGGTGGTCAATACCGGGGACAATTCACAACGGTTACGCGTTTCGATATGCCGTCCGGCGGATTCGGACCACTAGACGATTGCCGATTTCGCCTGCATGTGGTTTATGGACGGCCAAAACGGCGTCAGCTATGTTCTTGCATTCGCTGAAGCTGAAATGATTTGTATGGATGGAGCAGCCGTGCAGTGATAGAAGCACGCAACTCCAAACAGGGATGACGTTGCCAGAAGGCCGGAGACCGCATGACGAGTTTCAAATTCAAGGGTGTGACGAAAACCGCGCTGCTGACTGGCGCCATCGCCGTTCTTATCCCGCTCGCCGGTTGTGCCAGCAAAAACGACGATATCGATCTCACCAAATATGTCGAGACGATCGATCCTGCCGACAAGCTCTACAATGAAGGTCTCGCCAATCTGGACGCAGGTCGCCTTGATGAGGCCGCGAAGAAATTTGCCGCTGTCGACCGCCAGCATCCTTACACGGAATGGGCGCGCAAGTCGCTTGTGATGGCCGCCTTCACCAACTACCGCAAGGGCAACTACGAAGAAGCGATCTCGATGGCGAAGCGTTACAACACGCTTTACCCGACCTCGCCTGAATCGGCTTATGCCTATTACATCATCGGTCTTTCCTACTTCCGCCAGATCCCGGACGTGACCCGCGATCAGGCCGCAAGCCGTCGCGCAATCGCGGCGATGCAGGAAGTGGTCGATCGCTTTCCGGATTCCGAATATACGGATGACGCCAAGGCCAAGATCCGCTTCGCCCGCGACCAGCTTGCAGGCAAGGAAATGCAGGTTGGCCGTTACTATCTGGAACGCAAGGAATATCTGGCCGCTATCAAGCGCTTCCGCGGCGTGGTGGAAGAATATTCCAATACCCGTCAGGTGGAAGAAGCCCTTGCCCGTCTCGTTGAGGCCTATTACGCGCTGGGTCTCACGTCGGAAGCCCAGATGGCCGCTTCGGTTCTCGGCAAGAACTTCCCGGATAGCCAGTGGTACAAGGACAGCTACAAGCTTCTCCAGAGCGGTGGTCTTCAGCCGCGTGAGAATGGCAATTCGTGGCTGGCCAAGGCTTCGGCCCTCATCACCGGCGGCGGCTCATAAGCTGATTCTCACATGCTGTCGCACCTCTCGATCCGTGATATTGTTCTGATTGAAAGGCTCGACATCGAGTTCAGGACCGGCTTGTCCGTGCTTACCGGTGAAACCGGGGCGGGCAAGTCCATCCTGCTCGATTCGCTGTCGCTGGCGCTTGGCGCGCGCGGCGATGCCTCGCTGGTGCGCCATGGCGCCGAACAGGGGCAGGTGACGGCGGTGTTCGACGTGCCGGGCGGGCATCCCGCCCGGAATTTTCTACGCGATAATGGTTTTGACGATGATGGCGACATCATCCTGCGTCGCCTGCAGATGGGCGATGGCCGCACGCGCGTATTCATCAACGATCAGGCGGCAAGCGTCGCGCTTCTTCGCGACCTTGGGCGCAAGCTGGTGGAAATTCACGGCCAGCATGATGACCGCGCCCTGATTGATACCGATCTTCACCGCACATTGCTGGATGCTTTCGGCGGTCTTGAGCAAGAGGCTGCCGTGGTGCGCGAGCGTCACAAGGCCTGGCGTGACGCGGAAGCGGCGCTTGCCAAGCATCGCGCCCATATCGAGCAGGCCGAGCGCGAAGGCGATTATCTGCGCTCTTCGGTTGAAGAACTGACCAAGCTCGATCCGCAACCCGGCGAGGAAGAAGAACTCGCTGAACGCCGCGCGATCATGATGAAATCGGAAAAGATTGCCGGTGACGTGAACGAAGCTGGCGAGTTGCTTTCGGGGCAGGGTTCGCCCGTGCCGTCGCTGGCAAGCCTTGTGCGTCGTCTGGAGCGCAAGATTCCGGAAGCGCCGCATCTGCTGGAGCCGGTGTGCAAGGCCATCGACGAAGCGCTCAACAGCTTGGCTCTTGCGCAGGATGGCATCGATCATGCCATGCGTGAAATCGATTTTGATCCCCGCGTACTGGAACAGGTCGAGGAACGGCTTTTTGCTCTGCGCGCTGCGGCACGCAAATATTCCGTTGCGGTGGAAGGCTTGCCTGCGCTGCGCGATAAGATGGATGCGGACCTTGCCGATCTCGATGCGGGGGCGGAAAAGCTTATCCAGCTTGAGGGCCAGGCGAGCGAAATGCGCGCGGCCTATGATGCGGCGGCGGCTCAGCTTTCCGGTTCGCGCAGGGAAACCGCGGAACATCTGAAGGCTGCGGTGATGGCCGAACTGCCGGCGCTCAAGCTTGAGCGCGCCGAATTCATCGTGGAGATGACAACCGATCCCGAAACCCGCGCGGCGGAAGGCATCGATACGGTGGAGTATTGGGTGCGCACCAATCCGGGCACGCGGGCCGGGCCGATGATGAAGGTCGCTTCTGGTGGCGAGCTTTCGCGTTTCCTGTTGGCGCTGAAGGTGGCGCTCGCCGATCGCGGTTCCGCTCCGACGCTCGTATTCGATGAAATCGACACCGGCGTGGGCGGCGCTGTGGCGGACGCCATCGGCCAGCGCCTTGCACGGCTTTCCGGGCGCGTGCAGGTGCTGTCGGTTACACATGCACCGCAGGTGGCAGCCCGTGCTTCCACTCATTTCCTGATTGCCAAGTCCGCGACTCATGAAGACCGCATGTCGACATCGATCCGGTCTATCGGCGTGGATGAGCGGCAGGAGGAGATCGCCCGCATGCTGGCCGGTGCGAGCATCACCGATGAAGCGCGCGCCGCAGCGGAACGACTGCTGGCAGAAAATAGCGCGCTGGCCATTTAAAAGCCTGTCAGCAGTCAATGTGCAGTTCGCTGTTTTCGTAGGCGTAGACGTATTTCTTGGTTATGTTGGGCGAAATTGAATCAGCAGGTTTTGCCCCGCCTATGACCGATATTCCCGTCGAAAGACTGACCGAGCTTGAAGCCGTTTCCGAATTGGAGCGGCTGTCGCGAGCAATTGCTCACCATGATGAGCTTTATCATGCAAACGACCGACCAGAGATTTCGGATGCCGAGTATGACGCGCTGAAGCGGCGCAATGATGCGATTGAAGCGCGTTTCCCGCATCTGGTTCGGGAAGATAGTCCGTCCTTGCGGGTCGGCACCGCGCCGGTTTCCAAATTCGCACCGATTGTTCATGCGCGTCCGATGCTGTCGCTTGGCAATGCGTTTTCGGATGAAGACGTGCGCGACTTTGTCGGGAGTGTCTATCGCTTCCTTGGGCAATTGCCGGATAATTCCATCGCGTTTACAGCCGAACCGAAGATCGACGGGCTTTCCATGTCGATCCGTTATGAGAATGGTGTTCTGGTCAGCGGCGCGACGCGTGGCGACGGCACGACCGGCGAGAATGTGACGGCGAATATCCGCACTATCGCCGAAATCCCGAACCGGCTTCCGGCGGGAGCGCCTTCCGTCGTGGAAGTGCGCGGCGAGGTCTATATGGCCAAGAGCGACTTCCTTGCGCTCAACGAGCAGATGGCCGCCGAAGGCAAACAGACCTATGTGAATCCGCGCAACACGGCAGCGGGTTCGCTACGCCAGCTCGATGCAAAGGTAACGGCGAGCCGAAAGCTGAAGTTCTTCGCTTATGCCTGGGGTGAAATGTCGGACATGCCCGCCGGCACGCAGATGGGCATGGTCGAGATGTTTCGCGAGTGGGGATTCCCGGTCAATCCGCTGACAAAGCGGCTTCACAGTGCGGACGAATTGCTTGCGCATTATCGCGCCATCGGGCTCGAACGGCCGACGCTGGATTATGATATCGACGGCGTGGTTTACAAGGTTGATCGGCTCGATCTGCAGACGCGGCTCGGTTTCCGCTCGCGCAGCCCGCGTTGGGCTATCGCGCACAAGTTTCCGGCAGAACAGGCTCTGACGATCTTGCGGGGCATCGACATTCAGGTCGGGCGCACTGGAGCGCTGACGCCGGTGGCGCGACTGGAGCCGATCACTGTCGGCGGCGTGGTCGTCACCAATGCGACGCTGCATAACGAGGATTACATCAAGGGTATCGGTCAGAAGGGAGAGCGTATTCGCGCGGATGAGCACGATATCCGCATCGGCGATACGGTCATCGTGCAGCGCGCAGGCGATGTCATCCCGCAGATTGTCGATGTCGTGCTGGAAAAGCGTCCGGCCGGTGCGGTGCCGTTCCAGTTTCCGCATGAATGCCCCGTCTGCGGCAGCCACGCGGTGCGCGAAGAAGGTGAGGCGGTCTATCGCTGCACCGGCGGGCTGACCTGTGCCGCGCAGGCGGTTGAGCGCATTCGTCATTTCGTATCGCGCAATGCGTTCGACATTGAAGGTCTTGGCGAGAAGCAGGTCGAGTTCTTTTTCCATGCGGAAGATGACAGCCTGAAGATCAAGTCGCCTGCGGATATTTTTACGCTGCAAAGGCGTCAGGCCGAATCGCCTCTCAAGAAGCTTGAGAACATCGAAGGTTTCGGCACGACTTCCGTGAAGAAGCTCTACGATGCGATCAATGACCGGCGCGAGATTGCCCTGCATCGCTTTCTGTTTGGCCTCGGCATCCGTCATGTGGGCGAGGTGAATGCCAAGCGTTTTGCTCGCGCCTATCTGTCTTATGCAGCCTTTGAAAAAGCTGCTCTGGAAGCCGTTCCGCCGAAAGAGGGCGACCGCACCGACAAGGGTAATGAAGCCTGGCAGGACCTGATTGCGGTCGAGGGTATCGGTTCCATCGTTGCCGAAGCGGTCGTGGATTTTTATGCCGAGCCGCATAACCGCGAAGTGCTCGCGGCTCTTCTGGCGGAAGTGACGCCGCTTGATGAGGAGGCGCGTGTCGCCACCGGCTCGCCGGTCGAAGGCAAGACGGTGGTGTTTACCGGCAGTCTGGAACGTATGTCGCGGGATGAGGCGAAGGCCATGGCCGAACGCTATGGGGCAAAGACGGCTGGGTCGGTATCGAAGAAGACCGATCTTGTGGTGGCAGGACCGGGAGCAGGCTCCAAGCTTGCCAAGGCATCGGAGCTTGGCATCGAAGTCATTGACGAAGACGCCTGGTTCAAGCTGGTCGGAGAAGAATAATGGCCCCGTTCAACGGTTTTGGCGAGAAAGCGATCCCGTTTCTGAAAGCTCTGGATTTTCATCAGAACCGCGAATGGTTTGTCGAGAACAAGGATCTTTTCGAGCAGCAGTTGAAGGAGCCGCTTGGCGATCTGGTCGAGGAGTTGACGAGCCGTTTTGAAAAAGCTGGCCTGCCGTTCAAGGGTGACCGGGTTAAATCGCAGTTCCGTATCAAGCGTGACACGCGGTTTTCCAAGGACAAGGCCCCCTATAATCGTCACCTGTCTGCACTGCTGTCGCAATCAGGCACGAAATGGGACGAGAGCGGGTGCTTCTATGTCTGCATTGGCTTGCCGGGTGTCCGCGACAGTTATGCCTGTGTCGCGTGGTGGGGGCCGAAGAAAGAGCTGCTTCAGGCCATACGCACTTCTATTGTCGAGAAGCCGGAAGAATTCCGCGCCATGGTTGCGAAACTTAAGAAAAACGGTTTGAAAATCAGCGATTACGACCGGCTGAAACGCACACCCCGTGGTTTCGAGGCCGTCACCGACGACGATCTGCTGGAAGCAATTCGTAATCGGCATTTCTCCGTGCGGATGGAAATCGATCCTGAAACGATCACCCGTGCCGATCTGGCGGATCGTCTCGTCGATTTCACCGAACGGGCTCGTCCGCTTGTGGACTGGATGCGCAAAATCGAAAAGACCGTTTCGCAACAATCATGATCGTTCATGAATGCATCAGCCGGGCTTATGAGTGATGCGTAAATGCGGCATCCCTATTTATTAGTATGATTTTTTGGGAAATCGTATTCCAACCGGCAGCAGAATTTCATAACTACTCTTCATTCGGAGGAGTGAGTATTCGTGAATCAGACTTTTCGGCCCGGAAGGGCTTCAGCGCGCGCCGATATTATTGACGGTGTCCGGCGCGGACTTCCGCTTGTGGTTGCCGGAGCGCCTTTCGGTCTGCTGTTCGGTGCGCTTGCTGTCGATAACGGATTGTCGCTCGCCGAAGCGGTGTTCATGAGTTCCGTCATCTATGCTGGTGCGAGCCAGATGGTCGGGCTCGACCTTTTCGGCCAGAACATTGCGCCATGGATGATCGTCATGTCGATCTTCGCAGTCAATTTCCGGCACGTGCTCTATTCGGCGACCACGGGTCGGCGCATCCGTCATTTCAGGCTATGGCAGAAGGCACTCGCCTTTTTCGTTCTGGTGGACATCCAGTATGCGGAAGTGGAACAGCGGGCGGAAGCTGGTAAACCCGTCACCTTCGTCTGGTATATGGCGATCGGGCTCACATTCTACCTGACCTGGGTTCTGGAAGCGCTGATCGGCGGGCTTTTCGGCAATCTGATTACCGATCCCTATGCTTTTGGCATCGATTTTCTACTGCCTATCTATTTTCTTGGCATGGTGATGAGCTTCCGCCATCGGGAGAACTGGCTGCCGGTAGTCATCGTCAGCGCGATTTCGGCAGTCGCGGCCTATAAGTTCGTGGGCTCTCCGTGGCATGTTTCTCTGGGTGCGCTGGGCGGCATTGCGCTTGCGGCCATTATCGCCAAGCCACGCGAAGGGGAGGCGTAAATGTCCGCAACGATCTGGATCATTCTGGCAGGTGCGCTCTGCACTTATCTGACCCGCATTGGCGGACATCTGGTGCTGTCACGCTTCAGCCGGGTGCATTATCGGGTGGAAGCGGCACTCAATGCCGTACCGGCGGCTGTTCTGACCGCCATTGTTGCCGCGCCCGCTTCGGATCATGGCTGGCGGGAGCTGCTCGTGCTCGCGGTCTGTATCCTGCTTTCGCTGCGGCTCAACCTGATGACAATGTTCTTTGCGGGCGTAGCGCTTTTGATCGCGCTACGCCATTTCACTGTCTGAAGGCATTATCAAAGCGGAGCGGTCGCCGCTTCGAGCCATTTGCGTTGAGCGTCCTTGAGGTGACCTGACAGTTTCTCACGCACGCGGGCATGGTAGTTGTTCAGCCAGTCGATCTCTTCCTGTGTGAAAAGCGACTTGTCGATCAAGCGTCGGTCGATCGGGCAGAAGGTCAGCGTCTCGAAGCCCATCATCGGAATATCACCGCCTTCCGGCACTTCCGGTTCGGTGACGATGATTAGGTTTTCGATGCGGATGCCGAATGAGCCAGGCTTGTAATAGCCAGGCTCATTGGAAAGAATCATGCCCGGCAGCAATTCCTGCGCGCCCTTCTTGGAAATGCTCTGTGGGCCTTCATGGACCGACAGGTAGGAACCGACGCCATGGCCGGTTCCGTGTGCATAGTCGAAACCATGCTTCCACAGTGCGATGCGGGCCAGCACGTCAATATCCTGTCCGCGCGTGCCTTTCGGGAAGCGGGCGGTCGTAATGGCGATCACGCCTTTCAGTACGAGCGTGAATGCCTTGATCGTCTCAGGCGTTACCTTGCCGATGGGTACGGTGCGGGTGATGTCGGTGGTGCCGTCGCGATATTGTGCGCCGGAGTCGACCAGATAGAGTTCGCCGTCTTCAAGCGTCCTGTTGGTATCGGTGTTGACGCGATAATGGATGATCGCGCCGTTCGGGCCTGCGCCGGAAATCGTATCGAAAGAAATATCCTCAAGCGGCATCTGGAAGTCTCGCCCGGCTTCGGCACGCGATTCCTCAAGTTTCCTTGCCGCACTGATTTCATCGATAGTGCCGGGCTTCTGGGCATCGATCCATGAGAGGAAATTGACCATCGCCACGCCGTCGCGCTCATGAGCAGCGCGTGAGCCGTCGAGTTCTGCCTTGTTCTTGATGGCGCGTGGAATGCGGGCCGGGTCCTTGCCTTCGATCACGCCTCCGCCTGAACTGGCGACAATGAGGCGAAGTTTTTCCGCCGCGAGAAGGGGATCGAGAAGGATCGCTTCGCCTTTGGCTGCGCGAGCACTGAGATGCCCTTCCAGATCGGCAGGCGCTGCGAGCTTGGCAAGCTGGGTCAGGTAAGCGCGCGGTTCGATGGCAAGCTTGCGTTCATCAATAAAAAGCTCTGGCTCACCCTGCGCAGGAATGATGGCAAAGCTTAGTGGAAGCGGCGTGTTGGAAACGTCCTTGCCGCGGATGTTGAAGACCCACGCCACCGAGGACGGATCGGTGAGGACAGTCGCGCTGGCCCCGCTTGCGGCAACGGCTGCCTGCATATCCCTGATTTTGTCCGCCGCTTCATGGCCTGCGAAACGGGCTGGCTGGATCGTCACTTCCGCCGCCGGCACTTCGGGCTGATCTTCCCAAATGGCGTCGACAAGATTGATTTCGACCGGAACGAGCTGACCGCCCTGACTTTCGAGCGCTTCGCGCAAAGCGCGGGCTTCCGAAATGGTGTGCAGCCAGGGATCGAAGCCGATATTCCGACCCTTGCCGTTTTCCGTCAGCCAGGACGCAGGCGGGTTGGTGACGAGACTGTCATAGGAAAAGACCTTTGGGTCGGTCTGTGCACGGACCTGCAACTCGTAGCGACCATCAACGAAAACATAAGCGCTGTTCTTGAGGATAAGCGCGGCACCGGCTGATCCGGTGAAGCCGGTCAGCCATGCGAGACGTTGCGCATGGGGCGGCACATATTCGCCCTGATGCTCATCGGCGCGAGGAACCAGAAAGCCGTCAAGGCCGAGTTCGGCCATCTTCGCGCGCAGCTTTGCAACGCGTGGGGCACCGTTGGCCGGATTTGTGGTGACGTCGAAATTCTGAAAAGCCATGAGTTAACTCGCTCAAAACAGGGATACGTCGTAGTTGTAGGAACCTGTTATTTCAGGTGAATCGCCACCCAACCTTCGCGATGCAGCGTCTTCTGATGGGTTAAGCCCTGTGCCTGATAGGCAGCGAGCACCGCATCGTGCTGGCTGTCGAGTATTCCGGAAAGAATGATGGAGCCTCCTGGAGCCAGATGTTCTTTCAGGGAAGGCGCAAGCTCGATAAGCGGATTGGCCAGAATGTTGGCCACGATCAGGTCGAACGGCGAATACGAACGGAATATCGCGTGGCCAAAGCCTTCCGCCGTTGCCGTGATGATATGCTCTGCCACGCCATTCTTGGCAGCATTTTCAGCGGCCACCGTAACGGCAACAGGATCGATATCGGTAGCCAATACCGGAATGGGAGCGAGCTTCGCGATGGCGATGGCGAGAACGGCACTGCCGGTGCCAAGATCGAGCGCATTCGTCGGATGTTCGCTGGTGACGGTTTCCTCGATCAGTTCGAGGCATCCTGCAGTCGTTCCGTGGTGGCCGGTGCCGAAGGCAAGGCCCGCGTCGATTTCGATGGGGATGTCGCCGGCTTCGATCTTGTCGCGGTCGTGCGAACCATGGACGAAGAAACGCCCGGCTCTGACCGGTTTCAGGCCCTCGAGGGAATGCGTGACCCAATCGATGTCCGGCAGTTCTTCGACGGCGAAAAGGCTCGGCCCCACCAGTTCATCGATCCGCCCAGCGACCACTTCGGCATCGTCCTCGACATAGACCGATACCTCAAAAATCTGCCGGTCTTCATCGATCTCGGTGATAGCGATCGGGAAGCCGTCTTCCTCGAAAGCCTGTTCGAGAACATTGTAGACGCGCTCGGCTTCCGCCTTATCCGCCGAAAAGAAAAGTCGTGACTGGGCCATGAAGTAAAAAGCTCTCTATCTTTGATGCATTTCCCATGGAAATGCTCGGGAGCCCTTACTTAGCCGTTTGTCGCGCCTTTGGCCAGATTCTTCAACTTTTCCAGAGCCGTATCCGGGTTTTCCTGATAGGCGATGGTGCTGCGGAAGCGACCGCCCTTGTCGAGCAGGAATACGGATGCGGTATGATCCATCGTATATTCGCCGTCTTCGCCCGGCACCTTCTTGGCGTAGACGTGATATGACTTGACCACATCAGCGATATTCTGCGGCGTGCCGGTCACGCCGATGATGCGATCAGAAACATTGCCGACATAGGTTTTCATGACTTCCTGTGTGTCACGTTCCGGGTCGACGGTGATGAAATAGGCCTTGATGTCACTGCTTTCAGGTCCAAGCTGCTTCAGCCAGCCGTCCAGTTCATAAAGTGTGGTGGGGCAGACGTCCGGGCAGTGGGTGAAGCCGAAGAAGATGGCCGATGGCGCGGCGCGCAGGTCGTTCTCGGTGAACGGCTGTCCGTCCATGGTTACGAGGTTAAGCGGACCGCCGAACGGTTCTTTCGCCGCCTGCTTGTCGCGGAAAAGATTGAGTCCCGCAGCGCCGACAATGACGACGATGAAGGCGATGATGAAGATCGGCAGGAATTTTTTCATGTCCAGTCAGCCTTGAATTTCCGAAACGCGCCTTGTTGCGCTGCTCAACAACCTATCTTTTCTCTGTGCATTGCAGAACCGTCGATATAGCCGCATCCTGCTGCCCTGAAGAACTGGCGGCAGTGTACGGTCATTCATTCAATTTTCAATAATTTCTGAAATTTTTGACTATTTGTCGCGTGGGCGGAATTGATCGGTCGCAGCTTTACAGAACCGGTGCCGTCTCCGTGAGCAAAGTTGAACGACTTATTCGTTCTTTCTTTTTGCACTGGGCAGCTGAGCTGATATATTTCTGTCATAAAACTGCAAACCTTGTGAGAACACTATTGGAAGTCGATTACATAATCGCCTGGGTCGACGGGCAGGACCCGGCCCATGCAGCCGCCAGAAAAAAATTCGCACCGGAATCCGGGCGTACGCATTTTGAGGCCGTCACCAGTGAACGTTATCTCGATAATGGCGAGATTTATTACAACATCGCTTCCGTCATTAAATTCGCGCCGTTCATCAAGCGTATTTTCATCATCACCGATCATCAGAAGCCGCGTTTTCTTGATGCGTTCGCGCGTGAAGGCAAATGCGACGCGTCTTTTATCCAGATTGTGTCGCATGACGAGATTTTCGACGGCCTGCCTGCGGCCCGTCCTTCGTTCAACGCCCGCGCTATCGAAGGTGCTATGTGGCGGATACCTGGCCTCTCGGAACACTTTATCTATTCCAACGATGATTTCTTCGTGAATGCTCCGCTGACAATTTCCGATCTTTATGAGAACGACCGTCCTGTTCTGCATGGTGATTGGGTGCGGCCCGAAAACACTCGCTGGAAGTACAAGTTGCGCCGTTTGCTGGGCAAGATAACGCGGTACGAATATACGTTTCCGAAATTCCGTATGGCGCAATGGAAAGGTGCCGTTGCCGCTGGCATGAAGGATCGTTTCATGTCAATCCATCATCATCCGCATCCGTTGCGGCGTAGCACTCTGGCAACTTTTTTCGCGGAACGCCCGGATGTTTTGAACAGGCAGGTCAGTTTCCGTTATCGTGATATCGAACAGTTCAATACGGTTGCTCTCGCCAATCACCTGGAGATTTCGCGGCACAAAGCCCCTGTTCGCCCCGCGAGAGAATTGGCCTATCTGGATTTTGTTCAGCCGAAGCGCTGGGCGGAAGAATTGGAGGCGATCAGGTCCGGCTCGGCGCCGTTCGGCTGCGTGCAGGGATTTGAGCGTTTCGATCCTGCGTTTCGCGCCCAAATTCACCAGATGCTGATTGCAAAGTTTGACGATGTTCTGCCGAATGTTATCAAGGCTTATCTTTCCAGCAGCGAAGACAGCGCGCGGGACGCGGCATAGGCCGGGTTTGCGAGTCTGGCGGTGTTGCGGGAATGCTTGAGGTTGAATTTTCATGACGTCGCCAGATGATCTTCGTTTCCAGAACAGCGAACCCCGCATTCATTCCACAGCCCAGCTGAAATCCGTCAAGCTGGGGCGGTACGCCGATATTGGAGAACGCGTGATTCTGCGTGAAGTCACGGTAGGCGATTTCACCTATTTCGAGCGGAACGGCGAGGGGATCTATGCCGAGATCGGCAAGTTCTGTTCCATTGCCGCGAATGTGCGCATCAATGCGCTCGAACATCCGATGGAGCGTCTGACGACGCATAAGGTCAGCTACCGGCCAAATGAGTATTTTCGTTATCTGGGCGTCGATGGAGAATTCCGGGCAAGGCGTCAAGAGCGGCGCGTGATCATCGGCAATGATGTATGGATCGGCCACGGCGCGGTCATCACGCCGGGCGTGCAGGTCGGCCATGGTGCTGTAATTGGCGCGAATGCGGTGGTGACGAAGAATGTGCCGCCTTATCACGTGGTCGGTGGTGTTCCTGCCCGTTTCATCCGCAAACGTTTCGATAATTCTGTCATAGACCGACTACTGGAACTCGAATGGTGGGACTGGCCGGTGGAAAAACTTTATGAAGCGGTGCCGGACATTCAGACGCTCGAAATCGAGGCATTTCTTGAAAAGTGGAGCGGCTAAATCCGGCTCTTGCAAAGCCGCAATTGTTCACCCACCTTCGCATCACAACAGTTCTGGAGGCTGGAAGATATGGTTGGACTGAAGCGTTTTGCCGGTTTGTTGCTTGCTCCACTGATGGTCGTTGCTGCGTCGGCGGCTCCTGCGGAGGAAGTCGGCAAGGTCGGTGTTGACTGGCTCGGAAACGATATCGTCATCGACGCGGTGCAGGACCCGAAAGTGCAGGGTGTGACATGTCATCTGGCATCGTTTTCACGTGGCATGATCGATCGGTTGCAAAAGGGCAATTGGTTTGAGGACCCGTCCAATGCTTCCATCTCATGCGAGCAGACGGGGCCGATCACGATCGGTGACATCGATCTGGGCAAGGGCGGAGAGCGGGTTTTCTCCGAACGCACCAGTCTGATCTGGAAGAAACTTGTGATCACGCGCATTTACGACAAGACGAACAATACGCTGCTTTATCTTGCCCACGCGACGCAGGTTCAGGACGGTTCTGCGAAGACCTCGCTTTCAACCGTGCCGCTTTACAAGGGCGATGTTACGTGGACGAAGGGCAAGCCGGAATAGCAAACTTTTGCCAATCCGGCTTTCCTGCTTCTTCATTGGCTATAATTCAGATCGGCTGGACGAAACTATCGAGAACACGTTTTTGTCCGGCCTTGTCGAAATCGATGGTCAGCTTGTTGCCATCGATAACCGAAACCGTGCCGTTGCCGAATTTGATATGAAACACGCGGTCGCCAGGTTTGAAGGCCGATGGCTGGTCGGCCACTGATTTGGCTACCAGTTCACCGTCTATTGTGCGTCCCTTCACGGAACCCCGCCCGGCACCGAACCCGGAATCGGTTTCGCCATAGCCGATGCGCTCGACGCGGCTACCGGAGCGTGAGCCCCAGTTGTTCCGTGTGGCTTCCGAGCGGTTTTGCTGCGCACGCTGCCAGCCGGGCGTCGAATAGGAGTTCTGAAACGGATCGGCCTTGTCGAAGCGGGACTGTCCATAGCCACCGCCATAACCGCCGTAATTGCCTTCCAGTTCGGCTACTTCCACATGCGCCTCCGGCAGTTCCTCCAGAAAACGGGAGGGAATGGTCGATTGCCACATGCCGTGGATGCGCCGGTTGGACACGAACCAGATATGCAGGTTCTTCTTGGCGCGCGTCACCCCGACATAGGCGAGGCGGCGTTCTTCCTCAAGGCCGGAACGTCCGCCTTCATCAAGCGCGCGCTGGTGCGGAAACAAGCCTTCTTCCCAGCCGGGAAGGAATACTGTCTCGAATTCAAGGCCTTTGGCCGAATGCAAGGTCATGATGTTGACGGCATCCAGATCCTCGTTCTGCTCGGCATCCATGACAAGGGCGACATGTTCCAGGAAACCGCGCAGGCTTTCATATTCCTCCATGGAACGGATCAGTTCCTTGAGGTTTTCAAGCCGTCCGGGGGCTTCGGCAGACTTGTCGTTCTGCCACATGGCTGTGTAGCCGGATTCATCGAGAATGGTTTCGGCCAATTCCGTATGCGGCGTGTTGTCGATCAGGGACTGCCAGCGCAGGAAATTTTCGACCACTTCGCGGAGAGCAGAGCGCGGCTTCGGCTTCAATTCCTCGGTTTCAATGAGATCGCAGGCCGCCGCGAACATGGAAATATCGCGCGCGCGGGCATAGTCATGCACCTGCCGGATAGCGGCTTCGCCCAGACCACGCTTCGGCGTGTTGATGATGCGCTCCAGCGCCAGATCGTCGGCCGGTTGCGCGACCACGCGCAAATAGGCCATCGCGTCGCGGATTTCGAGGCGCTCATAGAAGCGCGGTCCACCAATGACGCGGTAATTGAGGCCAAGCGTGACAAAACGGTCTTCGAACTCACGCATCTGGAAAGAGGCGCGAACGAGGATCGCCATGTTGTTGAGAAGGTGCCCCTGACGCTGCGCCTGTTCGATGGCTTCACCGACTGCGCGTGCTTCTTCTTCCGAATCCCATGCCGCATGAACTTTTACGCGAGGATCGTCCGGATTGGGCGCTTCGGTAAACAGCGTTTTGCCAAGGCGACCCTCATTGTGCGCAATCAGATGAGCTGCCGCACCGAGAATATGCGCCGTGGACCGGTAATTGCGTTCAAGCTTGATGACGACTGCACCGGGAAAATCCTTCTCGAAGCGAAGGATATTATCCACTTCCGCGCCGCGCCAGCCGTAAATCGACTGGTCGTCGTCGCCGACGCAGCACAAGTTAACTTGTGCTGCATTTTTCTCGCTCACGCCGAGTTCGCTGTACTCACCGGCTCCGCGGGGGCCTCGCTCGGACGCCCTAGCGGGCTGTATGGGCGCATTTCCGCCCTGGGTGGTATCAGGTGCGGTGTTTCTGGGCCGCGGTCTTTGTGCCAGCAGACGCAGCCAGAGATATTGCGCCGTGTTCGTATCCTGATATTCGTCCACCAGAATATAGCGGAATTTCGCGTGATACTCGCGCAGGATATCGGGATGATTGCGGAAAATGCGGATCGGATGCAGCAGAAGATCGCCGAAATCGCAGGCGTTCAATGTGCGCAGGCGCTCCTGATAGGCCTGATAAAGCTCGCGTCCGCGACCGTTGCCGAATGAGCGCGCATCGCCTTCGGGAATATCGGATGGCCCGAATCCCTTGTTCTTCCAGCCGTCGATCATGTTGGCGAAGGTTCGGGCAGGCCAGCGCTTGTCATCAAGGCCTTCAGCCTGGATGAGCTGCTTGATGAGGCGGATCACGTCATCAGTATCGAGAATCGTGAAATCCGATGTCAGATTTGCAAGTTCTGCATGCCGCCGCAACAGCTTGACGCCGATCGAGTGGAACGTGCCAAGCCAGGGCATTCCTTCGACTGCACCACCGACCAGATGGCCGATGCGCTCCTTCATTTCGCGTGCGGCCTTGTTGGTGAAGGTCACGGCGAGAATCTGGCTTGGATAGGCAAGACCGGTGGTCAGAATATGTGCGATACGCGTTGTGAGTACGCGCGTCTTGCCGGTCCCTGCGCCGGCAAGCACAAGAACAGGCCCCTCGGTCGTCAGAACAGCTTGGCGCTGTTCCGGATTGAGCCCCTTCAGATAATCGGGCTCGCCGCGCTGCTGGTTGCGTGCTGCCATGGCACGTGCGGCAATGCCACCGGGAGCAGGCGTGCGGCCTGCCGGAGCGTCGTCATCGCCGAAAAACGGCATATCGTCGGGAAAATCGGACATTTGACCCGAATGTAATGATTCGTGGCTGAAAGACCAGCGAAAGGGTTAAAATATTCGTTTACTCTAAATGAGTAACACGACGATCCGTGAAATTCAGGCGATGCGAGGCCAGCGCTTCGACAAGCCCGCGCAGTTGGGGTTCGCGTTGCAGGAGATCATCGAGTTCCGTCATCTGGTTCATGGCGATCAGCCGCAAAATGTCGTCGCGGATGGTCCCGTCGGCTCGCCTCGGCAGGTGGGCAACCGGCTGAATCAGTTCGACCTTCTGCCCTTTGAGCCTTGCGCGCAGGCTTTTTTCATCGGCGCTTAACGTTTCCACGAAAGCATAGATGCCGACGCCCTTGGCTGGGAGCGAATAAAGCGCAAGCGCCACATCGGTCACACGCGGATCGGATTTGAGCGCCGCCTGAATTGCAGGACCCTCATTGTCGATCCGGTCACCAGTGCCTTCACCGTCCGACCAGCTGAAAATGCCACGGGTGATGAAATTGTAGACTTTCTTGCCTGTCGCCAGCCAGATACGCGACGGCAGCGACCGGCGCGCCAGAATGCGTTTTTCCGTCGGCGTCATCCGGTCCTTTGCGAAGGCGCGCTTCTGCTTGAGAAGATGGCGGAAGTCTTCATAAGCCATCAGGCGATAGAGGGCACCGCGACGGCGATGGACGCTTGCAAGCTGGAAATCAATGACCGCTGCCTCACCTTCGGGCGTCATCAGCCAGTTTTGCGGCTTGGCGAGATCGTTGTGGGTGACGCCAAGACGGCGCATGTCACGCAGGATGCGGTGCGCAGTGCGATACCATTTCGGATCGGAAGGGCGCGCAAGGTGCAGCGGCGTTCCCTCTGTCCAGGATCGATAAAGCCCGTCCTTGTCAGTGGCGAGGAGTTGCGGGACCCCTTCGATACCGCGCACTGTCTTGAGACCGCGGATTTCGCGGCGGGCCAATATCCAGGCCAGCGGTTTCGACCACCAGGGAGCGGCGCTCACCACGCGACGGATGATGCGGGTGTCTGGATCGTTCACGAAATAGCCGGCGTGGGTTTCCGAGAACACGTCGCGCTTGAACACGGCGGTTTCCACAAATTCCGGTATCTGATCGCCTTTCAAAGGCACATCTATATTGGGGTTCTGAACCATAAGGCTCCACTAGTGGATTGCATCCGATCAATCAAGTTTGATGGCTGAGAAGCCTTATTGCAATCACGTGATCGAAGGCGCACAAGGGACGCACAGATTTCGTGCAGTTCATTGGGGAAATGCAGAAAATGGCACAGGGCGAAGACACCAGGCAAACGATTGCACAGATCATCCGACAGGAACAGGCGCTTATTTTTCCGTCATTTGACGAGAACGGTGCATTTGCACTGGGCTCGCGCATTCGCGATATCGCCGTGAAGGAAAAGCTCGGTATTGCCACGGAAATTTCCCTGTGGGACCGGCAATTATTTTATGCGACGACTGCAGGAAGCACTGTGGACAATCAGGAATGGTTGCGCCGCAAGTTCAATGTCGTACGCCGCTTTCACGCTTCGACCTATCGTCTTGTTCTGGAGCAGAATCGCGACGACCGCATGTTTGCGCCCCATAAAGCATTGAATGTGGAAGATTACGCGCTCGCAGGTGGTGGATTTCCGATCCGCGTTGCCGGGGCAGGCGTGATCGGCGCCGTTATTGTATCAGGGTTGCCGCAGCGTGATGACCATAATCTCGTGATCCGGGCCGTTGCCGGACACCTTGGACAAGACCCGCTTGCACTGGCTCTCCCTGCCGTTTGAGTATCAGTTTCGGAGAATGAACGATGTCGCTTGAAAATGTTGTCGCGCTGGCACGCAATGAGAACGGTATTGCAGCAGCAGTGGGTATCCTCAAGCAGCGTTTCGGCGAGCGTGCTCAAACCGGCCAGGCTATCCGCGAACAGCACGGCCACACGACGACCTATGTGCCGACGCAGGCGCCAGACATCGTCATCTTTGCGGAGAATGCGCACGAAGTGCAGGATGTTGTCCGCATCTGCGCCGAACATCGTGTGCCGATTATCGCCTTCGGTGCCGGTTCATCGCTTGAAGGACAGGTTAACGCTCCTGCGGGCGGTGTGTCGCTGGATCTCACGCGCATGAACAGGGTGATTGCCGTGCACGCGGAAGATCTCGATTGCGTGGTGGAGCCGGGCGTTACGCGCCGGGAACTGAATGAATATCTGCGCGACACGGGGCTGTTCTTTCCGATTGATCCCGGTGCCAATGCAACACTGGGCGGCATGGCTTCCACCCGCGCCTCCGGCACGAATGCGGTGCGCTATGGGACCATGCGCGAGAACGTTCTGGCATTGAAGGCGGTAATGCCGGATGGCCGCTTGATCGAGACTTCCAAACGGGTGAAGAAAACGGCTGCGGGTTACGATCTGACCAGGCTGCTTGTCGGAGCCGAGGGAACACTTGGCATCATTACCGAACTGACATTGAAACTGCAGGGGATTCCGCAGGCGATCTCCGGCGGCATTTGTCCTTTTCCAGATGTGGACTCGGCGTGTCGCACAGTGATCGAAACCATCCAGATGGGCATTCCCGTTGCGCGTATCGAGCTTGTGAATACGCTTCAGATGCAGGCGCTGATCCTGCATTCCAAGCTGCCTTACGAGGCGCAGCCCTATCTGTTCGTCGAGTTCCACGGCACAGAAAGCGGCGTTGCCGAACAGGCGGAATTGTTTGGAGAGATTGCTGCGGGCAATGGTGGCGGAGATTTCCGATGGACCCACAATGCCGAGGAGCGTGACCGGCTGTGGCGCGCACGGCATGACGCCTATCTTGCGTCCTTCCTTCTGAGGCCGGGCTGCAAAGGCGTTTCGACCGACGTCTGCGTGCCGATTTCGCGGCTGGCCGATTGCATAGGCGAGACGGAAAAGGACCTTGCCGAAACAGGCCTGATTGCTCCGATTGTCGGGCATGTGGGTGATGGAAACTTCCATCTTCTTCTGCTTCTGGATGCGGACGATGAGAGCGAAATGGAGCGTGCCGAAGCTTTCATGGACCGGCTGGCCAAGCGCGCCATTGCCATGGAGGGAACCTGCACTGGCGAACACGGCATCGGGCAGGGCAAGATGAAGTATCTTGCCATGGAGCTGGGTGAAGCGACGGATTACATGCGCGCTATCAAGAAGGCGCTCGATCCCGACAACATCATGAATCCGGGTAAAATCCTGATTTCGTGATTCAAATCAGCCGTTTGGACTGGTTTTCGGAAAGTTTGATTCAGGCAGGCGTGCATATCGGCGTGCCTGCGATGCAATTTGCCTTGTTGTCGCCGGATCGATGCCGTTATGTTGCGCAGATAAAGACAGCGTGATTCACTCTTTGTTTCGCGCTAACTTGCAATCTGTTTGACCGGAGCTGGTTTTTGGGCCGCATATTCGTCATCGTCGGCGGGCTTCTCGTGCTGCTGTTGACGGCAGCACTCGTCGTGCCGCCTTTTGTTGACTGGAGCGGCTATCGCGCCGATTTCGAGCGCGAGGCCAGCCGTGTTCTGGGACGTCCCGTCAAGGTCGCCGGTGATGTCAGTGCGCGGCTTTTACCGTTTCCTTCTGTCGCGTTTTCCGATGTGCGTGTGGGGGCCGATGCGGCTCATCCCGTAATGACTGTCGATACGTTTTCGATGGATGCCGAACTGATGCCGTTCCTGCGCGGGCAGCTTCTGATTTTCGACATGCGTGTGGACCGTCCGCGCGCGACGATTTCGCTCGACAGGGATGGCAAGGTGGATTGGGCGATCCGTCCGTCAACGCCGCTTGATCCGGCGAAAATCAAACTGGAACGGCTTTCCGTCAAAGATGGAACGATCATCCTTCGCGAAGAGGCAAGCGGTCGCAGTCATACGGCAACCGAACTCAATGCCGTGATTTCTGCAAACAGTTTGGCGGGGCCGTGGCAGGCAAACGGAAGCCTCGTCTTGCGGGGAGAAAGGCTTGCAGTCGACCTGACAAGTGGTGAAGCGAAGCCGGATGGATCGCTGCGCGTTCGGGCTCGAATCTCACCGGAGGCAATCCCGGCTACTTTCGAGACGGATGGCGATGTGACCGTGACTGAAGGCCGGCTCGATTATGCCGGTGACTTTTCGCTCCGCTCTTCTGATGTAATTGCGAAAGCAGGCAAAGACCAGAAGGCACCGACGGAAACGCCCTTTTTCAGTGGCGTGCGTGTAACCGGAAAGTTCAAGGCGGATCGCAGTCGCTTTGATGCCAGTGAATTCCGGATGGAGCAGGGGCCTGCCGACAATCCCTATGTGGTGAACGGCAAGGCGTTCATCGATTATGGCGACAAGCCGCGCTTCGAGGTCAGTGCCGACGGACAGCAGCTTTTCTGGGGGCCGAATGAAGCCTCCAGCGAAGAACAATCCGGTTCCGCCATGCCGGTTGCGGATCGTATGGCGATAGCGCGCCGTGTTCTAGAACAGTTGCCTATCCCGTCCATACCCGGCAATGTGGATCTGCGCCTGCCTGCAGTTATTGCTGGCGGCACGACGATACGCTCGGTCACGGTGAGTGCGGAGCCCGATGGAAACAACTGGAATATTCGTCAGTTCGCTGCCGATCTTCCCGGGCGAACCAAGGTCGAAGCCAAGGGTACGCTTTCGGTTGGAAAGGATTTCGGTTTCAGGGGCGATATGCTGGTTGCCTCGCGCCAGCCATCGGGTCTGGCAAGCTGGCTCAACGAGACCGTGGATGATTCCGTACGTAAGCTCGACGGTGCAGGATTCTCGGGTCAGGTCGAGCTTCGCGACGGGATGCAGCGGATCGATAATCTCGAAATCGCGTTGGGGAAAACGGCGCTCAAAGGCTCTTTCGTTCGCGAAGTGAAGGGGCTGGCGCAGCCCGCAATAACGCTCGCCCTCAATGGCGGGGTGGTGGAAAGCGAAGCCCTGCAAGCCTTTACCGGATTTTTCTCCAGCGGCGACGGCCTCGGTCTGCTTGACGGTCAGTCGCTGAACCTGGCGTTCAAGGCGGGGCCCGTCCGTTATCAGGACATGGAGGCCGGCAATGTCGATATGGCGCTCAGGCTGCATGACGGACGCTTCGATTTCGATCGACTGCTGATAGGCGACGTGGCGGGGACGACGCTGACCGCAACCGGCACTTACGAGCCTTTTGCCAATACGCCGTCCGGTTCGCTCGACGCGACTATTCTGTCGGCTGACCTTTCACGGTTCCTTTCGCTGATGGCCAATCGCTATCCACAGTTGCCGCTGTTCCATGCGCTTTCGATGCGCGCAGCCAATTTCCCAGGGCTGTTTGAAGAAAGCGAGATCAATCTCATCGCCAACGCAGTTTCCCCTGCCGTGTCGGCAGCTGGCAAAGCGCCGACAAAAAGTCCTGCATCCAAGGGCAAGAGCGACCGCCCAGCCGAGGTTAAAACCAAAAATCCTCCCGGTGTTGGCGAATTTTCATTCAGCGTTACTGGCAAAGCGGGCGGAATGAAGCTGGATTTGTCTGGAACGGCGAGCGGTGGCGAAGGTGAGAGCGAGCCGTTGCAAATGCAATTGAACGGTACCGCCACATCGGAACAAGGCGAAGCGGTGCTTGCGCTGATTGGTCTGCCCACTCTGCCGCTGGGACTTGCTGGCGAGTTAACTGCCGATCTGAGTATGCAGGGCGCGCCGAGCGCAGGTATGCGGACACTTCTCAAGCTCTCGGCACCTGATGGGTCAGCGACGGCTGACGGAGTGATTTCGCTGGTTGGCGGAGATATCGCTGCCAGTGGCAAGGCTCAGTTGAAGTCTGCCGATCTGCAGCCGTTCATCGCTACTGCGGGTTTCGCATTGCCCGGATTTGGCGAGGGGCTTTCAGCAGACCTCGCCAGCGACTTCCAATTTGCAAAAGGTATCTTACGGTTTCCCAATCTGGCAGGGAAGCTGGACGGAGAAGAGGTTTCGGCGCGACTGGAAGCCAATTTTGCAGATAGCGGACTGCCGCAGCTCAAGGGTGAAGCAAAGCTCGCTGCGCTTGAGGTCGACAGTCTCGCAGCGATCATGCTTGGGCAAGATGCGTTCGAGCCGGCAAAGCCCACTGCAAAGACGATCTGGCCGCGTGGCGCATTCGCTGTTCGACCGTCGCTGCCGCTATTGCTGGATGTAAAACTCAATGTCGCGCAGGCCCACATGGACGGGTTCGGGACCGCTACAGAGTTTTCCACGCGGCTGCTGAAGACCGTCGATGGCCTCCAGATGAACGAATTGACCGGCAATTGGGCAGGTGGTTATCTGGTCGGTAACGTTTCCCTGAGCAACAGCGGCAAGAATGCTCTCCTCTCCACGGAACTCAAGTGGAGCGGCGCAGATCTAAAGGATTTTTACCGGCTGGAGAACGGTGTTGTTCCGATGGGCGGCGGGGTGAAAGCTGCTGTCGATCTGAACGGCAGTGGCGAGAGTGTCGCGGCCCTGATCAGTTCGCTGGCCGGAACGGCAAGTTTCGACATAGAGAATTTCACCCTCAATGGTCTGGATGGGACGGCACTGCCCGCTATGATCGCGGCCGCCGATGCGACCGGCGATCAGTCCTCGGGGCCGGATAAGCTCGCTTCCAGGCAGTTTGTTGGTATTGCCGATAAAGCCACCGGGCAGGGCACATTCGCACCGGGTAACGCGCGGTTTGACTTTACGATCAGCGGCGGTGTGGCGCGTATGGCCGCGGCCAATCTGAATGATGGGAATGCAACCCTTCTCGGTGATCTGCAATTCGATCTGTCTACGCTCGGGATCGGCGGAAACGGCACCCTGACGTTCCAGAGTGACGATAGTGCCGATACTGGCATCTCCCCGCAGGTGGCGTTTTCTGTGGGCGGCACCTACGGCGCCCCAGAGGTGACATTCGATAAGCAGCCCTTGATCCAGTTCCTTACCCAGCGTGCTCTCGAGCGCGAACAGGAGCGTGTAGAATCCATGCAGGCGAGCCTCATGGAGAAGCAGCGTCTTCGCCGCGAGCTTGGGCTTTTTGAGGCGGAGGGAGCAGAACGCGACCGTTCGCAGCGTGAGGAAGAGGCGAGGCGCCGTGCTGACGCCAAGGCACGTGAGGTCGCCCGGAAAGCTGCCGAGGAGGCGCAACAGCTTGAGGCGCAGAAGCCGCAAGCCGCTCCGGCGGGAGGGACGAATGCTCCCCTTGCATCGCCAGACGGCGGACAATCCCTCAACGAATTCCTGAAAAGTCTGGAAGAGGTGCCTGCTGTACCGGCAACCCAGCCTTAAAGCGCGTTTTCACCCGACCCGCTTCAAGCTTCTGTTTTCATGCCTGTTCTGGATTTAAGCCAGTTCAGGACATGCAGCCTGAGTGCGGAAGACAGATTAATCGACCTGTCCCGTCTGCTGTCGATTTCAGCAATCAAGGCTGCAACGGAAAGCTCCCGTGCGGCGGCGATTTCCTCAATCAATTCAAAGAATGCATCTTCAAGCGTATAGCTGGTCGCGTGCCCGCGGATACTGACGGAATGTTTGCGTAGCCGGCCCGATACGGTCACTTTTTTCCGTCCGGCTTGTCGTTTTTCTCGAGGCGGTTCTGGTCCAGAAAACGCTGCGCTTTTGTCGTCTCTGCCTGCGCGAAGCTCTTTTCAGATTTCGTTCGACCGAAAAGAACGCGGTTACGGTCAGCCTGCTGTTCTTTCTCAGCGCGGGCTTTCTGTTTTTTGAACTGCCGAAGGTTGACAATATCGCTCATGGAACCATACGGAAACGTTGAAGGTTTCCCGAAAATTACCGCGTTTCGGTCAGGTCCTGCAAGTGCGTAACAGGACGGTGCTATTTCTGCGTGTTTTTCGGATTGGTGAACCACCAGATGGCCAAAGAAACCAGAATCAGGAGTATCAGCCCGACCGTCATTTGCAGAAGAGGGAAATTAGGTTCGTCCTTCGCCACAAAGAAGGCTGCGACGAGACCGCTTACCCACAACACCGCCTGAGCGATTGCACGAATCATCGAATTCAATCCTGAATTGGTTGCCGTCAGGACGAAGTATAAAGTGTCGTTCGGTTTTTCACCATTGATTGCAATCAACAGCAAAAACGAAATGTCCAATCAGCAAACGTCATAAGCTGCTGACTGGATGATTTGTGCAGAACTACTTCTTCCGGAATGCATCCAGCGAAACAACATCGGCCGAAGGTTTGGCGTCCTTATCGGCGTCATCTGCATTGCCATCTTTGGGTGCAGTGTTTTCTTTTTCTGCTGCAGATTTGCGTGATTTGGACTTGGGCTTCTCCGCCTTCTCGACAGGCGCTTCCGTCGAGGCGATCTCGATAGGGGCGACATTGCCACCTTCGTCATTGTCGCTTTCGGGCTGGCTGACAGCGACATCGAATTCGAGTTCGAAATTGACCGAAGGGTCATAGAAACCACGAACCGCTGAAAACGGAACAGTCAGCTTTTCCGGGATATCGCCGAAGGACAGGCCAACTTCGAAAAGCTGGTCAGTTACATGCATGTCCCAGAACTGATGTTGTAAAACGATCGTCATCTGCTCGGGATATTTCTCTTTCAGGCGCGAGGAAATTCGCACACCGGGCGCTCCGGTCAGGAACGTGATGAAGAAATGGTGGTTACCTGGCAAGCCGGCCTTGGCCACTTCCGCAAGAACCTTGCGAATGACGCCGCGTAGGGCTTCCTGAGCTAGAATATCGTAACGGATTAGGTCCTGTACCATGGTTTGCTTATCCCACGGATTCGGAGGCCGATGTCAAGTTCGTTCTCGCAGGATACGATGATATATGACCTGAAAATGTAACAGGGCTATGGGTCTGGGCTCAAGCTGTGCAATTTTTGAACGCCACAGAGCGCTGCGACTCTATCGACGTCCAAAGGCCAGCAGGAAGGTGCGCACCCCATTCACGGCACTTTTCTCGATTATTGCATCATCTATGCAATGGCCGGTCAGCATATGATAGTGGGTGTCGGCGTTGATCAGTGCCATGAAATGGCGCGCGGCCAAATCGGGGTCGTCAACGTGAAGATGACCATCCATAGCAAGGCGGGCCAGACGCGCGGCTATGGCAGGGATAGCCTGTGCCGGGCCTTTCGTATTGCAAATACTGGCGGCAAGCGGCAGGTTGGTCTCATTGGCCTGCATTATCTTGCGCAAAAACGCGCCTGAAGAATCGTAGATGCAGTTCCTGCTCATGCGAATGGAGAATGCCACCAGATCATTTTCCAGATTGTCGCCGGTCTGGGGAAAGGTAGCCAGAACCGCGAACAGGCTCGCATTCATGCGTGCAAGCGCGTCCTCGACCACGGCGGCAAGCAGTGCTTCCTTGTCGCGGTAATGATTATAGATGGTCTGGCGTGACACGCCCGCTTCGCTGGCAATGAGGTCGATGCTCGCACCCTGAAACCCGTCGCGATTGAAAACGCGCGCTGCGGAACACAAGATGAAATCACGCTTCATGCATTGTCCGGGCTTTACCGCCGCGGAATTCAGGCCCTTTTCGGATACGGCGCGCTTCTCGGGCAGGACGGCCATGTCGATTATGTCAGTAGGTTTCATAACTCTAACATAAGATAGCTTGACGTTTTGGACAATGGTGTCTAATTTGACATCAGTGTCAAATCTGTTTTGACCATCCGTATAGAATGCCTTTCGCCATAGAGTTTTCGAGCGTCGGCCACAACCGAAAACAGGTCGTCTTCATCAAGAGAACACGAAAACTCAAAGCGAATACAACTATTTATCTGTCCTGTGCCGGTTTTGCGAGCCCGATGGCGCCATCCTCCCAAGCAAAACCGGAGATCCGAAATCGGTACGGGAATCTCACGAAACATTGATGAAAGCGCGTCCCCCATGGCTTCCAGTCTTGTGCGCAATGCCATTGTTCTTGGCCTTCTTTCCGCCATTGGCCCATTTGCGATCGATATGTATCTGCCCGCTTTGCCCACCATTGCCGCCGATCTGCGTGCGGAAACAGGCGCTGTGCAGATGAGCCTTCTGGCCTTTTTCATTGCTCTCGCGGTCGCGCAGCTTTTCTGCGGGCCGCTGTCCGACATGGTCGGGCGTAAACTTCCGCTCTATGGCGGTCTGGTGCTGTTCGGTATCGGCAGCGTCGGTTCCGCCGTTGCGACCGATATAGATGTGCTCGTGCTTTTCCGCTTTGTCCAGGGTCTAGGGGCGGCGGCTGGCATGGTTATTCCACGTGCTGTCGTGCGTGATCTTCACACGGGTATCGAGGCTGCGCGCCTCATGTCGCTCCTGATGCTCGTTTTCTCCATTTCGCCGATTCTGGCTCCCTTGACGGGCTCCGTCATTATCAGTTTCTTCGGCTGGCGCGGCGTCTTCTGGGCCGTTCTGGTTGCGGCTGCTATCGGTATCGTCCTAGTGGCGACTGCGCAGAAGGAGACGCGAACCGCAGAAGCCCGGCTTGAAAGCAATCTGGGTAGCGCTCTGCGCGGTTATGGCCGGCTGCTGAAAGATCGATACTTCCTCGGGCTGGTTTTTGTCGGTGGCTTCGGGATTGCGTCCTTCTTCGTGTACCTTGCCAATTCTTCCTTCGTGCTTATCGACCATTACGGCCTGACGCCGACACAATACGCCATCGCCTTTTCGGCCAATGCCGTATCGTTCTTCGGTGTTTCGCAGTTGAACGGCTGGCTGGGATCGCGCTTTGGGCTGCGTCGGGTCATGCGATTCGCGGTTTCCGGATTTGCCGCGGCAATGCTCGCCATGTTCGCCGCCGCTCTGATGGGACACCAGTCGCTTTGGCTGATCGCCGGTTTTCTATTCGTCGGATATGGCTTCCTCGGCCTCGTCATCCCGACGACAGCGGTTCTGGCTCTCGAGGATCACGGTGAAATTGCAGGAACTGCTTCCGCACTGATGGGGACGCTGCATTTCGTGATCGGCGGCGTGGCAATTGGCGTGACCGGTTCGTTCTTTGATGGAACGGCGCTGCCGATGGTCGGCGGGATTGCCGGTTGTGCGCTGATCGCTTTCGTGCTGACGCAAGTTGTTCTGTCGCGCAAGGCAAACGAACTCGATACGGAAGCTGCGGCTGCGTAATCTGTTGGAAAGGGAAAGTGGAGGCTTCTGTTGCCAGGTGCCTCCGAACCCCGCCTTAAGGGGCTAACCCTAAGGGCTTTAGAGTGGGTTTCCCGCACCGCCATTAGGCAGCGAGAGCGTAACCCTGAGCTTTGTTGTCATTTGCAACTACTCAATTGACCCGATAACGGTGGTATCATGCCGAGTAAAAGAGCGATCTTTACACCCTTGTCGATCCTGTTTCGCCCCCGCCACAATACAAACCACTAGCCGATCTGTATTCTGGTGGAGGCGCCGGGTACCGCCCCCGGGTCCAATGGGTTTATTACACCGTCCGTTTATCACCATAGTCAGCTTGCGCTGACACGCCGTATATAGGCGCGGTTGAACCTGATTGGAAGAGGGGACGCAGTTTTTAACGGGTTTTGCTGATATTCCCGGGCCTGCGGTTCCCGTTCATTTTTCATTGACAGTCTGCTTTCGCTGGTCAATCCTACCAATATATCGGGGGCGGCGAGCGAAATTTCGATGAAGCCGGATTCCGTGAGCTGAAACGGGGTATTTATTCCCCAATCGAAGGAGAGTGGATATATGAGTGAATATCTCGCGGATGTCCGTCGTTATGATGCCGCTGCCGATGAAGCTGTTGTCGACAAAATCGTCAAGCATCTGGGTATTGCACTGCGCAATCGCGATTCCTCGCTCGTTTCGGCAACGGACCCTGAAGAAATGAAGCGTGTCCGCACCAATTGGGTTGCCAAGAAACTTGGCGTCGCTGACGAAGCCAAGGGCGATGAGGTCGTCGCGCATGTTGCTGAAGTCATGAAGGGGGATCGCAACAAACACCGCGTCACCTTCTATTATCTGGTTGCCAAGCAGCTCGGAAAACTCGGCAGCCTCTGATCCACAGCGATCTGATGAATTCAAAGCCCCGGTGCCCGTCACCGGGGTTTTTCTTTATAGTGGGCTCAACCGAATCGGATTCTGGATATCCCTCATGCGCACCTATCTCGATCTTCTTCAACATGTGCTCGACAACGGTGTCGACCGTGGCGACCGCACAGGAACGGGTACGCGGTCGGTTTTCGGATATCAGATGCGCTTCGATCTGGAAGAGGGGTTTCCGGTTCTCACTACCAAAAAGCTGCATCTCCGTTCGATCATTCATGAGCTTCTCTGGTTCCTGAACGGTGATACGAATATCGCCTATCTGAAGGAAAATGGCGTTTCGATCTGGGATGAATGGGCAGACGAAAACGGCGATCTGGGGCCGGTTTACGGTTATCAATGGCGCTCCTGGCCTGCGCCGGATGGCCGTCACATCGATCAGATCGCGAATCTTCTGAAGATGCTGCACGGAAATCCCAATTCGCGCCGCCTCATCGTATCAGCCTGGAATCCGGCGCTTGTCGATGAAATGGCGCTGCCGCCATGCCATTGTCTTTTCCAGTTTTATGTTGCCGACGGAAAACTCTCCTGTCAGCTCTATCAGCGCTCGGCCGATATTTTTTTGGGCGTGCCGTTTAACATCGCTTCCTACGCGTTGTTGACGATGATGATCGCGCAAGTCGCAGGATTGAAGCCGGGAGAGTTTATTCATACGCTAGGGGATGCGCATATTTACGCCAATCATTTCGATCAGGCGCGCCTGCAACTCACCCGCACGCCAAAGAAGCTGCCGACAATGTGGATCAATCCGGACGTGAAGGATCTTTTTGCCTTCCGGTTCGAGGATTTCCGGCTCGATAGCTACGAGGCTGACCCGACGATCAAAGCGCCGATTGCGGTTTGAGGGTACGTCATGTCCGCACACAAGCCGATTGTTTCGATCATTGTTGCTGCCGCCGAAAATGGTGTCATCGGGCGCGATAATGACATGCCGTGGCGGCTTTCGACCGATCTCAAGCGCTTCAAGGCGCTGACACTCGGCAAACCTGTCATCATGGGACGGCGAACCTGGGAATCCATCGGACGGCCCTTGCCGGGACGGCCCAACATCGTGGTGACAAGAGACAAGGGATTTCAGGCTGAAGGAGCGAGCGCGGTCGGGTCTCTTGAGGAGGCGATTGCGCTGGGACAAAAACTCGCTGCCGAAGCCGCGGTGGAAGAAGTCTGTGTCATAGGCGGGGGAAAAATCTATGCTCAGGCTCTGCCTCTTGCAGACCGCATCCACCTGACGCGCGTTCTGGCGGAGATCGAGGGAGATACGCATTTTCCTGAAATCGATCCGCAACTATGGGACGCCGTTTCGCAGGAAGATGTGCCTGCCGGTGACAAGGATAGTCACCCAACGCGCTATTTCGTGTACGAAAAACGTGCTGTGTAAAGCATAGTTCACGAATTTTGTCGTCTTCGCGTTGAAAGCGGACCTCCCGATGCCTATAAAACGGAAACATTAGTTGATGACGGGAGTGGTAGCTCGCTTTCCCGTCGCCTGGACGAGAGGTGAGGATGCCCTGGAGTAACCAGAACGGTGGCGGCGGCCCATGGGGCGGTGGCGGCGATAATAACAATAACAACAATAATGGTGGCCCATGGGGACAAGGACCGAAAGGCCCTCGTGGCGGCGGCCAGAACACACCACCTGATCTCGAAGATATTCTGCGCAAGGGGCAAGATCGTCTGAAGCAGGTCTTTCCCGGTGGCGGCGGCAAGGGCGGCAGCAATCGGGGCGTTCTGTTCCTGATCGGTGCAGCCGTTCTCGGCTTCTGGCTTTTCCAGTCGATCTATACCGTGCAGCCAGACGAACTCGCCGTCGAACTGCGCTTCGGCAAGCCGAAGGAAGAAGTATCCGAACCGGGCCTGCATTTCCACTGGTGGCCGATCGAAACCTATGAGAAGGCGCAGATCGTCGAAAAGCAGATCAACATTGGCGGACAAGGCAACCGGGGTGCAACCCAGGGGCTGATGCTGACGGGTGACCAGAACATCGTCAATGTTCAGTTCTCGGTTCTTTACCGCGTATCGGATCCGCAGGCTTATCTGTTCAATGTCGATAATCCCGATGCGATGGTGCAGCAGGTTTCCGAAAGCGCGATCCGCGAAATCGTAGGACGTCGCCCTGCTCAGGACGTTTTCCGTGACAATCGTTCGGCTATTGCATCGAGCGTTCGCGACATCGTTCAGCAGACTCTCGATACTTACAAGGCCGGTATCCAGATCAATGCCGTTTCCATCGAAGATGCAGCGCCGCCGCGTGAAGTGGCTGACGCTTTCGATGAAGTGCAGCGTGCCGAACAGGACGAAGACCGTTTCGTGGAAGAATCGAACCAGTATTCGAACCAGAAGCTCGGCCAGGCGCGCGGTGAGGCAGCCCAGCTTCGTGAAGAAGCAGCTGCCTACAAGAATCGTGTTGTCCAGGACGCGGAAGGTGAGGCGCAGCGTTTCAGCTCCGTGCTCGGTGAATACCAGAAGGCGCCTGAGGTAACACGCAACCGCCTGTTCCTCGAAACCATGGAACAGGTGCTGAAGAGCACCAAGAAAGTTATTGTCGAACCTGGAAAGGATGTCGTGCCTTATCTGCCGCTGAACGAGCTCATGCGCCAGCCACGCCCCGGCGTGAATGCGACGACGACGACCCCGAGCGGAGGTAACCAGTAATGGCCCAGAACAGGCTTCCAATCATTGGCGGTATCATCGCCGTCATCGCTTTCCTGATCTACTCCGCCACGTTCATCGTATCCGAGCGCCAGCAGGCTATCGTGCTTCGTTTCGGCCAGATCGTCGATGTGAAGACGGACCCCGGCATCTATTTCAAACTGCCTTTCGGCTTTCTTGATGCTGATACCGTGCAACTGATCGATGATCGTTTGCTGCGTTTCGATCTCGACGATATCCGCGTTCAGGTTTCGGGCGGCAAGTTCTATGACGTCGATGCCTTCCTCGTTTATCGCATCACCGATGCGCGCAAGTTCCGTGAAACCGTTTCGGGCAGCACGCTTCTTGCCGAGCAGCGTCTTCGTACCCGTCTTGATGCTGCATTGCGCAGCGTTTACGGTCAGCGGGGCTTCGAAGCTGCACTTTCGGAAGAGCGTGGCGACATGATGCGTGAAGTGCGTGACCAGCTTCGTCCCGATGCAACGTCGCTCGGCCTCACCATCGCCGATGTGCGTATCCGCCGTACCGACCTGACGGCTGAAGTTTCGCAGCAGACCTATGATCGCATGAAAGCCGAACGCCTTGCTGAAGCGGAGCGCCTGCGTGCGCGAGGCCGTGAAGCTGCCCAGCGTATCCGCGCCGTTGCCGACCGTCAGGTCGTTGAAACGATCGCTGAAGCGCGCAAGGAATCGGAAATCCTTCGCGGTGAGGGCGATGCCCAACGCAGTGAAATCTTCGCCCGCTCTGCAGGCAAGGATCCTGGCTTCTTCGCCTTCTACCGTTCGATGTCCGCCTATCGTGAGGCGCTTGAAACACCGGATACAACGCTGGTTCTCTCGCCGGACTCGGAGTTCTTCAAGTTCTTCCGTGATGCTGGCGGCAAGCTGGCAACGCCGGCCCAGTAACAGCCGGGTCAAACGCTTATGAGCGATTTTCTAGCCGCCGTAGGTCTTCTCTTCGTTCTCGAAGGGCTGCTCTACGGCGGCTTTCCTTCTTTGGCGAAAAAGCTTGCCCGCGAGGCAAGCGAGACGCCGGAGAACATGTTGCGTATCGCCGGGATAGCAGCGCTTGCTATCGGCGTCGGCATTGTCTGGCTTGTCAGGGGATAAGCCGCTTTCCCTCCGCTATTTATTGTTTGTAGTCTATGCGAGGCCGTAAACAGGCCGTATTTTGCAGCGATCAAGCCTTAGTACATCTATCGCTAATCAAACGACTGCAAGCAGACAGGAACGGAGCAGGGCTTCATGGCAATTGCACCAAAGGCGGGATTTGCTCGCACCCTTTTCGCAACCGTGGCATTGGGAGCGATGACGGTCGGTGGCACTCTTTCGATGGGGACGCCTCCGGCAATCGCAGCTCAGGGGCCGGCTTCCGTCGCTGATCTGGCCGAGGGTCTGCTCGATGCGGTCGTGAACATCTCAACCTCCCAGACCGTCAAGGGAGACGGCGAAGGTGACGGCGCGGTTCCAATGCCGCAGGTGCCGGAAGGCTCTCCGTTCCAGGAATATTTCAAGGACTTCTTTGGCGATAAAGGTGGCGCGCAGGGCGACGAATCGCGCAAGGTCCAGTCGCTGGGATCAGGCTTCGTCATCGATGCTGAAAAGGGTTTCATCGTAACGAACAATCATGTCATTGCCGATGCAGATGAAATCGAAGTCAATTTCAACGATGGTTCCAAGCTGAAAGCGGAACTCGTCGGAAAGGACATCAAGACCGATCTGGCAATCCTCAAAGTGGACACGTCCAAGCACAAGCTGAAAGCTGTCGAATTCGGCAATTCGGAAAAGGCGCGTATTGGCGACTGGGTCCTTGCGATTGGCAACCCGTTCGGTCTTGGCGGAACGGTAACCGCCGGCATTATCTCGGCCCGCAAGCGCGACATCAATTCCGGTCCCTATGATGATTTCATCCAGACCGATGCCGCAATCAACCGGGGCAATTCCGGTGGTCCGCTGTTCGATATGGACGGCAAAGTGATCGGCATCAACACTGCGATCATCTCACCATCGGGAGGCTCCATCGGTATCGGCTTCGCCATCCCAGCGGAAATGGCTGTCGGTGTCATCGACCAGCTCAAGGAGTTCGGCGAGGTTCGCCGCGGCTGGCTCGGTGTGCGCATCCAGCCGGTCACGGACGATATCGCCCAGAGCCTCGGACTCAAAGAAGCCAAGGGCGCGCTGATCGCCGGATTGATCGAAAATTCCGGCGTTGACAACAAGGCTATCGAAGCGGGCGATGTCGTGATCCGCTATGAAGGCAAGCCGGTCAACACGGCGCGCGATCTGCCGCGACTGGTTGCGGAAACGCCGGTCGGCAAGGAAGTCGAACTCGTCGTCGTCCGTCAAGGCGAGGAAAAGACGCTGAAGATCAAGCTCGGGCGTCTGGTCGAGGATGACAAGAGCACCGAAGCTGCGACGGAAGATCAGGCTCCCCTTCCTGAAGGTGAGGGTAGTGATCCAGGGACGGAAACACCGGATACGCCGAAAAAGGACCAGAAGAGCGACGCTGCTCCAAGCGTGCTGGGGATGAAGCTCAGCGAATTGAGCGATGAGGTTCGCGGTGAGTTTGGCATTGCCGAAGACGTAGAAGGTGTCGCGGTTCTTTATGTCTCTCCCGGCTCGGCAGCCGGCGAAAAGCGCATCGAAACCGGCGATGTCATCGTCGATATTGGTCAGGTGACGGTAAAGACGCCCGACGATGTGAAGAAGCGCATCGATGCGCTACGCCGCGAGGGACGCAAGAATGCGCTTCTGATGCTGGCATCCCGCTCGGGTGAACTGCGTTTTGTAACTGTCAGGATCAACTGATCCTTCCATGGTTATCCGCAATGGCAAAGCTTTCTGTTTCATAAGCTTCGGCTGTGCTATGGACCGGCGCCATTCGGAGTAAGGTGAGTTGGAAACAGTTGATATTGTGGTCATAGGCGCTGGCGCGGCAGGTATGATGTGTGCCATTGAAGCGGCTAAACGCGGGCGTTCCGTGCTAGTGGTGGATCACGCCAAGGCCGCCGGTGAGAAAATCCGAATATCGGGCGGTGGACGCTGTAATTTCACCAATCTTCATGCAAGCCCGAAGAATTATCTCTCGCAGAATCCGCACTTCTGTATCTCGGCCCTGAGCCGCTACACGCAGCGCGATTTCATTGCGCTGGTAGAGCGCTTTGGCATCGCCTATCACGAGAAGACGCGGGGACAACTCTTCTGCGATGGTTCGGCGTTGCAGATCATCGAAATGCTGCTGGCCGAGATGAAACGCCATGGTGCGCGACTGATGCTTGGCTGTAGCGTTAGCTCGGTTGAAAAATCCGCGGAGGGCTTTTCCCTCCAGTTGTCAGATGGCCCTGTCCGCTGCCGCTCGTTGGTCGTGGCATGCGGAGGCAAATCGATCCCCAAAATGGGTGCCACAGGGCTCGGTTACGACATCGCAACGCAGTTCGGCTTGCGGATCGTCGAAACAAGACCGGCACTCGTTCCGCTGACGTTTGAACCCAATACGCTGGAACGGTTGAAGCCGCTCGCCGGTGTTGCCGTCGACGCTGTTGTTGCCTGCGGCAAAACCAAATTTGCCGAGGCGATGCTGTTTACGCATCGGGGCATTAGTGGCCCTTCTATCCTGCAGATTTCTTCCTATTGGCGTGAAGGCGACGAAATCCGCATAGCCATGCTGCCGGAAACGGACATTTTCGATGCACTGCGCGAGCAACGCAAGCAGAACGGCAAGCAGGCATTGCAGACTGCGCTGGCGCTTTATCTTCCAAGAAAGCTGGCACAGACCATAGCCGAGGATGTCGGCGCAACTGGCCATCTGGCGGATATGTCCGACAAGATGTTCCGCCGTGTCGAGGCAGCGATAAATGACTGGCGCATCAAGCCAGCGGGATCGGAAGGTTATCGTACCGCAGAAGTTACGCTTGGAGGGGTTGATACGCGCGAGCTCGATTCCAAGACCATGGAAGCCAAATCCGTTCCCGGCCTGTTTTTCATCGGCGAGGTTGTCGATGTTACCGGCTGGCTCGGCGGTTATAATTTTCAGTGGGCTTGGTCATCCGGCTGGGTTTCTGGTCAGGCTGCCTGAATGCGATAGACTACGTGACGCTTCAAATGCGGAGTTTCATCCGGTACGCGCGGATGATCGAAGTCGCTCGCCGGATCACGGATCATGCCGATGCGCTGCATGACAGCTGTAGACCGCTCGTTATTATGGACGGCGAAGGAAACGATTTCCGAGAGGCCGAGGGTGCCGAAAGCATATTCGATCAGCGCTTTGCCCGCCTCGGTTACGTAGCCCTTGCCCCAAAAGGGAGTGGCCAGCCGCCAGCCGATTTCAACAGTGCCGTCAGGCAGATGAGGTTCAAGATCGGTGCGGGCGAGACCGGCGAAGCCGATGCACTGACCGCTTTCTTTTTCTTCGAGCGCATAGAAACCGAGACCCGTTTCAGAAATCATCTTCTGGAGCCGGTCAAACAGTTCGTCCGATTGCGAGCGGTTTCTGCGAAAGGGAAAGAAACGCATGACCTCATCGTCGGAATTGATCACATGGAACAGATCACGGTCACGATCTTCCCAGTTCCGGATGATCAGGCGTGGCGTTTCCAGAATGATCATTGAACGAAGTCCGTTTTTCGGTAGCCCTGAATATAGAGGAGGGCGGTCAGGTCTCCATGGTCAACCCGCATCCGGGCCTGCGCTGCCACGGCTGGTTTTGCGTGAAGGGCAACGCCGGTTCCCGCAAGCTGAATCATGCCGAGATCGTTCGCGCCGTCACCCACCGCAATTGCATCATCCGGTGTAAGGCCAAGGCGATCGGCGATTTCCACAAGCTTCTCGACCTTGGCTTCCCGACCGAGAATGGGTTCCGTAACCAGGCCGGTCAGATGCTTGCCATCATCGATCAGCCTGTTTGCGCGCTCTTCGTTAAAGCCGATCATCTCGGCAATGCGATGAGTGAAAGAGGTGAAGCCGCCGGAAACCAGAGCCGTGTAAGCGCCATGTTTGCGCATTGTGCGAACGAGTTCCGGTCCGCCTGGCATCAGAGTGATGCGCGTTGAAATAACCTTGTCGATGACGGATAGCGGCAGGCCTTTCAATAAGGCCACACGCTCGCGCAAGGCTGGTTCGAAGGCGATCTCGCCATTCATGGCGCGCGCGGTGATCGCCGCCACATGCTCGCGCAGACCGGCTTCCTCCGCCAGTTCGTCAATGCATTCCTGCTGGATCATTGTGGAATCCATGTCGGCAATCAGAATTTTCTTGCGCCGACGCTCATGTTCCTGCACCACCACATCGATTGGCGCGCCATCGAGCGTATCGCGCAGCAGGGATTCTGCTTCTTTGCTGGTGATCCCCGTTGGAAGCGCAATGTCGCAGGCAATGTCGTCGGCCAGCCAGTAGAGCCCGGTTGCATTCACCGCCGATGAGGCTTTAATCCCAAGCGCTGATGCAAGCGAGGCCTTGGCCGGATTGGCAATCAAGGTGGCGACGAGAGAAACCTGTTGGGACATGGAGAGCAATTCCGGCGATGAGTGAGGATGCGGTCAAGAATGCAATCCTGATAGCTGGCCCAACGGCCAGCGGCAAGTCGGCACTTGCTATTCGTATGGCTCAAGAGACCGGCGGATTCATTGTGAATACCGATTCCATGCAGGTTTACGATGTTCTCGATCTTTTGACCGCGCGACCGGGCAAGGCTGATCTGGCTGCGACGGAACATCACCTCTATGGACACGTCGCGCCTTCGATATCCTATTCGACCGGCCGATGGCTGGATGATGTAGCCGTCCTGCTATCGCAACCCACCATGAAGGAACGGACCCCGATCTTTGTCGGCGGTACGGGGCTTTATTTCCGGGCGCTGCTAGGCGGACTGTCGCAAATGCCGGAGGTGCCGGATGACGTTCGCGCCTATTGGCGAGGGCGGATGGAGACGGATGGACCGGAGTTGCTTCATCGGGACCTCAGTGAGCGTGACCCGGATATGGCCGCAACGCTTCAGCCTGCCGACAGTCAACGGATCGTTCGAGCACTGGAAGTGCTTGAGGGTACCGGAAAATCGCTTCTCGATTGGCAGCGGAAAAAAGGCAGGGCGCTGGTGGATGATGATAGCGCGCGCAAAATCGTATTGGCGCCAGATCGGGCATGGCTTTCCGAGCGGATTGCGAGACGGTTCGCGCTGATGTGGGACAATGGCGCGATTGACGAGGTCAAGGCATTGCTGGCGCTCGATCTGGCCCCCCAATTGCCTGCGATGAAAGCCATCGGTGTGCGTGAAATCACTGCATACCTCGGAGGCTCGATGGCGCGAGAAGAAGCAGTTGAACGTTCGGTCATTGCGACCCGGCAATACGCCAAGCGTCAGTCGACATGGTTTCGAAATCAGCTTGATGATAGCTGGTCCATGTATGCAAATTCCGATGTTGCTTTTGCTTAATTAACGACAACGAAATAACTCGCTGGCACTCTGTGAAACAGGAGAGGCGGGCGCGGATTATGCGGTTTAACAGATCGGAGCGGGCATTTTTTATTCTGATTGTTTTGATGTTCGGTATCGGGCTGTTACTCTATCAGGCCCGTGTCGATATCGGACAATTGCAGACTTTGCCGCTGGATGTGAGTGCCTCCAGCCTGGTGTCGAGGCTGGATCAGTTGAGCTACATCACGATCTGGGTGCTGGTTGCGACCCTCGCTTGCGGGCTGTTCCTGATCTACCCCCAAATTAGAATCGATGCGCTAGACCGCGGCAAGTTGCAGGTCATCACGCAGGATCTTTCCGAACGGTCGCAGACCCTCGAACACGCCGCGCTGACGGACAGCCTGACGGGGATGCAGAACCGGCGTTACTTCGACGAGGCGCTTAAGGAATATCTGGTTCAGTTCGACCGCATTCATCGGCCCGTCGGGCTAATGATTATCGATCTCGATCACTTCAAGTCCGTGAATGATACTTACGGTCATGACGTTGGCGACATCGTGTTGCAGGAGGTGGCGCGGTGTCTCAAGGATTATACGCGGTATCATGATGTTGTCGCCCGTCTGGGTGGTGAGGAATTCGCAGTCCTTGCACCGAACATGAATGCGGAATTGATGATCAAGCTCGCCAATCGAATTCGTAAGGCCATATCGACGCTTGAAATCGATCTTGGCGACGAAAAGCTTGGCGTTACCGTCAGTATCGGTCTTGCGATATGGGACCGGCGCGAGACCTCGAAGGATCTCTATCGCCGCGCAGACAAAATGCTCTATGCCGCAAAGAATATGGGACGCAACCGCGTCTGCGCCTGAAGCTCTGGCTAAAGTGTGTTGCGTTCAATCGTATTTAGGCAACACGCTTTAAGTTTTGTTTTCGCGCATGTCTTGAGCGGGAAACGGTTCCCACTTTTCCGCGACATGCTTTAGCGGTCGCGATCCTTGCGAAAACTGCGCACCAATTCGCCCATCTTCTCAATGCTCTGCTTCGTGTCGAGGCTGAGAGGAGTTTGCGGCTTCAATGACTGTGGCCGATGGAATCCATCTTCGATCGATGCATGGTCGCGGTGAGTGGTAGAAACGGGGCTGCCCCACAAATTGTCTTCGTTTCTAAGCTGGTCCGTAGGTTCCGTCTGTGAGCTGCTTTCAAACGCGCGCAATTTTTCGACGATACGGTCAAGCGATATCTTGCCGTCACTGCGCCAGGTGGAAAGAGCGCTTTCGCTTTTGCTGCGTCCGGGAAGCTGATGAGACGGGATGGTCTCAAATGTAAGCCGCATTGGTGTCGAAAAGGCTTCGCCGAAGGCGATGGCCTCGCGGTTTGCTATTGACGAGAGGAAGCCAGCCATGCTCTGCGCGCCGCCACGAATGGCGCCTTTGATGATTTCCTGGTCGCGTTCATTGCCAAGCCGCATTGCGAAAATGGAATTGCACTGGGACAGGATTGTCGCATCGAGTTCACCGGGCCGCTGGCTGATGACACCAAGATAGGACCCGTATTTCCGGCCTTCCTTGGCAATTCGGGCTATAGCTTGGCGTGTCGGCCAGAAGCCGACGTCGCGGTCGGCTGGAATGTAGCGGTGAGCTTCTTCGCAGATCACAAGTGTTTGCAGACTGCCCTCGCTCGAAAGGGCGATATCGAATGCCAGTCGGCACAGGACCGAGGCAACAGCATTGACAACCTCCGAGGGTAACCCCGCAAGCTGGAATGTGCAGATGGGCTTTCCGTTTTGGGGGATGCGAAAAATGCGGCCAATTGCCTGCTGCATTGTTTCAGGTCCGCCGGTCACGGCAAACATGAAGCGGAAGCGAGGATCGGCAGAGATCGATTCCAGACGAGCCTTGAGGCTTCGCAAATAGGGACGTTCCGCCTTGCTGTCGAGAAGTCCCATGCGCTGATCGATAAGGGCGATTAGGTCAAGCAGGCGGTAGGCAACGGGCGTATCGGCGCTGACACTTTGACGATCGGCCAGTTGCCGCCGCAATGTTTTCGCGGACAATGTCTCGACGCCCTGCATGTTTTCCCGCGCGAGCTGGACCAGATCGCGCAGTATGTCGAACTCCATTGGGTCCGGGGCGCGGCCACGAAAGATCACGTCTGCAAATTCATCGAGCCGCAGCATCCAGAACGGCAGCTCGATATTCGTTTGATCGACCGCAACTGCCAGGTCTGGAAACGCGCTCGCGAACTCATTGTGTGGATCGAGAATGAGCACACGCAGATTGGGCTTTTCAGCGACGATGCGGCGCAGGAGCAGCATGACCGCGCTCGATTTGCCGACGCCTGTTGTACCAACGATGGCGAAGTGCCGGGAAATCAGGTCGTCGACCGAAATATGAGCGGGAACAGTTGCGTCCTGTGTCAGCGTGCCGATTGAAACGCTGCTATGACCGGTTTGCGCATAAATGGCAGCGAGATCGGTGGCGCGGATACGGTGGGCGACAGCGCCAGGATGGGGAAATTGCGAGATACCGCCGTTGAAGGTGGTTTGCCCATTCGGCTGCACGCGAACCTCGCCGAGAAACTCGATATGAACATGGAGCGTATTGTCGCCACCGCGTATCCAGACATCGCCGGGCACAAGCACATTGCGAATGAGGCCGACAACGCGATTGTCGCCGGACCGGATGGATATCAGCTGGCCTACGGCCCAATAATCGTCAGATGCGGCGGAGGAAGGACCCGAAAGTGCCGAGACGATGGCGCCCGCGCCATCGCATTGGATGACGTAACCTTCCGTGCGATTGCGCTGCACGTAACCGCCTTGTTCTGGTGTGCCGGAATTGCCCCCGATTTCGCTCATGCTGCCCGCTCGCCCCAACTTTCAACAGGAGGTTTTGCGTCAAGGTAAGAGTCTTCGGTTGAAATAAAGTTATTGTTGAGGGCGAATGAGCCTAAGAAAATATCGCGAGCGATGTATTTATGCGTTGACGACGCCAAATCCGGCTATTAGTGTCCGCCACCATGAACACGATTATTATTCTTGTGGTACGGGCGCGCATGGGCAGGATGGTGTAACCATCCGGCGAAAGCTCCCATGCGCGAAAGACAGGCTCCCTCGGGGGCCTTTTTTATTATCCAAATCAGAAATGAAATGCAGACGGGAAGAGAACAATGACTGCAGGTAAACGTGAGGCGGACGCAAACGCCGCAGAAACGCAGGAAGCAAGCAATCCGCGCGAAATGACAGGCGCGGAAATGGTCATTCAGGCTTTGATCGACCAGGGCGTCGAGAGCATCTTCGGTTATCCCGGCGGCGCTGTGCTGCCGATCTATGACGAGCTTTTCCAGCAGGACAAGGTTCAGCACGTTCTGGTGCGTCACGAGCAGGGCGCCGGGCATGCGGCGGAAGGCTATGCGCGTTCGACCGGCAAGGTTGGGGTGATGCTTGTCACATCCGGTCCGGGTGCGACCAACGCAGTCACACCGCTTCAGGATGCCCTGATGGACTCCATTCCTCTGGTTTGCATTTCGGGTCAGGTTCCGACGACCCTGATCGGTTCCGATGCATTTCAGGAATGCGATACGATCGGCATTACGCGCCCCTGCACAAAGCACAACTGGCTGGTGAAGGACGTCAACGATCTGGCGCGCATCCTGCACGAAGCCTTTCATGTCGCTTCCACCGGTCGTCCCGGTCCCGTGGTGGTCGACATTCCGAAGGATATCCAGTTCGCCAAGGGCATTTATACGCCCCCGGAAACCGCGCCGCGCACCAGCTACCGTCCCGTTCTCGACGGCAATGCGCAGGCAATTTCGGAAGCCGTTCGTCTGCTCGTCAATGCGAAGAAGCCCGTTATTTATTCCGGCGGCGGCGTGATCAATTCCGGCCCGGCAGCTTCCCGTCTGCTGCGCGAGCTGGTCGAGATCAGCAATTTCCCGATCACATCCACGCTTATGGGACTGGGCGCTTATCCGGCTTCCGGCAAGAACTGGCTCGGAATGCTCGGTATGCACGGCACCTATGAAGCCAACATGACCATGCATGATTGCGATGTGATGCTGTGCGTCGGTGCCCGCTTCGACGACCGCATCACCGGACGCCTGAATGCATTTTCCCCGAACTCGAAGAAAATCCACATCGATATCGATCCGTCTTCGATCAACAAGAACGTTCGCGTCGACGTGCCGATCATCGGCGATGTTGCCCACGTTCTGGAAGATATCGTTCGTCAGTTCCGCGCTTCTGAAAGGAAGCCGGAAAAGCAGGCAATCGGTTCTTGGTGGGAGCAGATCGACCGCTGGCGCTCCCGCAATTCGCTGGCCTATGCGCCGAACCGGGATGTCATCATGCCGCAATATGCAATTCAGCGGCTCTATGAACTGACGAAGGATCGCAAGACCTACATCACCACTGAGGTTGGGCAGCATCAGATGTGGGCTGCGCAGTTCTATGGTTTTGAGGAGCCGAACCGCTGGCTGACCTCGGGCGGTCTCGGCACCATGGGTTATGGCCTGCCAGCGGCGCTCGGTGTGCAAATCGCGCATCCTGATGCGCTGGTAATCGATATTGCAGGCGATGCATCGATCCAGATGTGCATTCAGGAAATGTCGGCTGCGATCCAGCATAATGCGCCGATCAAAATCTTCATCCTGAACAACCAGTATATGGGGATGGTGCGTCAGTGGCAGCAGCTTCTGCATGGTAACCGTCTGTCGCACTCCTATACGGAGGCGATGCCGGATTTCGTGAAACTGGCGGAAGCCTATGGAGCGCACGGTATCCGTTGCGAAAAGCCGGTTGATCTCGATGCCGCCATTCAGGAAATGATCGATATCGACAAGCCGGTCATCTTCGACTGCCGCGTGGCAAATCTCGCCAATTGTTTCCCGATGATCCCGTCGGGCAAGGCGCATAATGAAATGCTGTTGCCCGACGAAGCCACTGACGAAGCCGTTGCCAATGCCATCGACGCCAAGGGCCGCGCGCTCGTCTGATCCGGAGGAAAAAATCATGAATGCACAAAACCTAGCTTCCGGATCGGCCTATTTTATCGCTGCCGAAACGCAAATGCCGGAAACGCACACGCTTGCCGTCCTCGTTGACAACGAACCGGGTGTTCTTGCCCGCGTGATCGGTCTTTTCTCTGGCCGTGGCTACAATATCGAAAGCCTGACGGTTTCGGAAACCGAGCATGAAAAGCACCTGTCGCGCATCACAATCGTGACACGCGGCACGCCGCATGTGCTCGACCAGATACGTCACCAGTTGGCCCGCATTGTGCCGGTTCACCGCGTTGTCGATCTCAGTCACCGCGCCTCGGAACTTGGTCATGACCGTCCGGTGGAGCGTGAACTGGCCTTAGTGAAGGTCGCCGGCAAAGGCGAGGCGAGGGCGGAGACGCTACGGCTTGCCGACGCGTTCAAGGCCAAGGTGGTTGACGCGACGACAGATCATTTCATTCTGGAAATCACCGGAAAGCCTGCCAAGATCGACCAGTTCATCTCGATCATGAAGCCGCTCGGTCTGGTTGAGACCTGCCGTACTGGTGTTGCAGCCATGAACCGCGGACCGGAAGGCATGTAAATTTCTCGAACAAAATCGATACAATATCATTGAAAACCGGCACAATGTTTCGATTGTGCCGGTTTTATATTGAGCTAATTTGTCCCTATAAATCGGGGCCATGTTATGTCGATTGAAATTTTTCTGGCGCTTCTCGTCTTCGCCTTCGTCTCATCCGTTACACCGGGACCAAACAATCTGATGCTTCTGGCGTCAGGCGTGAATTTCGGTTTCCGCCGCACAATTCCGCATATGCTGGGAATTGGCGTAGGGTTTTTCGTGTTGCTGCTGTCGGTCGGATTCGGTCTCGGCGCTTTAATTGAAACGGTGCCGTCCTTCTATACCGCGCTGAAGTTCGCCGGCGGCGCCTATATGCTTTATCTCGCCTGGAAAATCGCCATGTCGCGTTCCATCGGAGAGGCAAAACACCGCGATAAGAGCGAGCCGATGACTTTTCTTCAGGCGGCAGCGTTCCAGTGGGTCAATCCGAAGGCGTGGGTGATGGCGGTCACAGGGATTGCCACCTATGCCAATCATGACAACTATTACGTTGCCGTGCTTCTGGTCAGTGCTGCCTTCGCGATTGTGAATTTGCCTAGCGTGTCGGTCTGGGCGGGGTTCGGAACGTTGCTGCGCAACTGGCTTTCCGATCCTGTTCGGTTGAAATGGTTCAATCTTGTCATGGCTTTGCTGCTCGTGCTGAGCCTGTGGCCAATGCTGAAATAAAGATGAAGAGGCGCATGATGAACAAGCTTCCAACTTACGATGACGTGGTCTCGGCCGCAAAGCAGATCGAAGGCCACGTCCACCATACGCCGGTATTCACATCGTCAACGATCGACCGCGAAACCGGCGCACAGTTCTTCTTCAAATGCGAGAATTTTCAGCGCATTGGTGCTTTCAAATTTCGCGGCGCGTTCAATGCTCTGTCGCGGTTTACGGACGAGCAAAAGGCGCGGGGTGTGCTGGCTTTTTCGTCCGGCAATCATGCCCAGGCGATAGCGCTTGCAGCAAAATTGCTTGGCATCGGCGCGTCCATCATCATGCCCGAAGATGCGCCGCGCACCAAGCTTGAAGCGACCCGAGGCTATGGCGCGAAGGTTGTTACCTATAATCGCTATGAAGATGATCGCGATGCGATTTCGAGCCGACTGGCTGAGGAGGGCGGGCTGACTCTCATTCCGCCGTTCAATCATCCCGATATCATCGCCGGCCAGGGAACCGCGGCCAAGGAACTGATCGAGGAAGCCGGCCCTCTCGATGCTCTGTTCGTCTGCCTCGGCGGCGGTGGCCTGCTTGCCGGTTCGGCGCTGGCGGCGAAAGCCTTGTCGCCGGGTTGCGATGTCTACGGTGTGGAGCCGGAGGCTGGAAATGACGGTCAGCAATCCTTGCGCTCCGGCAAAATTGTACACATAGATGTGCCAAAAACGTTGGCGGATGGTGCGCAGACGCAGGCCCTCGGCGACATGACCTTTGCCATCATTCGCGACACTGTTCGCGATATTCTGGCCGTCAGCGACGATGAACTCGTGCAGGGCATGAAATTCTTCGCCAGCCGGATGAAAATGATCGTGGAGCCTACGGGCTGCCTCGCTTTTGCCGGTGCGCGGCAGATAGCGTCGAAACTGCAAGGCAAGCGGGTAGGCGTGATCGTCAGCGGTGGCAATGTCGATCTCGATCGGTTTGCAACTTTGGTGAGCAAAGGCGTTTGATCACGGTTTGATCTTGTTTTCGGGCGGCGAATCCTGTCTGAAGGGACGATGCAGTTTTCACCGGAACAGGATCAGGCGCTGAAAGCCGTCGGGCATTGGCTCAAGGACGGACGCAGCCCCATTTTCAGATTGTTCGGCTATGCGGGTACGGGCAAGACGACGCTCGCCCGCTATTTCGCCGAGCATGTGGATGGCGACGTGCAGTTTGCTGCCTTTACCGGGAAGGCAGCACAGGTGCTGCGTTCGAAGGGTGCCAGCAATGCCCGCACGCTTCATTCGCTCATCTACCGCCCGCGCGGTGAGGAGGCGATTGAAGACGAAACGACCGGCAAGACTTCCATCGCGCCGACCTTCTCGCTTAACCGTCAAAGCCCTGTCGCCAAAGCAGCGATGATCGTTGTGGACGAATGTTCCATGGTCGATGAAGCGCTGGGTCGGGATTTGATGAGTTTCGGCACGCCTATCCTTGTCCTTGGCGATCCGGGACAGTTGCCTCCGATTTCCGGTGGCGGGTTTTTCACGGAGCACGAGCCGGATTACCTGCTGACCGAAATTCATCGTCAGGCACAGGACAATCCGATCATCCGTATGGCGCTCGACGTGCGAGAGGGAAGGGAACTTCCCTATGGCGACCACGGCGCTGCGAAGGTTATCGGTAAAGGCGATGTCAATCAGGAGATGGTTCTGGCTGCCGATCAGGTGCTGGTCGGCACAAACCGAACGCGGCGCCGCTACAATCAGCGCCTGCGAGAGCTGAAGGGTTTTACCGCGGATTACCCTCAAGCCGGAGACAAGCTGGTATGCCTGCGCAACGATCCTGCCAAGGGGCTTCTCAACGGCTCGCTTTGGAAGGTGATGACGTCATCGAAGGAAACTGTAAAGCCCGGGATAAATCTGCTGGTGACACCGGAAGATGACGATCGCGGCGTTGCGAAGATCAAGCTGTTGAAAGCGCAGTTTGAAGACCCCGACAGCGAAATTCCGTGGCAAACCAAGAAGCGCTACGATGATTTTGATTACGGATATGCCTTGACCGTTCATAAAGCGCAGGGTTCCCAATGGGACGAAGTGGTACTTTTCGATGAAAGTTTTGCGTTCCGCGATACGCGTGAGCGCTGGCTTTATACAGCCATTACGCGCGCTGCCGAACGCCTGACTATCGTAAAATAATCATTCTTCGGTCGGTCTCGCGCTGAGCCATTCCCAAGCCTCGTTTTCTTCGTCCGCTTCAAATGCACGGAGCTCTATGGAGAGGAATGGCTGCATGAGAGTTATGCTTGCCTGTATCCACAGGGGACCACCGACGATAGCATAGCGGCGGAGCTTTTTCAGTGATTTGGCACGCATGGACAACATGCTCTCCGAGAATGCAGCGGTCCAGTCGAACCCTTCATAGCCGGTGAGACGTACCAGAAGATCGATTTCTTCGTGCGTTTCGTAAGCTGCATCGAGAAGCCCGTAGAGGTTCTCCAACGATGCATCGTCAAGGTGCCCTTCGATGGCAAAAGCGAAAACGTCATCCCGGTTTGTTGGAATACGGCGAATGACGGGTATGTCCTCATTTCGCATCATAGATCTCCATCATTGATCGGATTCAAACGTCGAAGCGGGGGCAAAGGTTGCGTCCGCCTGCAAATTGATACGAACTGAAAAGCTCTGCAAACCCAGTTTGTTACAACCAATTTGCGCTGTTGGGGATTGCGGTGTGGTGCGACGGCAAAACACTCACATTTTTTCATGGCAGGCGTTATAAAGCGGAATATTCATCCGGGAGTCTCCAATGCCTGCGAAATTATCGGTCAATCTCAACGCTGTTGCGATGCTGCGAAACCGGCGCGATCTGCCATGGCCAAGCGTTACGGGTCTGGGCCGTGCCGCGCTCGCTGCAGGGGCTGCCGGTTTGACAGTACATCCGCGTCCAGACCAGCGTCACATCCGGTTTTCCGATCTGGGTGAAATACGCGCTTTGATCGATGACGAGTTTCCGCAGGCTGAGTTCAACATCGAAGGCTTTCCAAGCGAGGCATTTCTCGATCTCGTTGAAAAGCATGAGCCTGAACAAGTGACACTCGTGCCTGATGATCCGACACAGGCGACGTCTGATCACGGATGGGATTTCGTGTCCAAGTCTGATTTCCTGGCGCCGATAGTAGCCCGCCTGAAAGCAGGTGGAATGAGGGTGTCGTTGTTCGCCGATCCTGATCCGCTGGGGTATGAACGCGCAAAGGCTATCGGGGCGGATCGGGTGGAGCTCTATACTGGCCCCTATGGCGCTACCTATGATGACCCGGCTGCGGCGGCGCGTGAACTGGACCGTCTGGAAAAGGCTGCAAATGTTGCCACAGCGTTGGGTCTGGCTATCAATGCGGGGCATGATCTGACAGTAGACAACCTGCCTGCGCTGGTTAAACGTGTCCCTCAGTTAAGCGAAGTTTCCATCGGGCATGGATTGACAGCCGACGCCCTGATGTATGGGATGCCGACGACGGTAAGCCGCTATATCGCGGCCTTGGGCTAGATATGGATTAATGCGCTTTATGCATGGCTGGGATTGGAGCTTTGCAAAAAGCGCATTTGCATTCGGGTGTGACAAGCTATAGGCGTCCGCCACTGTTCAGATGCGCTGGGGACGCGCGGGATCGTATGAGGGAAGCATTGAAGCAGTTCTCCAACGTCTGCTTTGCGCGCTGCGGCAATTGCAATACTGTTGCAGTCACGCAGATCGCTACGTTCAGTCGACGCCATGACCATGATTGAAACTGGTTTGGGCAAGGCTTGGCAGCGATGCCGGAATTCGCAACCTTTTGCGAATACACTCATTATCTCAATTCGATCCCAGTAACTCCAGCCAGAACGTTTTCAGGAAGTTGCGAGGTGCCTGCATATGAGCGGCGAGCTAAATGGCAATGACACGCCGTCACAGGCTGGTGTGCCTGCAGTCGGTGTTCCTGAGGGCGCCGCCTTTGCTGAAGATGCCGCGCAGCATAATGAGAGCATGAAGACGCTGGTGTTGGGAGCGCTCGGCGTCGTCTATGGTGACATCGGCACCAGCCCTATTTACGCTTTTCGTGAAGCGCTTCATGCGGCGGCGAGTGACGGCATTCTTGCGCGCAGCGACATTCTGGGCGTGGTCTCGCTGATTTTCTGGGCGCTGACGCTGGTTGTGACCGTCAAGTATGTGCTGTTTGTTCTGCGCGCTGACAACAACGGTGAAGGCGGTATTCTCTCGCTGATGGCCCTTGTCAGAAGTGCGTTGAAAGGCAGGCCGGACCTTATCCTGGGGGTAGGCATCTGCGGCGCGGCGCTGTTTTTCGGCGATGCGGTGATCACGCCCGCTATATCGGTCCTTTCGGCAATGGAAGGTCTCGAGATTGTCGCTCCCGATCTGACACCTTTCGTGGTCCCCATAACCGTCGTCATTCTTGTGACGCTGTTTTCTGTACAGAAACTCGGTACCGGAAAAGTTGCCATTGTCTTCGGACCAATCATGGCGTTGTGGTTTCTGGCGCTGGGTGCATCGGGCCTATGGCACATTTTCGATGACCCCACCGTTATGGTCGCGCTCAATCCCTATTATGCGGTGCGCTTTCTGACGGTGAGTCCGGGCATCGCCTTCATTACGGTTGGCGCCGTGTTCCTCGCGATGACTGGTGCTGAAGCCCTTTACGCTGATCTGGGACATTTTGGGCGCAAGCCAATTGTTCGTGCTTGGCTTTGGGTCGTATTTCCATGTTTGCTGCTCAACTATTTCGGGCAGGCTGCGTTCATTCTTTCTCACGGTGAAGCGGCCGCTCTGCCGTTCTTCCAAATGATGCCCAGCTTCGCGCTTCTGCCCATGGTTTTGCTTGCCACCGCTGCAACCGTGATAGCGAGCCAGGCGGTTATTACCGGTGCTTATTCGGTGGCGCGTCAGGCGGTTCAGCTCAATATTCTTCCGCGCCTGGAAATCCAGCACACCTCGGAAAAGCTGCACGGCCAGATCTATATTCCAAGGGTCAATCTGCTTTTGGGGCTGGCGGTGGTCATTCTGGTACTGGGTTTCGAGAAGTCCAGCAATCTCGCCGCAGCATATGGCATTGCCGTCACAGGCAATATGCTGGTTACGACGGTTCTGCTCTATATTGTGATGACTCGTATCTGGCATTGGCGGGTGAGCCGCGCCTTGCCGATTATTCTGGGTTTCCTTGTCATCGACATCATGTTTTTCAGCGCCAACATCATCAAGGTTCATGAAGGAGGTTGGGCGTCGATCGGCATCGCTGTGGTGCTCGTCCTCATCATGTGGACCTGGGTACGTGGAACGCGGCATCTCTTTCATAAGACCCGCAAGGCTGAAGTTCCGCTTGATCTCATCGTCCAGCAGATGACCAAGCGTCCGCCGACCATCGTGCCGGGCACGGCCGTTTTTCTGACGGGCGATCCCAAAAGCGCTCCGACGGCGCTCATGCACAGCCTGAAACACTACAAGGTGCTGCACGAAAACAATGTCATCTTGACGGTTGTGACCGCTTCGAAGCCATGGGTTTCGAGCGCCGACAGGGCGCGGGTGTCCCAATATAACGAGCGCTTTATGCAGGTGACGCTCACTTTCGGCTATATGCAGCAGCCAAACATTCCGCGCGCGCTCGGCATCTGTCGCAAGCTCGGCTGGAAATTCGACATTATGACAACGTCATTCTTCCTGTCGCGCCGGTCGCTCAAGGCGTCGGCTCATTCCGGCTTGCCGCTCTGGCAGGACAAGTTGTTTATCCTGCTTGCCCGAACGGCGTCGGACGCGACCGAGTATTTCCAGATTCCCACTGGTCGTGTCGTCGAGATTGGAACGCAGGTAAACCTTTAGCCTGGGACAATCTGCGTCGGCCTCGAAAATCTAAAAACGCTTTCCAGACCCAATATCTGGAGGGCGTTTTTTAGTGCATTCAGCGGGCCGAAATTGGGAGTGCGAGTTTCCGCAATTTGTGAAAACATGCTTGACCTGTGGCGGAACAATAATTATGAAATCACGAACCGTACCGTACGGTACAAGTTGGAGGAAAGGTTTCGTGACCGATACAGGCGCCGAATTGCAGGCTCAAAAGCAGCAGACTCTTTCGCCGCGTCAGAACGATGTTCTGGAGCAGGCGTTGCGCCTTCTAGTGAAGGGCGGGGACCGCGCTTTGACGACGGCAAGTATCGCACGTGCCGCCAACTGCTCGAAGGAAAGCCTCTACAAATGGTTTGGTGACCGCGATGGTCTGTTGACGGCAATGGTTCGCTGGCAGGCATCGAAGGTTCGCGTGGTGCCGCTGACGCGTGAGAAGCTCGATGCGGAATCCCTGTTTTCCAGTCTGGAACATTTCGCGCGCGACTGGCTGCTGGTGCTTTCAGGAAAAACCTCGATTGCGCTGAACCGGCTGGCTGTGAGTCACGCAGCGTCCGCCAAATCGGCATTGGGTGATATCGTTTTGGCCAATGGCCCTGTGGCCATGGCCAAGCGCCTCAAGCCCATCCTGCATATGGGGCAGGAGGCAGGTTTGCTGGCCTTTGACGATATCGACGAAGCATTTCGCACGTTTTTCGGGCTCGTCGTCCGGGACATGCAAATACGGTTGCTTCTTGGCGACCATCTGGAACTGACTGACGACGTGGTCATCCGGGATGCCCGGCGCGCCACCAAGCAGTTTTTTGCTCTCTATGGGGCCTAATCACATCGGCGGACGCAAGAAAGCCGAAGAACAATCTCAACGAAGGGAATAAGGAAATGCGCGTTTACTACGATCGGGATGCAGACGTTAACCTGATCAAGTCGAAGAAGGTGGTTATCGTCGGTTACGGCAGCCAGGGCCGTGCCCATGCGCTGAACCTCAAGGATTCCGGTGCCACTAGCGTGCGCGTGGCCCTTCGTGAAGGTTCTGCGACCGCGAAAAAGGCTCAGGCTGATGGCTTTGAAGTCATGAACGTTGCCGATGCCGCCAAGTGGGCCGATCTCATGATGATGGCAACGCCTGACGAGTTGCAGGCTGACATCTACAAGGAACACATCCACGACAATCTTCGTGATGGCGCGGCAATCGCTTTTGCCCATGGCCTCAACGTGCATTTTGGCCTCATTGAGCCGAAGAAGTCGGTTGATGTCGTCATGATCGCACCGAAAGGTCCAGGCCATACGGTGCGCGGCGAATACCAGAAGGGCGGCGGCGTTCCTTGCCTCATCGCCATTCACCAGGATGCCTCGGGCAACGCGCATGATCTGGCTCTCTCCTACGCTTCGGGCGTCGGTGGCGGTCGTTCGGGCGTCATCGAAACGACCTTCAAGGAAGAGTGTGAAACCGATCTGTTCGGTGAGCAGGCTGTTCTTTGCGGCGGCGTTGTCGAACTGATCCGCACCGGTTTTGAAGTTCTGGTCGAAGCTGGCTATGCGCCGGAAATGGCTTATTTCGAGTGCCTGCACGAAATGAAGCTGATCGTGGACCTGATCTACGAAGGCGGCATCGCCAACATGAACTACTCGATCTCGAATACGGCCGAGTGGGGCGAGTATGTGACCGGTCCGCGCATCATCACTGCCGAAACCAAGGCTGAAATGAAGCGCGTACTGAAAGACATCCAGACGGGCAAGTTCACGTCGGACTGGATGCAGGAGTGGAAGGCTGGCGGCGCTCGCTTTAAGGGTATCCGTCGCATGAACGATGCTCACCAGATCGAAGAAGTCGGCGGCAAGCTGCGCGCAATGATGCCGTGGATCGAAAAGAACAAGCTGGTCGACAAGGCTCGCAACTAAGAGGCTTTAGCTGCCGTTAGCCGATAGAGGGGGCGTTTCATACGCCCCCTTAATAGTTGGTGCCTGAGAAGGTTTGCGCGTTCGTCGCGAACGAAAAGAACTTAAATTCTGCGCCAGTTTTTCGTTTCATGCACTTTAGGGCCTAAAACAATTCCGAATATCTTTATTCCATAGAAGCATGGGAAAAGCTGTTCTCGTCTGCCCAAAAGTGCGCTAGAGCTTCACATCGAATAGCCAAGTTTTGAGGAGACTTCGCTATTACAAATTCCGTAAAATGTACGGATAGTCTAATTGAGGAGATTTCCCGTGTTGGACTGGGAAAATGTATTTGCAACGCGCTCGAAACGTATGCGCGCATCGGAAATCCGCGAACTGCTGAAGCTTCTGGAACGTCCCGATATTATTTCGTTTGCGGGCGGAATTCCTGATCCGGCTCTTTTTCCGCACGAAGAATTCCAGGCGGCCTATAAGGATATTCTTACCGGCACAGAAGCCAATGCAGCGCTGCAATATTCCATTTCGGAAGGCTACGAGCCGCTGCGTACGTGGCTTGTCGGTGAGCTCGCCAAGATCGGCATTCCTTGCACGGAAGACAATGTGTTCATCACATCGGGTTCGCAGCAGGCGCTCGACTATCTCGGCAAGCTGTTCCTGTCGCCTGCCGATACGGCGCTCGTGACCGCTCCGACTTATCTAGGCGCGCTTCAGGCTTTCAACGCATATGAGCCGAATTACGATATACTGGCGATCAAGGGCAACCGTACGCCGGAATCCTATGCTCAGGCAGCAAAGAAGGCAGGCGGTCAGGTCAAATTCGCTTATCTGTCTGCCGATTTCAGCAATCCGACTGGCGAAACCGTCGATCTTGCTGGCCGCGAGAAGCTGCTCGCACAGGCGGATGAACTCGACATTCCGGTGATCGAGGATGCTGCTTATCAGTATCTTCGCTACAATGGCGATGCGATTTCGCCAATCCTGGCACTCGACATTGCCCGTAACGGCGGCGATATTGAGAAGACCCGCACCATCTATTGCGGTTCCTTCTCCAAGACACTGGCTCCGGGCCTGCGTGTCGGCTATGTGGTGGCGTCGAAGCCGGTTATTCGCAAGCTTGTTCTGATGAAGCAGGCGGCGGACCTTCATTCTTCCACGATCAACCAGATCGCCATTCAGCGCGTTGCCAGCAGCGGCTTTGATGCTCAGGTAGCGAAGCTGCATAAGGTTTATAGGCACCGTCGCGACAAGATGCTTGATGCGCTGGCGAAATATATGCCTGAGAACACAAGCTGGACGAAGCCCGAGGGCGGCATGTTCGTCTGGGTCACGCTGCCGGAAGGTATAGACGGCGCCGCACTTCTTGCGGCTTCCATCGATAGCGAGAAGGTTGCATTCGTTCCGGGCAGAGCGTTCTTTGCCGATGGCACTGGAGCCAACACGCTGCGCCTCAGCTATTCGTGCGCAAATGACGAGATGATCGATGAAGGCATCAAGCGGCTTGGTCGCCTGATACGCACTCACACAAAATCTGCCGCTGCCTAAGCCGCAGATGTAAAAGCCGGGTTCTGACCCGGCTTTTTTCTTACTGGAAGGGTGAATTGCAGCCCGTCCTCGGGCCGGCTAATGGCTGGTAGGTATTGTCAGACGTCCTGTAGCTGCGATAGCGGTTTGAACACCACTGGATATGATTGCTGCTGGGTCGTGCACCCGCTGCCGGCGGCTGCACGGTCTGCCTGTATTGCAGTGCGTCGCCATTTTTATAGTTCAACACGCCATGTTCTGTAATATAGGTTCCGCTTTCCCGGCAAAGCGTTGAACCGTAGCAATTGCGGGCGCTCGGGTCAGTGCGGTTGGCACCAGCCTGACCGCCGATAATCAACGGGCCGCTCGGCTTTAGTGAGGGAAGATACTGACTGTTGCGCAGTTCGACGGCTGATCCCGCGCTTGCAATGCCGGCGACAAAAAGTCCGGTCAGTATCGTCAGGCGCAGTATTTTTCCCATCGTCTCGGCTCGCTTCAATTTCGGTTCTCCCAGTATATGGGTATATTCTATGTCCAAATCACGGTTTAGGCAGAAATTTATTGGTTTCGGAATTCATCCTCTTGCCAATTGCCCGGCAAGCGGAGAGATTGCGCAGGCATGTTTACGATAGCCACCTTCAATGTTGAAAACCTGATGCGCCGGTTCGATTTTTCTGGCTTTCGCAATGAATTGCATCAGGATCGCACCTTGCAACTGTTCGAAATCAGCGATGAGGCACAGTATCGCCTTCTCGAACAGGCACGTGCCATTGCACATGCCGACGATACACGCCAGATGACGGCTCTTGCTATCGCCGAAACGCGCGCCGACATTCTTTGCCTGCAGGAAGTGGACAATCTGGCTGCGCTCAATGCGTTCGAGTATGGCTATCTTTTCAAGATGATAGGCCATGGCTTCCGGCATAAATATCTGATCGACGGAAACGACAGCCGTGGCATCGATGTCGCCGTTATGATGCGCGACACCACAAGGGACGGTCAGCCCATCGAGGTGGATGAGGTTACAAGCTATGCATACGTAACCTACAATGATTTCGGCCTTTACGAGCCTGCCCTCGGCGAACTCGGGCTTGAGCCTCATGACCGCATCTTCAAGCGGGATTGCCTGAATGTGGATATTCGCATTGCCGGAAAGCCGCTATCGCTTTTCGTGACGCATCTGAAATCAATGACGGGTGCGCGTAACGGCTTTGATGGGCGAACTTCATCTTTGCCCGTGCGTCGCGCTGAAGCGCGAGCCATACGCCGTATCATCGAAGACAAGTTCGGACCGGCTAACGTTGCTGACCGCCGCTGGCTGATTTGCGGTGACTTCAATGACTATCGTGAGCGGATCGTCATAGGGGGAGATGAATGGAATGGCTACCAGTTCACTCCAATGGTCGAAGAGGAAAGTGCGCTCGACGTGCTTCTGGCAGATGGATTTGCAGTCAATCTGATCGAACGCCGCCCCGTCATGGACCGCTGGACGCTGTATCACACGCGCGGGCCGCAAGAGCGCCATCTTTGCCAACTCGACTACATCATGGCTTCGCCTTCATTTGCGAAGAAAAACGAGAAGGCGGTTCCGAACATCATCCGGCGTGGGCAGCCGTGGCGCACAATCTTTCCGCCTGACCAGCAGGTTGACCGCTATCCCCGGACCGGATGGGATCGCCCGAAGGCAAGCGATCATTGTCCGGTTGCAGTGACGCTGAATATGGTTTGAGTGATGGAACACGTCCGGGAAAACACCGTCCATATTATCGACCGTGCCGATGTACGGGTGCTGCCCGGTCCTTTGCCGTATGCAATGGAGAACAGGGAGGCGATTGCGTCGAACTGGACGAGAGAACGGGCCGCAAACCCCACTTTGTTCGACGGTGAGTTTTATTTGGCGCCGCATGCTGAATTGACAGGCGGCCAATTTAAAGCCGGTTTCCAGCGCACCAGTTTTGCGACGCTGATGCACTGGCGGCGTGACGTGTCGCGGGAACGTCCATGGCATATTTTCGGTATCGGAGTGATCGTCTCCAGCGAGGGACATTTGATTGCAGGGCGCATGAGTGCGCAAAATGCGGGAGCAGGTAGGGTTTATTTTCCAGCCGGTTCCATTGACGATAATGATATTGTCGATGGGTATGTCGACTATGATGCCAATCGCTGGCGCGAGGTTCAGGAAGAAACCGGTCTCGATCTTCGTGACGCCAGAGCGGAGCAGCAAATCAATCTTGTAACCGGCAATCGCAGCATTGCGCTTTTCCGCCGTTATTATTTTGACGCGGCATCAACGGAGCTGGTGTCGCGGATTGAACAGCACTTGTCCGAGGAGGCCGAGCCGGAACTGTCGGAGATCATACCGGTGAAGGCAGCAGGAGCGATGGGCGAGGCCACGCCGACTTATGTGCGAGCCTTCGCGGACTGGCATTTCAACAATCTCTAAAACTTGGTCAGACTTGCAGATGACAGCGCTGCGAAATTGTCTATGCTCGCAGATAACGCGAAGCATGAAGCATCGGAGTGAAATCGCCTTTGCGGTCTATCTTGTGAGTACGTCGTGGGGAGAATGAGGGATGAGTGAAGCCGCTGTTTCCGGCAGATTTTACGAGGTTTTCGACGTTTTCGCCGACAAGGCTCTGGCTGGAAATCCGCTGGCTGTGGTTCATGATAGCGAAGGTTTGAACGATACGCGTATGCAGGCCATCGCGCGTGAGTTCAATCTTTCTGAAACGGTGTTCATTTTCCCACCGAGCAATCCGGCGCATGAAGCAGCGGTGCGTATCTTCACGCCTGATTATGAGCTTCCCTTTGCCGGACACCCGACAGTGGGGGCGGCGGTGTCGCTTGCCCGACGCCGCAAGACGGGAGATGAGACGGACAGGCTCGTGGCTTTGGAAGAGAAGGTCGGCATTGTTCGCTGTGGCGTCATACTTGGCGAGAACAGCGCGTTCGCCGAGTTCGATCTGCCTCGCCTGCCGGAACGGCTGGACGTTAAGGTGGAGAAAGAAGAGGCCGCCGCTGCGATCGGTCTCGGTACTCACGAGATTGGATTCGAGAACCATGTGCCTGCTGTCTGGAGCGCGGGCACGCCATATCTGCTTGTGCCTGTTCACAATCTGATAGCAGCGGCGAAAGTGTCCATTGACCCGGTTTACGTCAACGAAAGCCTGCCGCACGTCGATGGCCGACCCTTGCCAATCTATGTCTATTGCCGGGAAACGATTCTGTTCGACAGCAATTTCCATGCGCGCATGTTTGTAACGGGTGCCAATGTCTATGAGGACCCTGCTACTGGTTCCGCCGTCGCTGCCTTTGCAGGCATGATCCAGAAGAACGACAAGCCGATTGATGGCAGTTCGCAGTGGTGGATCGAGCAGGGGATGGAAATGGGGCGGCCCTCACGGATTCGCCTTGAACTGGATGTCGCCAAGCAGCAGCTCACAGGCGCCCGGATCGGGGGTACCGCAGTGAAGATCGCCGAAGGACGCCTTTTCGCCTGATAAAATTACCGCGCCTTACCATTTGACTACGGTCAAAGCCGGAACGCCGCCCTATGTTAACCTGTCGGAAACTAACAAACGGCAGAGGCGCGCTAATGATGATCAGGGAAATGTCCGAATACGATATCCGGGACATGATACAGCACACCCCACTGGGGCGGCTGGCGTATGTTCTTGATGATCGCCCATATATCGTGCCGCTGAGTTTCAGGTTCAGCGGCGGTTCACTCTATTGTTTTACGACTGAGGGGCATAAGACTGAAGCCTTGCGCAAGAACGATGCGGTTTGCATAATTTTCGATCATATTGAATCCCGGACCAACTGGCGCACCGTGGTGCTGAATGGCCGATATCGGGAAATCGAACGCGAAGACGAGAAAAACTCCATCGTCGCGCTCATGGCCTCGGAGCCGACCTGGTGGGAACCAGCATATACCAAAACGGTTGCGAAGGACGGACACGAACGCAAGCTGGCTCCGGTCTTTTTTCGTGTTGATATCGAAAGTGCGACAGGTCACCAGACCGGCTGAAATCGAGGGTCTGAAATTTCCGGCAGACCCGATCCCGTGTTATTTTACCACTAGAACCGGCGTGTCGCCGCGGGTCAGGACTTCATAGGTCTGACTGCCGAGAAGCATGCCTTTCAGGCCACGACGACCGTGGGATGCCATGACGATCAGATCATTGCGCAGTTCCTTGGCTGTCTCAATGATGGATGTCGCTGGATGCGTAGCGACCTTATGCAGGGTATGAACTTCGACTTCTGCTTCCTCTGCAAGTTCGCGCGCGCGGGCGAGGGATTTATCGGCATATTCGTTCCATTCCTGCTCGAAACGCTCAATGAAGGCAGGGCTATCGGTCCAGCCGCCCGGAAGTCCGGACACGGAATAGGGAGCGGTCACAGTCAGCACGGTAATTTTCGCGCCGACGGCATGCGCCAGCTTGAAGGCGTGCACGAGTCCACGCTCTGCAAACTCTGACCCGTCGGTGGTTACGAGAATATTCTTGTACATGCTGCTGCCCTCGCTGTTGCTTTTCCATCTTTAAGCTAATGCGTTAAAGAGCCATATCAAACCCTTCCCTGACAAGTTGTTTAGACGGAACGATTTCATGCCTCTCGATTGCGCTGCATTTCATGCCAGCTGGATAGCGACAGTTCTCAATCTCGATTGGCCGTCGCGCAGTTCGTCCCGCATTGAGGACGATGCCGAACGCATAAAGCGCCAGAAGCAGGAACTGGTCAGGCTCTTCGATGAGGCATCCGAGCATGGTATCAATGCCGTGATTTTTCAGGTTTCGCCGACTGCCGATGCGTTTTACAAGTCATCCTATTTGCCGTGGTCGTCCTATCTCACCGGAACGCTCGGCAAAGATCCGGGCTTTGACCCTTTGAAATTTGCCATTCAGGAAGCGCATAAGCGCGGCATTGAACTGCACGCATGGCTTAATCCTTATCGCGTCTCGATGGATACGAAGCCATCTACCCGCAAGGAATTGCGAAATTCCGCGAAAGAGTCTCCGGTCAGTGTTTACAAGTCTCATCCGGATTGGATCGGCGTTTCAGCCGACCGTTATGTGCTCGATCCAGGTATTCCGGCGGTTCGCGACTGGGTGACGAATGTGACGGCAGAAGTCGTGCAGAAATATGATGTCGATGGTGTTCAGTTCGATGATTATTTCTACTACGAAACGGCGACGTCAAAACTCGATGACAATAAATCCTACAAGCAGTTCGGCACGCATTTCTCGAGCAAATATGAATGGCGTCGCTACAATACCCATACGCTGGTGCAGCAGATTTCGGACAAGATTAAGTCAATCAAACCAAATGTGCGTTTCGGTATCAGTCCGAGCGGCGTCTGGCGCAATGCTGCTGACGATCCGCGCGGTTCTGCAACCCACGCCGGAAAAACCAACTACGACGGTGATTTTGCCGACACGCGGCGCTGGGTGAAGGAAGGTATGATCGACTATATCGCGCCGCAGATTTACTGGTCCTTCGGACGGAAGGACGTTTCCTACGGAACGATTGCCAAATGGTGGGCAGAAACGGTTCGCGGAACGAAGACCGACCTCTATATTGGTCTGGCACTTTATCGGGCCGGTTCCGGGACGACGCTTGAACCCGGATGGCAGGCCGGGAATGGCGTGACAGAAATCAAACGACAGCTTGAGCTCAACGATTCCCTGCCGGAAGTGAAGGGAAGCATTCTATTCCGTCAGGGGTTTCTCTCCGACCCGAAACTGGCAGCCGTTTCGAGCTATCTGAAGAACACATGGGGCAAATGCAGGTCACGGAAAAAATAACCGCAAAAAACGGCGATAGTCTGCGGAAACCTCCCTTGTTTGATTGAAATCAAAGAGTTTCGTTTGAGCCGGTGCTAACTAGCCGTCGTTGCCGATTTCCACCAGAGCCGGTGACCCGGGGTGCCGAGGCCCTACTCGAAAGGCACCCCGGCTAAATCAATCTGTCGAGCGCATGAGCGCGATCTTTCTGCAACGTCGCCTGTCGGCAGCCAGCGGGTGCTGTCGGCGTTGCTCCCCTCTGTTTCATCAAATCAGCACCCGCGTCTCCAACACATTGATGTTTTAGCTGTTCTTGATCCTAATCAAGGCGAACGGTTTCGGCGATGGCTAGAGCAGATCCAACCGGGAGTTTGCGATTCTGAATCGCTTCCCCCAATTCACCGGTTGCTAAATGAGAAGGTAGTTCCATATCCCCTCGAGAAGGTTCCGGCTCAGACCGGAGGCGGGGCGGTGGGGTAACGAAGACCCTTGCAGACAGCGACCGCTTGCCGATGCTTCGTTTGAGGACGGCATTGTGACGATGATGGCAATGAGGGTGTTTCGTTATGGCTTTCAACCGCAAGCAATGGATATTGGCTGGAGCGATTATCGTCCTCGCAGCAGGCGGATATTATGCCTGGAAAGCGCTGAATGGCGACGGATTGCCGGAAGGTATAGCCCGGGGCAATGGCCGTATCGAGGCGGTTGAGATCGATATTTCGACGAAGAGTCCGGGACGTATCCGCGAAATCCTCGTGGATGAGGGCGATTTTGTTCAGGCAAATGACGTTCTTGCACGTATGGACACGGATCAGCTGGAAAGCCAGCTCAAACAGGCGGAAGCGCAGTTGCGACGGGCCGAGATCGGTATCGAGACGGCACGCAGCCTTGTCACGCAACGCGAAGCCGAGCACACTGCCGCCGGAGCGACCGTGGCGCAACGCGACGCGCAGCTGGACGCTGCGCAGCGCCGTCTGGCCCGATCACAGCAGTTGACGCAATCGCGCACAGTTTCGCAACAGGTTCTCGATGATGACCGCGCGACCGCCCAGGGTGCGGAAGCGGCCGTCGGCGCGGCCAGAGCGCAGCTTGCTGCCACGGAAGCAGCCATAGGTGCCGCAAAGGCGCAGGTTATTGATGCCGAAGCATCGGTGGAGGCCGCCAAGGCGGCAATTGCCAGCATCCAGGCAGATATCAACGACGCCACCTTGAGAGCTCCGAAACCGGGACGTGTTCAGTATCGTGTCGCTCAGCCGGGTGAGGTGCTTTCCGCGGGTGGACGGGTGCTCAATCTTGTGGATGTCAGCGATGTTTATATGACCTTCTTTCTGCCGACAGCTCAAGCGGGGCGGGTCGCCATTGGTGCTGACGCCCGGATCGTTCTCGATGCGGCACCTCAATATGTCATTCCTGCGAAGATAAGTTTTGTAGCCGACGTTGCCCAGTTCACACCGAAGACTGTGGAAACGGAGGAAGAGCGCCAGAAACTGATGTTCCGGGTCAAGGCGAAGATTTCGCAGGAACTGCTTCAAAAATATATTCAGCAGGTAAAAACGGGGTTGCCGGGCATGGCCTATGTCAAGCTTGATCCCAATGCCGAATGGCCGAAGCATCTCGCGGAAACCGTGAAATGAATGATGTTCCGGTCAAAGCTGACGCCAATGACGACGGCTTTGTCGTCCGGGCGCAAGACGTAGGACTGTCCTACGGAAAAACCCGTGCGCTGCGGGAGATCGACCTTGATATTCCTGCGGGTTGCATGGTCGGGCTGATCGGGCCTGATGGAGTGGGCAAGTCGAGCCTCTTATCGCTCATCGCCGGGGCCCGGACGATGCAGCAGGGCCAGATCAAGGTCCTGGGTGGTGATATTTCCGATAAGCGGCATCTCCAGTCTGCTTATCCGCGCATCGCCTACATGCCGCAGGGGCTTGGGAAGAATCTTTATCCGACGCTTTCGGTGTTCGAAAATATCGACTTTTTCGGACGGTTGTTCGGACATAACCGGAAAGAGCGTCAGCGTCGTATTGCCGATCTTCTGGGTCGTACGGGCATGTCTCCGTTCGCGGATCGTCCTGCGGGCAAACTTTCCGGAGGTATGAAGCAGAAGACAAGTCTCTGCTGCTCGCTGATCCACGACCCCGATCTGCTTATACTCGATGAGCCAACGACTGGTGTCGATCCGCTGTCCCGCCGTCAGTTCTGGGAATTGATCGACGATATCCGCAGGGATCGTCCGGGAATGAGCGTCATAGTTGCCACGGCCTATATGGAAGAAGCCGAGCGTTTTGACTGGCTCGTCGCCATGAATGACGGGCAGATTCTGGCGACGGGTACGCCGCAGGAATTGCTGCAGCGTACCAATACTCCCAATCTCGATGCCGCCTTTATCGCGCTTCTGCCGGAAGAATTGCGGAAAGGGCATCACGACATCGAAATCCCAAAGCGTGAATTCGGCGACGATGCCGAAATCGCAATCGAGGCGCAAAACGTCACTGTTCGTTTCGGCAATTTCACTGCGGTGAATGATGTAAGTTTTCGAATTCCGCGTGGCGAAATCTTCGGCTTTCTGGGCTCCAACGGTTGCGGCAAGACCACGACCATGAAGGTCTTGACCGGACTGCTGCCTGCCAGTGAGGGAACAGCGCGGCTCTTCGGGCGTGAGGTTGACCCGAAGGATATCGATATACGCCGCCATGTCGGGTATATGTCGCAAGCGTTTTCGCTTTATTCGGAGCTGACCGTCCGTCAGAATCTGGAGCTTCACGCCAAGCTGTTCGAGTTGGCACCGGACCTGACCGAACGCCGGATGAGCGAATTGACCGACCGTTTTGATCTTACAGAGGTCATGGATTCCTTGCCCGACGCCTTGCCGCTTGGTATCCGCCAGCGGCTGTCACTGGCTGTGGCTTTGATCCATTCGCCCGATATCCTTATTCTCGATGAGCCGACGTCTGGTGTCGACCCGGTTGCGCGTGACGCTTTCTGGCAAATCCTTGCAGACCTGTCGCGCAATGACAATGTTACCATCTTCGTCTCTACCCATTTCATGAACGAAGCTGAGCTTTGCGACCGCATATCGCTGATGCACGCGGGCAGGGTGCTGATTAGTGATACGCCGAAGGCGATTACCGAAAGTCGCCGCGCCGCCACTTTGGAAGAAGCGTTCGTCGCATATCTTCAGGATGCCATTGGCAAAGCAGAACAGCCCGCGCAATTGCCTGCAGATCTGCCGGATCAAGCGGCAGAGACAGGTGAACAAGGTCCGAAGAATGCTTCAAGCTGGTTACCGGATCTGCGGCGAATGCTGGCTTATACGCGGCGCGAGGCTTTGGAACTGAAGCGCGATCCCATCCGCGCAACGCTCGCAATTCTCGGCAGCGTTATCCTGATGTTCGTCATCGGCTACGGCATCAACATGGATGTCGAGAATCTGAAATTTGCGGTGCTTGACCGTGACGATACGACGATCAGCCGCGATTACGTCCAGCAGATTGCAGGTTCACGCTATTTTTCCGAACAATCTCCCATAACCGACTATGATGATCTCGACCGGCGAATGCGCGAGGGGGAGATCAGCCTGGCCATCGAGATACCGCCAAATTTCGGCGCAGATGTCACGCGTGGTCGTCCGGTGGAAATCGCTGCGTGGATTGACGGCGCTATGCCCGCCCGTGCCGAGACAATCAAAGGCTATGTTCAGGGTATGCATGCCAATTGGCTGACGCAGAAAGCGCGTGAACTTTATGGTCGCGCGGCGACGGTCGGCAGTTTCAATCTGGAGATACGCTATCGTTACAACCCCGATGTGCAGAGTCTCGTGGCCATGGTGCCGGCGGTCATTCCGCTTCTGCTGCTCATGATCCCGGCGATGCTGGCGGTGCTAAGCGTGGTCCGGGAAAAAGAACTGGGTTCGATCATCAATTTCTACGTGACGCCGGTGACGAAATTCGAGTTTCTGTTCGGCAAGCAATTGCCGTATATCGGGCTGGCGTTTCTCAATTTCCTGATGTTGACAGCCTTTGCGGTTTTCATTTTCCGGGTGCCGTTCACTGGCAGCTTCCCTACCTATGCGCTGGCGGCATTGCTTTATGTCACGATCGCGACCGGCATGGGGCTGGTGCTGTCGACTTTCATGAGCAGCCAGATCGCAGCGATCTTCGGCACGGCTTTGCTGACACTCATTCCGGCTGTGCAATATTCCGGCATCATTGATCCTGTGTCGTCGCTGCAAGGCGCTGGGGCGTTCATAGGCAAAATCTATCCTGCAACGCATTTCGTGACCATTTCGCGCGGGGTTTTCTCCAAGGCACTGGGGTTTTCCGATCTCGCAAGTTCGTTTCTGCCGTTAGTTATAGCGGTGCCGGTACTGACGGCGCTCGCCATCGTTCTCCTCAAGAAACAGGCGGGCTGAGATGCGGATATCCAACATAGTCCAGCTTGGCGTGAAGGAATTGCGCGGTCTCGCACGCGACCCGATGCTGCTGATCCTGATTGTTTATGCCTTTACGCTTGCAATCTATACGGCATCGAAGGCGATGCCTGAAACGCTCAACAATGCGGCGATAGCGATTGTCGACGAGGACCAGTCACCGGTTTCGAGCCGGATCACGACAGCATTCTATCCGCCATATTTCGTGCCTCCGAAGCTGATTTCATCCTATGAAATGGATGCCCGGATGGATGAAGGGCTGGATACATTCGCGCTCGACATCCCGCCGAATTTTCAGCGGGACCTTTTGGCGGGGCGTTCACCGACGATCCAGCTCAATGTCGACGCGACGCGGATGAGCCAGGCCTTTACCGGGGGTGGATACGTGCAAGCGATTGTGACGAGCGAGGTGAACGAATTTCTCAATCGCTATCGCGGCAGCGCACAAACCCCTGTCGAACTCAATCTGAGGGCGAGATTCAATCAGGATTTGAACAAAGGGTGGTTCGGGGCGATCAACAATGTGATTTCATCCGTCACAATGCTATCGATTATCCTGACGGGCGCGGCCCTTATTCGCGAGCGTGAACACGGAACCATAGAACATCTGCTGGTGATGCCGGTAACGCCGGTCGAAATCATGGTCAGCAAGATATGGTCGATGGGGCTTGTCGTGCTAGCTGCTTCGGCCTTTGCATTGGTGTTTGTAGTTCAGGGTCTGCTTGCCGTTCCCATCTATGGGTCGGTATTGCTGTTTCTGGTTGGTGCAGCGCTTCAGCTTTTCGCGACCACCAGTCTCGGCATATTTCTGGCGACGGCGGCTGGTTCCATGCCTCAGTTTGGAATGTTGCTGATGCTGGTGCTTCTGCCGTTGCAAGTGCTTTCTGGGGGGACAACGCCGCGCGAAAGCATGCCAGAGATCATCCAGACAATCATGCTGGCAGCGCCGAATACGCATTTCGTCATATTGGCGCAGTCGATCCTGTTTCGCGGAGCAGGGCTGACCGTCGTCTGGCCACAATTTCTGGCCCTTATCGTCATCGGCTCGGTGCTGTTCTATTTCGCGCTCCAGCGTTTCCGCGCATTCCTGCGATAGAAAAATCTTTTCAAAACAGGAGGCTGAATCCATTCCTTGCCAATGTGATTCAGTTTTCTGTCCCGGATTGCGCTTCGTCGGAGTTGCGAATCCTTAACCATGTTGCTATCGCAATCATCAGGAAACGGTTCCGCTGTTCAGGCGGATGAAAAGGGAACACGGTGAAGCCATTCAGGCCGATGCCGCGACTGCCCCCGCAACTGTAACCGGAGAGCTATCCTCCACAGCCGTGCAAGCGGTGAAAGCCACTGAGAGCTATCGTGCAATCGGGAAGGCGGAGGAAAAGCGATGACCCGGAAGTCAGGAGACCTGCCGTATCCGGTCACCCATGCATGGATACGGGGTGTGTCCAGGCGCGGCTGTCCGTGGCGGTGACATTGTTGAAATGTTGCCGTCGGGACGAAGGGCGTTTAGCGCCAATATCACTTCAACCTGCGGTTCGAGGAAAAGCCGGTATCGGTCTCCGGTCCGGCAGGTTGAGGGAAAAATGCATCTTTTGAAATCATCGGTTCTATTGGTCTCGGCCAGCGTTCTTGCGTTGCCGTCCGCGTCACTTGCTCAAGCATTGCCAGGCAGCGACGGCAGCGTCGTCCTTGATACAATCGTGGTGACGCCTTTGCGCCGCGCGTCTTCGCTGCAGCGTTCGACCTCGTCGGTGACTGTTATCGATGCAGCGGACATCGAGCGATCAGTGGCCCCCGATCTGCAGTCTCTGCTGAAATCCTATAGCGGTATCTCCATCAAGACGAATGGCGGGCAGGGTTCATCGTCGGATATTTTTATGCGTGGCATGTCCTCGAAGCAGACGGTTGTTCTCATCAACGGCGTACGCACGGCGTCGGCGACGAGCGGTGCCACCGCACTTGCAAACATTCCTCTGAGTTCCGTTGACCGTGTCGAGATCGCCAAGGGTGTCCATTCGGCGCAATATGGTGCCGATGCCATGGGCGGGGTGATCAATATCATCACCAAGCAGGGGGGCGCTTGTGGCGAACGCTCCTGGTGCGGCAGTCTTTCTACCGGGGTCAGCCATCCATGGGGCGGATATGTTTCCGGTTCCGTTCAGGGGCGCAGCAATGACGGTATCGACTATGCTTTCGGCGCAGCCATAACCGGTACGCAAGGATATGACTTCACCACATCGGATGCCTATGGCCATGAGCCGGATCGCGATGGATTTCTACAGGGCTCCTTCAACTTTGCGCTGTCGAAAGATTTCGACTGGGGCAAAATCTATGCGGATGGTCTCCTCAGCCGCGGACGCAACCAGTACGACGCGAAGGCGCCGTCCCCGAACCAGGCCGATAGCACGGCATTTACGGGCAAGATCGGAACCCGCATCGATCATACGGCGGACTGGTCTTCTACAGTGGAGTTCAGCACCGGTATCGACAGCAGCCGCAATTTCCGGAAAGACGTGAGCGGTTCGGACCGGTTTGAAACCAAGCGTTATGGGGTCTTTGCGTCGACCGAGAAGAGTTTCGATACCGGCAATGTCAATCATATCGTGACCGCCGGCGTGGAGGCCTATCGCGAGGAGATTAACACCACCATCGCCTATGACGAAACCAGCCGTAATCAGGCTGCAGTATTCGGCCAGTACTCACTGGAATACGAAGCGTTGCGTTTCGATGGCGGGCTTCGTTACGATCATAACGGGCAGTTCGGCGATGTCGTGACCTATAATCTTGGTGTGAGCTATGAAATTCTGCCCGACCTTGTTTTGCGGTCGTCCTACGCCACCGGCTTCAGGGCGCCGACTTTCAACGAACTTTATTATCCGGGCTTCGCCAATCCTGATCTCCGACCGGAAAAGTCTCGTTCCTTTGAAGTTGGGTTGAACTGGCAGGCAACAGCATCCACTAGCTTCGATATGGCATTCTATCAGACATGGTTGCGCGATGCTATCATGAGCACAGCGCCATCCTATCTGCCTTACAATATCGCCAGCGCGAAGGTTACGGGCTTCGAAGCCACGCTGGCGCACCGTTTCGATGATCGTTGGGGTATCAAGGGTTCGGTCGATTTGAAACAGCCCATAGACGAGGATACGGATAAGGATCTTCCCTACCGCGAACGTTTCAAAGCTGTGGCCGAGGTCAATTTTACGCCAATTGAAAAACTCGACCTGACTGCAAGGCTGAACTATGGCGGCTCGCGTTATGCTGATGCCTCGAATAGCAAGAAACTCGGTGACTATGTGACTGCTGATTTCGTTGCACTTTATTCCATCGACAAACAATCGCAGCTGAAATTCTCTGTCGAGAATATCTTTGACAAGGATTATCAGACCAGCTCTGGATATATTGCGCCGGGACGCACTATCAATGTCGGATTGACCCGGAATTTCTGAGGCTGAACAGAGAATGAAATGGGCATCCACAAATTGGACCAAAAGCCTCTGCCTCGCGGCAGGGCTAGCTCTTTTTGTTCAAAACTCAGCAGAGGCGACGGGTATTCCACAGCGCGTTGTTTCCATCAATGTATGTACCGATCAGCTTGCATTGCTGTTGGCCGAAAACGGGCAGCTTAAATCGGTTTCCTATCTATCGCAGGACCCGGAACTGTCCGTCATGGCCGCGAAAGCCCGGCAGTTGCCGGTCAACCATGCGCAGGCAGAAGAAGTTTTCCTGATGAAACCTGATCTCGTGCTGGCGGGAACGTTCTCGTCGAGAGCAACGGTTGGGCTGTTGCGGAGGCTCGGTGTCCGGGTAGAAGAGTTCGCGCCCGCCCGTTCGTTCGGCGATATAGAAGATCATCTGCGTCGCATGGGCGAGTTGCTCGGAAGACAGGCGGAAGCCCGTCGCGAAATCGATGAAATGAAAGCGGCTTTGGCGGCAATCCAGCCTCCGATCCGGCGCAAGTCAGTCGCGCTTTATTACGCCAATAGCTACACATCCGGTCGGGGAACGCTGGTCGACGAGGCGGTGCGCCTCGCCGGGCTTGATAATCTGGCCGACAAGGCAGGCGTCAGCGGTTCTGCCGCGTTGCCATTGGAAAAAATTCTACTTGAAAAGCCGGATATTCTGGTGCTCAGTTCCAGAGACCGCGCGCCTGCGCTGGCGTTCGAGAATTTCGAACATCCGGCGTTGCGATTGCTGGAAAAACAGGCGAGGGCGGTGACGATAGCGGACAATCTCACGGTTTGCGGTGGACCGTTCAGCGTAAAAGCTGTGGCAGAACTTGCGGAGGCCGCGCGTGACTGAGCGTAGCCGCTTCTATCTTCTTCTGGTCGGGCTGGCCTTGCTCGTGGCTTTGCTTTTCATCGTTTCGTTGCTGACGGGACCTGCTGTGATCAGTATTTCTGATAGCTTCAAGGCACTTTTCGGCGACGACAGCGAAATGATCGTGCTGGTCATGCGGGAAATCCGGTTGCCTCGGGCACTGCTCGCGCTTCTTATCGGAGCTTCGCTTGGATTATCGGGCGCTGCTCTCCAGGGGTATCTCCGCAACCCGCTTGCAGAGCCCGGCCTGCTTGGTGTGAGCGCATCCGCGTCATTCGGTGCGGTTATTGCTATTTATACCGGTTTGTCGCTTCTGTTTCCGCTGGCTTTGCCACTGCTTGCGCTGACCGGCGCTTTCGCGTCGGTGTTTTTCGTCAAGCTTTTGGCAGGGCGCAATGCCGGTGCGCTCGCCGTCATTCTGGCAGGGGTGGCGGTGACGAGCCTTGCCGGTGCATTGACGGCGCTGGCGCTCAACTTGTCGCCCAACCGGTTTGCCGCAATGGAAATCGTCTTCTGGATGTTGGGATCACTTGCAGATAGGTCAATGACGCATGTGGCGCTGTCCGCCCCGTTTATCCTTATTGGCTGGACAATGCTTGTGGCACTGGGACGATCTCTGGATAGCTTGACACTGGGCGCAGACGCTGCCGCCACGATGGGCGTCAATCTCGCTCGGGTTCAGCTTTTTGCAGTGCTGGGTACAGCGGCTTGCGTCGGTGCTTCCACTGCGGTTGCAGGGGCAATCGGTTTCGTAGGACTGGTGGTCCCTCATCTCTTGCGTCCGCTTGTGGGTGCGCGTCCGTCGCGATTGCTGGTCGCAAGCGGTTTCGGTGGGGCCGCTCTCTTGCTGGCGGCTGACATATTGGTGCGGGTCGTCATGCCGGGGCGTGAACTGAAGCTAGGTGTCCTGACGGCCATCATCGGCGCCCCATTCTTCCTGTGGCTGGTTTTCAAATACCGGAGGCAGCTCGTATGACATCGCTTTCGGTAAAAAATCTTTCCGTTACACTCGGTGGGACGGCCGCACTCAGCGATGCAAGTTTCGATATTCATGGCGGTGAATTCATCGGACTGATCGGGCCCAACGGCGCCGGAAAGACGACATTGTTGCGCGCCATTCTGGGATTGGTAGCGTCCCGTGGCGAAATTTCGCTCGACGGAGATGACTTGCGCCGAATGGCGGCTTCGGAAAAAGCGCAAAAGCTTGCATATCTGCCGCAGGAGCGTGATGTCGCGTGGCCGGTCTCAGTGGAGACGCTTGTTTCTTTGGGCCGTTCTTCATTGAAACCGATCTTTGCAAACATGAGTGCGCAGGACGAAGCGCTCATCGAGACTGCAATGCAACGTATGGACGTTTCCCAGTTCAGGGACAGGTCCGCAATGGAGCTTTCCGGTGGCGAGCGGGCGCGGGTGCTGATCGCGCGTGTTCTGGCGCAGGATACGCCGGTGATATTCGCTGATGAGCCGGTGGCAGGCCTCGACCCTTCTCACCAGCTTGGTTTGATGGAAAGTTTTGCCGAACTTGCGAAAGAGGGGAGGACTGTTGTTGCCTCATTGCATGAACTGAGCCTTGCGGCACAACATTGCACGCGCCTTATTCTGCTCGACAAGGGGCATATCGTTGCGGACGGGGCGCCAACGGAAGTCCTGACACCGCAACTTCTGCACGACATCTATGGCATACGGGCCAAAATCATGACTGTGGATGGCGACTTCATCGTCCATCCGACCTCACGTGTAGGCTAGATATTTTTCCATTGGCGCTCGCGGGAAGAGGCGTAGATCGTTTCCACCGTCTTCTGAACTTCATATCCTTCACGAAAATCGGCGTGATCGTTCGTCTGTCGGACGATGGCAAGCAGGAAGTCGCGGACCTCGATTGTCTTGAGATCATTAAAGCCGATCTGGTGCCCGCCCGCGACGCAAAAAGCGCCATAGGGTTCGTGCTCAGGTCCCGCGAAAATCTTGCGGAAGCCCTGTTGTCCCTTTTTGTCGGAAAAGAGAAACAGGTCGAGTTCATTGAAGCGTTCCTGTGAAAAGAACAGGGAGCCTTTCGATCCAGAAATCTCGAAATCGTGCTGCATCTTGCGACCGCTGGCTATCCAGCTTGCTTCGAGCGTGCCGGTTGCCCCGTTTGCAAAACGCAGGAAAGCACGCGAAATGTCGTCCACCCCCACGGATTTCGTCTGCGAAGGATTCAAACTATCCGGACGCTCGTTGATGAGTGTGACAGCGTCCCCCATGACGGCTGTGATTGGTCCAACGAGATAGCGCGCAGTAGCGATGATATGACTGCCGATGTCGGCCAGTGCTCCACCTCCGCCTGTCGGATCAAGCCTCCATGTCCAGGGGATACGAGCGTCAGCCATGAAGTCCTCAGCGTGAATGCCGCGAAAATTGCGGATTTCGCCGAGTTCACCGCTTTCGATGATTTCCCTTGCCAGTTTTATCATCGGGTTTTTGAGATAGTTGAAGCCGACGGCTGTCTGGATGCCTCTCCGTTCCGCTGCCAGCGTCATCTCGATGCACTCGGAAGCAGTCGGCGCAAGCGGCTTTTCACAATAGACGTGTTTGCCTGCTTCAATAGCTGCGAGCGCCATTTCCTTGTGAAACCGGTTTGGCGTTGTGATGTCAATGAGACTGATATCCGGGTTTGAGATCAGTGTACGCCAATCGCCGGTGGCATTTGCAAAGCCCAGTTGTTTTGCGGCTTTTGTTGCTATTTCCACATTCACATCGGCCAATGTGTGAAGCTGGACTTCAATCGGCAAGTCGAACACCCGGTTGACGCTTGCGAGCGCAAGGGCGTGTGTCTTGCCCATGAAGCCAGACCCGATCAGGCCGACCGTTAGAAGTTCAGTTCTACCAGCCATGTCATTCCTCCCGAAACGATGGTCGAGGCGATTGGCGCTGCGCAACTCCTTTGCGAAATAAGCATATCGTCGGCAGCTTATGCGATTGACATGAGCTAACAGAAATGGAATTATAATTCCACGAGAATTTGTTATGAATGTTTCATTCTATTGAATAAGCCCAACATCTGCATGGGTTGCCGGGCAAACGCTTGGAGGAGCACCGGATACCGCGGACGGAGGCAAAGCGTTAACGCAAACCGGCGGGGAGTGCCGGACAAGGGAGGAGTGAACATGCAATCTCTATTGAAGTCGGCAGTAGCAGGGGTGGCCTTGCTGGCTGCGTCTTTCGCAGCGCATGCAGCCGATATTAATATCGTCGTTGTCAGCCACGGCCAGGCATCCGATCCGTTCTGGTCTGTCGTGAAGAACGGTGTCGCAGAAGCGGCAAAGGATACAGGCGCAAAGGTCGACTACCGCGCACCTGAAACGTTTGACATGGTGCAAATGGCGCAGCTTATCGACGCTGCAATCAACCAGAAGCCGCAGGGAATTGTGGTTTCCATTCCCGATGCCGATGCGCTTGGGCCGTCGATCCAGCGTGCTGTTGCAGCGGGCATTCCTGTGATTTCCATGAACTCCGGCTCCGACGCTTCGAAGAAGCTTGGGGCTTTGCTGCATGTCGGCCAAGATGAATTCGATGCTGGCAAGGTCGCTGGTGAAGCATTGAAGAATGCTGGCGGAAAGAAAGGTATTTGCGTCAATCAGGAAGTCGGAAACGTCTCACTTGATCAACGTTGCGCGGGCTTCAAGGAAGGCTTTGGCGATGTAACGGTTCTGCCGACATCAACCGATCCTGCCGAAAACGAAGCCAAGGTTCGTGCTGCGCTGGCATCCGATGCCGCTGTCGACACTATTTTGACGCTCAATGCGACACTTGCGGGCGAGCCTGCCGTGAAAGCTGCTGCCGAAAGCGGCCGCAGCGGAATTCACGTTGCGACATTCGATATGTCGGCTGGCTTCCTGGAAGCCGTCGAAAAGGGACAGGCGGATTTCGCCATCGACCAGCAGCAGTTTTTGCAAGGCTATCTGCCGGTATCATTTCTCGCACTTAACGCGAAATATGGCTTGATGCCGGGCGGAAATGTTCCATCGGGTCCGAACCTGATCACCAAGGACAAGGCCAAGCAGGTCGTCGAACTTTCGGCCAAAGGCATTCGGTAAGCATCGTTTCGACCATCCAATATCGAGCCCGCCCATGAAAATGGGCGGGAACGGGTCTCTGCGCCCGGAATGCATCAGGAGAAGATCATGAGTGAGCCACTTCCCCATCAAAAGGCCAGTACGGCGGCGCTATCGAAGGATGAGCGATTGCAGTCAGCCAGCCCGTTGCAGCGGCTCCTCAGCAGGCCGGAATTGGGGGCGGTTTCCGGGTTGATACTTATTACGATCTTTTTCGTATCCGTGGCCAATCCAGCTATGTTTACCGCAGCCGGCATCATGAATTTCATGGCCCCTGCTTCGCAGCTTGGCATTCTGGCCGTTGCTGCCGCGCTTCTTATGATCGGCGGAGAATTCGATCTCTCCATCGGGTCGATGGTAGCATTTGCAGGCTTGATCTTTGCCGCTGCCCTTGTCGTGTGGCAGGTGCCACTCGGCATCGCCATCATCGTCACGCTGCTTTTTGCAGCTTTCGTAGGTGTGGTGAATGCCCAGATAGTTATTCGTACGGGTCTGCCATCCTTTATCGTAACGCTTGCTTTCCTTTTCATTCTGCGCGGTCTGTCGCTGGTTGGGCTGAAATGGGCCACAGGCGGAGCCACCCAGTTGCGCGGTGTGAAGGAAGCGGTTGCGGGCAGTTATCTTGCAGGGCTCTTTTCCGGCGATGCCTTTCAGGGACTTTTCGCCTGGATGGCTGAGAATGACCTGATTGCCAAGTTTCCCAATGGTGAGCCTTCGGTGAAAGGCGTGCCGGTCGAGGTTCTGTGGTTCATCGCTATTGCCATTATCGCGACCTATGTGCTGGTGCGCACCCGCTTCGGCAATTGGATTTTCGCGGCAGGCGGTGATGCTCTCGCCGCGCGCAATTCCGGTGTTCCCGTACGTCGCGTCAAAACCACGCTTTTCATGTGTACCGCCATGGCCGCAGCTTTGGTGGCCATCCTTACCGTTCTTGATGCCGGTTCAACCGATGCGCGCCGTGGATTTCAGAAAGAATTCGAGGCGATTATCGCCGCAGTAATTGGCGGCTGTCTGCTGACCGGGGGGTATGGTTCCGCAATCGGCGCGTTCTTCGGCGCTATCATCTTCGGCATGGTGTTGATCGGGTTGACCTATACCCAGATTGATCAGGACTGGTATCTGGTCTTTCTTGGCGGAATGCTGCTGATCGCGGTGCTCTTCAACAATTTCATTCGCAAGCGCGCGACTGGCGAGCGCTGAGAGGGAGATTTGCCATGACGACACCCATCATCGAAGTTCGCAATCTCGTCAAACATTTCGGTCCGGTCATCGCCTTGAACGGCGTTTCGCTGAGCGTTGAGCCGGGGCAGGTGCATTGTCTCCTTGGCGACAATGGCGCGGGTAAATCGACCCTGATCAAAACGCTTTCCGGCGTGCATAAGCCGACGAGCGGCGACTTTCTGGTCGAGGGAAAGCCGGTCTCCTTCAACAGTCCGCGCGATGCGCTTGATCATGGCATCGCGACCGTCTATCAGGATCTCGCGATGATCCCGTTGATGTCCGTTATGCGCAATTTCTTTCTGGGGCGCGAACCGACAAAGGGTGTCGGGCCGTTCCGCTGGTTTGACACTTTGCAGGCCGAAGAAGTAACGCGCGAGGAAATGCGGAAGATCGGGATTGACGTTCGTGATCCGCAGCAGGCCGTGGGAACGCTATCCGGTGGTGAGCGGCAGTGTGTGGCAATTGCCCGCGCTGTCTATTTCGGCGCAAAGGTGCTCATCCTTGACGAACCGACCTCGGCGCTCGGTGTACGTCAGACAGCGATGGTTCTCAAATATATCAATCTGGTTCGCTCGCGCGGGCTGGGGGTGATCTTCATCACCCACAATGTTCGCCATGCCCATGCGGTTGGCGACAAGTTCACGGTTCTCAATCGCGGCGTAACGCTCGGAACGCGGACGAAGAACGATGTGGACATGGATGAACTGCAAAGTCTCATGGCGGGCGGGCAGGAACTTGCCGACCTGACTGCTGAACTCGGCGGTCGGGTTTGATCGGGATTTTGGGAGCGCAGAATGAGTGGACAATTCAGCGGCAAAGTTGCTGTCATCACCGGCAGTACGCAGGGGCTTGGAGCGGCAACAGCGAAACTGTTTGCTGAAAGAGGCGCTAAAGGTCTCGTGATATGCGGACGTTCGGCTGAGAAAGGACGAGCGCAAGTTGATCAGTTGGCAAATCTCGGAGCTAAAGCCGTTTTCGTACGGGCTGATCTTGAAAAAGTGGACGACTGCCGCAAAATCGTCTCAGAAGCCGACCGTGTTTTTGGAAGGCTCGACGTTCTCGTAAATGCTGCCGGTTTGACGGATCGCGGCACCATTCTGGACACGAACCCCGAACTGTTCGACCGTTTGTTTGCGGTCAATACGCGAGCGCCGTTCTTCCTCATTCAGGAAGCAATAAAGCTATTCCGTCGCGATAAGGTGGAGGGGACGATCGTCAACATTTCTTCGATGTCATCGATGGGCGGCCAGCCATTCATTGCAGCCTATTGTGCATCCAAGGGTGCGCTGGATACTCTGACCCGCAACGTGGCCTATTCGGTTCTCCGTAATCGCATCCGTATCAACAGCCTGAATATTGGCTGGATGGCATCGGAGGGCGAAGATCGCATCCAGCGTGAGTTTCATAATGCGCCGGAGAACTGGCTGGATGAAGCAGCGCGAAACCAGCCATTCGGAAGGCTGATCGATCCGGCTGAAGTTGCCCGTGCGATAGCTTTCCTGGCTTCGGAAGAGTCCGGCCTGATGACCGGCGCTATCGTGAACTTCGATCAGTCCGTCTGGGGCACCTACGGCGCATCTCCGCATCCCGATCAGCCGCTTTGAGCGGCGACAGTATCCTTGTGTTTGAATGAGCGGGATAGCTATCGGCTCGGCAACTCAAATGGTTCGACAGATATTTCCATCGAGATTGCGAATGTTTGTATGTTCCTTTGCCTGAGTATTGTTTCAGCAAAGCGTAAAATATTGTGAGAAACTTTTGTGCCCCTGCTTGCGCTTGCAATTTCCGGTAGCTAGAGCATCTGTCTGCCTGACCGATTCAGGCTGTGTGTTTTAAGCAGTTGTTTCAGCCGTATTAACGCAATGTCAAAGCCTCCCTTTCGACTGCGAATTCGTTCTAGACAATAAGCTTGCACAGACACCGTTTTAATTTGCGCTGAAAGGACCAGCATCGTGGAGCAGGCAAAGAACGGAACCCGTAAGGGCGGGCGCAAGGCGCTGTGGGCAGCTGTTGCGGTAATCGCCATCGCTGCCGCCGGTTTGACCGGATACAAGTTCACACTTGAGAAGACGATTACATCGCAGCTTGAAAAGCGTGGCGGCAAGGCCTCTTCCGTTGAAGCGGATTTTCTCGGACGTATCCACCTGCGCGACGTGACGTTGCCGTTGAAGGATGGCTCCAGCGTTCGTATCGCTTCGGTTGATGGACGCCCGAAGTTCCTGTTCCTCACGGGTATGCTGAACGCGTCGGGCATCGATACGGAGATCGGAAACTACAAGATTTCCATTCCAAGCGTGGTGATCGAGGATGCTAACTTCGATAGCACCATGCTGAAGGACACATTCGGCAATAGCGGTCTGACGCTGCCGGAACGTGTTGGTCGTTTCTCGGCAAAGCGCTTGACTGCACAGGAGATCAAGGTCGTCCAGACCGTTGCGAATAACGAACAGAACATCGTCTATAAGGACGTTGCGCTGGAAGATATCACGCTCGGTAAGGTTGCTCGCTATACCGCTGGCGGCACAGACTTCGACTTTACGATCGAAGTGCCCGGCGAAGACGGTGAAAAAGTCACGGACAAAATGACGGGCAGCATGGGGGTCGCAGAGGGCAAAGACATCGATGGTGTCTTCCTTGCGCGTCTCTATACCGAGAAGGCAGGTCCCGACGACAAGGAGGCCAAGCCGGTCTATGGACCGTTCTCGGCGAAAAACATTGTCATGAAGACGAAGGATGTGACCTTCAGTTATGATGAAGTTCGCAGCAACGGTTTTTCAGCTCGTATGCCGGCCGTGCCATTCACCGAAACTTTGCAAAAGCTGCAGGCCCTCGAAAAGGCGGACGAGCTTTCCCCGCCAGAAACGCGTGAGCTTATTCTCCTACTGACTTCACTGTTCGAAACGATTGGCAAGGGTGATGTTGAAATGATCGGCCTGAAGATCGAGCCGACCGATTCCTCGAAGGGCAAGGGGGGCATCGAACGTATCGCGGTCGGTTTCGACAATCAGAAGATGGACGCTACCATCAAAGGTTTCGGGTTTGCGGAAGGCCAGGACTACATGAAGATGGAGGAAGCTTCCTTGAAGGGCTTCTCCTGGGCGACGTCGATCGAAGCGTTGAAAAAGTTCGCGTCGCTGAGCGACGATCAGGTTGAGAACTTCCCTTATACGACAATGCTCCCGGAATTCGGCACGCTTCGGGTCGTGGGAATCGACGCGGACCTGCCATACGACAAGTCTGAAGATGTCGACGCAGGCGAGGAAAACGCGGACGATGCGGATCAGGCTGCAACGGAAGAAACGTCGGTTCCTTCACTGCCCGAACGCATTCAGTTTGCCATGAAGAGCTACGAAGTCGCGCTAAACAAGCCTTATAACGGCATTCCTACCGACGTACGCGTGGCTTATGAAGATATGTCGCTCAAAGTCCCGGCGCAGGGCAGTGATGAGTTCTACCAGCAGCTCCGGAAACTCGGCTATGATCGTCTTACCATGTCCTCAAATTTCGAGGCGAACTGGGATGAGGCGAACCAGACTCTGAACATCAAGGACATTTCCATCAGTGGCAAGGATATGGGGTCCGTGTCCATGTCTGGCTTGATGGGTGGCTTCACCAAGGAGTTCTTCTCGGGTGACAAGGTGATGACCCAGGTCGCTTTGCTTGGGCTCAAGGCCAAACAGGTGAACCTCAAAATTGAGGAAAAGGGTATCATCGCCAAGGGCATCAAAATGTATGCCGAAGAAAATAATATGTCTGAAGACGAAGTGCGCAGCACGGTGTCTCTGATGGCGGCAGCCGCTCTGCAGGAACTGGCAGCGGACCAGCCACAGTTGCAGGATGTTGCCACGGCGTTTTCTACCTTCCTCGCAAAGCCGAATATTTTCGAGCTCACCGTCAAAGCGAAAGCGGACAAGGGTATTGGTGCTCTAGAAATGGTAGCTGCATCGCAAGATCCGCTCACTCTGCTCGACAAGGTCGATATCGAAGCCAAGGCGGAATAATCGACTATTCCATCGACATATGTGAAACGCCGGCCATGGGCCGGCGTTTCTGTAATCAGAGCTTCACCAAAACATTACACAAGGGTCATGCCCTTGAAATACAAGGGTCCTAGTAAGCCTCGGAAATAACGAGGCCAACATGACCAGAAAAAATGTCCTGCTTATCGTCGTTGATCAATGGCGAGCAGATTTTATCCCTCACCTGATGCGGGCGGAGGGACGCGAACCCTTCCTTAAAACGCCCAATCTTGATCGTCTTTGCCAGGAAGGCTTGACCTTCCGCAACCACGTCACGACCTGTGTGCCGTGTGGCCCCGCAAGGGCAAGCCTGCTGACGGGCCTCTATCTGATGAACCACCGGGCAGTGCAGAATACTGTTCCGCTTGATCAGCGTCATTTGAATCTCGGCAAGGCCCTTCGTGCCATTGGCTACGATCCCGCACTCATCGGTTACACGACGACGACACCTGATCCGCGCTCCACTTCTCCGAGAGACCCGCGTTTTACGGTTCTTGGCGATATCATGGATGGATTTCGCTCGGTTGGCGCATTTGAGCCCAACATGGACGGATATTTCGGCTGGGTGGCGCAGAACGGCTTCGAACTGCCGGAGAACCGCGAAGATATCTGGCTGCCGGAAGGCGAGCATTCCGTACCTGGGGCTACCGACAAACCGTCGCGCATCCCGAAGGAATTTTCGGATTCGACATTCTTCACGGAGCGCGCGCTGACATATCTGAAGGGCAGGGCTGGCAAGCCGTTCTTCCTTCATCTTGGCTATTATCGCCCGCATCCGCCTTTCGTTGCCTCAGCGCCTTATCATGCGATGTACAAGGCGGAAGATATGCCTGCGCCCGTTCGCGCGGATGGTCCGGATGCCGAAGCGGCACAGCATCCGCTTATGAAGCACTATATCGATCATATCAGGCGCGGTTCGTTCTTCCATGGCGCGGAAGGTTCGGGCGCAACGCTTGATGAAGGCGAAATTCGCCAGATGCGCGCTACCTATTGCGGACTGATCACCGAGATTGACGATTGTCTGGGGCGAGTCTTCGCTTATCTCGATGAAACCGGTCAGTGGGATGACACGCTGATCATCTTCACGAGCGATCATGGCGAACAGCTGGGCGATCATCACCTTCTCGGCAAGATTGGTTACAACGCCGAAAGCTTCCGCATTCCTTTGGTCATAAAGGATGCGGGGCAGAACCGGCACGCCGGCCAGATCGAAGAGGGCTTTTCCGAAAGTATTGACGTTATGCCGACCATCCTTGAGTGGTTGGGCGGCGAAACGCCTCGTGCCTGCGACGGCCGTTCGCTGCTGCCGTTTCTGTCCGAAGGAAAGCCTGCGGACTGGCGCACGGAACTGCATTACGAGTTCGATTTTCGGGATGTGTTCTATGATCAGCCGCAGAACTCGGTCCAGCTTTCCCAGGATGATTGCAGCCTCTGTGTGATCGAAGACGAAAACTACAAGTATGTGCATTTTGCGGCCCTGCCGCCGCTGTTCTTCGACCTGAAGGCAGACCCGCATGAATTCAACAATCTGGCTGACAATCCCGCTTATGCGGTTCTCGTTCGCGACTACGCCCAAAAGGCATTGTCGTGGCGGCTGTCTCATGCCGACCGGACACTCACCCATTACAGATCCGGCCCGCAAGGGCTGACAACGCGCAACCATTGATCTCAGGAGCAACCAATGATCAATCTGACCCGACGCGGGATGCTTGGACTTTCAGCCGGTGCCGCCAGCACACTCATCCTGCCGCGCTTTGCCATCGCACAGGCTGACAATCGCCCGTCGATCACCATTGCTGTGCAGAAGGTGGCGAACAGCAACACGCTGGACGTTCTTCGCGAACAGTCGAATGTGGGCGAACGCGTTTTCTTCTCCAGTATTTGGGAAGCATTGATCGACCGCGATTGGCTTGGCGGTCTTTCGGCTGTGCCTGGCCTTGCTACCGAATGGACCCGTATTGACGACAAGACTGTCGAACTGAAACTCCGTCAGGGTGTGAAGTTCCACAATGGCGACGAGATGACAGCCGAAGACGTTGCCTTCACCTTCGGCAGGGAACGTATGTTCGGTGACACGCAGCCAGCCGAAGGCAAGACTATTTACGTCTCGGAGAAAAATCCGCTTGGTCGCGAAAGCAAGGAACTGCCGCTGGAAGTACCGGCGACGGCCCGCCGTTCCTGGCCGGCCCTGCTGGGTGTCGAAGTGGTCGACAAATATACGGTGCGTTTCAAGAACGGTACGCCAGACGTGACCATGGAAGGCCGTATCTCGCGTTATGGCAGCCAGATCATGAGCCGTCGCGGTTGGGAGGAATCCCCAAGCTACCTCGACTGGGCGCGCAAGCCGATCACCACCGGCCCCTACAAGGTTGTCGAGTTCAAGCCGGACAATATGCTGGTGCTCGAAGCTCATGACGAATATTGGGGGGGACGCCCACCGCTGAAGCAGATCCGCTTCATCGAAGTGCCGGAAGTTGCTTCCCGCATCAATGGTCTGCTCTCGGGCGAGTATCAGTTTGCCTGCGATATTCCGCCTGACCAAATCGAGGGCATTGAAAAGAACGACGCTTTCGAGGTTCAGGGCGGTACGATCCTCAACCACCGTCTGACAGTGTTCGACAAGTTCCATCCGCAGCTGGAAAATCCGTTGGTGCGCCGCGCATTCACCCATGCGATCGATCGTCAGGCGATCGTGGATTCGCTGTGGGCCGGTCGTACCGTCGTTCCGGCCGGTCTCCAGTGGGACTATTACGGCGATATGTTCGTTCAGGGCTGGAATGTTCCGGAATATAACCCTGATCTCGCCAAGCAGCTTTTGAAAGAAGCGGGTTATAAGGGGGATGCAATCCCTTACCGTCTGCTCAACAACTACTACACAAACCAGACCCCGACAGCGCAGATTCTCGTGGAGATGTGGAATCAGGTGGGCCTGAACGTTGAAATCCAGATGCAGGAAAACTGGCAACAGGTTCTGGAAAAGAGCCCGGGACGTGCCGTGCGCGACTGGTCCAACTCCGCGCCGTTCAACGATCCGGTTTCCTCCATCGTCAGTCAGCATGGTCCGAATGGACAGCAGCAGCAGGTCGGCGAATGGACGAATGAGGAAGCGAACAAGCTGTCGGTCATTCTGGAAACAAGCACCGATCACGCCAAGCGCAAGGAAGCATTCAAGCGGATGCTGGAAATCTGCGAACGTGAAGACCCAGCCTACACGGTCCTGCATCAGAATGCGACTTTCACGGCCAAGCCGAAGTCATTGAAATGGAAGGCGGCACCCGCTTTCGCAATGGATTTCCGCAAAAACAACTGGGCCTGATCCATTTATAGAGGCGAGCCTGGTTCAGCCGGGCTCGCTTTTCCTTCGGGGTTTCAAGCCCCGTGACTGTGAATGAACCAGAAGGATTGCATGATGCCGCTGGTCGAAATTTCCAATCTCAAGGTTGCTTTTGATGGCTTGCCGGTTCTGCATGGTATCGACCTCTCGATCGAGCGAGGCGAAGCTGTCGGGTTAGTCGGGGAGTCTGGTTGCGGCAAGTCTGTGACTTGGCTGGCAGCGCTAGGTCTTCTTCCGAAGAAGGCGACGATTTCAGGCAGTGTTCTCCTTGAAGGAACAGAATTGCTGACCGCATCGCGCAACACGCTCGAAAACGTTCGGGGCGGCCGTATTGCGATGATCTTTCAGGACCCAACGAGTTCCTTGAATCCTGTTATCCGTGTCGGGCGACAGATTGAGGAAGCCGTCCGGCTTCATCGCAGCCTGAGAGGACCGGCAGCCCGGGCAGAAGCTTTGCGATTGATGGAACTGGTCGGGATACCCGATGCAGGCCGACGCATCGATAACTATCCGCACGAATTTTCCGGTGGTCAAAACCAGCGTTTGATGATTGCCATGGCGCTGGCCGGTAATCCCGATATCCTGATTGCAGATGAGCCTACGACAGCACTTGATGCTACGATTCAGGCTCAAATTCTTGATCTATTGGCTGCATTGCGTGCGGAAACAGGCATGGCTGTGGTCTTTATTAGCCATGATCTTGGGGCCGTATCGCAAATTTGCGAACGGGTTTCGGTGATGTATGCCGGACGTATCGTCGAACAGGCCCGGACCGAAGCGCTTTTTGCCGCTCCGCGCCATCCCTATACGCATGGGCTGTTTGATTCCATTCCGAGCCTCGATGGCGGGCGCAATCGCCTGATCCCCATTGAGGGGACGGTTCCCGAGCCCGGAAAGCTTCCACAGGGCTGCGCATTTTCGCCTCGCTGTCTGAGCGCGAGCGATCTCTGCGCGCGAAGTCTTCCAAGACTTGGGGTTCCCCAGGACGACGCGGGCGAAGGGCGCACAGTCGCCTGCTTTCACCCCTATCCGGCCGCGTCGCATTTGCTGTCATCCATGGGTGCTCATGTTTCAACACAAGCGAATACAAAGGCGATAGCACAGTGACAGCCGCTCTCATCGAAGCCCGCGACCTTGTGAAAACCTACACGTCACGCAAAGGCCCTTTTGCAAAGGCGGTCGCAGTGCGTGCCGTCGATGGGCTTTCCATATCGGTCGCCCCCGCAACAACGCTGGGCATTGTCGGTGAATCCGGTTCGGGTAAATCCACGACGGGGCGGTTGCTTCTCGGTCTGGAAGATCCCAGCGAGGGAGAAGTCACGTTCGAAGGCTCGGTCCTGCCTCGCCAGAAGACGGCAAGCTGGCGCGCTTTACGAGCGCGTATGCAGCTCGTCTATCAAGACCCTCTGGCAGCCTTGGATCGCCGGATTCCGATCGGTCGCCAGATTGCCGAGCCTCTGGAAATCCATGGCATCGGAACGCCAGATGAACAGAAATCACGTGTTACGGAATTGATGCGAGCGGTCGGGCTTCGGCCCGATCAGGCTTCGCGCTATCCGCATGAGCTTTCGGGCGGGCAGCGCCAGCGCGTCGTCATCGCGCGGGCTATCGCGTCCAAACCGCGCCTCGTCGTGTGTGACGAGCCCGTGTCGGCGCTTGATGTTTCTATTCAGGCGCAGGTCGTAAACCTTTTGCGGGATTTGCAGGAGCGCGAAGGCATTGCGATGGTTTTCATCAGCCATGATCTGAAAGTGGTGCGCAATATATCGGATCGTGTCGCGGTCATGTATCTGGGCCGTATCGTTGAAGAAGCTTCCTCTGACGAAATTTTTGCCAAGCCGCTTCATCCTTATACGCAGGCGCTTGTGTCCAGCGTCCCGGTTGCCGGAACGCCACTCAGTGATCGCATCATCCTGCAAGGGGAGCCGCCAAACCCTGCAGCACGACCGAGTGGCTGTGCCTTTCATCCACGCTGCCGTTTTGCGGCTCCGCGCTGCAGCAGCGAGACACCTGAACTCCTCGACATGCCAGCGGGGCGCAAAGTGGCCTGCCATTTTGCAGGGACCCTTCAGACGGACGTTATTCATGCTTAGATTTCTGATGGTTCGCGGATTCCGCGCATTTGTGACTATTCTTCTAGTGGTCACATTTGCCTTTGTGGTGTTGCGCATGTCTGGTGATCCAGCCCAGATCATCATGGGCCCGGATGCGCCCCCGGAAGCCATAGCCGCATTTCGGAAGAATTGGGGTCTCGACGATCCGCTCTGGCAGCAATATTTGCGGTATTTCGGAGCCATCGCACGCGGCGATCTTGGAATATCGATGCGCGATGGCCAATCGGCAATCGCACTCGTGGCGGAGCGCATCCCCGCCACGCTTCAACTCACGATACCGGCATTGCTGATCAAGCTTGGGCTCGGCATCCCTGCCGGAATTTATGCGGCTCTGCATCGCAACAGCTTCATTGATCGAGCAGTCATGGCGACCGCCGTTATCGGCTTCACGCTGCCGAGTTTTGTACTTGGCCTGCTGCTCGTGCTGGTGTTCTCGGTGTCGCTTGGATGGCTACCCTCGGGCGGGCAGGATAGCTGGATGCACGCCATTCTCCCCATCATCACGATGGGACTTGGTGGTGCCGCCATTCTGGCGCGTTTTTCCCGCAGCGCGATGATCGAGATTCTGGGGCAACCATATATTCGCACGGCGAGCGCCAAAGGTGTGTCTTGGCGCAACGTGGTCTGGCGGCATGCGCTACCTAACGCAGCCATTCCGATCGTCACTATCGTCGGGTTCATGGTGGGCTCACTGATTGCAGGTGCAGTGGTTGTGGAATCGCTCTTTTCGTGGCCTGGAGTGGGCAGATTACTCGTGGTTTCCGTCGCCAATCGCGATCTTGCTATCGTGCAATGCATCCTGCTTCTCGTAGCCGCGACGATGGTAGTCTCCAACTTCGTCGTCGACCTTCTCTACGGTTATCTCGATCCGCGTCTGCGCCAGGCGCAGGGCAAAGCGTGAGGCTGAACCGATGACGGATATGACCGCCAATACTGCCGCTGTTTCTACGCAGGCCAAAAAGACCCGTAAACGCTTTCCGCTGATGGTCATCATGGGCTTCATCTGGATCGCGGCCATGATCCTGATTGCTCTGACTGCGGATTGGATCAGGCCCTACAACATCACAGCTTTCGATCTGAAAAACCGGCTTGCATTGCCGGGTAATCCGCAACATTGGCTTGGTACCGATGAGCTCGGACGTGACGTGCTCTCGCGCCTCATCGAGTCTATTCGCATTTCGCTGCTCATCGCATTCGGTGCGACAGTCATTTCTGCGGTGTTCGGAACGACGCTCGGTTTCCTTGCAGCTTATTTTAGAGGCGCGGTGGAACAGGTAGTGGTCATGCTTGCTGACTTTCAGGCCGCGTTGCCATTCCTCATTCTGTCGCTCGCTGTGCTAGCCTTCTTCGGAAGCTCGCTTCTGCTGCTGACCTGTCTGATGGGCTTCTACGGCTGGGAACGTTATGCCCGTATCGCTCGCGGGCTCGCCGTTTCTGCCAATGCGCAAGGCTATGCAGCGGCGGTTACCCAGCTTGGCGCTACGCCGTCGCGCGTTTATATCAAGCATATTCTCCCGAATATCGCTTCGACGCTGATCGTCTCGATGACGCTGACATTTCCGGAGATTATTCTTCTCGAAAGCAGTCTCTCATTTCTGGGTCTTGGTGTGCAGCCGCCAATGACCAGCCTTGGCAATATGGTTGGTTATGGCCGCGAATATCTCACCCGTGCGCCGTGGATCATGCTCGCGCCGTCATTCGTGATCATGTTCACGACGCTGTCGATCAGTTTTGTGGGCGATTGGCTGCGTGATAAGCTGGACCCGACAACCCGATGAGCCGGTCCCACTTGGACCTTGCGATTTTGAAGGCGGGTTGTTTAGTGTGATCTGTTCGAATTTTTGTGGGAAATGACTTCTTATGTTGAAGAATATCAATCCATTGCTGACCGGCTCGCTGCTGGAGGTTCTTGCAAATATGGGGCATGGCGACGATCTCGTGATTGTTGATGCCAATTATCCGGCGCAGTCTTCCGGTGTACACGTGCTCGATTTTCCGGGAATCACTGCAACGGATATGGTTGAAGCCGTTCTGTCGCTGCTGCCATTGGACGATTTTGTCGACAAGCCAGCTGCCGTCATGCAGGCGCCGAATGAAACACCGGCGATTTTCAAGGAGTTTGAAGCGCTCATTGAAAAGGCGGAGGGGCGAAAGATTTCTGTCGATCCCATGGAGAGATTTGCTTTCTATCACCGTGCCCGTGACGCTTTCGCGATCATTCGGACGGGTGAAAAGAGGCTCTACGGCAATATCATCTTCAAGAAGGGCGTCATCCGCTCCTGAATAAGTTGTTGGTATCTACGTAAAAATAGCCCGGTCAGTGCGCCCGGGCTATTTTGTTTGTGGGTTATTCCTGCGGCTTTTCTGCCTGCCCCTTCATCGGGCTATTGCGCTCTCCGCCCTTGTGGTGACCCATATGGTGGGGCCGCTTGTGATGAGAACCACCGGCGTAGTGCATCTTCGCTGCCCGCATTTCGCTGCGATCAATCTTGCCGTCCTCGTTGCGATCCAGTGCGGCGAATTCTTTCTTGCGCTGGTTTTCAACTTCCGCAAGCGTGACCTTGCCATCGCCATTGACATCAAGCCGACGCTCCATGCGGTCTGCTGCACGGCTCACAATGCGCTTTTGTGCCAGTGCTTCGATTTCAGCTCGGGAAAGTACGCCGTCACCATCGGTATCTGCAGCCTTGAGATCATCCATGCGCGAGAATTTCTCAAGATCGACAGGCCCGCGTTTGCCTTTTATGTCTTTGTTCGGTGCAACAGCCATCGCTGTTGCCGGCTTATCAGTATTTGCGCTGCTGTTTTCTTGTGCAAATGCAGGGGCGACAAGAAAAGATGATGCAATTACAGCGATAAATGCGGTCTTGGATTTCATGGCTATTTCACTCCATTACTCTTATACGGGGCGCCGTTAAATGGCGTGCGAGTAATGTCAGTCATTTTAGATGAACGGCATATGAATATGCGAATTAATTATCGGTAATGTATTGGAGGAAAATAGCGGTTCCAGAGAAGACAACTGCAAAGCCCGGGAGCGTAGGAACCATAGGGGATTTCACTCGGACAGGGCCGGATACACCTAACTGTTCAGGACCAGTCAATCAGCGGAAGCGTTTGTTTTCAGAAGAGAAAATGGTGGGTGATGTAGGGATCGAACCTACGACCCGCTGATTAAGAGTCAGCTGCTCTACCAACTGAGCTAATCACCCACTCGCTTTGCCGAGGCAGCGGCCCCGGTGAAGTGAGCGGTTCTATAACGGCCTCTTTTCCACCTGTCCAGCCTTCAATTGCAAAATTTCTGAAAAAAATGACGGACTGCGCAAAAAGCCCGGAAATGCTGGCCTTTCAAATTTCGAATTTTGCGCGCAACCATTGTTCCTTCAAAATGCACACATTCTGGTTGTGTCCATTCAGTGCGTCTTGGAGAATCAAGAATGAGAAATTCTTGATTTGATTCATTTTTTCACGTTCCGGCGTTGTAAGGAGGGCGGGTCGGCTCCATATTCTGCCTTGCTGGCGCAATACGTGCGGCGGGAGGGTTTGTTCAAGGATTAGGGTCACGCTGCAAATGTCGCAGCTATGTCATCAATTATTGATGCTTGTCTGAGAAGCTCCGGCATATAAAAGACTTGATCGGTTGGTAATCGTCCTGAATTGGAAGGTCACTGGCGCCGCTCAAGAACTATTGGAGTAAGGCGCTTCATGCACCGGGGTTGCCCTTACCGAAGAATGAAGGAACGATTCATATCGTTTCAAAATCCGGTTCGCGACATTTGAGGACGGAATGGAAAGCATAATAGGCGATCTCGGACAGTTTATTTCCGATCATCGGGCATGGGCTTGGCCTATCGTGGGTCTCATCGCCTTTGGCGAGTCTCTCGCCATTATAGGAATGTTCATTCCAGCTACCCCGATCATGATCGCCATCGGCGGCCTCGTGGGCGCCGGAATCATCGAGCCGATTCCCGTGATCATCGGCGCAATCATCGGCGCAGTTATCGGTGATATCATCTCCTATTTTCTGGGTTGGTGGCTCGGCCGTAGCATCATTCACAAGTGGCCGCTCAACAAGCATCGCAGTGGCGTCGCGCGGGCACGTCTTCTTTTCCGTCGCTACGGTTTCTCGGCGGTGTTCCTTGGCCGTTTTTTCGGTCCCGTACGCTGTACAGTGCCGATGGTGGCCGGCATGATGTCCATGGATCAGACGCGTTTCCAGACTGCCAATGTGCTCTCTGCGCTGGTGTGGGCCCCGGCCATGTTCCTTCCCGGCTGGCTGGCAGGACGTGGCGCGGGCGTTTTCGCCAGAATGGACGGTGACCATATGTTCTGGTTTGTCGTCGGAATCACCATTGTCACGATTATCGCGACCGTCATTGGCGTTCGTTTTTTCAAAGCCCGTCCGCGCCGTGAACGTAAGCGTCGCGTTCAAGTGTCACCGGCCGAATAGTAAACTCTTGTGCGTTCGTTTTCGGTCTGCATAATAACGAGCCATATGTTCCCTGTGGCAACTGGTATTGGCTGCGGCTCCGAGCTTCGCATTGTCTGATATAAGGTTCATCGCGCTTTATGCCCGACGATAGTTCTGACGATTCGTCTTCACGAAGTCCGAATCCCCTGGAGGGAGGTTCGGGCTCTCCGCATATTGAAAAATTCCCGATAGTATTTGTCCGCCTGGGCTGGACCGCAGAAAAGCGGCCCGGCCGCAAACAGCATGCGGTTCAGTTTTCCGATTTCCATTCTTGCTGATCTTTAAAGGAGCCGACATATCATGGACTGGTCCATGGACTGGATTGCCGACCCCAATGCCTGGATAGGTTTGGTGACATTGGTGGTACTCGAGATCGTTCTCGGTATCGACAATCTCGTCTTCATCGCCATTCTGGCCGACAAACTGCCTCCGCACCAACGCAATCGTGCGCGGTTGATCGGCCTTAGTCTGGCGCTTCTGATGCGTTTGGCGCTGCTGGCGTCGATTTCCTGGATCGTCACTCTCCGGGAGCCCTTAGTCTCGCTGGTGGGTATGACCTTCTCGGGACGTGACATCATCATGCTGATAGGCGGTCTCTTCCTCCTGGCCAAGGGCACAATGGAGCTACACGAGCGGCTGGAGGGTGATCACGGGCCTAAAAGTTCCAAGGTTGTGCATGCGGTGTTCTGGCAGGTGATCGTTCAGATAGTCGTTCTGGATGCTGTGTTTTCACTGGATAGTGTCATCACGGCTGTTGGCATGGTTCAGCATCTGCCCGTCATGATGATTGCGGTGATTATCGCCATCGGCGTGATGATGCTTGCCTCGAAGCCGTTGATGGATTTTGTCAACAAACACCCCACGGTCGTAATCCTCTGTCTCGGCTTTCTGATGATGATCGGTTTCAGTCTGGTCGTGGAAGGGTTTGGCTTCCATATTCCGAAGGGTTATCTCTACGCAGCGATCGGCTTCTCTGTACTGATTGAAGCGGCCAACCAGATGGCGCGACACAATCGCGAGAAACTGGTTACTACCAACGATCTGCGAGAGCGCACCGCAGGCGCGGTGTTGCGTCTGCTCGGCGGCAGTCGCGGTGAAAGTCCGCTTTCGGATACAGTTGACGTGATTGCTCAGCAGACAGCGGCTAGTGACGTCTTCCTGCCCGAAGAGAAAGAGATGATCCGCGGGGTCCTCGATCTGGCTGATCGGCCGGTGCGCTCCATCATGTCGCCACGCAATGAGATCGAATGGCTCGACCTTGATGAAGACGCAGCAGAACTTGAAGCGGCCATCCGCAAGCTGTCGCATTCACGCGTCATCGTCGCTCGGCGACAGGTGGATGAATTTGTCGGAGTGGCGCTGGTCAGGGACCTTCTGCTCGATATAGGCGACAGGAAGTCCATCGACTGGGACAAGACGGTAAAGCAGCCGCTTGTCGTGCATGAAAATGCGAACGTGCTTCGTGTCATGGAGCAGTTGCGCAACTCACCTGTCCAGATTGCGGTGGTGGTGGACGAGCATGGTTCTTTCGAAGGTGTCGTGACACCGACCGACGTTCTGGAGGCCATTGCTGGCGAGTTTCCGGACGAAGACGAAGAGGCGGCTGTCGCTCAGTCGGACGGGAAGGGTGGCTATCTCGTCGATGGCTTCACCGACATTCGCCGCTTGAGCGGACTTCTGGAGCGCGACCTGGTGGATGAGGCCGATCGCTACACGACGCTCGCGGGCTATGTTCTCTGGCATCTGGGACACTTGCCCCTGGGCGGAGAGAGCTTCGCTGCTGACGGGCTGGAGTTCAAGATCGAGTCGATGAATGGCCGTCACGTCGGCAAGGTACGCATTACTCCCTCAATCGACTATGAGGTTTAACAGAAATGAATTTGCGGGCCGGTGGGTCTGGCTCGCAAATTATTTCACACAGTTATCTCCCATAAAATAAGTAGGTTATTGACAAAAGCCCAGAAGCCTTCAAAATTAACGTATCGTTCATAGTTGCGGCGAAAGCGCGGCAATATTGGAGCGCAAGGCAATGAGGAGGCTTGGCATGAAGCGAACCGTTCGACTGCTCGCTACGAAAATGAAGAATACGTTTTTACGTGTTCCGGCCTTTCTGGAGCAGCCTTGGCGCGAAATGAAGTTGAATGCAGAAGAGATTGCAGCCCGCCGCCGCAGTAGGCTGGAGCGTGGCGAGCATAATTTTCTCTGGTGCTGGCAGCATCGCGGTTTCTGGTAAGTTAAGAAGTCCAAGAACAGTTTTGAGGGCAGGAGGCGGAAGTCTCCTGCCTTTTGCATTTGATTTTATGGTTTTGCTCTGGATGAGAATTATTTTCTCACACCATCATGGAGTTTGGGTGCAGGTTCCATGAACGGCTTCAAAAGTAGTTTATATATTTAAATCAATGATTTAGATTGATTTTGTTCCCTCTCTCGTTAGATTTGTTTTTCGAAAACAATCCAGTTTAGAGCGCTTTTCGCAAACAGCGCGGTGGGGATGGGTCTCATGAGAAAAATTATTCTATATGCAGCGGTGGCTCTCGGTCTCGGCTCCGCACCGGTTCATGCGCAGGAGCCGAAGGAAATCCTCAACGTTTCCTATGACATCGCGCGCGAACTCTATGAACAGGTGAACAAGGCCTTCGTCACCGACTGGAAGACCAAGACTGGTGAAGATCTGACTGTCAATCAGTCTCATGCGGGCTCCTCAAAGCAGGCGCGTTCGATTCTGGAAGGGCTTGAAGCTGACGTCGTGACCTTCAATCAGGTGACCGACGTGCAGGTCCTCCATGACAAGGGCAATCTGATCCCGGCGGACTGGCAGAAGCGGTTGCCCAATAACTCGTCGCCCTATTACTCCTTCCCAGCGTTCCTGGTACGCGAGGGCAACCCAAAAAACATCAAGAACTGGGATGATCTGGCGCGTGACGACGTCAAGGTAATCTTCCCGAACCCCAAAACCTCGGGCAACGCGCGTTATACCTATCTTGCTGCGACCGCTTACGCGAACGAGGCGTTCAAGGGCGATCAGACAAAGGTGCATGAATTCATCGGTAAGATTTTCAAAAACGTTCCGGTTTTCGATACAGGCGGCCGCGGAGCGACAACAACTTTTGCCGAACGTGGCATTGGCGACGTGCTGGTGACTTTCGAGGCAGAAACGCGAGGAACCGAAAAGGTGCTCGGGCCGGACAAATATGATGTTGTCGTACCGGAAGTCAGCCTTCTGGCGGAGTTTCCCGTTACGGTCGTGGATAAAGTCGTGGACAAGCGCGGATCACGCAAGGTCGCCGAAGCTTATCTCGATTACCTCTATTCCCCGGCAGGCCAGGAAATTCTGGCCCAGAATTTCAACCGGGTGCACGATAAGGACGTTATCGCAAAGCACAAGGATATCTATCCTGATGTGCGCCTCGTAACAGTTGAAGACGCTTTTGGTGGCTGGGAGAAGGTGCAGAAGGAACATTTCGCCGAAGGCGGAGTGCTCGATCAGCTCTTCAAAGGCAAGTAATAAAGCCAACTGGCGATCCCTCGCGGGGTCGCCTTGCATTTTGGAAAATCCAGTGGCGCTTCTAAGCATGAAACGTAATTCGGTGTTGCCGGGCTTCGGGCTGACCCTCGGCTGCACCTTGCTTTATCTGGCCGTGATCGTAGCTTTGCCGCTGCTGGCCATGATCCTAAAAACGGCAAGCCTCGGCTGGAGCGACTTCTGGAGTATCGTGACCTCTGATCGCGCGCTGGCCACTTACAAGATTACCTTGAGTGCTGCCGGGGTGGCGACCGTGTTCAATGGCCTGTTCGGTCTTCTGCTTGCCTGGGTACTGACGCGGTATGAATTTCCGGGAAAACGTTTGATCGATGCCGCTGTCGATCTTCCTTTCGCACTGCCGACAGCCATTGCTGGTCTGGCGCTCGTAACACTGTTTGCCCCGAACGGCTGGTTCGGACGGCTTCTTGAACCGATCGGAATAAAGGTTGCCTATGCACCGCTTGGCATCATGATCGCGATGTTCTTCACCAGCATTCCATTTGTCATTCGCACGGTTCAGCCAGTGCTCGAGGATATGAGCGCCGATGTGGAAGAGGCCGCTCGCAGCCTTGGCGCCAGTTCGTGGCAGACATTCTCCCACATTATCTGGCCGACCATCTTCCCAGCTTTCCTGGCGGGTTCATCGCTTTCCTTTGCGCGCAGCCTTGGCGAGTTTGGTTCGATCGTCTTTATCTCAGGCAATCTTCCCTTCGAAACCGAAGTGACATCACTGCTCGTTTTCATCCGGTTGGATGAATATGATTATCCAGCCGCGGCAGCACTTGCATTCGTGATGCTTGTCACGGCTTTCGTCATGCTTCTCGTGACCAATCTCATTCAGGCAAGGCAGCTTCGTTATGCAGAACGCTAGCGCAAGCCTGCAGGCGCGAAATTCAGGGCCGATGCGTAATCTGTTGATCTGGCTCGCGGCATTGTTGTCTGTGATCTGCATCGGGGCGCCGCTTGCCGTCATTTTCTCCTATGCCTTCAGCAAGGGGGTCGATGTCTTTTTCGGCGAAATATTGAAGCCGGATACGCTCCACGCGGTGTGGCTTACTGTTTTGACTGCCACCGTTGTTGTCCCGATCAACATGGCTTTCGGTGTCTGTGTAGCGTGGTTGGTGACGAAATTCCGCTTTCCGGGCCGCAGGCTTCTCATCACCTTCGTGGAAATACCCTTTTCCGTTTCGCCCATCGTGGCTGGTGTGACCTATCTCTTCCTCTACGGGTCGCAAGGTCTGCTGGGGCCATTGCTGGAGGCCTATGACATCAAGATCATGTTCACGGTTCCGGCGATTTTTCTGGTCAGCCTCTTCGTGACTTCGCCCTTTGTGGCGCGTGAACTGATCCCGCTCATGGAAGTGCAGGGAAGCGATGAAGAAGAAGCGGCGCTGACACTTGGGGCCAACGCATGGCAGACCTTTTTCTATGTCACCTTGCCCAGTATCAAATGGGCATTGCTCTATGGTGCGGTGCTTTGCAATGCGCGCGTGATGGGAGAGTTTGGAGCAACGTCGGTCGTTTCCGGTGCCATCCGGGGCAAGACCAATACACTGCCGCTGCAGGTGGAATTGCTGTTCAATGACTACAATGTTGCCGGTGCATTCGCGGCGGCTTCGACGCTCGCTTTGATCGCTCTTCTGACTCTTGTTTTGAAGGTTCTGCTTGAACGCAGGCAGGGTGCCTAAATAGAAAAGCCGTCCATTCGAGGAATGGACGGCTTGCGGTCACGCTGCTTGGGAAAGCGTGTTGGTTACTGGTTCCCTGTGAAGAGAGGATGCCAGAATAATTCCCTCGGGCCAGCGGCTGAATCCACTTGCCACGTTGATATGACCGGCATGGCCAAGGTCGACAAATCCCGAACCCCACACATGCGAGAGAGCCTCAGCCTTGGCAAAGCTCATATACTCATCGTTGCGGCTTGCTACCACGATGGAAGGAAAACCCAGTTCATGACGGGGTAGCGGGGCAAAGCTCTGGAAGCGGCTGTCCTTGCGGGCCATGGTTTCTGCGTCGGCCGGGGCAACGAGAAGTGCACCCGCCACATGAGCAGCCGATGGGCGGCTCGCCAGATGGGCGACAAGCGCACAGCCGAGGCTATGGGCAACCAGAACCGCGCCGGGATTTTCAGCCAGCTTGGCTTCGAGCGCGTGCATCCAGTCGGATAGCACCGGATAGTGCCAGTCGTCCTGTTCGACGAGCAATGCTGACGGATCGTCATGCAACCATTGGCGCTGCCAGTGGCCTGCTTCCGATCCCTTGTAGCCGGGGATGATCAATGTCGCAGGCATGCGTTTTTCCTCTTGGATAAAGCCTTGGGAGGGGCGTCCAATTTCGCATTATTTACGCTTTGCGAAATTGGTTCCAAGATAGGTGGCCGCTGCTGCAATTTTAAGGAAGATTAATTCAAACAAACGTGGAGTTTGTAAAAATTATACCCCGCCGCTTGTCCGCTGCTATTTCTGCTGTTTTTCGTTCCACCGCAGCAGAAACTGGGACTTCTCGAAAATCAGTACCACAACAAGCGACATTGCGAACGGAATAAGCAGGTAGAGCAGGCGGAATACGATCAGCGCAGCCAGAACGTCGGCCTGATCCATATCCGGCAAGCCCGTCAGGAAAACCAGTTCCAGAACACCGAGACCGCCGGGGGCGTGTGATATCAGGGCTGCCGAAAACGAGACCAGAAAAATACCGAGAATAATGAGAAAGCCGGGATTGCCAGCCTCGGGCAGGGCAAAATAGATGATGCCGGCGGCGCCAATCAGTTCCAGCGGCGCGACAATGAGCTGCTGTACAACCACTGACAAGCGCGGATATTCCAGACGGAAGCTGCCGATCTGTAATGGGCGCAGGCGCAACCAGCTGCCAAAGACATAAAGCAGCACGAATGCCAGCATCATAAGCGCGATGACGATGGAGACGGTAGGTGTGAGTTCCTCGTTGAACCGCATCAGAATGTGCGGTTCCAGCAGGAGAACCACGCTGGAGGTTATGATGACACCAAGGATGAACGTAAAAGAGCAGAAGGCGATGAGAACGGCAATTTCACTGCCGGGCATGCCTTGCGAGGAGTAGGCCCGATAACGCACCACGGCACCGGAGACCACGGACGCCCCGATATTGTGTGACAAAGCGTAGGTGGTGAAGGAACAGAGCGCGATAAACAGCCAGGAAATTTTGCGCTTGAGGTGCAAGAGCGCGATACGATCATAGCCAGCGAGCGAACTGTAGGCGAGAAGCGCGGAGCCCGCCGCCAGCACCCAATGATGAGCCCGGATCGCATAAAGACTGTCCAGAACGTCATCCAGCGAAATGCTGCGAAGTTCGCGATAAAGAAGCCAGACTGAAACTCCGACTGCACAAATGCCTACGACCGGCCAGATATAATCCTTTGCTTTCATCAGCCGGTTACCACGCCTTCATGCTTCATATCATCCCCTTTTTTGCCCATGATATCGGTCGATCCGTCCGATATTATCCCCATTATGTCGATCTGAGTTTGCCCTTGTTCCGGAATGGTCTCAGCGTTTTTCCTCTTGATCTCGGTTCCGATTGCTTTCGCCATGGCGGATGCAATTTCTTCTTCTCCCAGAATGACAGAATTAGCGCCAAGATCATGCAGATATTGTGCCTCCGCCTTGGAGCAGGCGCGCACGACGATGTTGATTTCCGGGTTGACCGCCCGGGCTAGCGCAGTGACCCGCCCGGCCTCAAAGGCGTTGGGTATCGCGATGACCAGGTTTCGAGCAGTTGACGGATTGGCCGCCTCCAGTATTTCTGAATCCGAGGCATTGCCGGTAATCGCCTCAATGCCTTTGTCCTTCAGCGACGCGCTGACTTTTGGCGAATCTTCAATCACGAGAAAAGGCGATGTTTCAGCCTGCAATCCTCCTGCGATCCCCGCGCCGATTTGACCGTAGCCGACGATAATCGTGTGTCCGCTCAGCGATGTCTGCGGCAAAGGCTGGGGCTCGGAAATTCTGGGTTCGACGTCGGCATTTTCACCCGCGGTCATTTCGCCATTGCTTCGCTTTTCGATCCATGGCCGCATCCGCTCCGCCACGATGAACATGACCGGATTGAGGAAGATAGAGAGGATTGCGCCTGCGAGAATAAGGTCTCGCCCCGCTGGAGGGAGAAGATTGAGACTGACACCTAACCCTGCAAGAATGAAAGAGAATTCACCGATCTGCGCAAGGCTCGCCGAAATGGTGAGCGCCGTGCTGACCGGACGACGGAAAGCGCGCACGATGAAGAATGCAGCAACCGACTTTCCAACGAGAATAATGGCGAGCGTCCCGAGCAGGGGGAGCGGATCGCGTACAAGGCTCATCGGATCGAACAGCATGCCGACGGAGATGAAGAACAGCACCGCGAAGGCATCGCGCAAGGGGAGGGATTCTTCGGCTGCCCGATGACTGAGTTCGGACTCGCTCATCACCATACCGGCGAAGAATGCGCCCAGCGCGAAGGAAACGCCAAACAGATGGGCCGCACCGAAGGCAACGCCGAGCGCAATGGCGAGCACACCGAGACGAAACAATTCGCGCGAGCCGGTCTGAGCCACAACGTTGAGAAGCCACGGAATGACCTTGCGTCCGACGATCAGCATCAGCGCAACGAACAGAATGACCTTGGCAATGGTGAGAAGAATGATGCCGCCAATGCCGAGGCCAAGCCAAGACACAATGGGATCGCTCGCTGCCGTGCCTTCTGCCCGGCCGGTGACGCTGGCAATTGCCGGAAGCAGCACCAGCGCCATGACCATGGCGAGGTCTTCTACGATGAGCCAGCCAACCGCGATGCGCCCGCGTTCGGTATCGATCAGGCGGCGCTCCTGCATGGCGCGGAGCAGGACGACAGTACTGGCGGTTGAAAGGGCCAGACCAAAAACCAACCCAGCCTGAACATCCCAACCGAGCGCGAGACCAAGTCCTGTGCCAAGTGCGGCGGCGGCGGCAATCTGCGCCAGCGCACCGGGAACCGCGATGGCTTTGACGGAAAGAAGATCCTTGAGTGAAAAATGCAAGCCGACGCCGAACATCAGCAGAATGACGCCAATTTCGGCAAGCTGGAGGATGAGGTCCTGATCTGCGACGAAGCCGGGAGTGTGTGGGCCGGCAATGACACCGGCCAGGAGGTAGCCGACGAGGGGGGAGATTTTCAGACGGGTGGCTATCGCACCGAAGATGAAGGCCAGGCATAACCCGATGACGATTGTCGCTATCAAAGGCGTGTCATGGGGCATCAGGTGCCTTCCCCCTCTGGCTTCTCGGTTTTTGCATGTGGGAGCCGGGCAAGGCGTGAACCTTGCCCGGCGAATGGGTTATTTCTGCGCTGCGGCGCTGTCTTCGATAGCCTGATGGGTTTCCTTTCGATGCTGCCACCAGTTGCCTAGCAGAAGCAGAATCGGAGCGGCGATGAAGATCGACGACGATGTAGCGATGAAGATACCGAACAGCATCGGCACGGCAAAATTATGAACCGCGCTGCCGCCCCAGATAGCCATCGGGAGCATACACAGGAACGTTGTCATCGATGTATAAATACAGCGGACGAGCACCTGATTGATGCTCATATCGACGATTTCGCGCAGTGGTTTCGATTTATAGAGGCGCATGTTTTCACGCATGCGGTCATAAACCACGACCTTATCGTTTACCGAGTAACCGATAGCGGTCAGAAGCGCTGCGATGGCAGTCAGGTTGAAGTCGAGCTGGAATAGCGCGAAAAAGCCGACCATCTTCGTGGTGTCGAGAATAAGCGTAATGATCGCGCCCAACGCGAAGAACCATTCGAATCGCCACCAGAGATAGATGAGCATGCCGAGTGCGGAAAGGACAACCGCGATGAAGCCGGAGCGGGCCAGTTCGCCGGAAACTTTCGGACCGACGACTTCCGTCCGCTCGATTTTCACGCCGGGATCAAGCTGGGTTACGGCTTCGCGCATCTTGTTGACGGCAATCGTCTGCGCTTCTTCGCCACCATCCTGACGCTGGACGCGGATCAGAACGTCATTCGGACTGCCTGCAGACTGAAGTGCGACTTCGCCAAGGCCGAGTGAGCCAAGCTTGGCACGCAGTTGCGCCAGATCGGCTGGTTGCGATGTGACGATTTCTGCCTGAATGCCGCCCTTGAAGTCGATGCCGTAATTCAGCCCCGGCTTGAAGAACAGGCCAAGCGAAAGGACCGACAGGACGATCGACACGCCAATGCCGACGAAGCGGGCGTTCATGAAGCTGATATTCGTCTTTTCAGGAACGAATTTCAGGAACGGCTCGATGACGAGCACTTTCAGCTTACGCTTGCGCACATACCAAGCCATGACCATGCGAACCAGCGTCACGTCCGTGAACATGGAGATCGCAATGCCGAGCATCATGGTGATTGCAAAGCCGCGAACCGGACCGGTGCCGAAGGTGAACAGGAGCAAGGTGGAGATAAGTGACGTAACGTTCGCATCCACAATGGTGGAGAAAGCGCTATGGAAGCCCTTGTCCAGAGCGGCCATGGCCCCGAGGCCTCGCCGGGTTTCTTCGCGAATACGCTCGTTGATGAGAATATTGGCGTCAACCGCGATACCAATACCGAGAATGATACCGGCGATACCGGGCAATGTCAGCGTTGCGCCGATAAGGCTCAAGGCAGAGAAAGTGAGCAAGGTGTGAAGCAACAGCGCCACATTGGCGATGGTGCCCCAGACACCATAAAGAAGCTGGATGAAGACCGCGACAAGCACGAAGCCGATGACACCGGTAATCAAGCCCATCTTGATGGCATCGCCGCCAAGATCCGGACCAACCGTGCGCTCCTCGATAACGGTGAGCGGAGCAGGCAGGGCGCCAGCGCGCAGGAGTGCGGACAGAACCACCGTATCCTGAACGGTAAAGCTGCCGGAGATCTGTCCCGAACCACCGGTGATCGGTTCGCGGATGACCGGAGCGCTCAGGACCTTGCCATCGAGTACGATTGCAAACGGGCGATTGACGTTCTTGGTGGTGATGTCCGCGAACTGACGTGCACCGAGGCTATCGAAACGGAATGACACAATCGGCTCGTTGGTGCGTTGGTCGAAACCTGCACGCGCGTCGGTAAGACGTTCGCCGGAGAGCGCGATCTGATCCTCGATCGGGTATTTGATGTTCGGGTCCTTGGAATCCGGCATGATCGTCACGCCCGGAGGCGGTGCGTCGTTCGGATTGGCATCGGCAACCATATGGAAACTCATCTTCGCGGTGCTTCCGAGAAGCTGGCGAAGCTGGGCCGGGTCCTGAAGACCGGGAAGCTGAACGACGATGCGATCCGAACCCACCCGCTGGATAGACGGCTCGGCGACGCCGACCTGGTCGACGCGCTGACGGATGATTTCAAGGCTTTGCTGCAGAGCGGCATCGAGACGGTAATTGAATCCCGCTTCCGTCAGGGTCAGGCGCACCTGATTGTCAGTCGAGGCGACGTCGATGTCATTAATCGCCGTACCGAAACCACTGGTGTTGACCTGCGAGATCAAGGTGCGCAGCGCAGTTTCCGCCTTGGAACGCTGATCGGCATCGGGGATGGTGACGACAACAGCGTCGCCGACAGCCCGGATGGACTGTGGCTGGATGCGCTCCGCGCGCAGCTTGCTGCGGGCATCGTCAAGCAGGGTCCGCAAACGATCTTTTTTCAGACCTGCGGCATCAACTTCAAGCACGAGATAGGAGCCGCCGCGCAGGTCGAGGCCGAGCGTAACCTGACGCTTCGGGAACCAGGACGGCATTGCGTCAAGCTGCTTCTGGGTGAAAAAGTTGGGCAGGGCGATGATTATGCCGATCGCGACGATCAGGCTATACAGCGCAACCACCCATTTCGAAGTACGCATGGATTAATGTTCCGGTTGGTACGCCCCAACTTCCACTCAACAAGTGGCGATGCGGGCTTAGTTTGTAATGGCTTTTGGATTGGTAAGGGCCAATTACCGAAGGTTGGCTATTATGCGCCTTTCGGAGGCGCACGGGCAGAGCCAAAATGCTTCTGCAGAACTGCGAGGCGCCGAAAACTCTGCGCTGCCCTGGCTGATTCCGTTTTCGGGAAAAGAATCGCTGCCGTCGCAACAAGCAGCGCTGCCCCGGTGCCATCGAGATAAGCGGCTTTGATCTTGGCGGCTATGGCTTCGATCAGGATTGCGCGCATCGGCTGTGGCGAGGGAGCGGATTGCTGACGAACGGGTGTCGTCGGACTGCCTTCGACCTGTCTTGCCAAGATGCGGCCGGACTGATCTTTGGCCGGATCGTCATCAAGCGTCGAAAAATCCACGGCAAACAGAAAAGCCGCAAACGACAGAACGCACGTAACGAACAGCATGAAACCATGCCGCTTGTGCTGTTCCGCGTTTTTCATGCCCTTCATCAAATCGCCAAGACTTTCGTTAGAGTCTATCCTTGGAGTCGAGCCAGCTTTTCACACCCATTGCGAATCCTCATTAATCATTTGTGTTCGCGGGAACAAGGAAATACTGGCACCCGGGCTCGTCTTATACGGTATCTGTCCGCTTCCTACGCGCCGTGAAATCTTGTAAACAGCCCGCCTTGCATCCGTTTTAGGGCGCTTTATGTTGAAACCATGTCTTGTTTAACGGCAGAATTGAATTGGCATATTCATCGACGTTTCGTGTTCTTGCATTTTCACTTCTGATCAGCGCCCTGTCGCCGGGGAGCTTTGCGTCCGCCTTCGCGCAGGACAACAAACAGCCGGTGCCCGCCGCGACGCAAGCCGCGCCAGCCGCGGCTCCGCAAGACAGCGCAGCACAGCCAGCCCCCGCTGCCACTGATCAGCCGCAGGCACCAGCGCCCGTTTCCAGCATTATCCAACAGCAAAGGCCCGTCATCGACGATCTGAAGCAGCAGAAGAAGCGGATCAGCGATCAGCTTCCGAAGGCAGCTTCGAATGATGAAACGCTCGCCAATCTCAAGCTCCAGTTGGACTCTCTCTCGAAAAAGCTTCTTGATGCTGGTGTTTCATTCCGTCCGCGTCTCAGCGAAATCAACACGCGGCTGGAACAACTAGGGCCGGCGCCTTCCGGCGATCAACCGCCCGAACCAGCAATCGTCAGTGAGGAACGCGCCCGGCTGACCGCCGAAAAGGCCGAAATAAACGCCATCGTCGGCGAAACGGAAGATACATCCCTTTCCGTTAATCAGATGTCCGCGAAAATCGGGGATATGCGCCGGGATTTGTTTGCAAAAACGCTTTCCCAGCGCGTGAACATCGATACGACGCTCGGTACTGAAGTCGCTTCGGCGGCAAGCTCCCAAATGGTTTCGCTCTGGCGCATTGTCCAATCCTGGTGGCGCTTTGTAAGCACGTTCAAACTCAATTCGTTTCTCGCCGCAGCCTTTTTTGCTTTCGTGGCGGCGTTGGTTATCCAGCTGGGTGCGCGGCGCGTTCTCGGAACGCTCTACCAGCGCGATCCAACAGTCGAGTCGCCTTCCTATCTAAGCCGTTTGTCGGTGGCCTTCTGGTCTACGGTGATACCGTCGGCAGCTGTGGGTGTATTCCTGGCGACGACTTATTTTTTCCTGAACTATTTCAACGTTCTAAGGACAGATATTGCTTCCCTTCTCCAGTCGCTTTTTTTGGTGCTTGGACTTGTCTTCTTCATTCATCGGCTGGCATCGGCCTGCACCAGTTCGGATATGCCGCAATGGCGGCTGGTTCCGGTGGCACCGCGTCCGGGACGTGTGCTGGGCTGGCTGATAACGGGAACAGCGCTGACAAGCGGACTCGATTCCTTCTTCGGAACCGTCAATCAGATATTGTCGTCGCCGCTGTCGCTGACGATGGCGAAAAGCTTGCTGGCCACCGTGATGGTCGGTGTGCTTATTCTGGCGATTGCCTTCCTGAAGCCCGTCGAGCGCGAAAAGGATGGCGCTGTCCGGTCGTGGCCGCGTGCGTTCAGGACTTTCCTCATCATATTGGGGCTCCTGCCTATTCTGACTGCGGTGTTCGGCTATATCGGCATGGCGCGTTTCATATCGCAGCAAATCGTGGTAACAGGCGCATTCCTTGTCACCATGTATATGGGTTTCCTGACTGGGCGGGCGATTTCCGAGGAGCAGGCTTTTGCATCCAGCCAGATCGGCAAGGCCATGCGGGAGCGGTTTCATTTCGACGACGCGACGCTGGATCAGCTTGGTCTTCTAGCAGGCATTCTCATCAATCTCGTTGTGGCGCTGATTGGCATCCCGCTCGTTCTGATGCAGCTCGGTTTCCAGTGGGCAGAACTGAAAAGCACTTTCTACCAGCTGATGACAGGCTTCCAGATCGGGAATATTTCGATCTCGCTCATGGGGCTGCTGACCGGTGTGCTGCTGTTCGTGATCGGCTATCTGCTGACGCGCTGGTTTCAGAACTGGCTGGACAACAGCGTCATGGCGCGCGGGCGTGTCGATTCCGGCGTGCGCAATTCCATCCGCACGGTCATCGGCTATGTGGGGCTTTGCCTGGCGGCATTGATGGGCGTATCGGCAGCCGGGTTCAATCTGTCGAACCTCGCCCTCATTGCCGGTGGTCTTTCTCTCGGTATCGGTTTTGGTCTCCAGAATATCGTCCAGAATTTTGTTTCCGGCCTCATCCTTCTTGCTGAACGCCCATTCAAGGTTGGTGACTGGGTGGAGGCTGGCACGGTCAGTGGCATTGTCAAGAAGATCAGCGTACGCGCGACCGAAGTCGAAACCTTCCAGAAACAGTCGATCATCGTGCCCAATTCCACGCTTATCAACGGTAACGTTGGCAACTGGACCCATCGCAACAAGCTCGGACGCATAGATATCAATGTGCAGGCCTCCTATACAGCGGAGCCGCGCAGGGTTCATGCGTTACTGCTGGAAATCGTTCGCGGCCATCCATCAATCTTGAAGAATCCGGAGCCTTTCGTTGCTTTTCAAAGCATGAATGATTCACTGATGGTTTTTGATATCTACGCTCATGTGGCCGACATTACATCGACCGGTGGTATCAAGAATGAGCTGCGTTTCCAGATCGTTGAACGCTTTCATGAAGAGGGGTTACATCTGTCTTCGTCGACGACGGACCTTGTTTTCAGCGTGACGGAAATCGAAAAGCTATCCGGCTTAATGCAGAAGGAAAATGAAATCTCGCCCGCTGCCAGGACAAAAAAGACGTCTGCGGAAAAGCCGGTAGCCAACGAGAAGGATGACGACCGGGCTTGATGAACATTTCGTTCAGTTGCAGTTCAGTTTTGTCCGCTTATAAAGGGTAATATCTCAGGGCAATTGGGCTCACGCGGCGCAGGATATATGCAGCGGGAACAATAGAAAGGTCGGGACGGTATGAACACAAATCAGCTCAACAGGTTGACCAAGTTTGTTCTTGTTGCAGCAACCGGTTTGGCGCTCTCGGCTGGCAGCACTTATGCTGCCCAGATTTCCAACAATGACAGTGGCCCTCAGACAATTGTGGTCACGGAAGGCGCTTCCAAGCGCGAAATGATCGTTGCGCCCGGTGAGACCGTTGAATTCTGCGCTTCGGGCTGTTTCGTGACTTTTCCCAATGGAGACCGCGAAGCGTTGACTGGCGATGAGAAAGTTACGATCAGCGGTGGCAAGGCCACATTAAAATAATCCTGCGAGTTGAACAGAAAAGCCGAGGCATTGCCTCGGCTTTTGCATATAACGGCATTTAACTGCGGGGCTTCAAGTTTTCCGGGTCATAAAGAGGCTTGTAGCCGATAGAGACCACTTCGACCGGATAAGTCTCGCCGAAATATTCCACACTCAGCTTGCGACCCTCCTGACAATAGGCCCAGGGCAGATAAGCGAGCGCGATGTTCTTGCCAATCGTGGGACCATAGGCGACAGAGGTCGTGAAAGACCGGCGGCCAAGCTCGTCGACCAGTGTTTCTCCCGTTTCAGGGTCCTGTACCGGCATGATCCCGACGGGATAGCGAGCTACACCATTCTTGTCGATATTATCAGTCATCACCAGCGTACAGAGCATGGCGGGCTGATGCTCACGAGCGCGATATTCGACATGCTTGGCCTTACCACGGAAATCGGCTTCCTTGACTTTCGGGCGGGCCAGATCGGCTTCCAGAAGATTATACTCGGTTAGCAGATCGGCATTCTGCAGCCGCAGGCTCTTCTCCATGCGTCGGGTGTTGGCATAGGTTTCTACACCCACTGCAATCACACCGGTGGAACGAAGCGCATCCCAGACGGCAAGGCCGTCTTCGTAACGCATGTGCAATTCCCATCCTTGTTCACCGACATAGGAAATGCGGAAGGCGGTGACGTCCTTGCCTGCAATCCTGATCGGCTTGATCGCCGCAAAGGGGAAGTTTTCGGCGTCAAGTCCTTCCGGATTTTCCACGACCTTCTTGAGGTTTTCGCGGGCGTTCGGCCCCCAGATGCCGATGGTGACATACTTCTCGGTTACATCGGTGATGGTAACGTCAAAGCCCTTATCCTCGGCTACGCGGCGCATGTAATGGAAATCGCGTGGACCCGCATCGGCGCCATTGATCATGCGTATGCGGTCGGCCATGCGGATTGCCGTGAAGTCGGCGCGCACCATGCCTTCGTCGTCGAGGAAGTGGGTATAGATGCCCTTGCCGATATTGGCATCGCCGCCAATCTTGGCAGCACACAGCCACTCCATCAATTCGACATGGTCGGGGCCTTCGATGTCATACATGGCGAAGTGCGAGAGATTGATGATGCCGCAATTTTCGGTCAGTTCGAGATGCTCGGCATTGGAGACGCGCCAGAAGTGGCGGTTGTCCCATTCGTTTTCGCGTACCGGCACACGGTCGCCGTATTTCTCCAGCAGATGCTCGTTGGCGGCATAGCCATGCGCACGCTCCCAGCCGCCCAATTCCATGAAATAGCCGCCGAGTTCGACTTCGCGTTCGTAGAACGGCGAACGACGGATGTTGCGGCCCTTGGAGAAAGGTTCACGCGGGTGAACCGCCGGGTTGTAAACCTTCATTGCGGTTTCCGTGCAGCGGTCCCAGATGAACTGTTCCGTCATCTGATGCGGATAAAAGCGCGAATAGTCGATGGCGTGATGGTCGATCGATGTGCGTCCGTCGGTCATCCAGTCGGCGATCAGCTTGCCCATGCCGGGGCCGTCCTTGACCCAGATTGCCACCGCATACCACAGGCCGCGTACCTTCTGGCTTTCGCCCATTGAGGGCCCGCCATCGGTAGTAACCTGCAGGAAGCCGTTGAAGGAGTGGCTTTCATTGTAACCAAGTTCGCCCAAAATGGGCGTCAGTTCGATTGCGCGCTCCAGCGGCTCCAGAATCTGGTCCATTTCAAGGTCGCGCTGCGACGGCGAAAGACGCGCTTCGTGTTTTTCGAGAAGGTCGCGCGGGTGGCACAAGCGCGGGTTCTTTTCTTCGTAATAACCCCACTCGATCTGGCCGCCTTCGGCAGTCTTCGGATCGCCCGTATCGCGCATATAGGCCGAGTTGCCCTGATCGCGCATGAGCGGCCAGCCAATTTCCTTGCCCGTTCCTTCGAACTCGTTATAGGGGCCGAAGAAAGTCAATGGATGGTCGATTGGCATGACGGGCAGGTCTTCGCCGACCATTTCGGCAATCAGGCGTCCCCAAAGTCCTGCACAGACGATGACATAATCGGCCTCGATGGTGCCGCGATGCGTGACAACGCCCTTGATGCGGCCGTTTTCAACGATCAGGGACTGGGCAGGCGTGTTGGCGAAGCTCTGCAGTTTGCCTGCGGCCTCTGCCTGGTCGATCAGTTTGCCGGCAACGGTCTGCGAGCGCGGGATAACCAGGCCGGCGTCCGGGTCCCAAAGGCCACCTTGAACAAGGCTCTCCTCGATCAGAGGGAACTTTTCCTTGATCTCCGCCGGTTCCATCAACCGCGCGCGGGTGCCGAAAGCCTTGCCCGATGCGACCTTGCGCTTGATTTCGTCCATACGCGCATCGTCGCCGACGCGCGCGACCTCAATACCGCCAACACGGGCGTAATGTCCCATCTTTTCATAGAAATCGATGGAATAGAGCGTCGTCCAGCAGGAGAGGAAGTCATGGCTCGTCGCATAGCAAAAGTCTGACGCATGGGCTGTCGAGCCGATGTCCGTCGGAATGCCGGATTTATCGATGCCGACGATGTCGTCCCAGCCGCGCTCGATCAGATGGTGAGCGATCGAGGCGCCGACGATACCGCCCAGCCCGACAATCACAACTTTCGCCTTCTTAGGAAACTCTGCCATTTTATGCGACCCTAGTTGGTATTTTCACAAAACCATAGTCGTTGGCCGGTCGCGACATTTGCCTTTATACGACATATTCGCAGCGTCAGACGACTGCATCAAAGCTTCTGGAAATCACTGTGGAGCGGAGAAATACTGTTCCGTTCACGACATGGCTGTCGATCTGGAGCAGGATACGGTCCGATCTGTGAAACTGATTCCGGAAAGAACTGTAGGGTTTTGATTTTCTTCTAAAAGCCGGAAGGGATGGGGTGTTCCATTCAAGGTTCAGCGCCATTCCCTTTCGATATCGCGTTCAGGCGGCGATGAGCATTTTGCGCTCTGCCCGCTCCTGTTGCGGTGAGCGGCCGTACAGTTCCCGATAGCATTTGGAAAAATGCGACGCCGAAACGAAGCCGCAGGCGACCGCAACCTCGACCACCGGCATGGACGACTGCAGCAAAAGATGCCGCGCGCGGTCCAGGCGGATTTCGAGGTAATAGCGTGCCGGAGACCGACCCATTTCCTGACGGAAAAGTCGCTCCACCTGGCGGCGCGACAGACCTATCGTATGCGCGACATTGATCAGCGCCTGCGGTTCCGACAGATTGGCTTCCATCATCTCGATGATGGTGAGCACTTTCGAATTCTGAATGCCCAGGCGGGCGCGCAGCGGCAGACGCTGGCGATCCTGCGGGCTGCGGACGCGATCGGTCAGAGCCTGCTCGCAGATCTTGTTGACCAGATTTGCGTCGAAATCGTCCCCGATCAATTTCAGCATCATATCGAGCGAAGCTGTTCCGCCTGCGCAGGTGTAGAGGTTACTGTCAACCTCAAACAGATCGGCATAGACCTCGGCTTTGGGGAATGCCTCCGAGAATCCGGGAAGATTTTCCCAGTGAATGGCGCAGCGCTTTCCAGACAGAAGTCCGGCTGCCGCCAGTATATGGGCGCCGGTGCAAAGCCCGCCTACCGCGACACCGCGATTATATTCCTCACGCAGCCAGGCAAAGACGGATTTGTTCCTGAATTCTTCCACGTACACGCCGGAACAGACAAATACCATCGATGGACGCTGTTCGCGCTGCAGAAAGCGCCGTTCGTCTTCCAGCGATGCGTTGACAGCGCATTCCACACCGTTGGAGGCGGTTACCGGCTTTCCGTCAACCGATGTCAGTCGCCATCGATAGGCGTCATAACCCAGCATTCGATTTGCAATACGCAATGGCTCGATGGCCGTTGCGAACGCAATCATCGAAAAGTTTGGAACAAGAAAAAAGACAATAGACCGCTTAACCGATGAAGCCTGGATCATGCCCGATCGTTCCCATTCTCGAAGGTTTTGGCTGCGGTTCCCGACGCAGTCGAACCTTGTGTCTCCGTCACGACTCCGGGTCGTTTTGGGCCCGGCTTTAGCCGGTCGCTTTCAGACCGGTAACCTTGTTGCGCCAACCCGGATTCTCAGGGGGAGGGTGATGGCGCAAACAAGATAGTGTTCTATTGAGACACAGAACGGGTAGGTTGCAAAGTGCGGCTAAATGCCTGCCGCGAAAAGGTATTTTAATGTCGGGAAATTGAGGGCGGGTCGCGCGGTCGCCCTCATTCGATTTCAGTTTCAGCGGTGGAATTCCGCCGGGTTTCGTGGAATGCCGGGCAGACGATCATCTACGTTGGGCCAGCCGATATCGTGCAATATGTGCTCAGGCAACGATTCCAGCACCCGGCGGCTGCGCCTCACGCGGCCTTCGTAAGCCCAGATTTGCAGTTGCTTCCGCACCTTGGCGTGAAGTTCCAGAAGCCATGAGTGTGCATTCACGGCGGACGAAGTTGGCGTAAAGCGAACGGTCGTCGTCCTGCCATCGGAAGCGGATTGGCATTGAACGGTCATTTTTTCTCTCCTCGTTCAGAAAGTTCGGTTGATGCGCTCGCCGCAGCTCTGCCTGTTGGTGTTTCGAATATGTATTCCGCTTGACGTTCAATCAAACGAAATATAGAAAGGTTTAAGATCAGAAAATTTGAACAAAGTGCTAAAAAACGGAGTCCGTCATGACAGCGCCGGTTCAACATCCCCTCCCGATGCTTGATATTGATGTGCTGCGCACATTTGTGGCGATCGCCGATACGGGGAGTTTTTCTTCCGCGGCTAACGCGGTGTTTCGCACACCTTCGGCCGTGTCGATGCAGATCAAGAAACTGGAGGAGCAGCTCGGTGTTGCGGTTTTCGACCGTGATGCACGCTCGGTAACATTGACCGGCGACGGGGAGATCCTGCTCGGCTATGCGCGGCGTCTTCTGGCTCTCAATCGGGAAGCGGTATCGAAATTCGTCGCGCCGACAGTGACTGGCGTGGTTCGCCTGGGATCGCCGGATGATATTGGCGAATGCGTGCTGCCGCTTGTGTTGAAGCGATTTGCTGACAGCCATCCGGGCGTAACGGTCGACGTGGTGATCGACCAGAGCAGCAATCTGCGCAAGCGGCTTGACGAGCGCCGGTTGGATGTGACGCTGATCAACATTTCCCACACTGTGCTCAACAAAGGCGATGTGGAGGTCCTACTGGACGAAGAACTCGTATGGGCCGGGGCCAAGTGCGGTACGGCTTATCGTCGGGATCCTTTGCCGCTATCCATCTGGGAAGAGGGCTGCGCCTGGCGGGGGAGCGCGCTCGAGGCGCTTGAAAGCAGCGGTCGTCCTTATCGCATCGCCTATATGAGCTCACACTCGACGGGGCAGCGGGCCGCGATCATGGCCGATCTTGCGATCGCCCCTTTCGGTAAAACGCTGTTGAGTGACGGGATCGTGGCTCTTGGGCCGGAACACGGCCTTCCGGCTCTCGGCCGCTATCAGCTTGGCATGGTGGTCAAACCGGAAGCCGGACCGCATATTCAGGTCGTTGCCGACCATCTGCGAAGTGTTTTCGAAGGCTATCGCCGTTCCGGGCGTTTCGAGACGTTTCGCTCCTGCTGATGGCAGATCACAGTTTATTGGGATGGCACTGAATGCATTCTCTTGCCAGTGAAAAACGCTGCGCTAGATTTCTTTTGTGACAGCCGAGTGAATCGGCTTCACCGCCAGTTGCCGGACAGGGGCTTCGCATGTGGGGGGAGGCATAACTGGTTTGAATAGACTTGGAACTCTATGCGTCTGCTCCTTCAGAAGAGCAGAAACGCGCATCCCATTGGAGAGACTGTCATGAAGCTGACCCGACTTGTCCCTGTTGCTATCGTTCTCTGCGCATTCACGCTTGCGTCCTGCGCAAATACTGTTCGCGGCGTTGGCCGCGACGTAAAGGGCACCGCCCATGCGGTTCAGGAAACGGTAGAGTAAGCAAACAAAAGGCCCGGATACCCGGGCCTTTTATCTATGGAACCAGAAAATAGCTGACTGTCATGTGTTTTTCTGGGCGGGTTTTGTATTGAATATCAGTGGTGGCGACACCGTTTTGAGGCACAGCGATATTCGCGCTCTGCAATAATGCTGCCATGCGCTCATTGGGTTCAGCTCCGCCAAACCACATCACAAGAACAGGCGGGGTCAAATGCGCCCGCGCATCCGGTGTTTCTGGATGCACCACCCGCAAGGACGAATCAAACAATCTGAAGTTACCTGGTATCTGGGCATTGTCAGTCAGGATCGTCTTGAACGGGCCTTTCGCCTGCACTTCTTCATAAAGATGCCGATAGTCGAGCTGGCCGTAAGGTGGAGAGCTGGAACCGTACGTCAGGTAATAGCTCAGCACAGGCGGGACGATAAGTGCAAGGACCGCGCTGACGACGGCATAGTCGATTAACGCCCTGTTTCCGATCCGATAGCGCCCCATAAGACTGGCCATCAACGCGGGAGTTAGAAACAGGACCGGTTGCAGCCAGCGGTCTTTTACATTGTTCGCGCCGGTCACGACAACGCCAGCAAGCACAATAACCACCCCGACCAAAATGAGAAGGCGCAGAAATTTTTCACCTGTGGTCAGCGGAGTGGGCGGTGCAATCCTTTTCTTCCAGTGAATAAGCGCGATGATGCCAGCGATCGCGAGCGCAAGGATCGAGAATAGAAACGCCGCCTCGACGAGGCTTTCCATACCCATCAATCGGTCGAAGAACAGATTGCCCGAAGCACCGATCTCAAACTTGCTCGCACGGGCCATGACACTCGATTTGTGCGCCAGCATCCAAGTCGCAGTTGGACCGAAGCAAATCGCAAATGCCAGGAGCGTCACGAGGCTCAGCTTGGAAAGGAGTGTCCGGCGATATTCGGGAATGAGAAGGCCTGTCACAATCAGCATGATCAGGAAGAATGATGCGTTGAACTTGCCGAGAAGCGCCGCTGCCATCGCCGCGCCAAGAGCGGCGGCGGACCCGGCGTGTCGCGCGCGCATATGCCATGCAAAGGCCAGGAATGCCCAGCCGCAACCTGCCGTACCCGCCACTGAATGCGTCAGCGCGCGCTGCGATTCCCACGCGATTTGCGGAATGAGAAACAATCCGAGCATGCTCGCAGATGCAACGATGCGCGAAAAGCCGAGCAGCCTCATTGCACCGTAAACGCTCAGGAACAGGCTTGCCAGAAGGCTGAACTTGACAATCTGCAATGTGAGCATCGACGTGCCAAGCACTGATGCTGCCAGATTGGTTATCCACGTGTAGAGAGGGGGCTGGGATCCGCCATATCCCCAGTCAAGATAGCCGATATTGGCGAGCTGTTCGGCGTCATCGAGACCGGCACCGTTGGAAACAACGGTGACTAGAATGGCCTGGAATGCAAAATAGCACAGCACGAAAATGACAGCCAAAGGCAGGCCGAAAAGCTTCCTGTCTGCGCTGGAAACAGCGGTGGCTGATCGTTGTGCGGTCAAACTCATTGCCCCGAATAAAAAATAGCCTGTGCAGGCGCGCCATGAAAGGACACTGCATTTCACAGGATTATGTCCGGATTTCAATCGGACGGCTCAAAAAGCCTTGTAACAAACGCGTGTGATTTCGCAATCTCGCGGGATCAATGGCTGCGTGCCGGATATGGGCAAAATCTGCCCACCAGAAATGGCAAAAACCGCGCTGCCGAAGGTGCACGGTTTTGCCAATTACGCATGGCATCTCCGCCGAACAATACACTGGCGGGATATACTGAGCTCCGGTACGCAGTACCAGATCCGGAGCGTCGAGCCGGGGTGAACCGTCTCGTGCTCCTTTCTAGCCCAACATCGTTACCGTACGGTTATCAGAGACTTAAGCAAATCTAAACAATGCAAGTTTTTTGCGCCGGCATTTGTTTACTTTGCACCCGATCTGGCGCGCAGATAATTGATAATGCCTGAAAAATCTTCGCCGCCATGACCCTCGCTGTCAAAAAGACTGTAAAGTTCCTGCGCATGGGCTCCGAGCGGTGTTTCAGCGCCGGCGCTTTGGGCGGCTTCCTGCGATAGTTTGAGGTCTTTCAGCATCAAAGCCGCAGCAAAGCCGGGTTTATAGTCTCTATTCGCAGGCGATGCAGGAACAGGGCCGGGAACAGGGCAATAGGTCGTCAGCGACCAGCATTGCCCCGATGACGTCGAAGCCACGTCGAAGAGAGCCTGATGCGAAAGCCCCAGCTTTTCGGCGAGAACAAAGGCTTCGCTGACACCGATCATCGATATGCCCAGAATCATGTTGTTGCAAATCTTCGCGGCCTGGCCCGCGCCATCGCCGCCGCAATGTACGATCTTTCCCGCCATGGGTTGAAGGATCGGTTCTCCGCGTTTGAACGCATCATCGCTGCCCCCGGCCATGAATGTCAGCGTACCCGCCGAAGCGCCGCCGGTGCCGCCGGAAACCGGTGCGTCGATGGAAAGATGTCCGTGGCTTGCGGCCAGTTCATGTGCCTTGCGTGCCGAATCCACATCGATTGTCGAACAGTCGATGAAAAGTGAATCTTTGCGTGCCGTTGGTGCAATGTCTTCATAGACGGTGAGAACATGCTTTCCCGCCGGTAGCATGGTGATCACCACATCTGCGTCAGCTACTGCGTTCTGCGCGCTCGAAGCTACCGAAAGGCCATTTGCCTTTGCTTCATCAAGATGTTGCGGCAAAAGGTCGAAACCACGCACGGTGTGACCGGCTTTCACGAGATTTGCAGCCATTGGGCCGCCCATATTGCCAAGGCCGATAAATGCTATTGTGGCCATAATGAATTCCTCCCTTGGCGATTGTTAATTCACTCAGCGCCCGATCATCTGGCGTGCAATGATGACGCGCATGATTTCGTTTGTACCTTCGAGAATCTGGTGCACGCGCAGATCGCGGACAAGCTTTTCGATCCCGTATTCATGTAGGTAGCCATAGCCTCCGAAAAGCTGGAGCGCTTCGTTCGCTATATTGAAGCCCGTGTCGGTGACGAAGCGTTTGGCCATCGCTGACCATTTGCCTGCATCTGGGGATTTACGATCGAGCTTGCTGGCAGCGGCATAAAGAAGAAGGCGCGACGCGGAGAGTTCTGTTTCCATGTCAGCCAGCCGGAATTGCAGGGCTTGAAACCGGTCAATCGTCTGGCCGAAAGCCTTGCGCTGGCCACAATATTCCAGCGACTTGTCCAGTGCCGATTGCGCACCGCCCAGCGAGCAGGCGGCGATGTTGAGGCGACCGCCATCAAGGCCCGCCATTGCTATGCGAAATCCACTTCCTTCTTCGCCGAGAAGGTTTTCAACCTGAACCCGGCAGTTATCGAAAATGACGGTTCTCGTTGGCTGCGCGTTCCAGCCCATCTTGAATTCGTTGGCGCCGAAAGAAAGGCCTGGTGCATCTTTTGGCACAACGATGGTGGAAATTCCCTTCGAGCCGTCCTCGCCGGTACGCACCATAGTGACATAAACATCCGTGGCGCCCGCACCGGAAATAAATTGCTTGGAGCCGTTGAGGACGTAATGGTCGCCGTCGCGCGTGGCCCGTGTTCTGAGGGCTGCAGCATCCGAACCCGATCCCGGCTCTGTCAGACAATAGCTCGCAAGCGATTCCATCGATGTAAGCTTCGGCAGGAAGCGTTGCCGCTGCTCGTCGTTGCCGAAAGTGTCGATCATCCATGCGGCCATATTGTGAATAGAGACGAAAGCCGAGAATGAAGGGCATGCAGTTGCCAGCGCTTCAAAAATGAGTACCGCGTCAAGCCGTTTCAGCGCCGAGCCGCCCACATCTTCACGCACATAAATGCCACCCATGCCGAGCGGTCCTGTCTCTTTCAAGACATCGACGGGGAAATGCTTGTCACGGTCCCATTGCAATGCTTGCGGCGCGATACGATCGCTGGCAAAGGCCCGCGCCATATCCTGTATGGCGAGCTGATCTTCGTTCAGTTCAAACCGATTCTGGTCGGCAGCATCCATGGTTTCCTCCCTGTAGCACCGCACCTTTTCCTTCAACTAGATCACAACCGTGGAAGGCTGCCAACGCTCCACTGGAATAATGTTGCTCACATTTGTAATAAACTGATGCGCATTTTTGCATAGATGCTCACGGGTCGGGGGCCCGTTGCCACATGGGAGAGTTTAAGCTACGCACCTCTCCATGGCACGCGCAATCATGTTTCAGGGAACGGGTTCGGACGTCGGCAAAAGTGTTCTTGTTGCCGGATTGTGCCGCGTTGCGCGCAATCGCGGTTTCAAGGTCAGGCCCTTCAAGCCGCAGAACATGTCCAATAATGCTGCGGTCAGTGACGATGGCGGTGAAATCGGACGGGCGCAGTGGCTGCAGGCGCTGGCTTGCAGCGTACCGTCCTCGGTCCACATGAACCCGGTGCTCCTGAAACCGCAGACGGACCTGGGAAGTCAGGTCGTCGTGCAGGGTAAGGTGAGGGGCGAAGCGCGCGGTCGCTATTATCAGGAATTGAAACCGCAGCTTATGGCGGCGGTCATGGAATCATTTGCCAAGGTTCGCGAGGGCGCGGATCTCGTGCTGGTCGAAGGGGCCGGTTCGCCTGCTGAAATCAATCTGCGTGCTGGTGATATTGCCAATATGGGATTTGCGACGCAGGCCGATGTTCCGGTCGTCCTCGTGGGCGATATAGACAGGGGTGGGGTGATCGCATCTCTGGTTGGTACGCACACTATTCTTCCCGAGCAGGACCGCGCCATGGTTCGCGGGTTTCTCATAAACAAATTCCGGGGCGATATTTCCCTTTTTGACGACGGTTTGGCCGCCATTACCCAATTTACCGGCTGGCGCTCCTTTGGCGTGGTCCCGTGGCTGAAGGCGGTATCCCGCTTGCCCGCTGAGGATTCGGTTGTTCTGGAACGCGCTGTCAGCGGGAACAGGAGGCCGCTGGTGGTCGCAGTGCCGATGCTGCCGCGCATCGCCAATTTCGATGACCTTGATCCACTGAAGGCCGAACCGGACGTGGAAGTGATCATGGTGCCGCCGGGAGCCAGTTTGCCTGGCGATGCAGGGCTTGTCGTGCTGCCGGGAACCAAATCTACGATAGCCGACATGCAGGCACTTCGGGACAATGGCTGGGACCGCGAACTGTTCGCTCATGTGAAGCGGGGAGGCCATGTGTTGGGCATCTGTGGCGGGTTCCAGATGCTTGGCCGTCACATCAGCGATCCGGCCGGTGTCGAAGGGAATGCGCGCGACATCGATGGTCTGGGGCTTCTCAACATTGAAACGGTGATGGAGGCCGAAAAAGTGGTTCGCAATGTGCAGGCCACGTCGCTTCTCCACAATACACCGTTCGAAGGTTACGAAATTCACATCGGTCGCACGACCGGGCCGGATATGTTGAGGCCATTCGCCCGTATTGGCGAGCATGACGATGGGGCCATTTCGCCTGATGGACGGATCATGGGAACCTATCTTCATGGTGTATTCAGCGGTGACGAATTCCGCCGAAGATTTTTGCTCAGTTTAGGTATCAACAGCGGTCAGATGAGTTATCGCGCTGGAGTGGAGACTGCGCTGGATGAACTCGCCGGGGAATTGGAACGGTGCCTCGATATTGACGCGTTGTTCGGACTTTGCGGTATTTGAGGAAATTCTACTTTACTATTTAGATGTATTGGTGCCAATTTTGTTCGTTTTAAATTAATATATTGCATTCTTGGTTGTATTAAAATATAGTACTATGAGGAAATTAGTTCCTGGATTTTTTATAATTTGAATTTTATTTAAATGTTTATTTCATAGGTGTTTATTGAATACTGTTAAATCGCCCGATTACGCATCTATGGTTTACGAACTTAGGCAGCATGGGGCTTTCCTGTATGCCTTTATGATTATCAATGGCTTTTTTATTATTTTCCCTCAAATTGACTTGATTGTTTCACGATATTTTTTCCAATCAGGAAGTTTTTTTATTTCTCATAATTCATACTGGATTGCATTGCGAGATTTCCACCGGCTCAGCCAGTGGTGTCTGTTGGTATTCATGGTCATCCTTGTGGCGTTTTATTCTTTGTGGCGTCGTCCACTTTCAATCATTGCGCCGCATAAGGTTGTCTATATCGTACTTACCTACGTGCTCGGTCCTGGTGCGCTGGTGAATAGTCTGAAACTTCTTATTGGACGGGCGCGACCGAGGGACATAGTGGAGTTTGGCGGTTCAGCTGATTTTACGCCGGCGTGGCAACTAGCCCGGATGTGTCATTACGGTTGTTCATTTCCATCCGGTGAAACGTCGGCAGCTGCTGCGATGCTGCCTCTCCTGATCCTTGTACCCGGGCGCTTTCGATTAAATGCAGCGGTGATCTTTATTCCGATTCTTGCACTGATATCGCTGAACCGCGTATTTATGGGCGCGCATTTCATATCCGATGTGATGATCACCTGGACACTTATCATTGGTCTTATGATTTGGCTCTGGCCCAGGGTTGTGCGTCATGCCGATGTGATTGATGGCTGGGTGCGATCTAGAAGTGAGAAACTTCGAAAGCGGCTATATGTTCGCTGATTGACGCCGATGGGGCGAAAGCCTAATGTCCAAGGCGTGCAACAGGTTTTTGCCGGGACGAATCCCGGCGATGCCAAAAAGGGAATGCGACGGACGGACCCAATTCGGGCGTCTTTATCGCAGCCGACCCCGCGACTGTAGAGCGGAGAGGGATGAGGCAAACCGGCCAACCGGTAACCACTGGAAGCAGAAAAGCTTCTGGGAAGGCAGCTTCAATCCCCGCGACCCGTGAGCCAGGAGACCTGCCTGTTGCGTGAGGGTATTGAGCCCGCACCCCATGGGAGGTTTTTCCCTGCTGCCTGCACGGAGGTTGTCATGGCTGCACGTACTCAGAATTCTGTTTCAGGCATACTCGCAATGCCGCTCGCTGCCCGTCTGGGCACAGCTGTGGTTTCACTGCTTCTCGGCGCTTTTCTGATTTACGGTGTTGGGCTTGCCCATTCCGATACGCTGCACGATTCGGCACATGATACGCGTCATTCCTATGGTTTCCCCTGCCATTGAGCAGGCGACCTATTTTCGGAATTGAAGTTGAGCAAGGCTCGATGGCGGACGGCCGGAGCATTTCCTGTTTTGATTGAATCATTGGAAGTGCTCTATCTGTTTGTTTTTTTACGCGCATCTTGTTCCGAAAACCGTTTCACACTTTTCGGGATCCGCTCCATCGGCGCGAGATTGCTGTTGAGGGACAGAAATGTTGATCCGTTATTTGTTGGCGACGCTTGCCGCCGGTCTTCTGGCCGGGCTGCTGGTTACGCCTGCCATGTATCTGAAGACAGTGCCTTTGATCCTGCAGGCCGAAACTTACGAAGCGGCTGGCGGCGGCCACCGCCATGGCGAGACGGAAGCCGCGCCTCACGATCATGGTGTCGCTGCCGCAGATGCTGAAGAAGAAGGGGCGGGACTGCCTTTTGGGCGGCTGGGCAATACGATTCTTGCCAATCTTGTGGCCGGGGCCGGTTTTGCCTTGCTGCTTGGCGGCGTAGCCTTGCTTCTTGGGCGTCGCATCACGGTGCAGAATGGCATTTATTGGGGCATTTCAGGCTTTTTCGCGGTGGCATTTCTGCCCGCGTTGGGGCTGTCGCCGGAATTGCCGGCAATGCCTGCCGCTGATCTGGCCGAACGCCAGCTCTGGTGGATCGCTGCCGTGGTGCTCAGCGGCCTCGGTATCTATTTCGTTGTGCTGCGCCAGGAAATCTTGGCGAAGATGTTGGGGCTGGTGCTGATCGTGGCGCCGCATCTCTATGGCGCACCGCATCCGGAAGATATTTCGTCTCCCATTCCTTCGCTGCTTGCGTCGCAATATGCGGTCGCATCGCTGGCGACCAACCTGTTCATGTGGGCAGTGATCGGCCTCGCACTCGGCTGGTTCATCGAGCACTATGCATCGTCCGAGATTGAGGGCTGACGAAAATGACTTCGCCGGGAAAATCGGTTCTGGTGCTTGGCGGAGCCCGTTCGGGCAAGTCGTCTTATGCCGAAAAGATGGTCGGGTCCTCGGGACTTAAGCCGCTTTATCTCGCAACAGGACGCGCCTTCGACACGGAAATGGAAAATCGCATTGCCATTCACCGGGAGCGGCGTGGTCCTGAGTGGCTAACCGTAGAGGAGCCGCTTGATCTGGTCGGCGCGCTCACACTGCATGCTGCCGAGGATCGGTTCGTGCTGGTGGATTGTTTGACCCTGTGGCTGACCAACCTGATGATGGCCGAACGCGATATAGGTGCGGAGACGGCAAGGCTTGCCGCCATGCTGCCGGACTTTGCCGGACCTGTGGTATTCGTTTCGAACGAAGTTGGACTTGGGATCGTGCCCGAAAATCGCATGGCACGGGAATTTCGCGATCATGCGGGCTTTCTGCATCAGGCAGTGGCCGCGGTTGCGGATGAAGTTTATTTCATGGCGGCAGGGCTGCCGCTCAAGATGAAGGGATAAATCGATGCAGGGACAGAAAATTCCCGCGACCGTCATTACGGGTTTTCTTGGATCTGGCAAAACGACGATGATCCGCAACCTGCTGGAAAACGCCAATGGAAAACGCATTGCGTTGATCATCAATGAATTTGGCGATCTCGGTGTTGATGGCGGCATTCTGAAAGGTTGCGGGATTGAGACCTGCCGCGAAGAAGATGTGATCGAGCTCAACAATGGCTGCATCTGCTGCACCGTTGCCGATGATTTCATCCCGACCATGACCAAGCTTCTGGATCGCGCTGATCGCCCCGATCACATCGTGATCGAGACTTCCGGTCTGGCGTTGCCGCAGCCGCTGGTCGCGGCATTCAACTGGCCCGAAATCAAGACGCAGGTGACGGTCGATGGCGTGGTGACGGTGATTGATGCGGCTGCCGTCGCAGAAGGCCGTTTTGCCGATGATCACGACAAGGTTGATGCGCAGCGGGCAGCGGACGAATCCCTTGATCATGAAAGCCCCTTGGAAGAACTTTTTGAGGATCAGATTCACGCGGCCGACCTTATCGTTCTCAACAAAGCTGATCTGATCGATGCTTCGAGGCTTGATGGTGTGAAAGCCGATGTTGCCGCGCGTTCCCCGCGACGGGTGAATATGGTTCCTGCGAGCTTTGGCAAGCTTGGAACCGATGTTCTGCTCGGCCTTGGTGTCGGCACTGAAGATGACATCGCCAACCGCAAGTCTCACCATGAAATCCATCATGCGGATGGCCACGAACACGATCATGACGAGTTCGAGAGTTTTGTGGTCGAGGCGGGTTCTGTCGCCGATCCCAAGCTGTTCGCCGAAAAGCTGAAGATGGTCATAGCGGAACACGACATTCTACGTCTGAAGGGCTTTGTAGATGTGCCGGGCAAGCCGATGCGTCTGGTGGTGCAGGCGGTCGGTCCTCGCATTGAGCATTATTTCGACCGTCCATGGGGCAAGGATGAAGCGCGCTCCACGCGGCTGGTTGTGATCGGGCTGCATGACATCGATGAAGCAGCCATCTCCAAGGCAGTGAAAGACGCCGTTTCGTAATGCATCTTCTTCTTGCCCAGAAAGGAACGATCAGCGACGGCAATGAGGCCGTCGATCTCGGCCAGACGCCGGGAAAGATATTGTTCCTTTCCGCCGCCGATACCGAACTGGCCAGTCTGGCACAGGCGCACAAGCTTGCGCCGGACTTGCCAAGCTTGCGACTGGCGAACTTCCTGAGCCTCACCCATCCCATGTCGGTGGACGCTTATGTGGAACGGACAGCCAAGTATGCCAGCCTAATCGTCGTGCGCATTATAGGCGGCGAAACATACTGGCCTTACGGGCTGGAGGCACTCCATGCCTGTGCTATCAATCACGGTATCAAGATTGCCGTATTGCCGGGGGACGACAAACCGGACCATGGGCTGGATCGGTTTTCGACAGTTTCCGCTCAAGAACGAAATGAACTCTGGCAGTATCTGATCGAAGGCGGAGCGGCGAATACAGGTGCATTCCTTCGCTATTGCGCTGCGCTGATCGCAGGTTCCGAGAAGCCGGAAAGTGCAGCACCTCTGCTTAAGGCTGGTCTGTGGTGGCCGGGACAGCATGTCTCCTCGCTAGACAGCATCCGCACGCATTGGAATGATGCAAAGGCACCTGTCGCTGGCATTATTTTTTATCGGGCGCTGGTGCAAAGCGGACAGACACAGCCCGTCGACGCGTTGATCGCTTTGTTGCGGGCAAAAGGCCTCAACCCGCTTCCGATATTTGTATCGAGCCTCAAGGATCGATTGTCCGCAGCCGTTGTCGACGGCCTGTTTGAGGACTGTCCGCCAGATATTGTGCTTAATGCCACGGGATTTGCGATTTCCTCGCCGGGGGCGGAGCGCAAGCCGACTATGCTCGACAAGCGCGGCAATATGGTGCTGCAAGTCATCTTTTCCGGTACACCGAAGGCAGTTTGGGAAAGCTCGCAGCAGGGCTTGCTGGCACGCGATCTGGCGATGAATGTCGCCTTGCCTGAAGTGGACGGACGTGTGCTTTCACGCGCGGTTTCATTCAAGTCCGCAAAACAGTTCGACACGGCGGTGGAAGCGAATATCGTTACCCACGAGCCGCATGAAAACCGCGTGGATTTTGTGGCGCAGCTCGCTGCAAACTGGGTGCGGTTGCGGCGGAAACCGCCCGAAGAAAGGCGTGTGGCGCTTATCCTTGCGAATTATCCAAACCGCGACGGGCGGCTTGGCAATGGCGTTGGCCTCGATACACCTGCCGGAACGGTCGAAGTGCTGCGCGCTATGGCGACGCATAACTATCAGGTGGGGGAGGTTCCGGCCAATAGTGATGCGCTCATGCGCAGTTTGATGACAGGTCCGACCAATGCTGCCCGCGACGGGCGCGAAATACGCGAAACGATTTCGCTGAATCAATACAAGGCTTTCTTCAAAAGACTTCCCACCGTGATTCAGAGGGAAATTGATGGCCGCTGGGGTGTGCCGGAAAACGATCCTTATTTTGCGGAGGAACTCTCGGCCTTTGCCCTGCCGTTGATGCGGTTGGGTGAAACCTTCGTCGGTATCCAGCCTGCACGCGGCTATAACATCGATCCGAAAGAAACTTATCATTCGCCTGATCTGGTGCCGCCACACGGCTATATTGCTTTCTATGCCTTTCTGCGCGAGGTCGCAGGCATCGACGCGATCATGCATATGGGCAAGCATGGAAATCTGGAATGGCTGCCGGGAAAGGCGCTCGCTCTGTCCGAAAACTGCTATCCCGAAGCGGTGTTCGGTCCCATGCCGCATATCTATCCTTTCATCGTGAACGATCCCGGTGAGGGCACGCAGGCCAAACGCCGTGCCAGCGCGGTTATTATCGATCATCTGACGCCGCCACTGACACGCGCCGAAAGTTATGGGCCGCTGAAAGATCTGGAAGCGCTGGTGGATGAATATTACGAGGCCTCCGGCGTCGATCCTCGCCGGCTGCTGAAGCTGAAAGGACAGATACTCAATCTTGTGCGCGACATAGGGCTTGATCGCGATGCGGGCATTCACGACCATGATGACGAAGACATGGCTCTGCAAAAGCTCGACGCCTATCTTTGCGATCTCAAGGAAATGCAGATACGCGACGGACTGCATATTTTCGGGCTTGCGCCTGAAGGCAGGCTACTGACCGATCTTCTTGTCGCGCTGGCCCGTGTGCCGCGTGGTGTTCCGGTTTCACTTGGCGGTGCGCCGGGTGATCAAAGTCTCCAGCGTGCAATCGCTGCGGATTGCGGACTTGGAGAAACATTCGATCCGCTCGACTGCAATATGGCAGAGGCATGGACCGGCCCCAAACCGGAACTGTTGCTTGCTGCCAGCCCTGCAACATGGCGCATTGCAGGCGATACGGTGGAACGTATCGAACTGCTGGCGGCGAGTTTTGTCGCAGGCGAAAGGGACTGCCCGGAAGACTGGCCGCAGACGCGGGCGGTCCTCCAATCCATAGAGGAGCATCTGCGCCCCATGGTGGTTTCCTGCGGGACTTCCGAGATAGATGGGTTTCTTGCCGCACTTGATGGGCGATTTGTGCCGCCGGGACCCTCCGGCGCACCGACGCGGGGTCGCCCCGATGTACTGCCAACCGGTCGCAATTTTTTCTCTACCGACAGTCGCGCTGTCCCCACGCCTGCAGCATGGGAACTTGGACGCAAATCGGCGGAACTCCTGATCACTCGTTACACGCAGGATCATGGTGAATGGCCGACATCATTCGGCCTGACCGCATGGGGAACGTCGAATATGCGCACCGGCGGCGATGACATCGCGCAGGCATTGGCGCTGATCGGTGTCAAGCCGGTCTGGGATATGGCATCACGTCGCGTCACCGGATACGAAATTATTCCGATTGCAAAGCTTGGCCGTCCACGCGTCGATGTAACATTGCGCATTTCCGGTTTCTTCCGCGATGCGTTTCCGGAACAGATTGCGCTGTTCGACAAGGCTGTGCGTGCAGTTGGCGCTCTCAATGAGGATGCTGAGGATAATCCAATCGCAGCGCGTATGCGGATCGAGCAGGCGCGTCTTGCGGCAGAAGGGGCAGACGAAAAGACCGCGCAGCGCCGTGCAGGCTATCGCGTTTTCGGATCGAAACCCGGCGCCTATGGAGCGGGTTTGCAGGCGCTGATCGACGAGAACGGATGGACGGGACGTAACGATCTGGCGGAAGCCTGGCTTGTTTGGGGCGGTTACGCCTATGGTGCCGGTGAGGAAGGGAAGGCCGAGCGCGGTCTTCTTGAAGAAAGGCTTAGGTCTGTTCAGGCCGTGGTGCAGAATCAGGACAATCGCGAGCACGACCTTCTCGATAGCGATGATTACTACCAGTTTGAAGGCGGGATGGCGGCGACCGTTGAAAGCCTGAGCGGTGCAATGCCCGCGGTCTATCACAACGATCATTCCCGGCCGGAAAAGCCGGTGATCAGGGCGCTGGAAGAAGAACTTTCACGCGTTGTGCGCGGGCGCGCAGCCAATCCGAAGTGGATCGCGGGCGTCATGCGTCACGGCTACAAAGGTGCGGCAGAGATTGCGGCGACGGTCGATTATCTGTTTGCCTTTGCGGCGACGACCGGCAAGGTTGGAAATCATCACTTCGAGGCGGTCTATCAGGCTTATATTGCTGACAAGACGGTGCACGACTTCATGGCCGAAAAGAACCCCGCTGCACTTGCCGAGACTGCGGCGAAGCTGAACGACGCCATTGGGCGGGGCTTCTGGACACCGCGTTCCAATTCGGCGCGGTTCGAACTGGAACAACTTGCGACTTTGAATCCGGGAATGAGAACAAATGGCTGAAAAATCTGCAAAACTTCTGTCCATGACGGAAGAGGAACTGAACGCCCGCCATGCGGATAAGATGCGCAAGAAGAAGGCTGCTCGCGACAAGATACAAGCAACCAAGACCGAGGAAAAAGGGCTGGTGATCGTCCATACCGGCAAGGGCAAGGGCAAATCGACCGCCGGTTTCGGGATGGTTTTCCGGGCGCTCGGCCACGGGATGAAGATCGGTGTGGTGCAGTTTGTCAAAGGCTCGTGGGATACGGGTGAGCGCTGGGTACTTGAAAAATTTCCAGAACAGGTGACGATCTCAGCGCTGGGCGAAGGCTTTACCTGGGAAACACAGGATCGCACGCGTGATATCGCCATGGCGCGGGGCGCGTGGGAGCAAGCCAAGGCGCTGATAATGGATGAAAGCTACGATATGGTGCTCTGTGACGAGCTGAACATCGTGCTTCGCTATGATTATCTGCCGGTCGAGGAAGTGATCGAAGTTCTAAAGGCCAAGCCGGAGATGAAGCATGTCATCATCACTGGCCGCAATGCCAAGGACGAGCTGATTGAAGCGGCGGATCTTGTGACGGAGATGGAGATGATAAAGCACCCGTTCCGTTCCGGCGTGAAGGCGCAGAAGGGCATCGAGTTCTAGTTTTTTCTTTTGCGCATTATCCTGCGCAAAACCGTTTCACACTTTTGCTGGAAATGCTTCAATGTTGGATAGCTGGCAGTTCTGGGCGCTGATGTCGGCAGTGTTTGCCGCTTTGACGGCAATCTTCGCCAAGATCGGTATTCAGGGCATCAATTCGGATTTCGCCACGCTCGTGCGCACGCTGGTGATCATCGGCGCATTGTGCCTGTTTCTGACTGTTACAGGCCAATGGCAGAAACCGGGCGAAATATCCGGAAGGTCGTGGCTGTTTCTGGTGCTTTCAGGTCTGGCGACCGGCGCATCGTGGCTTGCCTATTTCCGTGCTTTGCAGATCGGCGACGCATCGCGCGTCGCGCCAATCGACAAATTATCGGTGGTACTGGTCGCACTGTTCGGCGCGGCATTCTTGGGCGAGCGCATGTCTACCATCAACTGGTTCGGCATTTTGCTAATCGGTTGCGGGGTGGTGCTGGTCGCGCTTCGGATTTAGAAGCCTGCCCACTGGCGCAGGGGATTGGTACCGTCCATCAGGAGGCGAACTGCCAGCGCCAGGCTGACGACGATCAGAAGCGGTTTGATGATGCGCGAGCCGACTTTCATGGCGAGGCTTGCGCCGATCTGCGCGCCGATGAACTGGGCGATGCCCATGCAGATACCAATCTTCCAGTTGATGACGCCGACGGCGGCAAAGGTCGCAAAGCCGCCGATGTTGGACGCGCAGTTGAGAAGCTTCGTGTGTGCCGTGGCTTTCAACACGCCGTAGCCTGCAAGCGCCACGAAAGCGAGCATGAAGAACGATCCGGTCCCGGGGCCGAAAAGACCATCGTAAAAACCGATCAACGGCACCAGCGTCACGCCAAAAAGAAACGGACCGATCCGTCGCGCACGGTCGACATCGCCAAGGCTCGGCTTGACGGCAAAATAGACTGCGATCGCGATGAGAAGAATCGGCAGCGCGCCGCGCATGATATCGACCGGAAGAACCGTTGCGAGCAGGGCGCCAAACACGGAGCCGACGAGCGATGCGAGCGCTTCGGGCCACTGTTCCCTGATATTGACGTGTCCCTTGCGCGCATAGGCGATAGTTGCCGACGAGGAGCCGAACAGTCCCTGCAGCTTGTTTGTGCCTAGGGCTTCAACCGGCGGTATACCAGCCAGCAACAAGGCGGGAATTGTAATCATTCCGCCTCCGCCAGCGATGGAATCGATGATTCCGGCAATGAATGCCGCAGCCGTCAGGAGCAGGGTAAGCGTGTCGAAAAATTCAAGCATCGGGGGGAAGCCTAAAGGAGAGGTTTAGGCAACATAGAGCAGCCGCTTCGCGAACGCCAGCCGAACAAGAATAATCTCTGAAGAAAGCCAGGCATTGAGCGAGATTGTTTTCCAGTGCGTCCGGCGTTATTCATTATAGGCTGACTGACAGTTTTGAGGGGTTCCATGAGCGAGAGCATCTTTGAGCGGGTTACCGCTTTTCTGAGCAAGAAGAGCGCCGTCCAGCGTGTAGCCGACGATCCGGCACTCGCTTCTGAATTGCTTTTGCTGTTGCATGTGGTGTTTGCCGATGGGGATCAGCACCCTGCCGAAATAGCCGCTTTCAAGGAGATTGCCGAAAGGAATTTCGGCATCCCGCCGGAAGAACTTCCGGAAGTTGCGGAATATCTCAAGGACTTCGGTTACGAGACGACGACCAAACAAGCCGCAAACATGCTGGCGGAGATGGCGCCGGAGCGCCGCCTGGCGCTGCTGAGCGACCTCGTGAAGATAGCATGTTCGGATAACCGGCTGGACCGTTCCGAGGCAACGATGATCCAGCGTATTGCGGATACGCTTGGGGTAAAGCCGGAAGAGCTGCACAAAGCACGCCAGTCATCTCCCTGTGGGTTCTAGAGCATGTCTCCCAAAAGTGGGAACCCGTTTTGGGATAAAGACACGCTTAAAAGCAATTTCAATAGGGTCCTTGGCATGGGGGCTTCGTCGGGCGTGACGCTCCATGAGCTTCTGGCCTTGGCCGAGCAGGTGCTGGCTCGCGGTTCTTGTTCACGGCCTGATGCTATTGCCACCTTGAGCACGAAGCGCAATGAGCCGGTATGGGCTGAGCTTGCGTCGCATTATGCATGTGCGCTTTGTTTCTTCGATCCCCGCCGGTTGGAGCAGGAAACACCGCGTCTCAAAAATCCGTCGAAGGCCGTTTTTCAGGCAGTCGGATGTCATGGCGTCGCGGAAGCGGCTGCGCTTGCTGCAACTGGCCCGAGGGGTTTTCTTGTGGTCGAGAAAACCGCATCAGCCCGGGTAACTGCCGCCTTTGCGGTGGCTGAGCCAAGCGACAATCAGGGATACAAGAAGGGAAAATCGTGACTGTTCATTTCATTGGCGCTGGTCCCGGCGCAGCGGACCTTATCACGGTGCGCGGTCTGCGCCTGATCGAGAGCTGCCCTGTCTGCATTTATGCGGGTTCGCTCGTGCCGAAGGAACTTATTGCCGGAGCGCCCGAGGGCGCGCGTCTGGTGGACAGCTCATCCCTTACGCTCGACGAGATTATCGCCGAAATGGAAGCCGGACACGCTAAAGGCTTCGATGTTGCGCGGGTGCATTCAGGCGACCCATCCATCTACGGCGCAATGGCCGAACAGATGCGTCGGCTGGACAGTCTCGGCATTCCTTACGATGTGACGCCGGGTGTGCCAGCCTTTGCAGCCGCCGCCGCCGCCATGAAGCAGGAATTGACCATTCCCGAGGTCAATCAGACTATCATATTGACCCGCACTTCGATGAAATCGTCCGCTATGCCGGAAGGGGAGGACCTCGCCACACTTGGCCGGTCAGGCGCGACGCTGGTGATTCATCTCTCCATTCGCAACCTTACGAAGATCGAAGCCGAACTGACACCTCTTTATGGTGTTGATTGTCCGGTGGTCATCGCCTATCGCGTTGGATGGCCGGACGAGCAGATTTTGCGCGGTACGCTATCGGATATAAGGGAGAAGGTGGCAATGGCGGGTCTGCAACGCACTGCGATGATTTTTGTCGGGCGCGGTCTGGACCCCACAAGTTTTCGCGATTCGGCGCTCTATCACGAGGCGCATAGCCACGCCGCGCGTTCAAAAGCCTAAGCTTATACGGGCGAACGCGATTGCATCTTCCGGCGAGCTGACGATGTTCTGCGCCACAACCGCCGGGCGGGCAATCATCATGACCGGAAGCCCGAGAACGCGAGCGGCCTCGATTTTCCCGTAAGAAACGATGCCACCGGAATTGCGGCTAACGATCAGCCCGATCCTGCGATCCTTCAGAAATTGCTTTTCCGCAGCGAAGTTGGCGGGCCTTGCCAGAACGATCTCGCAATCCGGTGGCAGTGCCACCTCCGCCGGATCGACCATGCGCATGACGAAATGAACGTCAGCGCGCTTGGCAAATGGCGCGATATGCTGGCGACCGAGCGCGAGAAACACGCGCTCTCCGGAAGGAATGGTGCTTGCAGCTTCGGTTTCGTTGGAAATATCGATCCAGCGATCTCCGTGCCTTTTCTCCCAGGCGGGGCGCTCCAGTCGGACCAACGGAACGCCGCAATTGCTTGCGGCCAGAACCGCATTCGGCGAGATGCGTGCAGCGTAAGGGTGGGTCGCGTCGATGACGAGGTCTATCCCTTCGCTATCGAGATAGTTGGCAAGACCGTCGATGCCTCCGAAGCCGCCACTGCGAACAGCACCAGCCAGTTTGACCGGATTGCTGGTGCGTCCGGCAAGCGAGGTGATGGCTTTGACGGGCATTTCCGCAAAAGCCGTTGCAAGCGCTGCTGCCTCGGCGGTTCCGCCCAAAATGAGTATCTTGGGGTCAGACGCGCGCAAGGATATTTCCACTGCGATCAGTCACGATAACCTCGACTTCCACAGGCGCTCCGCGAAGGGTTTCGAGCGCTGTTTTCTTCGCGTTGAGCGCGATCGGCGTGGCCATGTCGATGCCGATTGATTGAGTCAGTTCAAGCACTTCCAGGGCAGTGTTAGCAAAGAGAATCTGATCCTTCATGCTAGTCGGTGCGCCAGCCTGTTCGGCGATGGCCCAGAGGAAGTTCTTGTCCACTTGCGACCGTGAAGAATGAAGATCAAGAGCACCTTGGGCAAGCTTGGTCAGCTTGGCGAAACCGCCAGCGATGGTCAGCTTGTCGATGGGATGTTCGCGCAGATATTTGAGCACGCCGCCTGCGAAGTCGCCCATGTCGAGAACGGCAAAATCCGGCAGATCATAGAGCGCTTGCGCAGCATCTTCGGACGTAGAACCGGTTGCGCCCAGCACATGTTTTTGTGCGGCAGCACGCGCAACGTCGATGCCGCGATGGATCGAATGAATCCAGGCCGAGCAGGAAAACGGGTGGACGACTCCGGTGGTGCCGAGAATGGAGATGCCGCCTACGATGCCGAGGCGAGGGTTCCATGTCTTCTTGGCAATCTCTTCCCCGCCCGGCACCGATATCGTGATGACGAGATCGGCAGGCAAGCCATATTCGGCGCAAATCTGTTCGCAGATTTCCGTCATCATGCGGCGTGGGACCGGGTTGATGGCCGCTTCGCCGGGAGGGATTTGCAGGCCGGCCCGTGTGACTGTGCCAACACCTTCGCCGGCGCGGAAGATGATGCCGGTTCCAGGCGGTGCCGGGAAAACCGTCGAGATGATCGTGGCTCCATGGGTTACGTCGGGATCGTCACCTGCGTCCTTGACGATGCCCGCCATCGCATAACCTTCGCCCAGTCCTTCATAGGCAAGCTGGAAGTAAGGTACTTCTCCCTTGGGCAGAATTATGCCGACGGGATCGGGAAATTCTCCGGTGATGAGCGCCGTCAACGCGGCTTTGGTGGCAGCGGTCGCGCAGGCGCCTGTCGTCCAGCCGCGGCGAAGCTCGGCCTTTTTCCGACTTTTATTCGTTGGAGCGGTTTCGTCATTCATGGACGCCTTATAATGTATCTGATAGCTGTGCCGCCAGATAGAATAGTGGTTGATGAAAATGAACAAGGCTGAAGAAACCGCAGCATGTGTCATTGCCAAGAGCAAGGTGGCCCTGCCTGTGATGGAGCCCGGCCATGTCTGGCTCGTGGGGGCTGGACCGGGCGACCCCGGCCTTCTGACGCTTCACGCCGTCAATGCCCTGCAGCAAGCGGATGTCATCGTTTACGATGCACTGGTGGATGATGGCTGTCTTTCTCTCAAAAATGCGGACGCTGTTCTGGAATATGCAGGCAAGCGCGGCGGCAAGCCTTCGCCGAAACAGCGCGACATTTCCCTGCGGCTTGTCGAACTGGCCAAACAGGGCAAGAAGGTGCTGCGCCTGAAAGGTGGCGATCCGTTCGTGTTCGGGCGAGGGGCGGAGGAGGCGCTGACGCTTGTGGAGCATGGCGTTCCGTTCCGTATCGTTCCTGGAGTTACGGCCGGAATCGGCGGCCTCGCCTATGCGGGCATTGCCGCTACACACCGTGATATCAATCAGTCGGTGACGTTTCTAACCGGCCATGATGCCAGCGGATCGATGCCGGATGGGATTGACTGGACCGGCATCGCCAAATCAGCGCCCGTCATCGTGATGTATATGGCAATGAAACATATAGATCTTATTGCCAGGCGACTGATCGAGGCTGGACGTTCGCCCGAGGAACCAGTTGCCTTTGTTTGTAATGCCAGCTTGCCCAACCAGCGCGTGCTTGAGACTACGCTGGCGCAGGCTGCGAAAGATGTTGAAGCGGCGGGGCTGAACCCGCCTGCAATCGTGGTCGTGGGGCAAGTGGTTCGTTTGCGGGGCGGCTTGGATTGGGTGGGCGCATTGAGCGGCAAAACCTTGTCCAGCGATCTCCTTGGCAGACAGAGCGAAGGTGGGGGAGCGCAAATCGCATGAAGGGTTTCATGATAGCAGCACCAGCTTCCGGGTCTGGCAAGACAACGGTAACGCTGGGTTTGTTGAGGGTTTTGAAACGCCGGGGCCAAGCGCTTGCGCCGGTGAAGGCGGGGCCGGACTATATCGACCCAGCTTATCATAAGGCCGCAAGCGGCGCAGACTGCTTCAATCTCGACCCCTGGGGGATGCGACCTGAACTTATCAGCGCGCTTTCCTCCCGCATGACGGAAAGCGGCGCCAAGCTGCTGGTGGCCGAGGGCATGATGGGGCTCTTTGACGGGGCAATGGACGGAAAGGGTTCTTCCGCCGATCTTGCCCGGCTTCTCGATCTGCCGGTGGTGCTGGTGGTGGATTGTGCCCGGCAATCGCATTCGATTGCTGCGCTTGTCTGGGGCTTCAGCCAGTTTCGCAAGGATGTGCTGATTGCCGGAATCATCCTCAATCGCGTTGGCAGCCTACGGCACGAGGCGATGCTGCGCGGCGCGCTGGAACCGCTCGGCATTCCGGTTCTCGGTGCCCTGCCTCGCGATGCTGCTCTTTCGCTGCCTGAAAGGCATCTGGGACTGGTGCAGGCGGGGGAGCATTCTGATCTTGAAACTTTTCTGGATCACGCCGCCGATGTCATCGAAGCGCATATTGATCTGGATGCTTTGCAGTCAGTCTGGTCACGGCCGAAGCGTTACGATGCGATGGCCAATGTTCCGCGCCTGAAACCGCTTGGCAGCCACATTGCCGTTGCTCGCGACGATGCTTTCGCCTTTGCCTATGCGCATTTGTTTGAGGGCTGGCGCCGACGTGGAGCGGAAATTTCATTTTTCTCGCCGCTTGCCGATGAGGCACCCGGACAGGACGCTGACGCAATCTATCTGCCGGGTGGTTATCCGGAACTTCATGCAGGCCGTCTGGCACAGGCCGGACGTTTTCAAAAGGGTATGCGCGAAGCCGCGACGCGTGGAGCGACGATCTATGGCGAATGCGGCGGCTACATGGTTCTCGGCGAGAGCGTGCAGGATGCCGAGGGCGTCGTTCATCCGATGCTGGACCTTCTGCCGCTCGAAACGAGCTTCGCGAAAAGAAAGCTGCATCTGGGCTACCGTGAGCTGGAACCGCTGGCAGGTTCGCCGTGGACGCAATCTTTGAGAGCACATGAGTTTCACTATGCAAGCATTCTGCGTGAAGGGAAGGCTGAACGTCTTTTCCGTACGCGTGATGCTGTTGGCGATGATCTGGGCGAGGTGGGTTTGCGGGTCGGCACCGTTTCAGGCTCTTTCATGCATGTGATCGATTTTTGCGGAGAGAAAGCTTGAGTGCAGAAATCGAGCATGGCGGCGCGCTGGATAAGGCCGTCGCACGCTTTGGCGGAAAGCCGCAAGATTGGCTAGACCTTTCGACGGGCATCAATCCAGAGCATTTTCCACTTCCCGAACTGACACCGGAAATCTGGAACCGCTTGCCGGATGAGCGGCTGCTGCGGGAAACGCTACGGCTGGCCCGCAGCTATTATGGGCTAGACGAGAATGCGTCCATTGTCGCAGCCCCCGGCACGCAGGCTTTGATCCAGCTTGTTCCCACGCTGGTTGCTCCGTCGACGGTTGCGATCCTCGGACCGACCTATCAGGAACACGCCGCTTCGTTCGCGGCGTGCGGCTGGAAGGTCGTGCCGTGTGCTGCAATCGGCGAAATTCCGGACGAGGCGACGACGGCAGTTATCGTCAATCCCAACAATCCCGACGGGCGTGTGGTTTCAAAAGACGATCTCTTGCATCTGGCGCGAAAACTTGGTGCGCGCGGTGGCTTTCTGATTGTGGACGAGGCTTTTGCGGACGCGCATGAGGACGTCAGCGTTGCAGCGGATGCGGAAGACGTGCCGATGATCGTGCTGAAATCCTTCGGCAAGTTTTTCGGGCTGGCTGGCATTCGTCTCGGCTTTGCAATTGGCGGGATGCGTTTCGTCACGATATTGCAGCAGCGGCTTGGGCCATGGGCGGTTTCCGGCCCGGCGCTTGCAATCGCCCGCCATGCCTTCAGTGATGCCGCCGTGCTTTCCGACTATCGCGCGCGTATCGATCTGCGGCGGCTGGAGCTGTCTGCTGTTCTCGAAAAATCGGGCCTCAGAGAAATTGGCGGCACGGCGCTTTTTTCTCTCGTTGAACATCCAGAAGCGCACGAGCTCTATGCCCGGCTCTGTCAGAGACATATTCTGGTCCGGAAATTCGATTATGCCACGCGCTGGTTGCGCATAGGCCTGCCGTTGGATGACGTGGCGCTTGCGCGCTTGGAAAAGGCATTGAAATTTTGATTCAGTTTTTCTGGTCAAGCTTATGGAAATAAAGCTTATTATTCTTTCGCTGGCGCTCCTTCTCGATCGCTTTGTGGGCGATCCGCCGCAGCTATGGCAAAGGATACCGCACCCCGTCGTCTTGTTTGGGAAAGCAATTTCGTGGGGCGAAAAGCGCTGGAACAACCGGAATTTCTCTGCTTCGGCGCTTCGCCGAAATGGCATGTGGCTCACGGTCGGGTTGGTGATGGCCTGCGTGGTTTTGGGGCTTGTCCTCGAGGCTTTGTTACCATTTGCGGGAACAGCAGGTGCGGTGGCCGAAATCCTGATTGTGACGGTGCTGCTTGCGCAGAAAAGCCTTGCCGATCATGTGCAGGCGGTTGCGCTGGCGTTGCGGGAGGAGGGGATCGAAGGCGGACGCCGGGCAGTGTCGATGATTGTCGGACGCAATCCCGAGCATCTTGACGAAGGCGGCGTCAGCCGAGCAGCGATAGAAAGCCTCGCCGAGAACGCATCAGATGGGATCGTTGCGCCGGCATTCTGGTTTTTGGTCGGCGGGCTGCCGGGACTGTTTGCCTACAAGCTGATCAATACTGCTGACTCGATGATCGGCCATCTGAATGATCGCTATCGTCATTTCGGCCGGTTCGCGGCAAAGCTGGACGATGTTGCAAACTACATTCCGGCCCGGCTGACCGGGCTGCTGGCTTCGCTTGCCACTGCAATTGCCAGGGACTGGCTTTCCGGAAAGGAGGCTTTCTCCGTCATGCGCCGCGATGCGCGGCTGCATCGTTCGCCCAATGCAGGCTGGCCGGAATCGGCGTTCGCAGGCGGGCTGGGTCTGGCGCTGGCCGGGCCGCGTCAATATGGGACGGAAAAAGTTGAAGGTCCCATGCTCAATGCCTCCGGCAAACGCAATGCCAATGCGGATGATATCGATGCCGCGCTTCACCTTTTCTGGTCAACCATGAGCCTGATGACCGGGCTGGTGATCGCGGCGAGCGTGATTGGGCTATTTGTCGGCTAGGACGAACCGTTTTCCATCGAAACGCTGCAGGCGGTTGGGATTGTCCGTTCGGATGCCGTTGCCGTCAAACTTCATTGTGCCAAGCACTGTTTCGAAGGAACCATTGCGGAGCGTGTCGATGATTGGCTGCTTCTTCTCTTCAGCGCGCCGGATCACATCTGCCGCGATCTCCGCGCTGGCATAACCGATGATGGCATGGGCATCGGCAAGTTTACCGGCCTGATGCAGCGCATCGATGGCAGGCTTTGCCGTCGAAAGATCCTGCGGACGGATCGGTGCTATCATCAACGTATCCTGACCCAAGGGCTGTGCGCTGGGCGCCGCGTCCAGCAGACTGCCGCCTGCTATCGTCAGCGGATGATTGAGCGCTGCAGCGCTTGCGCCTATGGCTGCGATATCGTCACGCTCGCCGCCCACATAGACATGGGTAGCGCCTGCGCGCCGCAACCGCGCGACCAGCGCATTCTGATTGTCGAGGCCAGGCCGATAGGTGTCGGTGAAAACCGGCTGCAATTGCTGCTCTTTAAGGCTGGCGAGAACTCGTGCAGCGCGTTCTCGCCCCTCAATGGTGCCGTCATCTATGACTGCGAAGGGCTGCGCGCGCCAGAGACTGCCGAGAAAACTCCCTGTTGCCTGCGTTTCCTTGTCGAGACTGGTTGCGAGACGAAATACCGCCATCGGGGCGGGCGCGCGTCTTTCGGTCAGTGTGGGCTCGCTGACGCCGGATGCTACGACGGGTATGTTTACAGCTGCAAGAACAGGAAGCGCTGCCTCAAGGGCTTCGGGGCACAGAAAGCCGGTCGCGACCCGGACGTTTTCCTTTACGAAGCGCTCCGCAGCTTCCTTACCGCCTTCGGCGTCGCAACGGTCATCCGATATGACGAGTTCAGCGCCTTTCGCGGTGGCCGCGATGCGTGCACCTTCGGCCAGCTGATTGCCCAATGGAGCGAACGTTCCTGACAGGGGCGCCGCCAGTCCGATGCGCATATCCTCTGCCTGCGCCAGTACCGAACTGGCCAGCAATGTGAGGATGATGCTTGTCAGCGCTGCAGCAGGACGTTTCCCTAGCTCGATCACGTGATCCGTCTTCATTAAACAATTCGTGGCATTTTCAACGAAAAGTGGGTAGCTGTTTCCTCGCCTTTGTGCAATGCCCGTTTATGGGTCCCTTTCTCGGGGGCGATAATGCGGGCTTGTAATCGATAGCTGGCTCCAGGCAAATACCCTAGGGCGATACGGATTCTGTAGGACGTGCAAACGATTAAGAACATCATTTCCAGTGCAGCTTCGGTGGAATCCAAGTCCTACCGCGATGCCATGAGCCATTATGCTGGCGCAGTACAGATCGTCACGACCGCTGGCAGTGCGGGAAGGCGCGGTCTCACGCTGACGGCGGCCTGTTCGGTGTCGGATAATCCGCCGACGATCCTCATCTGCCTGCAGAAGATTCACGAAGAAAACCGGCTGTTCATCGAAAATGGTGTTTTTGCCGTCAATACGCTCGCTGGTTCGCATCAGCAGCTCGCCGACGCGTTTTCCGGCCGTATCGGTCTGACGCAGGATGAGCGCTTCGAACTGGCGCGGTGGGAAGTTCAGGTGACCGGAGCGCCCATATTGCAGGGAGCGCTTGCCTCTTTCGATTGCCGGGTGGTCAGCGTCCAGGATCATTCCACGCATCATGTGCTTTTCGGCGAAGTGGTGGGCCTGCACTCCATGGCCGAGGAGGAAGCGCTGGTTTATCTCAACAGGCGCTACCATACGCTGGAGCTTTAGTTCGATGAGCCACAGAGTTTCGAAGCAGGGGACACGTGGCTTGCTCGGGGCATTATTTCTGCTTTTGGCAGCGACGGCATCCGGGGCTGCATCGTTGCCGCCCTATAAGGACGATTATTTCGCCTACCCCGCCATTATCAGCAGCGCCGACAATGGCGATTACAAGGTCGTCGATTACAATGAAATGCGCGATATTAACGGGCGCGATGCGGTGCCCGAAAAGCGTGTGAAGGACGCCTATGTCTCGCTGAAAGCCCGCGCTTATCAGAAGGACGTCACCTTTCAGACCGAGGTCGGGCCAGTCAAGGCCATGACGGCAGGCAAGCGGGAAGGCGCGTCCTTCATCGTCATCTATCTGCATGGCCGGGGCGGCAATCGCCTGCAAGGCATGAACGATTTTACGTTCGGCGGCAATTTCAACCGTGTGAAGAATCTCGCGGCATTGAACGGCGGCCTTTATATAACGCCGGACTTCAAGGAATTTGCCGATACGGGCGAAGCACAGATTGCCGGACTGATCGAAGCTGCCAAGGCTTCCTCGCCAAACGCTCCGTTGATCCTGTCCTGCGGCTCTCAAGGCGGAACGCTGTGCTGGCGCATAGCGGGCAACGAAAAGGCGGGTGATCAGCTTGCAGGTCTCATCCTGCTCGGCTCGCTCTGGGATGACGGTTTTTTCAAGTCACCTGCATTCAGGAAGCGCGTGCCGGTCTTCTTCGGACATGGAAGCCGCGATCCGGTTTTTGCAATCGACAAGCAGGAAGCCTTCTATCGCGAGATACGCAAGCGCGCGCCCGGTTATCCGGTTCAGTTTCGACGTTTCGAGAGCGGCAATCACGGCACGCCGATCCGCATGTCGGACTGGCGTGAAATGCTGAACTGGATTCTTGCAAAACAGTGATGTCAGCCTGTGGATGCGAATCGAAATTCTGCCAATGTGACCTTCCTGCCACTCGACAATCGAGCAAAACCGAATAGTTATCGAACTTAAAATTTTACCTACTCAGCAGATCCTATGAGGTAGATCATGTACGGACGCGTCCGGACCGGAGCCCGTTTCCTAGCCATTGCCATGTTGGCCCCGCTTGCCGCTGCCTGCACGACGACTGTACCAACCACGACGGCCACGCCGGGCAAGACCGATGCCCCGATCAGCGCGCCGACGATTTCGATGCCGCGCTTTACGCCGACGGCTTATGTGGATCCGGCGCTCGCCCAGCCTTGCATCACGGCTGCTGCCAACAAGTATTTCCTGCCGGAACGCGTTATCTCCGCAGTCAATTCCCGCCCGGGTGCAGCAGGCGGCACCGATGTCGATCTCAAGGTGGACCTGCGCACGGCTGTTTGCCAGCTGACGGCCAAGGGCGGTGTGCGCGCTGTTATCGACACGTCGCCGAAGAGCGCCGATCAGATTGCCGCCGAGGCCGCAGCAGCCAAGGCCGATGCCGCCGCCGCTACCCAGCCGAAGAAGGCAAAGGCGAAGAAGAGCTGATTCAACAATCAGTATTAACATACGAAAAAGGCAGGGTTTTCCCTGCCTTTTTGTTTGTCATTTCTCCGGCTTTTTTCCGTACCAACGCGGCGTATAAACCCATTCGCGGCCATCGGACTTCACAAAACGCTGCGTATGCGAGGAGCCGACGATCACAACGGTTCGCATGTCGACGTCATCCGGTGTCAATGTTCCTAGCGTGGTTGTGCGCGTCGTCTCTGCCGGCCTGCCTATGTCCCGCCCGAGAACGACGGGCGTTTCGGAGGACCGATACTGGCGCAAGATTTCCAATGCACGAGCAAGCTGGTGCGGGCGCGCCTTGGAGATCGGATTGTAGAACGCCATGGCGAGATCGGCTTCGGCGGCAAGCGCGAGGCGCTTTTCGATGATTTCCCAGGGCTTCAGATTATCCGACAGCGAAATAATACAGAAGTCGTGTCCGAGCGGCGCGCCGATGCGCGATGCGGCAGCCATTGCAGCCGAAACTCCGGGCTGGATCACAAGTTCCACGCCGTGCCATGCGGGATTATCCGTTTCGTGCAGCGCCTCGACAACTGCCGCCGCCATTGCGAAGACGCCGGGATCGCCGGATGAAACCATGACGACATGCCGTCCGGAAGCTGCGAGTTCGAATGCATGGCGCGCGCGCTGCATTTCCTCCCGGTTGTCGGTCATGTGCACGGTTTGATCGGCGCGGAAAGGGCGAAGATTCTCCTCGGCCATTCGGACATAGGTTTCATAGCCGAGAATGTCTTCGGCCTGTTCCAGTTCGCGCTGAACGGCGGGCGTCATCAGGTCGCGTGATCCGGGCCCAAGTCCGATAACGACCAGCTTGCCGCGCTTTCGACCGACAAACAGAACATCTGCCGGGGTTGGTGCAACGGCGATGGCCAGCCCCTCAATTTCCGTCAGCTTGACGGGCTGTTCCACCGAACGAAGAACAAGACTGCGGGCATCGGTTGCGTGTGCAACATGGCGCAGCGGAACGTCGATTTTCTTTGCGGCTTCTTGAAGCTGGGGTGAGGTGCAATCTTTCTCATGGGCAAGAAGCAGCGCCACAGATGCCGAGGCAATGCCTGCACTGGCGAGAGCGGCTTCAATATTGTTCTGAATGCTTTCGTTGATCGTATCGACGGCAATCGCCACGCTGCGCGGATGATAAATCAACTCATCTGGACGCGGTGCATGGTCGTGCGGCGTTATGCTGATCGTCAACGCGCCGTCATCGGCGAAAGGCAGTTTTGAACTCGCAAGCCAGCGCGATTGTCCGTCAAGCCGCAGCTTCTGTCCTGCGAGCAGGTTTGACATGAAGCCTTTCGCGTCGTCAGGATTGGCAAGGGTCAGTTCGGCAGGCGGGTGCAGGAGATTGATCCCGAAGCGCAGTTCGCCGGATGTGGTGATCGCGGGCGCGACCTCAAGTGCAGCCGCAATCTGCCGGGCCATGTCGTTGACCCCGGAGAGGCCGCCCAGAAGCGGCACCACCGCGCTTCCATCCTCGGCAACGGCCAGAACCGGCGGCTCGACACGCTTGTTTTGCAAAAGCGGCGCCAGCGCCCGAATGACGATACCGGCGGCGCAAAGCGCAATGATGGGACGATCTTCCTCGTAAAGCGACCTTATCGCATCTCCGAAATGCACGAAGGTGCCTTCAGCCGATGCAACGCGGTTCTGGAGGCCGAGTATTTCGGCACGCCCCAATACCATTGCGATCTGTTGCGCGGCAGGAACTGCTGCTTCTCCGAGAACCAGAATTGCGGGGATCAAGCGCCGTTCCATTTTTGCCCCGGAACGAGAATGATCGAGAAATAGGGGCAGTCACTGCTATCGACTTCCGCAAGCGGCACGATGCGCTGGTTGGACATGGTGGCGCGCTCGACATAGAGCGCCCGGTCCATGAGGCCGAGATCGACCAGCACAGCGCGGACCTTGTCGAGATTCTTGCCAAGTTTCATGATAGCCGCAGCTCCCGTATCCGCGAGCCTCTGCTTGAGTTCTTCGGCGCTCATGACGCCGGAAAGGACTGACAGCGTCTGGTTGCGATAGACCAGCGGTGCGCCCAGCACCGCCGAGGCACCGAGAACGGAGCAGACGCCCGGCACGACTTGCGTTTCATATCGCTCGGCGAGCCGGTCGTGAATATACATGAACGAGCCGTAGAAGAAGGGATCGCCTTCTGCGATTACTGCCACATCCTGTCCGCTATCAAGGTGGCTCGCTATCGTGCCCGTTATCTCGCCATAGAAGTCACTCACGATCTGCTCGTAATCCATGTGCGCCGGGAGTTTTTCCGTCGTTACCGGATAGATGAGCGGCACCAGAACCTGTTCCGGCGAAAGATATTCTTCGACGATGGCAAGGGCGTTGCCCTTCTTTCCCTTCGCCGCGTGATAGGCTACGACCGGCGCGCTTTTGAGAAGGCGAAGGGCTTTCAGCGTTATCAGTTCAGGATCGCCTGGGCCAACGCCCAGGCCAAACAGTCTGCCTTTTGCTGCCATTATTCGCGCTCCGATGCGAGCGCGTTGACCGCCGCTGCCGTCATGGCGCTGCCGCCGCGCCTTCCGCGGACAATGACATAAGGCACGTCGCGGCTGTTGGCGGCGAGTTCTTCCTTGGATTCCGCCGCACCCACGAAGCCGACCGGCATTCCGATGATCAATGCCGGTTTCGGCGCACCGGCATCCAGCAACTCAAACAGGCGGAAGAGAGCGGTCGGTGCGTTGCCGATTGCAACCACACTGCCATCAAGATGCGGCAGCCAGAGGTCGAGCGCTGCGGCAGAGCGGGTGTTGGCGATCTTCGCGGCAAGCTCGGGCACCGAGGGATCGCCAAGCGTGCAGATGACTTCATTGCTTGCAGGCAGACGGGAACGGGTAATGCCTTCGGCCACCATGCGCGCATCGCAGAGAATGGGCGCGCCTGCAAGCAGGGCGTCGCGCCCGGCTTTGCCCGCGCCTTCCGAGAAAGCGAGGTCATTGACCACATCCACCATGCCGCAGGCATGAATGACACGGACTGCAAGCTTTTCCAGATCGTCGGGTATGTGGCTCAGATCGGCCTCGGCACGAATGATGGCGAAAGACCGGTCGTAAATGGCCTGTCCGTCGCGGATGTAGTCTGTCATGGTGGGCCACTCTAATCAGTATCGGGCGTTCAGAAGGCGCGCCGCTTCGTCAATGGTGATATCTGCCGCCAATAGCCGTCCGAAGCGCGATGGTCCAGCCCCGTCTTGTGGAAACGGCTCTTGCGCATAAAGATCGTAGTGGCCTGCTGAACGCGCCAGCAGCGTATGGGGCAACGGTGCAAGTGCTGCGCATGACTTTGCGCATCCCGTGATGTGAACGGATGACCTTCCGGAAGTTAATTGTGCCGCCAGTTTTCTGCCGTCGGCTTGAGTGTCCGCCAGCGCGGAGGCGCATCCATTTGCCCCCGAACAGGCACGAAGCCGCGCGTTTGGGGTTTCGGCTGTTGTTTCGAGGCTGAGCGAACGAAGTTTTTCAGTTACTTCACCGGTTCGGGTTTCGGTCACATAAGGCAGGATAACGCCCTGCCACGGAGTTAGCCGCAATTCGCGTTTTCCGCTCTCGGAGAGGTCTGCCAGACCCGTTAGTTGGCGTGGCGTCAGCCGCCCCATGAGCGGCATCGCGCCGATATAAATCGACCCATCGCGTTGCCGGTTCGGCCCGAGATGCGAAAAGGGTGTCACTGCCTTGCGTTTCCGGCCTGCGGCAGAACGAACAGGAAAGGGCAGTTCGCTGTTCAAATCGGCCAGAAAATTCGCTGGCGAAACGACCTCAAACAGATGTTTCATCCGTGCAAAACTGCCATGGCGTAAAAACCGGTGCAGCAACGCTTCGATGAAGGGCAGGGCGTGTCGCTCGTCTATGGCCCCCAGCGCGAATTTATCGGGAGACGAAGCAAGGCCAAAGGCATAGGTTTCCCGATCAATGGCCGAAAGCCAGATATCGCCCGGATGAGAAACCATTGCGCAGTCCTCGCCGCCGTCAATCTGCAAGGAGAACTTCGGCGACAAGGCATAGAAAGCCTTATTCGCCTGCAGCATGTTCAGCAGGGATGAGGCCAGTTGCGTGACATCGCATATCTGGCCCCGGTCAATGCCCGCCGTGGGACTGACCATCACATTGCGAATATCGTCGGCGCCGGGATTTTCCGCTCCAAGCCCGGCGGCGTGCAGCGCTGTGACAACATCGTCCCAGTGTTTGGGCGCAATCCCGCGCAACTGGATATTGGAGCGAATCGACAGCTCTATCGCGCCTGCATCGAAGCGTTCCGCTATTGCTGCAATCGAACGGGCCTGATCGGCAGACAGGCGGCCTAGCTTCAGTTTTATGCGGGCAATCGCGCCGTCTTTCGCCATCACCATGCGTGAAAGGCCGGGACAGGCATTGCGCCTGTCGGTCTGGACTTGCAGCGTTTGAGTGGTTTGCTGGCTCGACATTTCAGCCTTATACGCCTTGCCGCTTGCACTTGCTACTGCCCCGCCATACGAACAGGGAAAAGGAGCATCGCGCATGGCACGCTGGCTGACAGTGATCGGGATCGGTGAGGATGGGTTTGACGGCCTTGGGAAAACGTCCCTCGCGGCTATCGCTTCGGCCAAGGTCATTTTTGGCGGCAAGCGCCATCTGGATTTTCTGAGTGATGAGATCACAGCCGAGCGCGTGACGTGGCCATCTCCATTCGATGAAGCTTTCGCGAAGATCGAGGCGTATCGCGGCCAGCCAGTCGTTGTGCTGGCGAGCGGCGATCCCATGTTCTTTGGTGTGGGCGCAACTTTGGCCCGGCATTTTTCGCCGGACGAAATGCTTGTTCTGTCACATCCGTCTTCGCTCTCACTGGCTGCGGCACGGATGGGCTGGCCGCTTCAGGATGTGCGCACAGTCAGCGTGCACGGCCGCCCGTTTGAACTGCTGCTTCCGCATATCCTGCCCGGCGAGAAACTTCTCGTGCTCAGCAATGACGGCTCGACGCCGGCAAAAGCGGCGGCGATCCTCAAGGACAAGGGTTTTGGCCACAGCCTGATGACCGTGCTTGAGCATCTTGGCGGCTCCAAGGAACGCCGGATAGAGGCCACAGCAGACAGCTGGTCACATGAGCGATGTGCCGATCTGAATGTTCTGGCGATTGAATGCATCGCTGCGCGGGAAGCGAACGTGTTTTCGCCGGTCGCCGGTCTGCCCGATGAAGCGTTTGAGAATGACGGACAACTGACCAAGCGTGACATTCGTGCCGTCACGCTGTCGCGACTGCAGCCATTGCCGCGCCAACTGCTTTGGGATGTTGGTGCGGGTTGCGGATCGATCGGCATCGAATGGATGCGCGTTCATTCCTCATGTCGGGCGATTGCGATTGAGGCCAACGAACAGCGGCAGGCAATGATCGAGCGAAATCGCGCGGCATTGGGCGTTCCCGGATTGCAGCTGGTCAGGGGGGAAGCGCCCCTGGCGTTGGCAGGCTTGGAAGCGCCAGACGCGATCTTCATCGGCGGCGGGGTAACGGATGATGGTGTGCTGGAAGCTTGCTGGGGAGCTCTGAATCCGGGGGGCAGGCTGGTTGCCAACGCTGTAACCCTGCAAAGCGAAATTCTGCTTTTCCAATGGCGTGAAAAGTACGGCGGAGAACTGACGAGATTGTCGGTTGCGCAGGTTGGGGCGCTCGGTTCTTTCGATGTCTGGCGGCAGGTACTGCCCGTCACAATTTATTGCGGGTTCAAGCCAAAATGATGACTTGAATAGTCATGTTATATTCGGGTAAGCCTGGGGAAACTGTTTCCCAAAGGAGGACGGGGCATGTCCGAACTCAACGCCAATACCCGCTTTGCGCTTGCCAATGCCGGTCATGTGCTCAACCAGCTTCTGGATCATTTTGTCGAGCATGCCGACGTGCATCGTCAGGGAAGCACGGCCAAACTGGTGCTGAGCTTCGGTCAGGCGGATGTGCAATGGGACGATGAGACGGTCAGCGTCGACGTCACCAGTGAGGACGAAACCGGCCTTGCCTATATGAAATACTCCATCGCCGAGCATGTGCTGGAGTTTCTCGACAAGGGCAGCGCCAAACCCAAGATTATCTGGGAAGGCGATGTGGCTGCCGGACTGCCGCTACCCTATTTTCGTGAGATGCAGGTCGTTGCGGTATCGAACGTAACGCCGCATATGCGTCGTGTTCGCTTGAAAGGCGAAAACCTGTCCCGCTTCTCGCAGCTCGGCCTCCATATCCGCCTCCTGTTTCCGCCAGAAGGTCTGGCCAAGCCGCAATGGCCCACGACCGGCGAGGATGGCCGTCCGGTCTGGCCGGATGGCGAAGCCAAGCTTGCAACCCGCGTCTACACGATCCGCAACATCGATACCGTCGCCGGATGGGTGGATATCGATATGGTCGTGCATGGTGACGATTGCGACGCTCCGGGTTCCAGTTGGGCTGTCAGCGCCAAGCCGGGCGATATTGTCGGCATGACGGGTCCGGGCGGCGGCGATGCGGGCGATGCGAAGTGGTATCTGCTTGCCGGTGACGAAACCGCTCTGCCCGCCATCGGGCGCATTCTGGAGCGATTGCCGGAAGGCACCAAGGCGGTCGTGCGGGTCGAAATCGGCGATGCTTCGGAACAGCAGGAACTTTTCTCCCGCGCCGATGTCGATTTGCAGTGGCTGAACCGCAACGGCGCGGAGGCGGGGACGACGACATTGTTGCAGGATGCGGTGCGGGCGGTCGAATTGCCTGAAGATGAAGACGATATTTACGTCTGGGTCGGTTGCGAGTTCAACGCATTCCGGTCAATCCGCACCTACATGCGCAAGGAGCGCAATATCCCGAAGGATCGTCAGTTGATTGTAGCCTATTGGCGGCGCGGGCAGGATGGCGACTCGCCACGCAAGTCCGACGATTGATCCAATGAAAAAGGGGACCCCAAGGTCCCCTTTGTTTTTTGCGTAACTTGAACCGGGCCGCTTCTGCCTACCTGCGGAAGCCTTCGCTCGCCCGCATCAGGTTCTTCGTATAGTCGGCCTGGATATTGCCGCTGACCAGATCATCTGCCTGCAACTGTTCCACAACCTCTCCATTGCGCATGACGGCGAGCCGGTCGCACATGTGGGTGACGACGCCAAGGTCGTGACTGACCATGACGAAGGTCAGATTGCGGTCGCGGCGAACCTGTTCCAAGAGGTTGAGCACTTCGGCCTGAACGGAAGCGTCGAGCGCCGAGGTCGGCTCATCGAGAAGCAGAATGCTCGGTTCGACGATAAGGGCGCGCGCAATGGCGATGCGCTGGCGCTGCCCGCCCGAAAGCTGGTGCGGATAGCGGAAGCGAAAGCCGGAGCCGAGGCCGACTTCATCGAGCGCCTTCACGATGCGCTGTTCCGTGTCGCCGACGCCGTGGATGGCGAGCGGTTCCAGCAGCAGGCGATCCACGGTCTGACGCGGATGCAGCGAGCCATAGGGGTCCTGAAACACCATCTGAACGTTGCGATAGAACGCCTTGTCACGCGGGGTTTTCAGCAATTGCCCTTCGATACGGATTTCGCCGTCTTCGACGGGCGCCAGCCCCGCAACAGCGCGCAGAAGCGTAGACTTGCCGGAGCCGGACTCACCTACGAGACCGTAGGATTCGCCGCGGGCCACTTCGATGCTGACCGACTTCAGTGCGTGGAAATGATCGAAATAAACGTCGATATTATCGACGCTCAGTGCAGGTGCCGTGCTCATAATTTCCCCGGTCATAGCTTCCATGCCTCCTCACGCTGCAAGGTTGGCAGGGGATGGCGATCGGCTCCGATTTTCGGCATGCAGTTCAGCAATCCTTGCGTATAGGGATGTTTCGCATTGGCGAGGTCTTTCGCCGCGATTTCCTCTACGATCTTGCCCGCATACATCACGATGACGCGGTCGCAGAAGGAGGAAACGAGGCGCAGGTCGTGGCTGACGAAGATTAGCCCCATGCCGCGTTCGGCCACCAGCTTGTCCAGAATGCCGAGCACTTCCAGCTGAACCGTCACGTCGAGCGCCGAAGTCGGCTCGTCGGCGATCAGCATTTCTGGTTCGGCGACCAGCATCATGGCGATCATGACGCGCTGGCCCATGCCGCCCGAAACTTCGTGCGGATAAAGGCTCATGACGCGTTCAGGATCGCGGATTTGCACAGCCTCCAGCATGGCGATGGAGCGCTTGCGGATTTCCTCGCCGCTGAACTTGCCGTGAGCCTTCAGCGTTTCGGCAATCTGCTTGCCGATGGTCATCACAGGGTTGAGCGAATATTTTGGATCCTGCAACACCATGGCGATGCGGCCGCCGCGCAGGGCACGGCGTTCACGTGCCGAGGCATTCAGAAGATCAATGCCGTCGAACTCGAGTTTCTTGGCGGTAATCTTCGCATGTGGCGGGGTCAGCCCCATGATCGCGCGGCCAGTCTGTGACTTGCCGGAACCGGATTCGCCCACGATGCCGAGGCGTTCACGGCCAAGCTCGAAGCTGACGCCGCGCACCGCCTCGATTGCGCCTGTGCGGGTGGGGAAGGTGACGCGCAGATCTTCAACGGTCAGAAGAGGCTTCATTGGTTGTTACCCCGCGGATCGAGCGCATCGCGCAGGCCATCGCCCAGAAGATTGAAGCCGAGACTGACGATGAGGATCGCGATACCCGGCATGGCGGCTACCCACCATTGGTCGAGGATGAAGCGGCGACCGGAAGCGATCATCGCGCCCCATTCAGGCAGCGGCGGCTGCGCGCCGAGGCCGAGGAAGCCGAGACCGGCGGCGGTGAGGATGATGCCCGCCATATCGAGCGTCACGCGGACGATCAGCGACGAGGTGCAGAGCGGCATGATGTGGCGCACCACGATGCGGATCGGCGAAGCACCCATCAGACGAACGGCGGAGATATAATCCGAGTTGCGCACAGTGAGCGTTTCCGCACGCGCAATACGCGCATAGGGCGGCCACGAGGTGATCGCGATGGCGATGATGGCGTTTTCGATGCCCGGTCCGAGAGCGGCAACAAAGGCCAGCGCCAGAATGAGCTTCGGGAAGGCGAGGAAGATATCGGTGATGCGCATCAGCACGGCATCGACCCATCCACCAGCATAACCGGCAACCGTGCCGACCAGAAGGCCGATAGGCGCGGCGATGATGGCAACCAGCAGCACCACATAAAGGGTGAGGCGGGAGCCATAGATGAGACGCGAAAGAATATCGCGTCCCTGATCGTCGGTGCCGAGCAGATAGCCGGGCGATCCCGGAGGCAGGAGACGTGCATTGGCCAGATCGCCGACGACCGGCGAATGCGGCGCCAGCACATCGGCCAAAGCTGCAACGACAAGAAGGCCAATGATGATGAGCAGACCGAGAACGGCCAGCTTGTTGGCGGTGAAGCGCCGCCAGACCATATAGGCACGGCCGAGGCGGGCTTGGGTGCGTGACTGTGGACGCTCTGTGAGCAGCCATTCGCGCCATGAAAGGTTGGAAGTATCTGTCATTTGGCTCATCGTACGCGCGTCCTTGGATCGAGAAACCGATAAAGAAGATCGGACACGAGGTTGAGCGCGATAAAGACCGACCCGATGACGATGGTGCCACCGAGAACGGCATTCATATCAGCGTTTTGAAGGGAATTGGTGATGTAGAGGCCGAGGCCCGGCCAGGAGAAGATGGTTTCGGTCAGAACTGAACCTTCCAGAAGCCCGGCATAGGAAAGCGCAATCACGGTCACCAGCGGCACGGCGGCATTGCGCAGTGCGTGGCCCCAGATGATGCGGGTTTCCGAAATGCCCTTGGCGCGCGCCGCAACGATATATTCCTGTTCCAGCTCGTTAAGCATGAACGAACGGGTCATGCGGCTGATATAGGCAAGCGAGAAATAGCCGAGCAGGGCCGATGGCAGGATAAGGTGGGAGACAATATCCCTGAGGGCTGCCCAGTCGCGTTGGAGGATTGCGTCGATCACATAGAAACCGGTAATCGGCGTGAAGGTATATTCAAATGTGATGTCGATACGTCCGGGACCGGACGTCCAGCCAAGCCGCGCATAGAAGATCAGAAGCGCAAGCATGCCGAGCCAGAAGATTGGCACCGAATAGCCGACGAGGCCGATCACGCGCACAATCTGGTCGACGAGGCTGCCGCGCTTGACCGCGGCGAGAACGCCGAGCGGAATGCCGAACAGCGCACCGATGACCGTGCCGACGGTAGCAAGTTCCATCGTGGCCGGGAACACGCGGCGAATATCGGTCATGACGGGGTTGGTCGTCAGCACCGAAGTGCCGAAGTCGCCTTGCAGGACGCCCTTCACGTAAAGGAAAAACTGCTGGTAATAGGGCAGGTTGAAGCCCATCTCTTCCCGTACGCGCGCCACGACATGCGCAGGCGCGCGATCACCGACGATGGCCAGCACGGGGTCGATCGGCACGACGCGTCCGATAAAAAAGGTTACGGCCAGAAGGCCGAGATAGGTCGTGATGACGATACCCAGAAAACTGGCTATCGACACGGCAAGGGCCGCTCCGCGCCGTGGCGCCCGCCTTACCTTTTTGGTGGTTCCAGTGTTACTCAATGTTTTGACCGCTTCCGACAGTGAGAGCCTGTTCCAAAAGTCGCGCCTTGAGTGGCTGCAAATGGCGATTTTTTGCGTTCCGGTGCTCATGTACCTTTAAGTACACTCCGCTCCGGTACTCAAAATCACCGTTTTCGCACACGTGCCGCCTTTTTGTTTCGGGCTCAGAGAGCGTTTCAGGACATCTGTCGTTCCGGAAAGCCGGATCGGCAGCGCTGAAAATTTCGTGGAGCGGCTTTCCTTTTTGATTCAGAAAACCGCTCCATCCTGTTGATTTAAAGCCGTTTCGGCGCGTGGTGATTTCACGCGCCGAAGCAACGCCGATTATTCCTTGCTGACGGGGGCCAGGAAGTTGGAGTCGAATGTCGGGCCGAGTTTGTAGCCCTTCACATTGCCACCGATGCCGGCAACTTCAACCTGCTGGAACAGCATGACGAACGGGCTCTGGTCGAGCGCTTCCTGCTGCAGCTTCTTATATTCCTCGGCACGCTTGTCGTTGTCGCGTTCCAGAAGAGCGGCCTGCGTCTGCTTGGTCAGTTCCGGAATGTCCCAGGCGTTGCGCCATGCAAGCGTCTTGGTTGATGCGTCGTCGCTGTTATCCGGGTTGCTGGTGAAAGCTTCAGCGTTGGAGTTCGGGTCCCAATAGTCCATGCCCCACTGGCCGATATACATATCGTGGTTACGGGCACGATACTTGGTCAGTGTCTGCTTGCCATCGCCGGGGATGATCTCGATCTTCACGCCAGCCTGTGCAGCGGTCTGCTGGAAGGATTCGGCAATGCCGGTGACCGGCTGGCCGTTACGCACGTCGAACGTGACCGAAAGACCGTCCTTCAGGCCAGCCTTGGCAAGCAGTTCCTTCGCCTTGGCTACGTCCAGCTTGTAAGGAGAGGCATCGAGAGCGCCGAGAACGCCCTTGGCCTGATAGGTCTGGCGGATTTCACCAATGCCCTTGATGAGCGTCGAGCCGATCGCATCATAATCGACCAGATATTTGAACGCTTCCCGAACTTCCGGCTTGGCCAGATTTGCGTTCTTCTGGTTGAGGCTGATGTAATAGACCGTGCCCTTGGCGGCGCTGGCTGTGGTGAGCTTGTCGTTCTTCAGAACCGCTTCATAGTCGCCCGGTTCCAGATTGCGCGCCACATCGACGTCACCGGATTCGAGCATCAGGCGCTGCGTCGCGCTTTCCTTGACGTGGCGATAGAAGACGCGCTTGAGCTTGGCCTTTTCGCCGTAGAAATTGTCGTTGCGCTCCAGAATGACGACTTCATTGGCGCGCCATTCGCGGATCACGAACGGGCCGGAGCCTGCCGACTTGGTTTTCAGCCATGCATTGGCATAATCGGTTTCGTATTTGTAGTCGTCGGTCGGCGTAACCTTCTCGGCATGTTCTTCGAGAAGCTTCTTGTCGACGACTGCGGCGACGGTCGCGGTCAGGCAGTTCAGCACGAAGCTTGGTGCATATGGCTTGTCCACGGTGAAGACGAAGGTGTTGTCATCGACGGCTTTCGCCTTTTCGTTGACGTTATCCTTCGTCAGTCCGAACTGGGTCAGGATGAAGGCCGGGCTCTTGTCGAGACGGACTGCCCGCTCGAAGGAGTATGCCACGTCGGCAGAAGTGACCGGATTGCCGGAAGCGAACTTGATGTCCTTCTTCAGCTTGAACGTATAGGTGAGGCCGTCATCAGAAACGGTCCAGCTTTCGGCGACGCCAGGCACGACTTTCGACGTGTCGTTGATGTCGAGACGAACGAGCATGTCGTAGGCGTTACCAATGAACTCGGCCGGGCTCAGTTCGAAGGATTCGGCCGGGTCCAGCGTGATGGTGTCATCAATGGCCCAGGCCTGGACCAGCGTATCGGCTGGCGTGGCCGACAAGGCCGGATTTGCGGCCAGCACAGCCGCAAGCGCTGCACCGGCAGCCAGAATACGAAAACGTCCGAAATGCATCATATTAGAGTTCCCTTCCTGTGATTTTGTATGGGATTTTGTTGAATTGTATCTGCATGTCAGGCTTCGTGCCATGCCTGTCTCAGAACTCTGATCCAGTTGCCCCGGCAAAGCTTTGCCAGTTCCTCATCGTTATATCCGGCCTTCTGCAAAGCGGCGACAAGGTTTTGTGTGCCTGCTGCATCGCCGATTTCGGCTGGAATTGTTGCGCCGTCATAGTCCGAACCTAGCGCCACGCAGTCGATGCCCATCCGTTCGACCATGTAATCCACGTGGCGAACCACGTCGGAAAGCGGCGTGCTGGCGTCTTCCTTGCCATCGGCGCGCAGCATGGTCGTTGCGTAGTTCAGTCCGGCAAGGCCCTTGCTCTCGCGAATGGCGTCAAGCTGACGATCGGTCAGATTACGCGCGACAGGGGTGAGGGCGTGCGCGTTGGAGTGGCTGGCGACCAGCGGCTGATCGCTCAGTTTCGCCACGTCCCAGAAGCCTTTTTCGGTGATATGCGCCAGATCGATCAGAATGCCCTTGGTGTTGCATGCCTTGATCAGACGCTTGCCCGCATCGGTCAGGCCGGGGCCGGTATCCGGGCTCATCGGATAGGCGAATGGAACGCCGTGCGCGAAAATGTTGTTGCGGCTCCAGACCGGGCCCAGCGAACGCAGGCCCGCGGCGTAAAAGACTTCAAGTGCTACCAGATCTTCATCGATGGCCTCGCAGCCTTCCATGTGCAGCACGGCAGCGAATGTGTCGCTGTCCAGCGTTTCATCGAGATCGCGACCGTTGCGGCAAAGCTTCCAGCCCCCGGCGGCTTCAAGCCTCAGTGCGATGGCAGCCATATCGAGAGCGATATCGAGGGAAGGGCTGCGTTCCAGCGGTGGCGAAAGCGGCGTTTCGTAATGACCGTTGGCATCGGGTTTGCCCAGTTCGATATGCTCGCCTGAAGGAATGTAGATGGCGCATATTCCGCCGGCGAGACCGCCTTTGCGCGAGCGAGGCAGGTCGATATGGCCGATCTCTGTCCCGTCGATAAATTCCCTGATCGGGTCGTCGCCCTTGCGGGCATTTTCCCAAAGCCGCAGAAGGACATCGTTATGTCCATCAAAAACGCGCTGCATTCTTTCATTCCTGACTGCATGGCCTGCGGAAGCAGAACCACCTATCCAAAGTGTTTGGGCGCTGGAGAACGGCAGGTAAGACAACCTTCCGATATGGTGGTTTAGCTTTTGCTCTTATTGTTCCCCGCAATCCACTACCGATTTATAAGCGGTGAGTGCCTGTCGGAGTCAAGCCATCGAATGACGCAGCCAAACTGCGAAATGAAGATAAATTTATGCAAAACGAAAGGGCTGCGCCATGAAACGCAGCCCTTTGTGCAAAAGACGAATTGCTTGATGCGAAAACAGAATGAAGTTCCGCATCCCGTCTGCGGATCTAGAACTTGTAGTTCAAGCCGGCCTTGATTGAATGGTTCTTCAGGTTGTTGCGCTGTTCCACGCCGTTGACGCGGGACTTCACGTCGCCGAAGCGCTGGAAGTCATACTCGGCCTTGACGGAAAGCGGGCCGGTCAGTGCCTGCTCGACACCGGCGCCGATCAGCGCGCCGCCTTCCCAGCCTGGAGCGGAAGTCGTGTTGTCCTTGGCCTTGAAGCGCGTCACCCCGTAGCCAGCCGTGCCATAAACCAGCGTCTTGTCGAAAGCATAGCCGACCTTGCCCTTGGCATTGCCGTTCCAGGACTGCTGGAGGCTGCCGCCATGGCCGATGCGATGCTCCGCTTCGGCGAAGTTGCCTTCGAGTTCTGCACCGAACACGACATTGCCGCTCTGCATGTTCTTGCCGACGACGACACCGCCCAAAGCGCCGGTGCGGTTGGTGAAAGGGCCGGGGATCTTGGACGAAGAAGCGCCGATCTGCGCGCCGATATAATTGCCGGACCAGTCATGCGGGCCGCTGGCAACCGGATCGTTATAGGAATAATCGGTTGCTCCCATCATGTCGGCAGCGAGGGCCGAACCTGCAAAAGCAACGATTGCGGCGCCAAGCGCCACTGCGGTGATAGAACGCTTCAACATTTTTTACTCCGATTTTCCCGTCCGAAAACGCTGGCGGGAAACATGCCTGAATTTATTATTGCCATCGAAAGGCCTTGCCTTCGCTCTGGCTTCCGTCTCACCTCTGATTGTGTCCAAATTTAAGAAAATTCGAGCGATTTCCACGCATAGCGCAACCATTCTTTGCGCTATGCTTAACAATCGGTAACTGCTTGGTGCCGGAGTTTGTGTCAGATCAATCCAAGCCCGCGGAAGCTCGCATGGCCGTGCTTCCCGACGATGACATGGTCGTGCACCGTGATGTTGAGCGCCTTGGCGGCATTGACGAGCTGTTTCGTCATGTCGATGTCGGCGCGTGATGGTGTCGGGTCGCCGGAGGGGTGATTGTGCACCAGAATAATGGCCGTCGCGGAAAGTTCCAGCGCCCGTTTGATAACCTCACGCGGATAGACTGGCGTGTGGTCGACCGTGCCGGTCTGCTGCACTTCATCGGCAATCATCTTGTTCTTCTTGTCGAGAAACAGGATTCTGAACTGCTCTCGGGTCTCGTAAGCCATGGCGGTGGTACAATATTCGATCACCTTGTTCCATGAGCCGAGCACTTCCCGCTCCAAGACCGTGCTGCGCGCGCTTCGCTTGGCGACGGCTTCCACAAGCTTGAGTTCATGCGCGACGGTAGGACCGGCGCCGGGAACTTCGGCAATCAGCTTCTCGGGTGCGGCCAGCACCTCGGCAATCGTGCCGAACCGGGTCAAAAGCGCCTTGGCAAGCGGTTTGGTGTCGGCGCGCCGAATAGCGCGAAACAGCAGCATTTCGAGCAATTCATAGTCCGCCAGCGCATCGGGAGTTTCCCTGAAGCGCCGTTTGAGACGATCGCGATGTCCGGCGTAATGCGGCTTGTCGATTTTGGGCGCTAATTGCAGCGTGTCGCTGAAGCCGAGCAACTGCGCGTTACCCGGCTCATTCTTGCTCTTTGCCATCCTGTTTAAACCCCCGCAAAAACAGACCAGACAATTATCGATATAATATCACTTCGACATTATCGCATGGAAGGCGGTCCGAAGACATTGGCTGGGGAGAGTGTGAATATCTCGCAGCCGTCTTTCGTGACGCCGACCGTATGTTCATATTGTGCCGTCAGCGACCGATCTCGCGTGACCGCCGTCCAGCCATCGGCAAGAACCTTCACATGCTGCTTGCCGAGATTGATCATCGGCTCGATGGTGAAGATCATGCCCTCCTTGATCTCGACGCCCTCATTCGGCGTGCCGTAGTGAAGGATGTTCGGCGCGTCATGGAAAAGCTGTCCGACGCCGTGACCGCAGAAGTCGCGCACGACTGAACACCGCTCACCCTCGGCATAGCTCTGGATCGCCGCACCAATTGCGCCGGTCTTGGCGCCCGGCTTGACGGCCGCGATCCCGCGCAAAAGGCTTTCATAGGTAACTTCCAGCAGCCGCTCGGCAGCGCGCTTGATTTCACCGACTGCATACATGCGGCTGGAATCGCCGTGCCAGCCGTCGAGAAGGTAGGTGACGTCGATATTGACGATATCGCCTTCGCGCAGCGGCTTGTCGTTCGGAATGCCGTGGCAGACGACGTGATTGATCGACGTACAGGTCGATTTCGTATAGCCGCGATAATTCAGCGTTGCCGGGAACGCGCCGTGATCCATGCCGAACTCGAACACGAAGCGGTCGATTTCGTTGGTGGTCACGCCCGGCTTGACGATATCGTTGAGGGCATCAAGGCAGCGCGCCGTCAGATTGCAGACCGTGCGCATACCCTCGAAAGCTTCCGGGCCGTAAAGCCTGATCTGGCCCGTATATTTCATGGGTGCGCTTGTCGCTTCGATATAGGTTACCATCACTCGATCCGTCTCATTTACTCAATTGGCACCAGCTCGGTGGCGTCAATGCTGTTATCCGTTATGTGGCACCGAACGGCCCAGGCCTCAACCCCGGATGAACGAGCACGCTCAAAAGCTCGTGCGTAAGTGGGGTCCAGGTCGCCGGAAATACTGAATCTGCTGCAATCGTTTCGCTGGATAATAAACAGCATCACGCCCCGATGACCAGCGGCCACGACATCGACAAGTTCATCGAGGTGTTTTGCACCGCGCGCCGTCACCGTATCGGGAAATTCGGCGAGGCCGGGCGTCCGGATGAAATGCACATTCTTGACCTCGACATAGGTCCGCTGCCGGGGACCGTCATCCAGCAGAAGATCAATGCGCGAATTCCGGCCATATTTCTGCTCGCGCTTCAGGCTCACATATCCCGCCAGACCCGGAATGAGACCTGTCAGGATCGCTTCCTCGGCGATTCTGTTGGGCAAGCCGGTGTTCACGCCGACCAGAGTGTTATCCGCTTCGACGATCTGCAGCGTATGGGCATATTTGCGATGGGGGGCATCCGAAACACTCAGCCAGACGCGGGAACCCGGAGCAGTCAGTCCGAGCATCGAACCGGTATTGGGCACGGAAGCTGTAATGAAGCGCCCGTCATCAAGCGTCACGTCGGCAAGAAATCTTTTGTAGCGGCGTTCCAGCCTGCCGGTAATCAGAGGTGTTTGGAAAATCATACGCCGATGTAGAGCAGTTCGGCGCGTATGCGAAAGGTTTTTCTGATAGCTTCGCGGAAATAGTCGATAAACCAGGCCCGGGTCAGAACAGGACCTTGATGAGGTCGGCCCAGCTCATATCCGCACTGAGAGCCATTGCCGCAGCAACGAGGCCAGCGCCGAGAAAGGTGAGGGTGGTTCTTGTTTCGCTCGTCATTATTCTTCCCCGTCAAATCAGTCATTTGAAACTGGGAGGAATTTCGCGGGAGAATTTGCCCGGAATGTGATGCGATGATGGCTATTCCGGACAATTTGCGGGCATTTTACAGATAGGGTAAATGCCCGCCGCCTTTGCTAGTTTTTTACCCAGTCGAAGACGAGTTCCTCGCGAAACGCGAAGCGGACGATATGGCTTGCCACTACTTCTTCGAGGCGGGCGAGGTTTTCTTCCGAGGTTTCGACAGTCGTGGTCAGTTTTTCCGCGTCGGCTTCGAGAATCACGAGACGATTCTCGCCTAAATCGATGGTGCCGTGTTCTGGGGTGAATTCGACCGCGAATTTGTGCGCCCAATGCTTGCAAAGCTGCTGCAGATAGCGGCTGGCATGGGCGGTGGGAACGATTGCTGTTGCTTTCGACATCATGCTGTCCTTGCGAAAGGGGTGCAGCCTGGCGCGTAGCAACATCCTGGCAATTCGGCCAGTAATATTTGCGTCAATTCTAAGGGAAAAGAAAAACCAGCAATGGTACGCCCAAGGGGAATCGAACCCCTGTTTCCGCCGTGAAAGGGCGGCGTCCTAACCGCTAGACGATGGGCGCCCGTTGCTGGTGTGGGGCGCTTATAGTCAGGAAATTTCCGACATGCAAGCCCCTTTTTCACCTGTTTGTGAATAAGTTCAGACAGCGCACAGCGGCGCATATCAAGCGCTAACAGATTGAATTGTAAGAGGAAAAGAAAAACCAGCAATGGTACGCCCAAGGGGAATCGAACCCCTGTTTCCGCCGTGAAAGGGCGGCGTCCTAACCGCTAGACGATGGGCGCCCGTTGCTGGTGTGAGTGGGCTTATATTCAGGAAGGTTCTGACTCGCAAGCCCCAAAGAACACTTTTCTGAAAAAAAACGAGGGTACTGCAAAAATGGGGAAATTTTTGCGACCGGTTTTGCTACCGCCTTGAAAAATAAAGGCAAAAGAAAAAGCCGGATCATGCGATCCGGCTTCCGGTATTCCGCAGCGATGATTCCTCAGCCCTTGCAGCGCCAGTTCCAGTCGCGTTCAGGTCCGACGTCGACGTGAACCGAAGTCGTGTGGCAGTAGGTGCCGACACCGCCGCGACCCGGCATGGAGCGGGCGAAGCGGGCGATTTCCCATTTGGAAACGCCGTCGATCTGAATGTCGGCTGCGGCGCAGATCATATGGAGGGATTTGCGGGCGCCATTGACCTTGCGATTGTAGGAGGGGCTGCGATAGCCCGACGTCACCATCACCGGACGGCGGAAATGACGCTCCATGGTTTTCAGCATGGACACGAGCTGCGGCTTGAGACAGGCAACGTCCACCGTCTCTCGTTGTACCTTCAGGCCGTTAGGGGCGAGACGGGCGAGGCCGGGAGCCGAAGCAAGCGTTACGTTTGCAAATTCATCGTCTTCGTTGGCATCGATATCGCTATCGTCATAGAGACTGTTGCGATGCTTGATCTCGATGCCGCCATTGGGGCGCACACCCGGCAGTGAATAATTGTAATCATGCTTCGCGGAGGGCGAAACCGGCTTCACGACAGCAAGCTTCTTGTTTTCCGTTCTGTCGGAGCGCGTGCCGGTCGATTCGTCGGAGAAAAGCCGGGCAATACTGCCTTGTGAGGCCGTTGGGCGCTGTGGCGAGGCGTAAGCGCTCTTGGTGGAACCAAACAGGGAAGCGACCTGAACCGGCTTTTCAGCCTCGGCAGGCTTTGCAGTTGGGGTCTGCTGCGGTTCCGCTGCCTCGGCTGTCTTTTCTTCCTTTGCCTGTTCCTGCGGCTTCTTCGCGGTTTCGGCTGGAGCCGCTTCCGCGGGCTGTTCCGCAGCTTGAGCCGGTTCCGGCGCTGCGGGCTTGCTGCCGCCGAACATGCCAAAGAGCGATGTGCTCTTCGGCTGCTGCGGGGCGAGGGCGGCGACCTCGGTCGGCTGCTGCTTGGTGGCCGCAGCAGTTTCGGCCAGCTTCGCCTGCTCCTTATTATTGGTGCTTGTCGCCTCTGCCACGACGGCAGTCTTTGTTTCGCCGGGCTTTGCTTCCGGTTTTTTCTCTTCCGTGGAAGAGGCTGCCGTGGCCTCGGCGGCGGCTGTCTGGTCAGCGGCGCTTTGCAATGTGTCCGCAATGACGGAGCCATCGGTGGCCGAGGTCATCTGAAGCGGCTTGCCGTCAAGGCCCGTACCCGTTGACGTGCAGGACGTGACAAGAAGCGCGAGCAAAGCCACGCTGCCTGATAGAAACCTGCCGGAGGTCCGGTGTGTAGAATGTGCAAATTTCAACAGTCTGCTCCAGCTCGATTTCCCTGACCAGTTTGGCGACCCGAATTCATCCGGGCTTACCTGGTTTCGGGAGATCGGCTCTCCCGTGCGGGGCTGACGTCACATCCAGTGGCTGATCGTCCCCACAGCTCCCGACTGTTTTTGCCGGGAAAGAAATTCAGAAATATCAGCGTGTTATGATGGTCACTTCAGAGCAATGACGCTCATTCCGCTGTAATGGACAAATCACCTGTCGGGCAATTCGTTACCAATTTTTAAGTTTTTTAATCGCCGAGCGCAACTATTGATGCGCATATGGTGTTAAATGACTTGGCGTTTCGCGTGGAATATTCGTTTATAACGAAATATTACTTCATGTAACTCTTGGTTACGTTCTCTTTCCTGTCTGGTAGGCCGGCTGGCGGCGATGCACCGCGTCCTTTAAAGGCGAATTTCCGATTTGCGTCACTCACTTGTTGACAGGACGCCTCGACTTGGTGCTATCCCTTGCCAATTGCTTTATCTTTGTCTGGCGCTGCAAGCGACAGCGCCTTATGCGGCATCAACCGGGAACAGAAACATGACCAAGCGCACGCGGCAGATCGCCAACCTTTTGCTGGCAGCAACAGCGGCGGCGATGCTCACGGCGTGCGCGGGTGGGAAAGAGTTTCAGGGTACGCCGCAGGAAGGCGCTTCGCGTACGGGTGTTTTCCCGACATTCGGCCATATGCCGAAGGCTGCGACCGCGCAAATCACCGCAGAAGAAAAGCAGCAGCTTACAACGAAGCTTGATGCCGACCGCACGCGTCTGGCGGCATCCAGAAGCGGCGGCGCGGGGTTCACGCCCGCCGAGGCTGCGGCCCTGCGCAAGCAGGCCCAGCTGGAAACGGACGCTACCCTGAAACAGATCGAAAGCGGGGAAGAGTAAGTCCTCTTCCTTGGTTTTTGGCGCTCATCTTATCCGAAAACCGTTTCACACTTTTCGGGATGTGCTCTAAAGACGAAAACCGCGTTCTTTGACGCGGCAACACGTCTCGACCCGATTCGAGAACAGGTGTATAGCTCCTTTGCGGCGCATACGCGCCATTACGTTCAACCCTCCACTGGAACAGGATCATGTCGGAAGAATTCCATAAAGTCCGTCGTCTGCCCCCTTATGTCTTTGAACAGGTCAACCGTCTGAAGGCATCGGCGCGAGCGGCGGGCGCCGACATCATCGATCTTGGCATGGGCAATCCCGATCTGCCGACCCCGCAGAATATCGTCGACAAGCTGTGCGAAGCAGTTCAGGACCCTCGCGCGCATCGTTATTCGGCGTCCAAGGGCATTCCGGGGCTGCGCCGCGCGCAGGCGCAATATTATGCGCGCCGCTTTGGCGTAAAGCTCAATCCGGATACGCAGGTCGTTGCCACGCTTGGCTCCAAGGAAGGTTTCGCCAATATGGCGCAGGCCATCACCGCGCCGGGCGACGTGGTTCTGTGCCCAGATCCGACCTATCCGATCCACTCCTTCGGCTTCATCATGTCGGGCGGTGTGATCCGTTCGGTTCAGGCCAAGCCGGACGAGAACTTCATCCCGACGCTTGAGCGCGGTGTGAAGCACTCCATCCCGAAGCCGATCGCGCTCATCCTCAATTTCCCGTCCAATCCGACGGCGTATGTGGCAACGCTCGATTTCTACAAGGATGTGGTGGCTTTTGCCCGCAAGCATGACATCGTCATCCTGTCGGATCTTGCCTATTCGGAAATCTATTTCGACGGCAATCCGCCGCCATCGGTGCTGGAAGTGCCGGGCGCCATGGATGTGACCGTCGAGTTTACCTCCATGTCGAAGACATTCTCCATGCCGGGCTGGCGCATGGGCTTTGCGGTCGGCAATGAACGCCTGATCGCCGCTCTGACCCGCGTGAAGTCTTATCTCGATTATGGCGCGTTCACGCCGATTCAGGTGGCTGCGACAGCAGCATTGAATGGCGATGGAAGCGACATTTCCTACGTGCGCAATGTTTATAAGCAGCGTCGCGACGTGCTGGTCGAAAGCTTTGGCCGTGCTGGTTGGGACGTTCCCCCGCCGGCTGCAACCATGTTCGCCTGGGTTCCGATCCCGGAACGCTTCCGTTCGCTGGGTTCGCTTGAATTTTCCAAGCTTCTGGTCGAGCAGGCCGACGTGGCTGTCGCGCCGGGTATCGGTTTCGGCGAACACGGCGACGATTACGTGCGTATCGCGCTGGTCGAGAACGAGCACCGCATCCGTCAGGCCGCGCGCAACATCAAGCGATTCCTCTCCGCCAAGGACGAGAATTTGCAGAATGTAATTCCGCTCGAAGGCCGGCGCGGATAATTTTTGAGAACGGCTTTGGGCGGCAACTCGCCGCCCGTAGCATCCCACCCGATAAACCACTCCATACAGAAGGTCGAAATAATGAGTGATGCATTACGGATCGGCGTTGCCGGCCTCGGCACCGTTGGTGCTTCGGTGTTGCGTATCCTGCGTGACAAGTCCGAAATGCTCACGCGCCAGTGCGGCAAGCCTGTTACGGTTACGGCGGTCAGCGCTCGTGACCGCACAAGGGATCGCGGCATTGATCTCTCCGGCATTGCCTGGTTCGACGATCCCGTAGAACTCGCGAAATCTGCCGATATCGACGTTTTTGTGGAATTGATCGGCGGCGAGGATGGGCCAGCCCGGGCTTCCGTCGAAGCGGCTCTGCGCGCCGGTCGTCATGTAGTCACAGCCAACAAGGCGCTCCTTGCCCGCCATGGTGTTGCGCTTGCCAAGATCGCCGAGGACAAGGGCGTTCTGCTCAATTTTGAAGCCGCTGTTGCGGGCGGCATTCCGGTCATCAAGGCAATGCGTGAATCGCTGACCGGCAATACGGTTTCCCGCGTCTATGGCATCATGAACGGCACCTGCAACTACATCCTGACCCGGATGTGGGAAGAGGGCATTTCGTTCGAAGCCTGCCTCAAGGATGCGCAGCGCCTCGGCTATGCAGAAGCCGATCCGACCTTCGATATTGAAGGCAACGATACGGCGCACAAGCTGGCGCTTCTTACCAGCCTTGCCTTCGGCACGCAGATCGCCGCCGATGACATCTATCTCGAAGGCATCAGCAATATTTCGCTGGCCGATATTCGCGCCGCCGATGAACTCGGCTATCGCATCAAGCTTTTAGGCGTCGCACAGAAGACCGATACGGGCATCGAACAGCGCGTGCATCCGACCATGGTGCCGACCTCGTCGGTCATCGCGCAGGTGCATGGTGTGACCAATGCCGTGGCAATCGAAACCGATCTTCTGGGCGAGCTGCTGCTTTCCGGTCCCGGCGCGGGCGGCAATGCGACCGCATCAGCCGTCATTGGCGACGTTGCCGATATTGCCAAGAGCCGTCCGGGCTTCCAGCATGGGCCGGTTTTCGGCACACCCGCCAAGGCATTGCAGCCGTATAAGCGCGCCAAGATGCGCAAGCACGCGGGCGGTTACTTCATCCGCCTGACTGTGCTTGACCGTATCGGCGCTTTCGCGGCCATCGCCAAGCGCATGGCGGAAAACGACATCTCGCTGGAATCGATCGTGCAGCGTCCGCCTATGGACGACGCAGCGAGGGAAGGCATCAAGACGGTCATTCTCGTCACCCATGAGACGACCGAATCGGCTGTCAAAAAGGCGCTGGAGGCGATCCTCAAGGACGACCATCTGGTCGACAAGCCGCAGATGATCCGTATCGAGCGGGCAGGCTGACTACGGATATTCTGCTGTCTTGCAGGTTCGACGCATCCTTGTTATCAAAGCCGGGCCGGAAGCGATCCGGCTTTGATTCATTTAACGAGACAAGAACAGGAAAAGGAGGGCTGTATGATGTATGTGACGCGTCATGATCATCACCGTCAGCACGGCCCCGATTTTGCCCTGCATAAGTAACTTGTGCAGGGCGGAAAAAGACTAGGTGTCTGTTCCAATAGTCACCATGCCGGTCTACAAATGGCAATTCCCTGCGTTCCGGTGCTCATGTACGCCCAGTACATTGCGCTCCGGTACTCAAAAATCACCATTTTCGCCACGGCCTGCTGCTTTTTGATCCAGACACTGAAGCCGCTGTCTTATTCTGCCTTTTCCTGAAGGCGCGGTCATCGACCGTTGCCGGACATTCGCCAGCACATTCATGCGTATCGCGGTTTGGAAACCGGGCGTTCGTGCGTGGCAGAATTGGGCCGATTGCCATGTCTCTTGTTTCTATCCAGAATCTTTCGCTTACGCTTCATGAACCCCTCTTTGCCAATCTCGATCTCGTCATAGGTGAGGGCGAGCGCCTCGGTCTCGTTGCTGCCAACGGGCGCGGCAAGACCAGCCTTCTGCGACTTCTCGTCGGAGAAGGCGAGCCAACGCTCGGCACGATCACCCGTTCGCGTGGATTGAAGATCGGTTATGTCAGCCAATACGTTCCGGAAAGCCTTTTAGACCGCAGCTTCTACGAGGTTGTGCTGGATGGTCTCGACGAAGAAGCCCGCGATTATGAAAGCTGGCGCGCCGATATCGTTCTGGACGATCTGCGGGTTGCCGAGGAATTGCGGCAGCTTAGCGTGCGCCAACTCAGCGGCGGCTGGCAGCGGCTTGCGCTTCTGGCCCGCGCATGGGTTTCGGAACCCGATGTTTTCCTGCTCGATGAACCGACCAACCATCTGGACCTCGAAAAAGTGCGGTTGCTGGAAGACTGGCTGAATGCGCTGCCGCGCTCGGTTGCCGTCGTGGTCAGCAGTCACGACCGCGCCTTTCTGGATGCGGTGACGAAGCGGACATTGTTTCTGCGGGCGGAAAAATCGCCGGTTTTCGCCTTGCCCTATAGCCAGGCGCGCGTTGCGCTCGACGAGATCGACGCGGCGGATGCCCGGCAGTTCGAAAAGGACATGAAGACGGTCCAGCAATTGCGCCGACAGGCGGCGAAGCTCAACAATATCGGCATCAATTCCGGCAGCGACCTGCTCGTGGTCAAGACCAAGCAGTTGAAGGCGCGGGCCGACAAGATCGAGGAAAGCGCCAAGGCCGCGCATGTGGAACGCTCTGCCGGCAAGATCATCTTGAACAGCCGCGGCAGCCACGCCAAGGCGCTGGTTGTTCTCGATCAGGCCGAGATTGCGACGCCGGACGGAAGGTTGCTCTTCAAGACCGGGCAGTTCTGGATCAATCCGGGCGACCGTATTGTCCTGCTTGGCTCCAATGGCATGGGCAAAACGCGGCTGCTGACGCTGGTCCGTGAGGCCATTCTTGCCCCGGACCGGGCGCAGACAGGGATCAAGGCGACGCCGTCGCTGGTGCTCGGATATAGCGATCAGGCCCTGTCGGAACTTCGCCCGGACTGGACCCCGTTCGAGACGATTGCCAGACGCTTCGATATTGGCGACCAGCGGACGCGCTCCCTGCTCGCCGGTGCGGGCATGACGCTCGAAATGCAGGCCAAGCCGCTTGAACGCCTGTCCGGCGGGCAGAAGGCGCGTTTGGCGATGCTGGTCCTGCGGCTGACCAATCCAAACTTCTATATTCTGGATGAACCGACCAACCATCTTGATATCGAAGGCCAGGAAGCGCTGGAGGTGGAACTGCTGCGCAATGAGGCGGCGAGCCTGATCGTCTCGCATGACCGCAGTTTTGTTCGCAATGTCGGCAACCGTTTCTGGATGATCGAAAGAAAAAGACTGGTCGAAGTGGAAAGCCCGGAGTTTTTCTTCGATGCTATCGGAAGCTGAATAGCTGCAACTTCTTCAGTCGGTTTAATAACTTCCGGCCGGGTGAGTGTTCACATCCGGTCGGCGGCGTGAAACGAAGCGTGTATTGCTTAAATCGATTAAGAGTTTGAGCGTACAATGATTTTAGCTTCTCGCCCTTGCGGGGAACGGGGGACTTTGACAAAAGGTTTTCACAGTGTCGCTATAAAAGGCGGCAATTGCGGGCTTTGTGCTCCGCATCCACGCAATTCGAATTCAGGACTTTGTTCAAATGGCCAAGACCGCAGAGCAGCACCCGCATGGATTAGTCCAGGGACTCGATCGCATTCTCACACTCGAACTGGTCCGCGTGGCCGAGCGTGCAGCAGTGGCGGCGGCGAGGCTGCGTGGCCGTGGCGACGAGATGGCCGCCGATCAGGCTGCCGTCGATGCCATGCGTCAGGAATTGAATCGACTTCCGATTGCCGGCACGGTCGTCATCGGCGAAGGCGAGCGCGACGAAGCGCCGATGCTCTATATCGGTGAAGAGGTCGGGACCAAGCAGGGGCCGGACGTCGATATCGCGCTTGATCCGCTGGAAGGCACGACGATCTGCGCCAAAAACCTGCCGAACTCGCTCGCCGTCATCGCGATCGCCGAGAAGGGCAACCTGCTTTACGCGCCTGACGTCTACATGGAAAAGATCGCCGTCGGTCCGGGTTACTCGAAAGGCGTCGTTGATCTCGATGCCAGCCCGACGGACAACATCATGTCCGTCGCCAAGGCGAAGGGGGTGAAGCCGAATGAAATCACCGCCTGCATCATGGACCGCCCGCGCCATGCGCGCCTCATCGAGGAAGTACGCGCGACGGGTGCTGCGATCCGCCTCATCGGTGACGGTGATGTGGCTGGCGTCATGCACACGACCAACCCGGATGAAACCGGCATCGACATCTATATCGGCATTGGCGGCGCGCCAGAAGGCGTTCTGGCTGCGGCAGCGCTGCGCTGCATCGGCGGCCAGATGCAGGGCCGTCTCCAGCTCAATACCGATGAAAAGATCGCCCGTGCCGCCAAGATGGGCATTGCCGACCCCAAGAAGGTCTACACGATGGAAGAGATGGCCAAGGGCGACGTGCTCTTCGCCGCGACCGGAGTGACGGACGGCAACATGCTTTCCGGCGTCAAGTTTGCCCGCGATTATATCCAGACGCACACCATCGTCATGCGTTCAAGCTCGCAGACTGTCCGCGAGATCAAGGCGCGCCATCAGGATCTGTCGAAGTTCTAGGATCTGTCGGGCCTCAGGCTTTATCAAAGGCGGCATTGCAAAATGCCGCCTTTGATATGTTCGCGTTCAGGTTCAGGTTTTCGGCTTAGTTTGCAGCGCCTTCAACACCAATCTTGTAATGTCTGCATGAATGTCCGCACGCGGGCGACGGACATTATCGCAAACAGGGTCTATCTCTCCTCCGGCTTTCAGTAATGCCGCGGCGCCTTTCTTGCATTCAGGCATGAAACTGAAATGGTTAGCGCCAGCGATGGTGGCATAAGTTCCCTGCGGTGTGATCGATGCCAGCTTGTCAGCAGCAATTCCCGTAGGAATTGTCCCGACTTCGCCGAGATTGATGAAGTTCATGGGGATTGAAATCGATGCAAGGCTCTGTTCATCGTAGGCTTGTGCAAGTCCGGGATCGATGATTACGGCTGACGCGATGCGGCGGTCGAGATTGGATTGCTCGAAGCGTTTTTTGTCGACCGAGCGCAAATCGACCTTGTCGACCTTGATCCGCCCGTTATTTCGATAGCCGACGCCACCGGCGTACCACGCGCAATCCCACTTGTTGTAGGTATCACAATAGCGGGCATAGGATTCGAGATTGGCCCTAGCGCCAGCAATTTCCATGGCTGCTGCGCCGCCGAGCGAAAAGCCGAGAACGCTGATCCTGTCCTCGTCGATTATTGCGCGCCATTTCGGATCGGTTGTCATCGTATCGATCACCGCCGACAGGTCTCCGGTGCGCTCCCAGATTTTCGGAGTGTCCTGCGGTGTGGAATCGCCGCTGGTTGTGCCGGGGTGATTGGGCGCCGCAACGATGAAGCCCGCCTTGGCCAGTTCGGTTGCAAGCCACGCCATGCCCGCAAAACGTCCGCCGGAACCATGTGACATGACGATCAGCGGAAAGCTGCCTTTTTCGGGCGGGGCATCGATTGCTGCCGGAGCGCCTTTGAACACTTCATTGTCTCCGACAAGGGAAGTTTTGCCGCCGGTTGCGGCTGGATACCATATACCGACTTCAAGATTGCGGCCTGTTTGCGCGTTGTTGAACCTGATTTCTCGCTGGCCGACCTCGTGCGCCTGAATGGGGGCGGCGATCAGAAGTGTGAGAAGAGCAGTTATGATACGACAAGGAAACATGATTATCTCCCGTGGTTGAAAGAACAGGGAGAACGTCATCCGATTTCACGTGAACTGCGTCCTCGATCATGATTCAGGTCGTTTCCGATCGCGATTTGGGCCATGATCTGCTGTCTGCATGTTGGTCGTGTGTGCTTTATGATTTTCATTCCCTTGCCTTTCGTTTCCACACTTTTGCTTCTTCTGCTGATGGCTGTCCTGCTGCATCGGTTCGGCTGGCGCGGAGCGAACCGTTCCTTCCTGCTCGTGTTGGGATTGTGCGCGTTGCAGTCACTCATTGTCGGTTTGCGCTGGGGCTATGGCATTACGGAACTGCGCTTTGTTCTGCCTGTTCTCGCCAGTTGCCTGCCGGGGCTGACGCTGATGAGTTTCAGAACCCTCATCCATCAGGCGAACGCAGACGATAACGTTCTGGTCTGGTTTCACGCATTGCCGCCATTCGTCATTGCCGCAATGGTCTATTTCGCACCGGCTTTGATCGACGTGGCGCTGATTGGGCTTTACGTTGGCTATGCGTTTGCCTTGCTGCTGCTTGGGCGCTCTGGCCCCGATGCCTTGGATGCGGCGCGCCTCGATAGTGCGGTGGCAGCTCATCGGGCTCTTGTCATTGCCGCTGCGTCACTGTGCTTTTCTGCCTTGTTCGATTTGATAGTGGTGCTGGATTTCGAATGGCGGAAAGGCGATTATACGGCTGCGATCATCGGCAATGCCAATCTGCTGGGCCTGTTTCTCATCGGCCTGACCGCGCTGGCGGCGGCTCGCGCCAAAGCTTCGCCAGAACCGGATTTTGAAACGACGCCAACGGCGCCCAGTGTCGAAATAGATCGCAATGTTCTGGATAAGGTCGAAGCGCTTTTGACTGAGCAAAAGCTCTTTCTCGATGAAAATCTGACGCTGTCGCGGCTGGCCCGGCGCGCCTCTATTCCGGCGCGCCTCTATTCCGGCGCGCCAGATATCGGGCGCCATCAACCGACTGACGGGCCAGAATGTTTCCCGTTTCATCAACGATTATCGAATTGCCGAAGCTTGCCGACGGCTTGAGAAGGACGACATTTCGATAACAACCGTCATGTTCGAATCCGGGTTTCAGACCAAATCGAACTTCAATCGGGAGTTTCGGCGGGTGACGTCGCTTAGTCCTGCCGACTGGCGAGATAAAAATCGTCCGGCTTGACCGTCTGCCGCCTTTTGTGTCTTTAGAATCTCATGACGACAGAGCGCTTTTTCCTCGGAATAAAACAATCCGCAACCGGGCAGAAATGGGTGGACCGGCTTGGCCTGCGTGAGGCCAACACGGCCCTCGCCATTGCGCAGCATCACGGCATTACCGATCTCGTCGCCCGCGTGCTGGCCGGGCGAGGCGTGTCCGTGGAAGGCGCGCCGGAGTTTGTTGATCCGACTTTGCGCAATCTCATGCCCGATCCGGCGACGCTCACAGATATGGAGAATGCGGCAGGCCGCATTGCCGATGCCATTCTGCGCCGCGAGACCGTGGCTATCTTCGGCGATTATGATGTCGATGGGGCCTGTTCTTCCGCTTTAATGGCGCGTTTTCTCAAGCATTACGGCATTCAGCACTCCATCTATATCCCCGACCGGATTTTCGAAGGCTACGGCCCCAACCCCGATGCCATGCGCGATCTGGTCGCCAAGGGCGCAACCCTGATCGTCACTGTGGATTGCGGCACCAACAGCGCGCCTTCCATTACGGCAGCAAAGCAGGCCGGGGCCGATGTGGTCGTGCTCGATCACCACCAGGTTGGCGGCGACCTGCCGGAAGATGCGGTTGCTATCGTCAATCCGAACCGCGAAGACGATATTTCGCAGCAGGGGCATCTCTGCGCGGCGGGCGTGGTCTTTCTGACGCTGGTGCAGGTGGCCAAAATCTTGCGGGAGCGCGGCAAAGGGCCGGGCCCCGATCTGCTTTCCCTGCTCGATCTGGTGGCGCTTGCTACGGTTTGCGACGTGGTGCCGCTGACTGGCGTCAATCGGGCTTTCGTCGTCAAAGGACTGGTTGTTGCGCGCTCGCAGAGCAATGTCGGTCTCGCGGCACTGGGACGCGTGGCGCGCATCGGCGAGCCGCTCAATGTTTTTCATCTTGGATATCTCATCGGGCCCCGCATCAATGCGGGCGGGCGCATCGGTGATGCCGGACTTGGCGCACGGCTGCTGACGCTGGATGATCCCGCAACGGCGGATCGCATCGCCGTTGAGCTTGACCGGCTCAATCAGGAGCGTCAGGCCATGGAAGCCGAGATGCTCATGGAGGCCGAGGCGGAGGCTTCGCTGGAAATTTCCGGTGGTGCGGGCGCATCGGTGATTGTGACGGCAAGCGACCGCTGGCATCCCGGTATCGTCGGGCTGCTTGCCTCGCGGTTGAAGGAAAAGGCGCGGCGACCGGCCTTTGCCATCGCCTTCAATGCCAATGGTGTCGGATCTGGCTCCGGTCGTTCGATCATGGGGCTCGATCTGGGCAAGCTGGTGCGCGGCGCGATGGAACGCGGGCTGCTCGTCAAGGGCGGCGGCCATGCCATGGCAGCCGGCATCACCATTGAGCGCGGCAATCTGGGCGCTCTGCGTGCCTATCTTGAAGAGGAATCGGCGCACATCGTCTCGCGCCTGCGCGAAAACCAGAGCCTTTCCATCGATGGCGCGCTGGCCGCGTCGGGCGCCACGGTATCGCTCTATGAAGCCTTGCAGAAGGCCGGGCCATATGGCTCGGCGCATCCGCAGCCCATATTGGCGCTGCCGCATCACATACTGGCCGATGTACGCGGCGTCGGGCGCGACCATGTGCGCGTTGCGTTGCGTGGCGCGGATGGGAAGCGCGTCAATGCCATAGCCTTCCGGGCGGCGGAAGGCGATCTTGGACGCTTCCTGTTCAACAATATCGGCCAGAGCGTGCATGTTGCAGGCAATCTGTCGCTAAACCACTGGAATGGCTCGGTCACTCCTCAGATACAGATTCTGGACGCGGCTTTGCCCGTTTAAAGTTTCCTGGGCCCGTCTGAAATTTCAGGATTTTTTGTATTCACGCTCTTGTGAGGGGCGGGGGCCAATTCCCATATGAGCACTGATTTAAACATTCAGACATGACTCTAAATGGGAGAAGCCGATGCCGGGTTCCGGAAACCGCCTGACCAAACTGACAGCTGCAATGGTGCTGGGGCTGATTGCCTCCTTTGCTGCGGTCGATTTCGCCGAGGCTCGCCGCGCGGGCGGTGGCGGTTTCGGCAGTCGTGGCGCGCGCACCTATTCTGCGCCGGCGCCGACGCGGACCGCGCCTAACAATGCGGCGCCCATCGAACGTTCCATGACGCCGAACACCGGCGCCACACAGACCAGCCGCCCGGCGGCAGGCGCGACGCAGAATGCGGCGCAGGCAACGCGTTCCGGCGGCATGTTCGGCAATTTCGGTCGTTCCATGCTGGGCGGTCTTCTCGTCGGCGGTCTGATCGGCATGTTGCTCGGTAACGGCCTTGGCGGTCTTGCCGGCATGTTCGGTCTGATCCTGCAGGTCGCTGTTATCGCGCTCATTGCCATGTTCGTCATGCGCATGTTCGCAAACCGCCGTCAGCCTGCACCGGCAGGTGCCAGCAACGCAGGCGCGCAGCCCTTCGGCGCGGCAAAGACTTCCGCCCCGCAAGCTGGTCCCCTGGCAGGTTTCGGTGGCCGCACGCCGTCGGTAAACCCGTTTGAAACCAAGCAGGAAGCCGCTCCCGCTGCTTCGGCGGTTGAAGACGAACCGATGGACGTCGGTCAGGAAGATCTGGATCGTTTCGAGCAGATGCTTTCCGAGATCCAGACCGCTTATGGCCGTGAGGATTATGCAGCGCTGCGCAAGCTCACAACCCCGGAAGCCATGTCCTATCTGGCTGAAGAGCTGGGCGAGATCGCTTCCAGCGGCATGCGCAACGAAGTGAAGGACGTGAAGCTGTTGCAGGGCGATGTGTCGGAGGCCTGGCGCGAAGGCGATGCCGAATACGCAACCGTCGCGATCCGCTATTCCGCAATCGACGTGATGCTGGATCGCAATACCGGCGCTGTGGTGGAAGGCAATCCCAACGAGCCGGTGGAAAGCGTAGAGCTCTGGACGTTCACCCGCAAGGATGGCGGCGAATGGCAGCTTGCGGCCATTCAGGGAACGGAATAACCGTTCGGAATTAAGAAAAGCCCGGTCTCGCGACCGGGCTTTTTTGTTTTGCGCATGACTCTGTTACCAGGTGCCGATGTTTTCGGCGGAGGCCCATGGTTCCTGCGGGGGGAGGCGTTCGCCCTTCTGGATCAGTTCGATGGAAATGCCATCGGGCGACTTGATGAAGGCCATATGGCCGTCGCGGGGCGGACGGTTGATGGTGACGCCCTGGTCCTGCAGCTTCTGGCAGGTGGCATAGATGTCATCGACCATATAGGCCAGATGGCCGAAATTGCGTCCGCCCGTATAGGTTTCCGGGTCCCAGTTGTAGGTCAGTTCCAGTTCCGGCGCGCGCTCCGCCTTTGCCCGGTCGGTGTCGGAAGGCGCGGCGAGAAAGATCAGCGTGAAGCGGCCTTTCTCATTTTCGGTGCGGCGGATTTCTTCAAGGCCGAGTTTGTTTACATAAAAATCGAGAGATTCATCGATGTCGCGAATTCGGACCATCGTGTGCAGATAGCGCATAATCTTATCCTCGGCTGTTTCGTTCGTGACTGCTGAAGTTCGGAAAACGTATGGAAAACCGTTTGGTTCGCCCAAGACATCGAATCCAATGGCTGGAGCCGAAGGTCAAGCCATTGCGGACTGATCGGCGTTCAAAAATTTTGAGCACCGGACGGCCCCGGAAATGTGCTGCGAACATCATTGTCAAATTGACGGTCGGCCATATTTGAGGTGATGGGCCGGTTTCGAGAGCTGCCGGGCATGAAAAGTAACCATGAAGTTGTGAAGTCTGTGGTCTTCATGGGGACGGACATAAGTTTGGACTTGCCGCCTCCGGTTAAGGAAGTGTTATTCTTTGGACAAGAATCAGGTCGGAATCGCAATGGAAGAACAGAGGAGGGGCGAACGCATGGCGGACAAGTCTGTGTCAAATGACCAGTTTCGCAGCCAGCACGCCTCGGAAGAGCTGGGCGATATCATCGAAGTTTCGGGCCATATCAAATGGTTCGACGTAGCCAAGGGCTACGGCTTCATTGTTCCGGACCAGCCGGGCCTTAATGATATTCTTCTCCATGTGACTTCACTTCGTCGCGATGGCTTCCAGACCGCTCTGGAAGGGGCGCGCATCGTCTGCGAAGTCCGCCAGGGCGAACGTGGCCTGCAATGTTTCCGCGTGCTGTCGATGGATACGTCTACTGCCGTTCATCCGGCGCAGATGCCGCCGCAGCGTACCCATGTCACCGTCACGCCGTCGAGCGGGCTTGAGCGCGTGATCGTCAAGTGGTTCAACCGCACCAAGGGTTTTGGCTTCCTGACGCGTGGCGAGGGGACGGAAGACATCTTCATCCATATGGAAACGCTGCGTCGTTTCGGCATGATGGAATTGCGTCCCGGCCAGGTCGTGCTCATTCGCTTCGGTGAAGGGGACAAGGGCCTGATGGCCGCTGAAATCCATCCGGATATCGGAACCGCGATCCCGGTTTCTCATTAGGGCGGTCCGGTTAATACGAGACCGTAGAACCGCTCTATCTCTTTGTTTCATCGAATTATCCGACGCAAAAACGTTTCGCACTTTTGCTGGAAATGATCGAGAACGCGCCTATTCAAAGCGCGCCTGTTTCACCCGATCATTGTAACAAGCAGGTGAGGGCGCGGCGCGGATCCTCACGCGGTCTTGTGGTGATCCCATCCCGTTGATAGGTTCCCGCCTGGTTTCTTTCTTTGAATAGGCAGGTCATGGGCCGCATTTTTCTCGCTTTTGCATTTGTTTTTCTCGCATTCGCCGCTCAGGCTGATGAAGCGCAACCGATGAGGCTGCCGGTCGACAAGGAGCCGCTGACATTCGTCACCGCCAGTGGCAACAAGTTGAATTTTGCGCTTGAAGTCGCGGATACGGACGAGGCCCGCGTTCGCGGCCTGATGTGGCGCACGGATTTTCCCAAAGACCGGGCGATGATCTTCGTGTTTGGCGAGATGCGCCGCGTCATGATGTGGATGCAGAATACGCCGTCACCCCTCGATATGGTCTTCCTGGATGACAAAGGGCGGGTATCGGCCATTCACGAAAATGCGGTGCCTTTCTCCGAAAATATCATTTCATCCGAAGGTCCGGCGGCGTATGTCGTGGAACTGCTGGCCGGCACGGTCAAACGAACCGGCATAAAGCCTGGCGACAAGGCCCTCCACCGCGTGATTTGCGGCGCTTGCCGGTCCTGATCGCCGTCAGGTTTCCAACTAAAACGGAACCGCTCTACCTAACTGTTTTTACGCATTTCCTGACGCAAAACCGCTTCGCACCTTTGGCTCGGAAATGTTCTAAGAGGAATAAACAAGTGAGTGCCTTCGATATCGAATATTTCGAACATGACGGCCTGCGTCTGGCATACCGTCAGGACGGGGAAGGCGATCCTGTCCTGCTCATTCACGGCTTCGCATCGTCAAGTCTCGTCAACTGGGTTTCCCCCGGCTGGTTCCGCACCCTGACCGAAGCAGGATATCGCGTGATTGCAATCGACAATCGCGGGCACGGGCTTTCGGCCAAGCCCCATGATGCGGACGAATACACGCCGACCAAGATGGCGGCGGATGCGGCAGCACTGCTCGATCACCTCGGCATCGAAAAGGCGCATGTCATGGGCTACTCCATGGGCGCGCGCATCACTGCATTTCTGGCGATTGAACACGCCGAACGTGTTCATAGCGCCATCTTCGGTGGTCTTGGCATCGGTATGGTGACCGGCGCGGGTGACTGGGAGCCTATTGGCGAGGCATTGCTTGCCGATGACCCGGCGACGATCACGCATCCGCGCGGTCAGATGTTCCGCAAGTTTGCCGACCAGACCAAGAGTGACCGCATCGCCCTTGCGGCCTGCGTGATCACCTCCAAGGAGCTCGTTCCGGCTGCCGCGATTGCGCGCATCATTCAGCCTGTTCTGGTGGCTGTCGGAACGACCGACGATATTGCCGGCAGCGCACAGGAACTGGCCGATCTTCTGCCAAATGGACGGGCCGTCGATATTCCGGGCCGCGACCATATGCTGGCGGTCGGCGACAAGGTCTACAAGCAGGCAGTATTGGAGTTTTTGCAAGAAAACCCGCTTTGACGGGCGTTTGATCTATAGCAAAGTGCGCACCTTGCAGCCGCGTCAAATTCGGCGGTGTCAAGGCAAGGCATTTTAAGTTATGCTGCGCGCCGAACTCGTATTGCGGTGCGGGGGTTGAGCGAAAGTACGGCTTTCGTTTCCCTCGCGCGGTGCAAAACTGGAGTATGCATATGTCCGTTCGCACATCAGCGAAAGCGGCCCCAAGTCTGGGGCAGGTCGATCCTATCTGGCATTCTATCCGCGCCGAAGCGGAGGAAGCGGCCAAGAACGATCCCGTTTTGGGTACGTTCCTTTATGCTACGATCCTCAATCAGCCGAGCCTTGAGGATGCGGTCACGCATCGCATTTCCGAGCGCCTCGGCCATGCCGACCTGAGCGCCGACATTCTGCGCCAGACCTTTGATGCGATGCTGGATGCCAATCCGGAATGGTCGCAGATCGTGCGCGTCGATATTCAGGCGGTTTATGATCGCGATCCGGCCTATAACCGCTTCATGGACCCGGTCCTTTACCTGAAGGGTTTTCATGCGATCCAGACCCACCGTCTGGCGCATTGGCTCTACCATGAAGGCCGCAAGGATTTCGCCTATTACCTGCAAAGCCGTTCATCCTCGATATTCCAGACGGATATTCACCCGGCCGCGCGACTCGGCAGCGGCTTGTTCCTCGACCATGCGACCGGCCTTGTCGTGGGCGAAACTGCGCTGATCGAAGACAATGTTTCGATCCTCCATGGCGTCACGCTTGGTGGCACGGGCAAGTCGAGCGGCGACCGTCACCCGAAAATCCGTCATGGCGTGCTGATCGGCGCGGGTGCGAAAATTCTCGGCAATATCGAAGTCGGTCATTGCTCGAAGATCGCAGCCGGTTCGGTGGTTTTGAAGCCTGTGCCGAACAATGTCACAGTTGCCGGCGTTCCTGCCCGCATCATGGGCGATACAGGCTGCGCAGAGCCTTCCCGTGTCATGGACCAGATGCTGGGCGACGGAATCTAGATCCATTTCCATCACTGAGACCGACCGATCCAGGAAATCGGGCCGCTTGCTGGTTTTCTCCCGCAGGCGGCCTATATTGTGGTGCAAGCGGCGATTAGCTGGCTACGCCCTTGGGATAGTCGATGTCAGGGGTTTACATAAGAAAATGCCGGGTGCAATAAACCGGCTCAATTCAATATCAGGAGAAGCCGGTTGAAACCCGAAGAACTCAAAAAACTGGACGCCTATTTCAAACGGACCTTCAACAATCCCGGCCTGCAGGTTAAGGCACGCCCGCGCAAGAACGATTCCGCCGAGCTTTATCTCGAAGACGAATTCCTGGGCCTGATCTACAAGGATGAGGACGAAGGCGAACTCTCCTACAATTTCTCGATGGCCATTCTCGACGTCGATCTTTGATCGGCCGCGGCAATCGCGTCGCCCGGGAGGCTGACGCACGCGGGAATGTTTTTGGCGCCCTTTCCACCGGAGAGGGCGTTTTTCTATAAGAGAGGCGCTCCAAGTTTCAGCAACTGGTCGGCAAAAGATCAGTCAATCTTCCCGGTGTCGTTTCCCAGAAGATGCGCGTTCGCGAAATCGATGACCGCCTTGTCGAGTGACTTCCAGTCGCCCAGCATGGAGCGGGGAAATCGATAGAGTATCTGCAAATCGCGTCCGAACTGGACGTCGCGTTCGCATGAATTGAAGCTTTCCGCCGTGCTGTCGGCAAGGCAGCGCGCGACAAATTCCGGCTTGCCGCTGCTTGGATCGGATAGCACCAGTTCCTCGCCCTTGTAGCCGCTGTCTTCCAGAAACCGATGTACCGTGAGGTTTCCGGGCGCCGTTTCCCCCTCGCGCTCTATCAACTCGGCATAGATCGGCAGGTAACGCCCGCTCATATCGCGGGACATGGTGCGCTGCTCGATGGACATGAAAATCAGGTGCCGCTTCGAAGTAAGAAGGTTGAAGATGGCGCGGTCGCGTTCCGTATAGCCTGTAAGCCCCGGCCAGCGCGCATAAAGATCGAGGCGCGCCGTCACCCCATCGCGCCGCTGGTTGGAGAAGCGAATCATATTGGCCGGAATCGACAGGACGTTGTTGCCGATGATGATTTCGTAAGTCTGTGTGCTGTCGGAATGTCCGCCCCGGGCAATCAGCGGACCAAGCAGACGTCCGCCGATATTCACCGCGACCGAAAGCAGGACCAGCGCCACGACGGCCAACAGCAGCCAGCCGAAGAGGCGGTTTCCCATTTTCGAGGGGGTGTAATCGGGTGTTGTTTCCATTTGGCCAGAATATCTGTCCTCTATGGTTAATAGAGCGTGAAACCACGCTTGTCTGGCGGCCTGAAACGGCTTAGCGATTCAATATCGAGTTTGCTGATGGAGGAAAGCACATGCCGATCTTTGCTTATAACGGTCACAAGCCGCAATTCGCGGACCGCAGCAGCAACTGGATCGCGCCGGATGCGACCCTGATCGGCAAGATCGTCGTCGGCGAAAATGCCGGTTTCTGGTTCGGCGCTGTTCTGCGCGGCGATAATGAGCCGATCACCATCGGCGACGATACCAATGTTCAGGAACACACCATCATGCACACCGATATCGGCTTTCCGCTGACGGTGGGGAAGGGGTGCACGATCGGGCATCGGGCCATTCTTCATGGTTGCACCGTGGGTGAGAACACATTGATCGGCATGGGCGCCATCGTTCTCAACGGGGCGAAAATCGGAAGGAACTGCCTGATCGGGGCGGGGGCGCTCGTGACCGAGGGCAAGGAAATACCGGATAATTCGCTGGTCGTCGGTTCACCTGCAAGGGTTCTGCGGGAACTGGACGCCGCAGCGGTCGAAAAGCTGAAGGCTTCCGCAGAGCATTATGTCGAGAAGGCCCGGTCCTTCATGCGGGGCCTTGAATCCGCCTGAAAGGAAAAAGGACGGGGCCAGAGGGAGACTGGCAGCCCGTCCTTGTTTTTATTGGGGAAATTAGTTCTTGATGCTGCCGACGAGAAGTTCGCGGTCGCTCTTGATCGAGACCCAGCTGCCGGTGTTCGTGGTCGACTGGCGCTTGAGATAGGCGTAGTCCGTCTTGTTCCAGGCGAGGACGCGGGTATCGAGATTGTCGAGAATGAAGTCGCCGCGGTCGGTACGAACAGTCAGCACCGCATGGCCTTCACCGTTCGGCTGGCGGACCACCGTGAAAAGCAGGGTGTTTGCCGGGATGCCGAGCGCCATCAGCTCGCGACGCTTCAAAAGCATATAGTCGTCGCAATCACCGACCGTTGTCGGATATTCCCAATATTCCTCGCGGCCCCAGGCTTCCATGTCGGTCATCGGCGCGATCTTTTCGTTGACGCTCGCATTGACCGTGATGATCTGCTTCCAGATTTCCGGGGTCAGCTTCAGCATGTTGCTGTTGCGGCTGGTGATATTGCATTCGGACCTGTAGCGGTCGCAGAATTCATAATGGCCGATCGGCTGCGAGGTGCGTTCGCCGGTCGTCATCCATGGTGAGTTGGAGGCAGGGCTTGCGGCATCCGCCAGTCCGATTCCAAGCAGCATCAGGATGGCTGCGATGATGGTTTGCTTCGTCATTCTTTTGTCTCCCTGTTGGGGACCAAGATGACTTAGACAATTTGAAGGCACGCAAATTTAGGCGCGAAAATGCGAGTCAAATTCGATTAAAAGTGCAAATAACGCTGAAACTTTTTGTCAACGAACGGACAAATTCAGGGCAAATCGGGCTGTTTTTGTGGCTTTTTTGTGATTCCGGCCTTTTGGCGGTTTGCCATTCCGTAACCTTGACGCGCGTTCATCTTTTCGGGCTGAAGTTTCACCCGAAAAGATTGTCCAGGGTGGTGCTGGTCTGGATGGTGGCAAATTCGATTGCGAAACCATCCTGGAAATGACGGACGACCGTTCCCCGGATCGGTCCGAGCATGATGCTGCTTTTGATCGGGGGCCTGAATTCGCTTTCAATTGCCGCACCGGAAAGGGAAAGGTCGGCAATGCGGCACAGCCTTTGCGTGCCGTCGGCAAAAGTGATGTTCTGGCGATTCTTGTGCGGCACGACGCGTTCGTGACGGCGGTCTTCCGGCAGGGCCAGTTCATGCTTGTTGGCAAGCCACGTCAGCTGTGCCGAAAGCTTGTCTTTCTTCTGTTCGGAGGTCGCCAGGAGAATATGAAAGCCTTCGGATGTGACCTCGTGGGCAATTCCTTCGATCCGTCCCACATGGTCGACATAGGCGATGATGCGCTCGCCGTTGCGAGGTGTCGCAATGCCGCTCATCAGGGCGGTGCCCGGCGACATACGCTTGATGATGCAGGGGAACTCGCTGCGATCTTCCAGCATGTAGCGACCGTTGAGATCGACATTCACGGCGTTGAAGTTTTCCTGCCGCACATTGCCGGCAGTGGGTGCCGCAGCAAATCTGTTCATCAATGCCGATCCATTCCGAATTTCATCCGCCTTACTGCCGCGCACATTACAACACGGGCCGATAAAGAGAAATCGCGATTTCACCCCGCGTCAGGCTCTGCCACCCTTGATGACGCGCAATTTCGGTGCTGCATGCGGCTCCGTCAGGCGAATATTTGTCCATTGCCGGCCTGTTCCGGGTGCGTTTACCGTTACGGCTGCCGATTGCCGCACGTCGTCCGCGAGAATCAGATCGGGCGCTACCGGCTCGATGGAATTCAAATGGCCGAGCACGATTGGATCGGCTCCGACCCATGTCACCGAATCAAGTACGGCAATGCTGCCGAGAAAGCTGACCTGTCCGTCCGGCGCTTCAAGCGGTGCGAGAAACATTTCCAGATCAAGGCTGCGTCCAGACATGCTTAATCCCACATGCGAGACGAGGGCAGGGATTTCCAGCGCGCTGACATTTTGCGACGTTTCGCGCAGGGCGGCGCGGTCGCGTTCGGACCAGAGCGAGAGGAACCGCGTATTCTTCAATTCGCGTCCGAAAAGGGTGCAGATGCGCGTTCCAGCCAGACGGAACGATAGATCGCCGTGCTGTTCAGCTTCGAGGAAGAAGAGATCGGACAGATGACGTCCGAGTTTGCGCGGCTCGATCCGTTCGCGCGTTGGCGCACGAAAGGTGCCGCGTTCCGTGCGGGCCAGTCGCTGCCATTCGCTGAAAATCGCGATCGTACTGCGGTGTTTCATCATGCGCCGTTGGTTCGTCCGTTGCACACGCGGAGGCCGGCTCCGCTGGTGGACGCATTAAAATAGTATTAACGGGGAGGATGCCAGTTTAACCCTTTGTTCATCCACCGGGGTCGTCCATTAAGGTTAACAATAGGTAATGGTTGCACTGCCCTAGAAGACGCGCTTTGATAAGCCATCAGACGAAGCCTTTGACTTGGTTGGCGTTTTTCTGAGCTCCAGATTTAACTTCGCGAGAGACTTCTGTTCGCGTTAAGGCCGACCGGGAACGTCCGTCGGCCTTTATTTTTAACAAATTCTGCCCTATCTAGAGGCTTCCGCTCGGTGCAAACGGCTGATTTGGCCGTTGGCGGCGTGTTAGAGCGGTTCCAGTTAGAAACAGAATCGCGGAATCGCTCTATCTCTTTGTTTTTAAGCATTATCCTACGCAAAACCGCGTCGCACTTTTGCTGGAAATGCTTCAGATTGGAAAGCAGCAGTTCATGAGCGTTCCCCAGCCGGAAATGAACGGCAGTAACCGCCGGTCGGGCGGTAGCGAACCGATCTTCAATATCCCCGGCGTCGTTCTAGCGCTCATTGGCCTGTGCGTTGCGGTGTATGTCTACCAGAATTATCTCATCAGCGAGCAGCAGAACTATGAGTTCATGCTGAACTTCGCGCTCATTCCGGCGCGTTTCTCGCTGGCAGGCGGTTTTAACGACCCGTCCGCGCTTTTCACGCTCATCAGCTATTCCTTCATGCATGGAGGCATGGCGCACATAGTGGTCAACATGATCTGGCTTGCAGCCTTTGGGTCTCCGCTCGCAGGCCGCATCGGTACGGGGCGGATGGTCCTTTTCTGGATATTCACCTCGGTAATCGCCGGCTTGACCCATTATGCGATCTATCCGGACAGCGTTTCACCGCTTGTAGGCGCTTCGGGAGCGATTTCAGGCATGATGGGAGCTGCGGCGCGCTATGGTTTCCGGCGCATCGGCCACGGACGCAGATCGGAATTTGCAGGCCCCGTACTTCCGGTCGGGCTGACCCTGACGCTGAAGCCTGTCCTGACCTTTGTCGGCGTCTGGTTCCTGATCAATATCGTTACCGGCCTTTATTCGACTGGCGGCGCCGATCTTTCCAGCATTGCCTGGGAAGCGCATATAGGCGGCTTCATCGCCGGGTTCTTCGGTATTTCCCTGATGGACCGCCCGCGCAGCTATGATGCCGTGCTGAGACGCTAGGATCTGGTTTCCCCATTTGATGCCACTTGCCAATCGGACGTTGGAAGAGCACCATCATGGAACGTGGTGGGAGGAGCTGCGTTCTGCTTCATATGGCGTTGAAACGCCCGGAGCAGCGAGTGCTAAACCTTGGAGGGACTTTGGCATGACCGTAAGATCGATTCTCGAGACAAAGGGCAGGGATGTGGTGGTTATCGCACCTGCGGACACGCTTTCCCACGCAGTCGCCATGTTGAACAAACACAAGATTGGTGCGCTGGTGGTGTGTGACGAGGCCGGTCGAATCAAGGGCATTCTGTCTGAGCGTGATGTGGTGCGCGCTGTCGCTGCGCAGGAAACCAAGGCCATGAGCATGCCGGTCGCAGAAGTCATGACGGCCAAGGTGCAGGTCTGCCGCGAACACCACACGATCAATCAGGTGATGGAGATCATGACGCGGAGCCGATTCCGCCATATGCCGGTGGAGGAAGGCGGCAAGCTCGTGGGAATCATTTCAATCGGTGACGTGGTGAAGCGGCGCATCGAAGATGTCGAACGCGAGGCGGAAGATATTCGCACCTACATCGCTACAGCATAGATACGCTTCTATCTCCCGGCGGGGAAACCAGCCGGGAGTGGCTCGCATGGCCGAATCAACGTGAGCGGAGATACCGTTCCGCGGCGTAAAGCGAGATCGCGGCCGCGTTTGAAACATTGAGCGACTTGATTTCGCCCGGCATGTCGAGGCGGGCCAAGGCAGTGACGGTTTCACGCGTCTTTTGACGTAGACCTTTGCCTTCCGCGCCAAGAACCAGAGCGATTCGTCCGCCGGACAAGGTGGCTTCCATCTCCAGCGGCCCTTCCGAATCAAGCCCGATCGTCTGGAAACCCAGGCTATGGAGTTCCTCAATCGCTTCGGCCAGATTGCGCACCTCGATATGAGAGATCATTTCGAGCGCACCGGAGGCGGCTTTGGCCAGGACGCCGGTTTCCTGCGGGCTGTGGCGGCTTGTCGTAATCAGCGCGCCGGCCCCGAAGGCGACGGCTGAACGCATGATGGCGCCAACATTGTGCGGATCAGTGACCTGATCGAGCACCAGTAGTAGCGGACTGTCCTTCAGTTCGGACAGTTTTCTGGCGCGCAGCGGTTCCGCCTCGATCATGACGCCCTGATGGACCGCTTCCGAACCGGTTTCCTTGTCGATATCGCGCGGATCAACGATTTCGACCGGGAAGGGGAGAGATTCGGCTTCTCCGATCTCCAGCCGTGCGAAGCCGTTTCGTGTCGCCAGCATACGCAATATTCGGCGTTCCGGATTTTCCACGGCAGCACGAACCGTATGTAGTCCGTAAAGGCGAACGGTACCCTCGGTCACGGCGCTTGCCGTAATGGAAGGGCGCTGCGGTTTGCGCGGTGATTTGCCTTCCGCTCCAGCCTTCTGGTCGCGATGCTGGCGGCGCAGGCGCGCATAATGAGAATCTTTTGGTGTACGGGGTGAATTTTGATCGGTCATGGCGTGCTTATAGCTCTTTAGCCGTACAGAAGATAGCGGCCAGCCCTGCAAATGCTATCAGGCTGTTCTGATTACAGAATAATTTGCAAAGCCCGTCAAACCGGAGCTTTTCTGCCGCCGGAACGGACAGGAAAAGGGGATGTTTTCACGCGGTTGTGGACAGACAAGCATTCTTTTCGCTTTTACCCTGTTGACAGGGGATAAGCTTATCGTCATAAGGCCCCTCGCGGATCGACGGCTGGCCCAACAGTCAGCCAGAAGCCCCGCGGAAATGCCTAGTCGCTCGACTCTGCTGATAGTGATATCTGGAGGGATGCCCGAGTGGTTAAAGGGGACGGACTGTAAATCCGTTGGCTATGCCTACGTTGGTTCAAATCCAACTCCCTCCACCACTGTCGGATCAGAGTTAAGAGTGCGCGGGTATAGCTCAATGGTAGAGCAGCAGCCTTCCAAGCTGAATACGCGGGTTCGATTCCCGCTACCCGCTCCAAATTTTTCCGAGCGGTTTGGCGTGTAAGGAATCATCGACGGGCGGTTCGCCGTTCCGTTTTGGCATAAATGCTGGCCCGGAAGCCAAGAGGCTTTTGTGCTGGCGCTTGAGCGGTTCTAGAACAAAGAGAACAACGGCGATGGCAAAGAGCAAATTCGAACGTACGAAGCCCCACGT
>UEIJ01000006.1 GCA_900470195.1 Hyphomicrobiales bacterium | reverse complement strand
CCTCGATCATCGAGTAATGAAGGTTTGTGCAGGAACGCTCGCTCTGGAGCGAGCGTTTCCGCGTAACAAGGAACAGATGAAATGAACGGTCAAAACATCCGCATTCGCCTGAAGGCGTTTGATCATCGGATCCTTGACGCTTCGACGCGGGAAATCGTGTCGACTGCCAAGCGTACCGGTGCAAATGTGCGCGGACCGATCCCGCTTCCAACGCGGATCGAGAAGTTCACGGTTAACCGGTCGCCGCACATCGACAAGAAGAGCCGCGAGCAGTTCGAGATGCGCACGCACAAGCGTCTTCTCGATATCGTTGACCCGACCCCGCAGACGGTGGACGCGCTGATGAAGCTCGATCTGTCCGCCGGTGTCGATGTCGAGATCAAGCTTTAATCGGCTTGAGGACGGAAGGAACGAACCCGATGCGTTCAGGTGTTATTGCACAGAAGCTGGGCATGACCCGCGTCTATAACGACGCCGGCGAGCATGTGCCGGTGACGGTTCTCCGCATGGAGAACTGCCACGTGGTAGCTCAGCGTACAGTTGAAAAGAACGGTTACACGGCTGTTCAGCTTGGCGTTGGTATTGCCAAGGTAAAGAACACGTCCAAGGCTATGCGCGGTCATTTCGCGAAGGCCGAGGTCGAGCCCAAGGCGAAGGTCGCGGAATTCCGCGTTTCGCCGGATAACCTCCTCGAAGTCGGCGCGGAAATCACCGCCGAGCACTTCGTCGCCGGCCAGAAGGTCGACGTGACGGGTACTTCGATCGGTAAGGGCTTTGCCGGTGTTATGAAGCGTCATAACTTCGGTGGCCATCGTGCTTCGCACGGTAACTCCATTACCCACCGCGCTCACGGCTCGACCGGTCAGCGTCAGGACCCCGGTAAGGTGTTCAAGGGCAAGAAGATGGCTGGTCACATGGGCCAGACCCGCGTAACCACGCAGAATATTGAAGTTGTCTCGACGGACAGCGATCGCGGCCTGATCCTGGTTCGCGGTGCGGTTCCGGGCTCCAAGGGCGCCTGGATCATCGTGCGCGACGCGGTAAAGGTCTCGCTGCCTGAGAACGCGCCGAAGCCGGCCGCTCTGCGTGCAGGTGCCGCGAAGGCTGAAGCTGCCGCGACTGAGGGAGCCGAATAATGGATCTCACGATTACCACACTTGAAGGCAAGGATGCCGGCAAGGTCAAGCTGAACGAAGAAATCTTCGGCCTCGACCCGCGTGACGACATTCTTCAGCGCGTCGTGCGCTGGCAGCTGGCTCGCCGCCAGCAGGGCTCCCATAAGGCTCAGGGCCGTGGCGACGTAAGCCGCACCGGTGCCAAGATGTACAAGCAGAAGGGTACGGGCCGCGCTCGTCACCATTCGGCTCGCGCTCCGCAGTTCCGCGGCGGTGGTCAGGCTCACGGACCGGTTGTCCGTTCGCACGATCACGATCTGCCGAAGAAGGTTCGCGCTCTTGGCCTGCGTCATGCCCTGTCTGCAAAGGCAAAGGCATCCGACCTGATCATCATCGATGATCTGGCTGCAACGGAAGCCAAGACGAAGCAGCTTGTTTCGCAGTTCGCCAAGCTCGGTCTTGAAAATGCACTCCTCATCGGCGGTGCAGAGATCGATGCGAACTTCCAGCGCGCGGCTTCGAACATCCCGAACATCGACGTTCTGCCGGTGCAGGGCATCAATGTTTACGACATCCTTCGCCGCGGCAAGCTCGTTCTTTCCAAGGCGGCTGTCGAAGCCCTCGAGGAGCGTTTCAAATGACTGATCTTCGCCATTACGACGTGATCGTCAGCCCGGTTATCACCGAGAAGTCCACCATGGTTTCCGAACACAACCAGGTCGTCTTCAACGTAGCCCGCAAGGCAACGAAGCCGGAAATCAAGGCTGCAGTCGAAGCGCTGTTCGGCGTCAAGGTTACGGCAGTCAACACTGCAGTGCGCAAGGGTAAGGTCAAGCGTTTCCGCGGCCTTATCGGGCGCCAGAGCGACGTCAAGAAAGCGATCGTTACTTTGGCCGAAGGCCAGAGCATCGACGTTTCGACCGGTCTCTGAGAGGCCATGGAGTAAGAGACAATGGCACTCAAGCATTTTAATCCGATCACGCCAGGCCAGCGTCAGCTGGTCATCGTGGACCGTTCGGAACTCTACAAGGGCAAGCCGGTCAAGTCCCTGACCGAAGGTCTGTCCAAGAAGGGTGGCCGCAACAACACCGGTCGTATCACTGTCCGCTTTCAGGGCGGCGGTCACAAGCGTTCGTACCGTTTCGTTGACTTCAAGCGTCGCAAGCTTGACGTCGTCGGCACTGTCGAGCGTCTGGAATACGATCCGAACCGCACCGCGTTCATCGCGCTGATCCGTTATGAAGACGGCGAACTGGCCTACATCCTGGCTCCGCAGCGTCTCGCTGTTGGCGACAAGGTCGTTGCAGGCAACTCCGTTGACGTGAAGCCGGGCAATGCAATGCCGCTCGCTTCCATGCCGGTCGGCACGATCATCCACAATGTCGAGCTGAAGCCGGGCAAGGGCGGTCAGATCGCACGTTCCGCTGGCACCTACGCCCAGCTCGTCGGTCGCGATCAGGGCATGGCCATTCTGCGCCTCAATTCGGGTGAACAGCGTCTGGTTCCAGGTGCTTGCTTTGCTTCGGTTGGTGCAGTGTCCAACCCGGATCACGGCAACATCAACGACGGCAAGGCCGGTCGTTCGGTCTGGCGTGGCAAGCGTCCGCACGTTCGCGGCGTTGCAATGAACCCGGTCGATCACCCGCATGGTGGTGGTGAAGGTCGTACCTCGGGTGGTCGTCACCCTGTCACTCCGTGGGGCAAGCCTACGAAGGGCAAGAAGACGCGCTCGAACAAGGCGACCGACAAGTTCATCATGCGTTCGCGCCATCAGCGCAAGAAGTAAGAGAGGTAGTCTGAAGTGGCTCGTTCAGTTTGGAAAGGTCCGTTTGTCGACGGCTATCTTCTCAAGAAGGCTGAGAAGGTACGCGAAGGCGGTCGTAATGAAGTTATCAAGATGTGGAGCCGCCGCTCCACCATCCTGCCGCAGTTTGTCGGCCTGACTTTCGGCGTCTACAACGGCAACAAGCATGTGCCGGTGTCGGTTTCGGAAGAAATGGTCGGACACAAGTTCGGTGAATTCGCGCCTACACGTACCTATTACGGTCACGGCGCGGACAAGAAGTCGAAGAGGAAGTAACGATGGGCAAGGCTAAAGCTCCCCGTCAGCTCAAGGACAACGAAGCGCAAGCTGTTGCCCGCACGCTGCGCGTCAGCCCGCAGAAGCTGAACCTTGTTGCGAGCATGATCCGCGGCAAGAAGGTGAATGCGGCACTTGCCGATCTGACGTTCTCGCGCAAGCGGATCGCCGATACGGTGAAGAAGACGCTTCAGTCCGCAATTGCGAACGCTGAAAACAACCATGACCTCGACGTCGATGCTCTGATCGTCGCCGAAGCTTATGTCGGCAAGTCGATCGTCATGAAGCGCTTCCACGTCCGCGGACGTGGCCGTGCAAGCCGGATCGAGAAGCCGTTTTCGCATCTCACCATTGTTGTCCGCGAAGTCGCGGAAAAAGGGGAGGCCGCATAATGGGTCAGAAGATTAATCCGATCGGTCTTCGTCTCGGCATCAACCGCACCTGGGATTCGCGTTGGTACGCAAATACCGGTGAGTACGGCAAGCTGCTGCATGAGGATGTCAAGATCCGCGAATTCCTCACCGAGGAACTCAAGCAGGCTGCGATCTCCAAGATCGTGATCGAGCGTCCGCACAAGAAGTGCCGCGTGACGATTTACTCGGCGCGTCCGGGCATCATCATCGGCAAGAAGGGTGCAGACATCGAAAAGCTCCGCAAGAAGCTTTCCGACATGACCAAGGCCGATACGTCGCTCAACATCGTCGAAGTTCGCAAGCCGGAAATCGACGCGACGCTGATCGCTCAGTCGATCGCTCAGCAGCTGGAACGTCGTGTGGCATTCCGTCGCGCCATGAAGCGCTCCATGCAGTCGGCAATGCGTCTTGGCGCCGAAGGTATCCGTATCAAGTGCTCGGGTCGTCTGGGCGGTGCGGAAATTGCTCGTGACGAACAGTACCGTGAAGGTCGCGTTCCGCTTCATACGCTGCGCGCCGATATTGACTACGGCACGGCAGAAGCGAAGACCGCTTATGGTATCTGCGGCGTGAAGGTCTGGGTCTTCAAGGGCGAAATCCTTGAGCATGATCCGATGGCTTCCGAGCGTCGTGCGGTCGAGGGTGACAATCAGGGTTCCTCGTCGAACCGCCGCCGCGAAAACGCTTAAAAAGCGGGCCGCGGGCGAGAAATTTGGAGTAGAGAACAATGATGCAGCCTAAGCGCACCAAGTTCCGCAAGCAGTTCAAGGGCCGTATCCACGGCAACTCGAAAGGCGGCACGGATCTGAATTTCGGTGCATTCGGTTTGAAGGCCGTTGAGCCGGAACGCGTCACTGCACGTCAGATCGAAGCGGCCCGCCGCGCGATCACCCGTCACATGAAGCGTGCCGGTCGCGTGTGGATCCGCATCTTCCCTGACCTGCCGGTAACTTCGAAGCCTACCGAAGTCCGTATGGGTAAAGGTAAGGGTTCGGTTGACTACTGGGCATGCCGTGTGGCACCAGGTCGCGTGATGTTTGAGCTTGACGGCGTACCCGAAGATGTGGCACGCGAAGCCCTCAGACTCGGCGCCGCAAAGTTGCCGATCAAGACGCGCTTTATCCAGCGCATTGCTGAATAAGAGAGAGGCAACTATGAAAGCCGCAGACGTTCGGGCGAAGAGCCTCGATCAACTGAATGACGAGCTGGGCACCCTGAAGAAAGAGCAGTTCAACCTGCGCTTTCAGAAGGCCACCGGCCAGCTCGAAAAAACCGCGCGCGTGAAGCAGGTTCGCCGCGACATCGCGCGTATCAAGACTATTGCCCGCCAGAAGGCGGCCGCAAGCAAGGCATAAGGAAGAATATAATGCCTAAACGCGTTCTGCAGGGCGTTGTCGTCAGCGACAAGAATGACAAGACTGTTGTGGTCAAGGTTGAGCGCCGCTATTCGCACCCGCTCCTCCAGAAGACCGTGCGTCAGTCTAAGAAGTACAAGGCGCATGACGAAAACAACCAGTTCAAGGTTGGTGATTTCGTTTCCATCCAGGAATCGGCTCCGATCTCGAAGGACAAACGCTGGGTCGTTCTGACGAACGAAGCAGCAGGCTAAATTATAAACACGCAGCTTAGGTAGGGCAGGAGCCCTTAACCAGCTGAGAGGAAAGAAGGCGGCCAGTCATGATTCAGATGCAAACAAACCTCGACGTGGCGGATAATTCCGGCGCACGTCGTGTCATGTGCATCAAGGTGCTGGGCGGCTCGAAGCGGCGTTACGCTTCCGTTGGCGACATCATTGTGGTGTCGATCAAGGAAGCTATTCCGCGCGGCCGCGTCAAAAAGGGTGACGTGATGAAGGCGGTTGTTGTACGCACCGCCAAGGATATCCGTCGTCCGGACGGCAGCGTTATTCGTTTCGATAACAATGCAGCCGTTCTCATCGATAACAAGAAAGAGCCGATCGGCACGCGTATCTTCGGACCGGTTCCGCGCGAACTTCGCGCAAAGAACCACATGAAGATCATCTCGCTGGCTCCGGAAGTTCTGTAAGGAAGCAAGACGATGCAGAAGATTCGCAAAGGCGACAGCGTTGTCGTGCTGTCCGGTAAGGACAAGGGCCGTAAAGGCGAAGTTCTCAAGGTTATGCCGAAGGATGAGCAGGCGCTCGTTCGCGGTATCAACATTGTAAAGCGCCATCAGCGTCAGACCCAGACCCAGGAAGCCGGCATTATCTCCAAGGAAGCGCCGATCCACCTGTCCAACCTGGCAATTGCTGACCCCAAGGACGGCAAGCCGACCCGCGTCGGTTTCCGCGTAGAGGACGGCAAGAAGGTTCGTGTCGCAAAACGTTCTGGAGCGCTGATCGATGGCTGAAGCTAAGGCACTTCCCCGCTTCAAGAAGCTTTACAATGAAAGCATTCGTAAGGCTCTTCTTGAAGAATTCAAATACGACAACGAGATGCAGATTCCGCGCATCACCAAGGTTGTCCTCAACATGGGCGTTGGCGAAGCCACTGGCGATTCCAAGAAGCCTGCGGTTGCTGCTGAAGACCTCAGCCAGATCGCCGGCCAGAAGGCCGTCGTGACCCGCGCCCGTAACTCGATCGCAACGTTCAAGTTGCGTGAAGGCATGCCGATCGGCACGAAGGTTACCCTTCGCCAGGACCGCATGTACGAATTCCTTGATCGTCTTGTCACGATCGCTCTTCCTCGCGTCCGCGACTTCCGCGGCCTGAATCCGAAGAGCTTTGACGGCCGCGGCAACTATGCCATGGGCATCAAGGAGCACATCGTGTTTCCGGAAATCAACTACGATAAGGTTGATCAGATCTGGGGCATGGACATCATCGTTTGCACGACCGCCAAGACGGATGATGAAGCACGCGCTCTTCTGCGTGCATTCAACTTCCCGTTCCGGCAGTAACGGCAAGCGTAGCGAGGTATATTAATATGGCCAAGACTAGCGCAGTCGAAAAAAACAAGCGCCGCGAAAAGTTGGTTAAGCGTCACGCTGGTAAGCGTGCACGTCTGAAGGCGATCGTTATGGATCAGGGCCTTCCGCTGGAGGAGCGCTTCCGCGCCACTATCCGGCTTGCCGAACTGCCGCGCAATTCGTCGAAGACCCGTATTCGCAATCGTTGCGAAGTTTCGGGCCGTCCGCGTGGTTATTACCGTAAACTGAAGATGTCGCGTATTGCGCTGCGTCAGTTGGGTTCGCTCGGTCAGATTCCGGGCGTCGTCAAGTCGAGCTGGTAAGGAGTAGCATATGTCTGTGTCAGATCCTCTCGGCGATATGCTGACCCGTATCCGCAACGCAGTCGGCCGCAAGAAGACGAAGGTTTCGACCCCGGCTTCCAAGCTGCGCGCCCGCGTTCTCGATGTCCTTCAGGCTGAAGGTTACATCCGCGGATACACGCAGAGCGAATTCGAGAACGGCAAGGCCGAGATCGAAATCGAGCTGAAGTACTATGAAGGTGTTCCGGTTATCCGTGAGATCACCCGCGTGTCGAAGCCTGGCCGTCGCGTTTACGTGTCGGTCAAGTCGATCCCGCAGGTCGCGAACGGCCTTGGCATTTCGATCCTCTCCACGCCGAAGGGCGTGATGGCGGATCATGAAGCCCGTGAACAAAACGTTGGTGGTGAGCTGCTCTGCCGCATCTTCTGATGCGGCTGACAGCGAACAGATAAAAGACAGGTATCAAAATGTCTCGTATCGGTAAAAAACCCGTGCCGGTCCCGGCAGGCGTGACCGCCAGTGTTGATGGGCAGATCGTCAAGGCAAAGGGCGCGAAGGGTGAACTTTCCTTCGTCGTGCACGATGAAGTTCTGGTCAAGATGGAAGAAGGCGCTGTCCGCGTCGATCCGCGCGACCAGTCGAAGGAAGCTCGTTCGAAGTGGGGCATGTCCCGCACGATGATCTCCAACATTTTTGTTGGCGTGAAGGACGGCTTTGAAAAGAAGCTCGAAATCAGCGGCGTCGGTTACCGCGCTGCCATGCAGGGCAAGAACCTGCAGCTTTCGCTCGGCTTCAGCCACGAAGTGGTCTACGACGTGCCTGCTGGCATCACTGTTGCTGTTCCCAAGCCGACGGAAATCGTCGTTTCGGGCATCGACAAGCAGCAGGTCGGTCAGGTCGCGGCTGAGATCCGCGAATATCGCGGCCCCGAGCCTTACAAGGGCAAGGGTGTCAAGTATGCTGGCGAGAAGATCGTCCGCAAAGAAGGCAAGAAGAAGTAAGGGAAGCGCGTCATGGCATCGCCAAAAGAAACTTTGCAGCGTCGCGCTGCTCGTGTACGCCGCCAGGTCAAGGCTGTGGCCAATGGCCGTCCGCGTCTCAGCGTGCACCGTTCTTCCAAGAACATCTACGCCCAGATCATCGACGACGTCCGCGGCGTTACGCTCGCGGCCGCTTCGACCCTCGATGGCGACCTCAAGGGCAAGCTCAAGACCGGTGCCGACTCCGCAGCAGCCGCTGCCGTTGGCAAGCTGGTCGCTGAGCGCGCCGTCAAGGCTGGCGTCAAGGACGTAGTGTTCGACCGTGGTGCATTCATCTACCACGGCCGTGTGAAGGCACTCGCCGAAGCTGCTCGCGAAAGCGGCCTCAGCTTCTAATTAGCATTTTGTGCTTCCGGAAAAGAAAAAGGAAATCAGGATATGGCACAGAGAGAACGTAACCGCGAAGATCGCGGCCGTGAGGAGCGCGACAGCGAATTCGTCGATAAGCTCGTTCACATCAACCGCGTTGCCAAGGTCGTCAAGGGCGGCCGTCGCTTCGGTTTTGCTGCGCTCGTCGTCGTTGGCGACCAGAAGGGCCGCGTAGGCTTCGGTCATGGCAAGGCGCGTGAAGTGCCGGAAGCTATCCGTAAGGCTACGGAAGCTGCCAAGCGCGACATGATCTTCGTACCGCTGCGTTCGGGCCGTACGCTGCATCACGATGTTGAAGGCCGTCACGGCGCTGGCAAGGTTCTGCTTCGCGCAGCTCCTGCCGGTAAGGGTATCATCGCCGGTGGCCCGATGCGTGCAGTGTTCGAAACGCTCGGCGTTCAGGACGTTGTTGCCAAGTCGCTCGGTTCGTCGAACCCTTACAACATGGTTCGTGCGACGTTCGATGCTCTGAAGCATCAGATGCATCCGAAGGACATCGCTGCACAGCGCGGCATCAAGTACTCGACCCTTCAGGCTCGCCGCCATGATGTGGTCGGTTCGGAAGAATAGCCGATAGTTTGTGTTCGTCCGGGGCCGTTCAGGCCTCCGGATACGCCATAGACAAGGGATTTGAGTGATGGCTGAGAAGAAGGGCAAGACGGTTACGGTCGAGCAGATCGGAAGCCCAATCCGTCGTCCAGCCGAGCAGCGTGCAACGCTGATCGGTCTGGGTCTTAACAAAATGCACCGCCGCAGCACGCTGGAAGATACTCCGGCAGTCCGTGGCATGATCGCCAAGCTTCCACACCTCGTTCGAGTTGTGGACGAGGCGTGATAGCGCAGGAGATAGAGATATGAAACTCAACGATCTGCGTGACAAGCCAGGTTCGGTCAAGGCGCGCAAGCGTGTTGGTCGCGGTATCGGTTCGGGCACCGGCAAGACCGGTGGTCGCGGCGTCAAGGGTCAGAAATCCCGTTCGGGCGTTTCGATCAATGGTTTCGAAGGCGGCCAGATGCCAATCTACCGCCGTCTGCCGAAGCGCGGCTTCACCAACATCTTCGCAAAGAGCTTCAACGTTGTATCGCTCGGCCGCATTCAGGCTGCTATCGATGCAGGCAAGCTCGACGCCAAGGCTGTTGTGAACCTCGATTCGCTGAAGGCTGCCGGCGTGATTCGCCGCGCCAAGGACGGCGTTCGCATCCTTTCGGACGGCGAACTGAAGGCAAAGGTTGCCTTCGAGGTAGCCGGTGCTTCCAAGGCTGCGGTCGAAAAGATCGAAAAGGCTGGCGGTAGCATCAAGCTTCCTGAAGCCGCTGCCGAATAAGGCTTCGATACAAAAATAAAAAGCGGCGGCCTTAGTGCCGCCGCTTGCACATTTATGCCAATGCGCATATCTGGGTAGGGTCTTTTTAGTCTCGAGGCGCGACCGCTATAGATTGCGCTGACGGGGGCGGAGGACCGGAGACTTTTCACCGGAGAAATTTAATGGCATCGGCTGCTGAACAGCTAGTTTCCAATCTCAATTTTTCGGCTTTCTCGAAGGCAGAAGAACTCAAGAAGCGCATCTGGTTTACTCTGGGTGCTTTGCTCGTATACCGGTTCGGCACCTATATTCCGCTTCCCGGCATCAATCCTGACGCGCTTGCGCAGGCTTTTCAGCAGCATAGCCAGGGTGTGCTCGGACTCTTCAACATGTTCGCCGGTGGCGCTGTGGGCCGTATGGCCATTTTCGCGCTCGGCATCATGCCCTATATCTCTGCCTCCATTATCGTGCAGCTCATGACGTCGGTCGTTCCGTCTCTTGAAGCGCTGAAGAAGGAAGGCGAGGCGGGCCGCAAGATCATCAATCAGTACACGCGTTACGGCACGGTGCTTCTGGCGCTTGTGCAGGCCTACGCGATTTCGGTCGGTTTGCAATCCGGTAATGGCATCGTCACCAGTCCCGGACCTTTCTTCATCGTTTCGTCGGTGATTACACTTGTCGGCGGCACGATGTTCCTGATGTGGCTTGGTGAGCAGATCACGGCGCGGGGTATCGGTAACGGCATTTCGCTGATCATCTTCTCCGGCATCGTGGCGAACCTGCCGCACGCAATTTCCGGTACGCTGGAACTTGGCCGTACTGGCGCGCTGTCGACAGGCCTTATTCTGGGCGTTATCATTCTTGCCATCGTGCTGATCGCGGTCATCGTATTCGTTGAACGCGCGCAGCGTCGCCTTCTGATCCAGTATCCGAAGCGCCAGGTCGGCAATCGCATGTTCCAGGGCGATACGTCGCATCTGCCGCTGAAGCTTAACACCGCAGGCGTCATTCCTCCGATTTTCGCCTCATCGCTGCTGCTTCTGCCTGCGACGGTTGCAGGCTTCGCCAACACGACGGAAATGCCTGCCTGGGCGACGACCATTCTCAATGCGCTCGGTCATGGACAGCCGCTTTACATGCTGTTCTATGCTGCATTGATGGCATTCTTCTGCTTCTTCTACACGGCCATTGTGTTCAATCCCAAGGACACCGCTGACCAGCTCAAGAAGCATTCCGGCTTTATCCCTGGCATTCGTCCGGGTGAGCGCACCGCCGAATACATAGACTATGTGCTGACACGCATCACTGTTGTCGGCGCTATCTATATCGTGCTTGTCTGTCTCCTGCCGGAATTCCTGATTTCCGCAACCGGCGTGCCGTTCTATCTTGGTGGCACCTCGCTGCTGATCGTTGTGAGCGTGACGCTCGATACGGTTGCGCAAATTCAGGGGCATCTGATCGCCCATCAGTACGAAGGGCTGATCAAGAAGTCCAAACTCAGAGGTGGGAAACGCAATAAATGAGACTGATACTTCTTGGGCCGCCCGGAGCAGGTAAGGGGACGCAGGCTGGACTTCTTACCAAGAAGCATGGAATTCCTCAGCTCTCGACCGGCGACATGCTGCGCGCAGCAGTTGCCCAGCAGAGCGAGATCGGGAAGCGCGCCAAGGCCGTGATGGATGCCGGGCAACTGGTTTCCGACGAGATCGTGAACCAGATCGTGTCGGAGCGTATCGATGCTCCTGATTGCGCGAACGGCTTCATTCTTGACGGCTACCCGCGCACGGTGCCGCAAGCTCAGGCTCTGGGAAGCATGTTGGCGGGGAAGGGCCTCAAGCTCGATGCAGTGATCGAGCTGAAGGTCGACGAGAATGCTCTGGTCAAGCGGATGGAGAGCCGCGTGGCCGAGACGATCGCCAAGGGTGGTCAGGTCCGTTCGGACGACAATCCGGAAGCTTTCCGCAAGCGTCTCGTGGAATACCGCGAAAAGACCGCGCCGCTTTCCAGCTATTATGCCGGAACCGGTGAACTGCGCGTCATCAATGGCATGGCGCCGGTTGAAGAAGTTACCGCCGAAATCGAGAGAATTCTCGTTCCGGCGTGAAAATTGAAAAGGCTTGAAGAAGCCTTGTTCCAATACGGGCAGGGAAAGCGTGAAGCGTTTTCTGCCCGTTTATTGCTTCCAAAAGTTGATTGATTCGTCCGTTGGCCGGGTTTCACGGCTTTGCGGACGTTTAAGAGTTGACTTTTTCGGGCGATTCCGTCAAAGACTGCGCCACTTCAACTGGTTTTGAATGGCGGGTAGCGGCGGAAATCGAAAGAGGCCGGTACCGGTCGTTTAATGCTGTCTGGTTGATCGCATCTGCCAGATGGGAATTTTTGTAACTCAAGGAGAACAGACGTGGCACGTATCGCTGGCGTCAACATCCCGACGAACAAGCGCGTTGTTATTGCGCTTCAGTACATCCACGGGATTGGACCGAAATTTGCTCGGGAAATCGTAACGAAGGTCGGCATTGCTGACGATCGTCGCGTCAACCAGCTGTCGGATGCTGAAGTCCTTCAGATCCGCGAAGCAATCGATGCTGACTACCAGGTCGAAGGTGACCTGCGTCGTGAAGTTTCGATGAACATCAAGCGCCTGATGGACCTGGGCTGCTACCGCGGTCTGCGTCATCGTCGTTCGCTGCCGGTTCGCGGTCAGCGCACGCACACCAACGCACGCACCCGCAAGGGTCCGGCGAAGGCAATCGCAGGCAAGAAGAAGTAATTTCGACGGGACGTATGTTCCGTCGAGCCTTTCCGGTGCGCCGGTTGGGTTTGATGCTGGTCCTTTCTTGAGGACCGGTGTAGCCGCTGGAATTACGGCGGTGTAGAGATCGATTGAAAGGACTATCATGGCCAAGGAAGCCACGCGCGTTCGCCGTCGCGAGCGTAAAAACATCTCGTCGGGCGTTGCCCACGTAAATTCGACGTTCAACAACACCATGATCACCATCACGGATGCTCAGGGCAATGCGATTGCCTGGTCGTCTGCCGGTGCTCAGGGTTTCAAGGGTTCGCGTAAGTCGACCCCGTTCGCCGCTCAGATCGCTGCTGAAGACTGCGCCAAGAAGGCTCAGGAACACGGCATGCGCTCCCTCGAAGTCGAGGTTTGCGGACCGGGCTCTGGCCGTGAATCCGCGCTGCGCGCCCTTCAGGCTGCCGGCTTTGTGATCACGTCGATCCGCGATGTTACGCCGATCCCGCACAACGGTTGCCGTCCGCGCAAGAAGCGCCGGGTCTAATCCTCGTTCACATGCCGTAAGAGCCCTGGATTTTATCCGGGGCTCCTCTGCGGTTTCTTCACTTGATCGCTACGATAGGATGGTAGCGACGATTGATAGAGGGATACTCACATGATCCAGAAGAACTGGCAGGAACTGATCAAGCCGAACAAGGTGGAATTTATCACCCACGGCTCCCGCACGCATGCAACCGTCGTCGCTGAACCGCTGGAACGCGGCTTCGGTCTGACGCTCGGCAATGCCCTGCGTCGCGTGCTTCTGTCGTCGCTTCGCGGCGCTGCCGTGACCGCCATTCAGATCGATGGCGTTCTGCATGAATTCTCATCGATCCCGGGCGTTCGCGAAGACGTTACGGATATCGTTCTGAACGTCAAGGAAATCGCCATCCGCATGGAAGGCGAGGGCCCGAAGCGCATGGTCGTCCGTAAGGAAGGCCCAGGCGTCGTTACGGCTGGCGACATTCAGACTGTCGGCGATGTCGAGATCCTCAACCCGGATCACGTCATCTGCACGCTGGACGAAGGCGCTGAAATCCGCATGGAATTCACCGTCAACACCGGCAAGGGCTATGTGCCTGCCGACCGCAACCGCGCGGAAGACGCTCCGATCGGGCTTATCCCGGTCGACAGCCTGTATTCCCCGGTTCGCAAGGTGTCGTACAAGATCGAGAACACCCGTGAAGGTCAGGTTCTCGATTATGACAAGCTGACGCTGAACATCGAGACCAACGGTTCGGTCACGGGTGAAGACGCGGTGGCGTATGCCGCTCGTATTCTCCAGGACCAGCTGGCGATCTTCGTCAACTTCGAAGAGCCTCAGAAGGAAGCTCCGCAGGAACAGGTTGCGGAACTGGCTTTCAACCCGGCTCTGCTCAAGAAGGTGGACGAGCTCGAACTGTCTGTCCGTTCGGCAAACTGCCTGAAGAACGACAACATCGTCTACATCGGCGATCTGATCCAGAAGACGGAAGCCGAGATGCTGCGGACTCCGAATTTCGGCCGCAAGTCGCTCAACGAGATCAAGGAAGTTCTGGCATCGATGGGTCTCCATCTCGGTATGGAAATCCCGTCCTGGCCGCCGGAAAACATCGAAGATCTCGCAAAGCGCTACGAAGACCAATATTAAGACCGGCAATCCGGCTAGAACTAATTAAGGAGAAGGCTCATGCGTCACGGTAACGGATACCGTAAGCTGAACCGCACTGCCTCGCACCGCAAGGCGATGTTCGCCAACATGGCTGCTTCGCTGATCGAACACGAGCAGATTGTGACGACGCTTCCAAAAGCGAAGGAAATTCGCCCGATCGTTGAAAAGCTTGTCACGCTCGGCAAGCGCGGCGATCTGCATGCCCGCCGTCAGGCTATCTCGGCTGTTCGCGACGTCAAGCTCGTCGCAAAGCTGTTCGATACGCTGGCTGCTCGCTATGCAACCCGCAACGGCGGCTACATCCGCATCATGAAGGCTGGCTTCCGCGCTGGCGACAATGCGCCTCTGGCAGTTGTCGAATTCGTGGAACGCGACGTCGATGCAAAGGGCAAGGCTGACCGCGCCCGCGTCGAAGCCGAACAGGCTGCAGAAGCAGACGCAGCGTAATCTGCGCTGATTTCTGATTACTGGAAAGGGCCGCCTTGTGCGGCCCTTTCTATTTTTTCCCGTCAGGTTTCCAGTCGCGCCGATGCGGGCCGTTTGGGAAAAATCGCCGGGTTTACGCTTCAAGGTCACAATGTAGCCCTTTATCCTTGCCCTCAGTTGACTACATTCAACACCGAGTCTTGCTTCCTTCCTGGAAGCGGCAGAGCTTGATAAGTGCGGAGCTTGTGCATGAATTGGCGACGTTTAAGCGTAGTGGGCCTTATACTGACCTCCATCGGACTGGCCGTTCCGTCCGCCATGGCGCAAGAAGCGCCCGCGACCCCTCAGAAGCAGATACCGCTCAACCGGGCTGATATGCAGTTGTCCTTCGCTCCGCTTGTGAAGGAAACGACGCCAGCCGTGGTGAATGTCTATGCGGCGCGTCAGGTGCAAGCGCGTTCTCCGTTCGCGGGTGATCCGTTCTTCGAGCAGTTTTTCGGGCGGCAGTTCGGCGAAAGCAAACCGCGCATCCAGCAATCCCTCGGTTCCGGGGTGATCGTCGACAGCTCGGGCATTGTCGTGACGAACAACCATGTCATCAAGGATGCCGATGAAATCAAGGTCGCCTTGTCGGACGGCCGTGAGTTTGAAAGCAAGCTGCTTCTGCGCGATGAAACCACGGACCTTGCCGTTCTGAAAATCGAGGCCAAGGATAAGTTTCCCGTTCTGGGGCTTGGCAATTCCGATGATGTCGAAGTCGGCGATCTGGTGCTGGCCATCGGCAATCCGTTCGGTGTCGGCCAGACCGTGACGAGCGGAATCGTGTCTGCCCAATCGCGCACACAGGTTGGCATTTCCGATTTCGATTTCTTCATCCAGACCGATGCAGCCATCAATCCCGGCAACTCCGGCGGCGCGTTGATCGACATGCGTGGACGCCTGATCGGCATCAATACGGCGATCTATTCGCGTTCCGGCGGCTCGGTAGGTATTGGCTTTGCTATTCCTTCGAATATGGTTCGCGCTGTTGTCGAAGCGGCACGAAACGGCAGCAAAAGTTTCGAACGGCCCTATATCGGCGCGACTTTCCAGGGAGTAACTGCCGATCTAGCCGAAGGTCTCGGCATGGAGAAGCCGTACGGCGCCTTGATTACCGCGATCGCAAAGGGCGGACCGGCTGAGGCCGCCGGACTGAAAATTGGCGACGTGGTTCTTTCCGTTCAGGGCGTCCGGGTCGATAATCAGGACGTGCTTGGCTATCGTCTGTCGACGGCTGGAATTGGTAACACCGTGTCGGTCGAAATCATGCGGAGCGGAAAGAACCAGACCATTCCGGTAAAGCTCTCCAAGGCTCCTGAAGTTAAGGAAACTGCGCCGCAGGTTATCGAAGGCGACAATCCTTTTGCGGGAGCGTCTGTGCTTGAACTCACTCCTTCGACGGCTGCGAAACTGCGTCTCAAGCGCGACAGCCAGGGCGTGGCGGTCGTCGACGTCTATTCCGGATCGCCGGCAGCACGGCTCGGCTTGCGGGCCGGTGATATCATTCGCAGCATCAACGGAAATTCTATCCGTACTGTCGGTGATTTGACTGCGATTCTGGAAGCGGGGCGCGGTCTCGCCTGGCGGCTTGAGGTGGAGCGCAACGGAATGCTGTTGCGCCAGTTTGTGCGTTAAACCGATACCGACGGATCGCTAAAAGTTGCATGCCGCTTCGGGCCGCATTATGCCTGAAGCGGTATAGTCTTTTGATAGAGCAATTGAATGAGCGACCTTTTCTCAGCAGCGGCAGACCCGAACGCGGATCGCAACCGGCCGCTTGCTGATCGTCTGCGCCCGAAACATTTGTCGGAAGTGACCGGGCAGGAGCATTTGACTGGGCCCGAAGGTGTGCTGACGCGCATGATCGCATCCGGTTCGCTCGGCTCCATGATCTTTTGGGGGCCTCCCGGCACGGGCAAGACGACGGTGGCCCGCCTGCTTGCAGGAGAGACCGATCTGGCGTTTGAACAGATATCGGCGATCTTTTCCGGCGTTGCCGATCTCAAGAAGGTTTTTGAAGCTGCGCGCGCACGTCGCATGTCCGGTCGACAGACGCTCCTTTTCGTGGATGAAATTCATCGCTTCAATCGCGCTCAGCAGGATTCGTTTCTTCCCGTCATGGAAGACGGTACCGTTATCCTGATCGGTGCCACGACAGAGAACCCGTCTTTCGAGCTCAATGCCGCTCTTTTGTCCCGGGCAAGGGTGCTGACCTTCCATCCGCATGATGGCGAGAGCATTGCAACGCTTCTGACCCGTGCTGAAGCACAGGAAGAGCGCCCCTTGCCACTCGACGAGGCTGCGCGGGCCAGTCTCATCCGCATGGCCGATGGAGATGGACGTGCTGCGTTGACGCTTGCCGAGGAAGTCTGGCGCGCCGCTCGCCCGGATGAAGTGTTTACAGCGGAAAAATTACAGGATGTCGTGCAGCGTCGTGCTCCGGTTTATGACAAGGGGCAGGACGGGCATTACAATCTTATTTCGGCGCTGCATAAATCTGTTCGCGGATCGGACCCTGACGCGGCGCTTTACTATCTTTCCCGTATGTTCGATGCGGGTGAGGACCCGCTCTATCTCGGCCGCCGGCTCGTGCGCATGGCAGTGGAAGACATAGGTCTTGCCGATCCACAGGCCCTTGTCATCTGCAATGCCGCCAAGGATGCCTATGACTATCTGGGTTCACCGGAAGGCGAACTGGCGCTGGCGCAGGCCTGTGTTTATCTTGCGACAGCGCCGAAATCGAACGCGGTCTATGTGGCCTACAATGCCTCGATGCGTGCAGCCAAGGAAAATGGTTCGCTTCTGCCGCCCAAGCATATTCTCAATGCTCCAACCAAGCTGATGAAGAACGAGGGCTATGGCGAAGGCTATGCCTATGACCATGACCAGCCAGATGCTTTTTCAGGGCAGGATTATTTTCCGGAAAGCATGGGCAGGCAGAAATTCTACGACCCACCGGAGCGGGGTTTCGAGCGAGATATTCGCAAGCGTCTGGAATACTGGGCTCGCTTGCGACAGGAGCGTCAGGGGCGCAGATGAAGACGGGTTCTATTTTAACGGAAACGCTCATTTGAAAATGCGCTATCCCCATAGTTATCCACATTCGTCCACAGTTTGAGCCGCTGCCGCATTGGCTGCGGCTTTTGTTTTGCATCCTCACGCCAGTTTGAAGACCCGGGGAAGGGAGCACCTGTCGTTAGAAAGGTCTTCTTAATTTTTACGCTTTATCAATCTTTGCAAAGAGACGAGGTTTTCCATGATGCGCGTTTTGTTTCTCGTCGCGCTCGTGATCCTTGGAGGCTGCGCGACCGCCCCACGGCAGGTCAACAATGTATGCGCGGTCTTCGATCAACGCGACGGTTGGTTCAATAACTGGCAGACGGCTGCCACGCGGGTTTCCCGCGAGTTCGGCGTTCCGGTTCCGGTTCTGATGGCGACGATCTATACGGAATCCGGCTTCCAACCCTATGCGCGCCCGCCGCGCACCAAAATCCTTTGGATCATTCCGTGGAAGCGGCCTTCCAGCGCCTATGGCTATTCGCAGGCGCTGAACGGCACCTGGGATCGTTACAAGCGCGAAACGGGTCGCTGGACGGCATCGCGTACCAATTTTGCGGACGCGATCCATTTCATCGGCTGGTATCACTATCAAAGCTACCTGAAGAACGGCATCAATCGCGCCGATGCCTACAGTCTGTATCTCGCTTATTATTCAGGCCATGGCGGCTATGCACGCGGCGCCTGGCGCGGGAATGCGACGGCGCTCAATGGCGCGAAACGTGCCCAATCAATGGCCAATCGTTATGCCACGCAGTTGCGCGGTTGCGGAGGCTTCAGTTAAAAAGCGAGTGGCCGGATTCAATCTCGTATCCCAAACACTATCCGGCCTTAATCGCTATTATCATGCGAGCGGATTCGCTAATTGAGGATGACCATTTCATGCTGAAAAAGACCGGTATCGCCCTTTTCGCCGCCACATTTCTGGCAGGCTGCACCACTGATCCTTATACCGGGGAACAGAAGATGTCGAACACTGCGGGCGGTGCTGCGATTGGCGCGGCTGTGGGGGCCCTCGGCGGCCTGATGGTCGGCGGTTCCAGCCGAGCACAGCGCAATGCAGTGCTGATCGGTGCCGGTATCGGTGCGCTCGGCGGCGGTGCAATCGGCAATTATATGGATCGTCAGGAAAACGAACTTCGCGCGCAGTTGCAAGGCACCGGCGTATCGGTGACGCGTAATGGCGACCAGATCATCCTGAACATGCCCTCGAGCATCACTTTCGATACCGATCAGGACCAGGTGAAGAGCCAGTTCTATCCGACGCTTAATTCGGTTGCGATCGTGCTGCGCAAGTTCAACCAGACCCTCGTGGACGTTTACGGCCACACCGATTCGACGGGCAGTGCCAGCTACAATCAAGGTCTCTCGCAGCGGCGTGCGGCTTCGGTCGCGAGCTATCTCGGTTCGCAAGGCATCGACCCGCGTCGCTTTGCCGTTATCGGCTATGGGGCCAGCCAGCCGGTTGCCACCAATGCGACACCGGAAGGACGCGCGCAGAACCGTCGCGTGGAAATCCAGATTTCGCCGCTTCGCGCTGCGAGCTGATTCCGTTTCGCAAACTGACTTGCAATGGCGCAGTCCTTCGGAAGATGGGCTGCGTTTTTGTTTGTTCTCGCGAATCGTCGGACCCGCTGATTGGTTTGAATTAAGTTAACTGGTGGATAGCTTTATTATTTTCGCAATCACTTATGTTGAAGAACGATTAAAGAACAAAATTTCAGAATCTTTTATAATCAATAAGTTATCTCCATTGCCAAATGAGAACAAAACGGATACAAATAGATCGTGGCAACGAGCCTGCCGGGCTTCTAGCGAGACAAGAGGATGGTGTAAGATGTCTCAGAATTCATTGCGACTTGTTGAGGAAAATTCAGTGGACAAGACTAAGGCTCTCGATGCGGCTCTGTCGCAGATTGAAAGGGCGTTCGGCAAGGGCTCGATCATGCGCCTTGGCCAGAACGATCAGGTCGTGGAGATCGAAACCGTATCGACCGGATCGCTTTCGCTGGACATCGCGCTTGGCGTTGGTGGCTTGCCCAAAGGACGTATTGTCGAGATTTACGGTCCGGAAAGCTCCGGTAAGACGACACTGGCGCTGCATACGATCGCGGAAGCACAGAAGAAGGGCGGTATCTGTGCGTTCGTTGATGCGGAGCATGCGCTTGACCCGGTCTATGCACGTAAGCTGGGTGTGGATCTTGAAAACCTGCTGATATCGCAGCCGGATACGGGCGAACAGGCGCTTGAAATCACCGATACGCTTGTGCGCTCGGGCGCCATCGACGTTCTCGTCGTCGACTCCGTCGCCGCCCTGACGCCGCGCGCGGAAATCGAAGGCGAGATGGGTGACTCGCTGCCTGGTCTTCAGGCGCGTCTCATGAGCCAGGCGCTTCGCAAGCTTACCGCATCGATCTCCCGTTCGAACTGCATGGTGATCTTCATCAACCAGATCCGCATGAAGATCGGTGTGATGTTCGGTTCGCCGGAAACGACGACCGGCGGTAACGCTCTCAAGTTCTATGCTTCGGTTCGTCTCGATATTCGCCGCATCGGCTCGATCAAGGAGCGTGATGAAGTCGTAGGCAATCAGACCCGTGTCAAGGTCGTCAAGAACAAGCTTGCTCCGCCCTTCAAGCAGGTCGAATTCGATATCATGTATGGTGCTGGCGTTTCCAAGACCGGTGAGTTGGTCGATCTTGGTGTGAAGGCTGGCGTTGTCGAGAAGTCTGGCGCATGGTTCTCATATAATTCCCAGCGATTGGGACAAGGCCGTGAAAATGCCAAGCAGTATCTCAAGGACAACCCGGAAGTGGCCCGCGAGATCGAAACCACGCTTCGCCAGAATGCCGGACTGATTGCCGAGCAGTTCCTCGAAGATGGTGGACCGGAAGACGACGCAGGCGATGCCGCAGAAATGTAAGATCGCCAGTTTCGGTTGAGTTATCGAAGCCCCGTGCAATCGCACGGGGCTTTGTTTTGGGTCGATGAATTCTTGCGGGGTGGAAAGTGCCTGCTTTAACGCCTTTCAGCAGAAATTGCTTTTATGGCGCAGCGTACTTATCTGGACAGAAAAGCAAGGCACCGCTAAAAGCGGTCAACCGAAAACTCCACTTCACGTCCTGGCAGTACGGGAGAGCCTCGGGCCTTTGACGGTTGGCGGCTGTGGGAGTTTGAACAGGATAATTGATGCAGCTTTCTGCAAAGCTGTGTCCGTGCAGGGCAGTAAAGCCCAAAGGTGACTTATGGCTGGCGTCAACGAGATTAGGTCCACATTCCTCGATTATTTCCGCAAGAACGGGCATGAAGTCGTTCCGTCGAGCCCGCTCGTTCCGCGTAACGATCCGACGCTCATGTTCACCAATGCGGGCATGGTGCAGTTCAAGAACGTCTTTACCGGCCTTGAGCACCGCTCCTATAATCGCGCCACGACCTCCCAGAAATGCGTACGCGCCGGCGGCAAGCACAACGATCTGGACAATGTCGGCTATACCGCGCGTCACCACACTTTCTTTGAAATGCTGGGCAATTTCTCGTTCGGCGACTATTTCAAGGAAGACGCCATCAGCTTTGCCTGGAACCTGATCACGAAGGAGTTCGGTCTTCCCAAGGACAAGCTGCTTGTCACCGTTTATCACACGGACGATGACGCCGCGAATTTCTGGAAGAAGATTGCCGGTCTTTCCGACGACCGTATCATTCGTATCGCTACGAGCGATAATTTCTGGGCCATGGGCGATACCGGTCCTTGCGGTCCTTGCTCTGAAATCTTCTTCGACCATGGCGATCATATCTGGGGTGGACCTCCCGGATCGGCTGACGAAGACGGGGACCGTTTCATCGAGATTTGGAACCTCGTTTTCATGCAGTTCGAGCAGATCACGCCTGAACAGCGTATCGACCTGCCGCGCCCATCCATCGATACCGGCATGGGGCTGGAGCGTGTTGCAGCCGTTCTGCAAGGCGTGCATGACAATTACGATATCGATCTCTTCAAAGCATTGATCCGCGCTTCGGAAGAGGCGACAGGCGTGAAGGCTGATGGCGAATTCCGTGCCAGCCACCGCGTAATCGCCGATCATCTGCGGGCTTCGAGCTTCCTGATTGCCGATGGCGTCCTGCCGTCCAACGAAGGTCGTGGCTATGTGCTGCGTCGCATCATGCGACGCGCGATGCGCCATGCCCAGCTTTTGGGCGCGAAAGAGCCGCTGATGTGGCGTCTGCTGCAGGCCCTGATCCGTGAAATGGGTCAGGCCTATCCGGAATTGATCCGCGCCGAAGCTTTGATTTCCGAAACGCTCAAGCTTGAGGAAACCCGCTTCCGCAAGACGCTGGACCGCGGTCTTGGCCTTCTGTCGGATGCGACGGAAAACCTTGTTGAAGGTGATCGTCTCGACGGTGAAACCGCTTTCAAGCTTTACGACACCTATGGCTTCCCGCTCGATCTGACGCAGGATGCGCTGCGCCAGCGGGGCATTGCCGTAGATACCGAGGGCTTCAGTGCGGCCATGGAGCGCCAGAAGGTTGAAGCGCGCGCCAACTGGGCCGGTTCGGGTGAAGCTGCAACCGAAACCATCTGGTTCGGCGTGAAGGACAAGGTCGGTGCGACTGAGTTCCTTGGTTATGAAACTGAAAGCGCGGAAGGCGTTATCGCTGCTTTGGTGCGCGACGGCGCTGAAGTGCAGTCGGCGTCCGAAGGCGACGTTGTTTCGGTGGTCGTCAACCAGACGCCGTTCTACGGAGAATCCGGCGGCCAGCAGGGCGATACCGGCACAATTTCCGGTGAAGGCTTTGTCATCGCCATCAAGGATACCCAAAAGAAAGGCGAGGGCGTCTTCGTTCACATCGGCGAAGTTGCCAAGGGCACGGTGAAGACCGGTGACGCGGTTGAACTGAAAGTGGATTCGGCGCGCCGGACGCGCATCCGTTCCAACCATTCGGCGACGCATCTTCTGCATGAGGCCCTGCGCGAAACGCTCGGCAGCCATGTAGCTCAGAAAGGTTCCCTCGTCGCGCCGGACCGCCTGCGTTTCGATTTCTCGCATCCTAAGCCGATTTCGGCGGAGGAACTGGCACAGGTTGAAAGCCTCGCCAACGAGATCATTTTGCAGAACGCTCCGGTCAGCACACGTCTGATGGCCGTTGACGATGCCATTGCCGAAGGCGCAATGGCACTCTTCGGTGAAAAATATGGTGATGAGGTTCGTGTCGTTTCCATGGGCACCGCCAAACACGGCCCGAAAGAAGGCAAAGCCTATTCGGTCGAACTTTGCGGCGGCACGCATGTGCGCCAGACTGGCGATATCGGCTTGGTCCGCATCGTTTCGGAAGGCGCGGTTGCCGCTGGCGTTCGCCGCATGGAGGCGCTGACAGGCGAGGCCGCCCGTCTTTACCTCGAAGAACAGGATGAACGCGTAAAGGCCATTGCCGGTGCATTGAAGACAACGCCGTCCGAAGCGCTGGAACGCGTCAATGCGCTTCTCGATGAACGCAAGAAGCTGGAGCGCGAACTTGCAGAGGCTCGCAAGAAGCTTGCTCTTGGCGGCGGTTCCTCAGAGGGCGGCAGCGCCGTCGAAACGGTGAACGGTATCAATTTCCTTGGCAAGATCGTGACCGGCGTTTCTCCGCGTGATCTCAAGCCGCTTGCCGACGAAGGCAAGAAGCAGGTCGGTTCCGGCGTGGTGCTGTTTATCGGCGTGGGCGAAGACGACAAGGCCAGCGCAGTAGCCGCGGTCACGGAAGATCTGCTCGGCCGGTTCAGCGCGGTCGATCTGGTTCGCGCCGCTTCCGCAGCCCTTGGTGGTGCAGGCGGCGGCGGTCGCCCGGATATGGCCCAGGCCGGTGGCCCGGATGGTGCAAAGGCTGCGGACGCCATCGCCGCAGTTAAGGCGCGTATCGGTCAAGGCTGAATTCAGAAATGAAAAGCCGGGCTTTGCCCGGCTTTTCATTATGCTGCGTGCGCTGAACGGCTGTCTTCCGGGGCCTCAATGCGATCATTGAGGCCGTAGTCGCGCATGACGCTCGCCACGCGTAAACGGTAGTTCTCGAAAACATCATTGCGGCCTTTTCCCTGTGCTTGCCGATGGGAGGGTAGATTGCGCCATTCGCGCACGGCTTTTTCGTCACGCCAGAAGGAGAGTGAGAGCAACTTGTCGGGATCCGCGAGGCTCTGAAAACGTTCGATCGACAGGAAGCCGTCGATTTTGGAAAGGTCGTCGCGCAGACTTGCGGCAATATCGAGATACTGGCCGCGCCTGTCATCGTCAGCCGGCCATACTTCAAATATGACCGCAATCATGGTTTGATAAACTCGCTGTGCTGTGCCGATTGGAGCTTCAGGAAGATGCGATCCTCGGATCGGATAAACTGCTCCCGACGCGCGAATTCATAATTGGAGCGGCCAAGCGGATCGGCGGCCAGTCGAGCCCGATAAGCTTCATATGCTGCAAGATTTTCGATCGAATAGACGCCATATGCTGTGGTCGATGACCCTTCGTGCGGTCCGAAATAGCCAATGAGATTTGCGCCGCAACGCGGAATGGCCTGCCCCCAGTTGCGGGCATATTCGGCGAAGGCATCCGCTTTAAACGGGTCGATCTGATAGCGGATGAAACAGGTAATCATGCGTCTCTCCTTCAAATGCATGTCCTTGATGGGGACAATGTAGCAGTTGAATTGCCGCGATAGTTCGGTTAGCATCGAAGTATGAAAAACGGCCCGATCATAGCTTCCGTCGCCGCACTCCTTGGTGATCCCGCGCGTGCAAATATGCTCACGGCGTTGATGGATGGCCGCGCGTTGACGGTCAGTGAACTCGCTTCGGCGGCAGGCGTGACGCTGCAAACAGCCAGCGGACATCTCGCGAAGCTTGATGCCGCCAATCTGCTGATCGCGGAGAAGCAGGGGAGACATCGCTATTTCCGTCTTTCTGGTGCCGATGTGGCGCAGGTTCTGGAAGGGCTGATGGGGCTTGCGCAACGCACCGGCGCTGTGCGGGTGCGGACGGGTCCGAAAGATCAGGCGCTTCGGAAGGCGCGTATCTGCTATGACCATCTGGCTGGTGAACGCGGTGTCGAGATGCTTGATGCGTCGCATCGTCTGGGGCTTATTGTCGATGACAATGAACCGGCGCTGACAGAGAAGGGCAAATCGTTCTTCAGTTGCCTTGGTGTGAATGTCTCCATTCTGGAGCAGGGCAAGCGCCCGGTCTGCCGGCACTGCCTTGACTGGAGTGAACGCCGCAATCATCTGGGCGGATCACTTGGTGCGGCACTGTTAAATCATTTTATCTCAAAAGGCTGGGCGCGGCGGCAAGAGGGGCGCGTTATCAGCTTTTCGCCTTCAGGGGCGCAAAAGTTTCAAGATGTGTTTTCCATCCGCTGACCGCCGCCACGGGCAAGAACACGCGGGGACGCCACCTTTCGGTGACGTCCCCGTTTCGATGATTATTAGGGTTTCAGTTGCAATACGTCGCGGATCGTGAAGAACATATCGGTCTGATCGGTGAGGCCGGTGAAATTGGCGGCGCCGGGACCGAAGGCAGCAACGCGCAATTGTGCGCCGGTATGGCCCTGATCGTCGGCTTCATCGGAATTGCCATAGGTTACGGCCATGATCGTACCGTCGCTGGTTTTCAATGCCTGGCTTAGTCCCGGGGCCTTCGCGTCGGGATAGATGATCTGACTGGCATGGGCATGGTCGGCTGTCACGATGACCAGCGTGTTTCCGTCCTTCCGGGCAAAATCGAGTGCGACCTGCACTGCTTCGTCCAGATCGACTGTTTCTCCGATCTGTCCGCAAGGATTGGCGGCATGATCCTGCTTGTCTATCGATGCGCCTTCCACCTGCAAGAAAAAGCCTTTCTCGTTGGTTTTCAGCAGATCGATGGCTTTTTCGGTCATCCGCGCCAGTGTCGGAATATCGGCAGTGCGCTTTTCATTGACCTTGCACTCGACGGGGGCGTTGTCGATATTGCCGTAATGTACGGCCTGCGGCCCCTGCCAGCGGACCGGCATGTTGCCCGGCGCGAAGAGGCCCAGAACCGGCTTGTCCTGATTGGCGGTTTCGATCCTGCCCAACTCGTCCGCGTTTCCAACGACCTGATAACCGCGTGCTTCCGCCTGAGCGCGCAAGGTCTGGTCCTTCCATTCGCCAGCACGGGCTTTATCGTCGAAATATTTGGCACCGCCGCCCAGCGTCACATCCGGTCGGGTGTTCAGGAGCTGCTCGCTGATCGAACCAGGACCGCCATTTTCAAGCGCATTGTCCTTGCACTTTTCCGCCGTACTGGTTGGGTCATAGCACTTGCGGTGGGTGACGTGAGCGACTTGCACGGCGGGGGTGGCGTCCTGCAACTCGGCGGTGCTGACATTGCCGGTACCGAGACCTTTTTCCTTGGCAATTTCCATGAGCGTCTTGTGCGGTGTACCGTGGATATCCACGCCGATCGCACCGTTATAGGTTTTGACGCCGGTTGCCCAGGCGGTGCCGGAGGCCGCGGAATCGGTCACGTAGTCTGGCTTGCCTGTCGCTTTATCCAGGGAATAATGGGTGTATTGCCCGGTGACGGGAAGGGCATCCAATCCCTTGAAATAGTTGCCCGCGCCGACAGCGTAATTGCGGGCCACAGTGATCTCGGAATCGCCCATGCCATCCCCGATCAGCAAGATGACATTCCGGGCAGGGCCACCCTTGATCTGGTCGCGGAACGCTTCGGTGATATCGCTCTGAAGGCGGCGCGCACCGCCTGCTTCCGATAGGTTGCCTTTTGCGTTGCGTTCAAAAAGGCTATCGGCTTGCTCAGCCTGTGCCAGAACGGTGCCCGTGGGAATGGAAAAGGTGATAATCAGTGCGACGCTTGCCAGAAGCGGGCGGGTAAATTTTTTCGGCATGGTAATTTCTCCTTATCGTCCCCCCGGGCTGCACCGGTTGCGCCGGGATCCGGGACGGCGCTTTTATGCGAAAAGGAGATTGCAGGCGTGTGACAGGATGAGGCCGAACTGTCACGGAGCGAGCGCATTAAGCGCCGTCGTTTGATATAGCCGCGTCGTCTTTTTCAGTCGCGTTTTTAAATGCCGGGCGATCCTTGAGCCGATCCCAATAGGCAACAAAAGCGCCTCTGGCGGGCAAGGTGCCGAAGCGAAGCCCCCAGCCAACGTGCGATCCGACATAGACATCCGCAGCCGTAAAGCGATCACCGGTTATATAGGGATGACGTGAGACGGCTTTTTCCAGCGTGTCCACCACGGTGTCGTAATTGCCATAGCCGACCATGCCTTGCTTGTCCGCGGGTATTTCGAACCCGAGCGCATGGTTGGAAAGCGCCGCCTCCACCGGACCGGATGTGAAGAACAGCCAGCGGAAGAAGTCTGCGCGCTCGTTTGGATGAGGGGCAAGGCCGACCTCCGGGAAAGTTGTCGCCAGATAGGCACAGATAGCGGCAACCTCCGTTACCACAGCATCGCCATGCCGCAGGGCAGGGACCTTACCCATGGGATTGATCGTGCAGTAGTCTGGCCCCTTCATCGGGGGGCCGAAATCCAGTATTTCCACATCGTAGGGTTTGCCGATCTCTTCCAGCATCCAGCGCGCAATGCGTCCACGCGACATCGGATTGGTGTAGAGTTTCAAATCAGCCATTTCTTCCTCCCTGTACGAGCCGTCAGGATGCGCTTATTTGAGTGAAAAAGAAATGAAAAACCCGGCAGCGATGCTGCCGGGTCCGCATATCGAGACTATGATCGAATATTCAATCAGGCGGCCATGGCCTTCTTGAGGTTCTCGTCGATCTTGTCGAGGAAGCCGGTGGTGGAGAGCCATGGCTGATCCGGGCCGATGAGCAGTGCCAGATCCTTGGTCATGAAGCCGCTTTCAACCGTGTCCACGCAGACCTTTTCGAGCGTGTCGGCAAAACGCTTGAGTTCGGCATTGTTGTCGAGCTTGGCGCGGTGAGCGAGACCGCGGGTCCATGCGAAGATCGAAGCGATCGAGTTGGTCGAGGTTTCCTCGCCCTTCTGATGCTGGCGGTAGTGGCGGGTCACGGTGCCATGGGCAGCTTCCGCTTCAACCGTCTTGCCATCCGGCGTCATCAGAACGGAGGTCATCAGGCCGAGCGAGCCGAAGCCCTGTGCCACGATGTCCGACTGAACGTCGCCATCATAGTTCTTACAAGCCCAGACATAGCCGCCCGACCATTTGAGCGCCGAAGCAACCATGTCGTCGATAAGGCGGTGTTCGTACCAGATCTTGGCCGCCTTGAACTTGTCGGCAAATTCGGCGTCGAAGACTTCCTGGAAGATATCCTTGAAGCGGCCGTCATAGGCCTTGAGGATGGTGTTCTTCGTGGAGAGGTAGACCGGATAGCCGCGCTGCAGGCCATAGTTGAACGAAGCGCGGGCGAATTCGCGGATCGATTCATCAAGGTTGTACATGGCAAGCGCCACGCCAGCCGACGGAGCCTGATAGACTTCGTGTTCGATGGTCTGGCCATCTTCACCGACGAACTTGATCGTCAGCGTGCCCTTGCCGGGGAACTTGAAATCGGTCGCGCGATACTGGTCGCCGAATGCGTGGCGGCCGACGATGATCGGTTGGGTCCAGCCTGGAACCAGACGCGGAACGTTCTTGCAGATGATCGGCTCACGGAAGATCACGCCGCCGAGAATGTTGCGGATGGTGCCGTTCGGCGATTTCCACATCTTCTTGAGCTTGAATTCTTCAACGCGCGCTTCGTCGGGCGTGATGGTCGCGCATTTCACGCCGACGCCATGTTCCTTGATGGCATTGGCTGCATCGATGGTGACCTGGTCATTGGTCGCATCGCGGTTCTCAACCGACAGATCGTAATATTTCAGATCGATGTCGAGGTAAGGATGGATAAGCTTGTCCTTGATGAACTGCCAGATAATGCGGGTCATCTCGTCGCCGTCGAGTTCGACGACCGGATTCGCGACCTTGATTTTTGCCATGGATGAAGCCTCTCTTTGAATGCGTCGCGCCCGTATAGCATTCGCTGCGAATAAGGCAAAGCGTAAGAGGCTTATTCTTTGGCCTATAGACTGTTTAGGCAGTCAAAATTTCGGGAGAGATTTGCTGACAGTGCGAAACGGCGAATTATGCCGCACGGTGTGCAGCATGATCGCTATCGCGCGATTTTTCCCATGAGGATTGCCGCTCACGATAGTTTTTCTCTTCGCTCGCCAGAATTGCGTCAGCATCCAGCGTGGAAATGGCAGCCGACTTGTCTGTAGGAACAAGGCCATTCAGCTGCAGCGAAAGATAACGACCGCAACAGACGCGAAGGAACGATGCGAAATTGTCGAGGTCGTGTCCTTCATTCCGGGATTCATCGTAAAGTTTGCCGATCAGTCGGCTGACAGTGAGATCGTCGCGCGCTGCAATATCTTCCAGAGCCCACCAGAAGAAATTTTCGAGCCGAACGCTTGTTACCACGCCATCTATACGCAGCGAACGCGTCACGCTCTGCCAGAGTTCAGGATTGGCGCCGATGAACAGTCTGCACATGGTTTCCTCCGGATCGTTCTCCCAAACTTACTGTCGCGCAGTTTTGCCCCACCTGCAACCTTGTTAGGGAACAGGCGGGGCATTGCGATCAGCCATGTGTGATCCGAGTGCCGAGAACAGCCAGGAACTGGGAAAGCCAAGCCGGATGGGCGGGCCATGCAGGCGAGGTGACGAGATTGCCATCAGTAACAGCCTGATCCACCGGGATATCGGCGTATTTGCCGCCGGCGAGTTCGACTTCCGGACGGCATGCCGGATAGGCCGAGCAGGTCCGGCCTTCAAGAACGCGCGCTGCGGCCAGCAATTGTGCGCCGTGGCAGACGGCAGCGACGGGCTTGTTCGCCTCGAAGAAGTGCTTCACCACGGCAATAACCTTGTCATCGAGACGCAAATATTCCGGTGCACGACCACCCGGAATGACAAGTGCATCGTAGTTTTCCGGCTTTACCTCGGCGAATGTTGCGTTGAGAGCGAAGTTGTGGCCCGGCTTTTCCGTATAGGTCTGGTGACCCTCAAAGTCGTGAATGGCTGTCGCAATGTGATCGCCGGCCTTCTTTCCGGGGCAGACGGCATGAACCGTATGGCCAACAGTCAGCAGCGTCTGGAACGGGACCATGGTTTCATAGTCTTCACCAAAGTCGCCGCAAAGCATCAGTATCTTCTTACCGGACATGGTTTCCTCCCTTGAACGTGTATCTGGTGGCAACAGTCTGGCACGAATGGGCGGCGGAGAGGTGTTATCGGGCTACTACACAGGCTTTTCATCCGAACACGTAAGGGGAATCTTTGCGATTGCGCGTCAATTATGTAAGGGAAACGCCACGGTTTTATAGCTAATGCGGAAGAGATCATGGCAGGAACAGATAAACAGCGCCCCATACTCGCGGAAGGACCAGCAATCGTTCTGGTGGAGCCGCAATTGCCGGAAAATATCGGCATGGTGGCGCGCGCCATGGCCAATTTCGGCCTGGCTGAACTGCGTCTGGTCAATCCGCGCGAGGAGTTTCCGAGCGAAAAAGCGCGGGCGGCAGCAAGCAAGGCCGATCACGTGATCGACAATGCGGTGGTCTATGACGACCTTTCGTCTGCTATCGCCGATCTTAATTTCGTCTATGCGACGACGGCTCGCGAACGCGATGGCTTCAAGCAGGTCCGCAGCGCCGTGGAAGCCGGTGGCGAGCTACGCCGTCGTTTTAGAACTGGCGAGAAGACCGGTATCCTGTTTGGCCGTGAACGGTTCGGGCTGAGCAATGAGGAAGTAGGTCTGGCGGATGAACTGGTGACGTTTCCGGTCAATCCCGCCTTCGCGTCGCTGAATATCGCCCAAGCTGTCCTGCTTATGTCCTATGAATGGATGAAATCGGGTCTTGAGAAAGAAACCGAGACGGTTTTCCGCGGGCCGGAACTTGAACTGGCGCCGAAGCAGGAATTGCAGGGGCTCTTCAATCATCTTGAAGAAGCCCTCGATGTCAGGGGATATTTCCGCCCTGAGGCCCGCAAGGAAATCATGGTCAACAATCTTCGCGCCGTGCTGACGCGCGCTGGTTTCGCATCGGCAGAGCTAAAACTTCTGCGCGGCGTCATCACGTCGCTTGATGTGTTTTCGCCAAAAAAGCCTCGTGGCTCTGGCGCGCCGGAAGGACGTGCGCGCAAGCCTGCAACCGAAGCTTCGCCTGCAAAGGACAAGGAAGAATGAAAGACTCACCCGCCGCAAGCTTTTCCGCTCTGCCTTTTGCCGATGCCGAAAGACCCATTCTGGTTTTCGATAGCGGGATCGGAGGGCTGACGGTTTTGCGTGAAGCGCGGGTGCTTATGCCGGACCGTCGCTTTGTCTATGTCGCGGACGATGCGGGATTTCCCTATGGCGGATGGGAAGAGGACGCGCTGAGGGCCAGGATTGTCGAACTGTTCGGCAGGCTTATTGCGGCTTATGATCCAGAAATTGCGGTCATCGCCTGTAATACGGCCTCTACACTGGTGCTGGATGATTTGCGGCACGCCTATCCCTCGGTCCCATTTGTCGGGACCGTGCCGGCCATCAAGCCTGCGGCCGAAAGAACATCGTCGGGGCTTGTTTCGGTGCTGGCGACCCCCGGCACCGTCAGGCGTGCTTATACGCGCGATCTCATCCAATCCTTTGCTTCCCAGTGCCATGTTCGTCTCGTCGGTGCTGACCAGCTTGCGGCGGTGGCGGAAGCGCATATTCGTGGCGAGAAGATCGACGAGGCGCTGGTCATCGAACAGATCGCACCCTGCTTCATCGAGCAGGACGGCAGCAGTACAGACATTGTCGTTCTCGCCTGCACACATTATCCGTTTCTCGCCAATGTGTTTCGCCGTCTCGCGCCCTGGCCGGTTGACTGGCTCGATCCTGCCGAAGCGATCGCCCGGCGAACCGTTTCCCTGCTGAAACCGCGCCGCGCCGATGAGGAGCTGCACCATCACAACGATCTGGCGGTCGTGACATCACAAAATCCGGATTACGCCATCCGCAGGCTCATGCAGGGTTTCGGCTTACATTTTGCTTGAGCTCTTGCCCGCTGCCTTGAATTTTCCAGCGATGTGGCGATCATGCCAATGATCGTTCGATAAGGGAGGATGCAATGACCGGAACCATACCACTGATCACCCTTCCATCGGGCCGGACGGTTCCTGCGCTCGGGCAGGGCACCTGGTACATGGGCGAGGACAGCACGCAACGCCGCTATGAAATCGAGGCGCTGAGGAGCGGCATTGATCTCGGCATGACGCTGATCGATACAGCGGAAATGTACGCCGACGGTGAGGCGGAAGACGTTGTCGGCGAAGCCATAATGGGCCATCGCGATGATGTGTTTCTCGTCAGCAAGGTACTGCCGTTCAATGCGTCACGGAAGGACACAATCGAGGCCTGTGAACGGAGCCTGAAGCGGCTTCGCACCGACCGTATCGATCTCTATCTTCTGCACTGGCGCGGGCGATACCCGCTTGAAGAGACTATTGCCGCATTTGAAGAACTGCAGCATGGCGGAAAAATCGGTAGCTGGGGCGTCAGCAATTTCGATACGGACGATATGAAAGAATTGGTTGGCATCGCGGGCGGAAAGGCCGTCGCGACAAACCAGATACTCTACAATCTGACGCGGCGCGGGCCGGAATTCGATCTTATGCCCTGGTGTGCTGAGCGGAAAATTCCGCTGATGGCGTATTCGCCGATTGAACAGGGGCGGTTGCTGGGCAATCCTGTCCTGGCGGAAATTGCCGGCGAGACAGGCGGCACACCAGCCTCCGTCGCGCTTGCATGGACCTTGCGTAGCGGCAATGTCATCGCAATACCGAAGTCGTCCAACCTGCATCATGTGCGGGACAACAGAAAAGCCGCAGATTTGCGGCTTTCCGAAGATCAACTGAAACGTATGGATCAGGCTTTCGCACCGCCGTCTCGAAAGACGGCATTGGAAATGCTCTAACCGGCTTCCTTCTGACGAGTATCTTTCTTCGCCTGAGCGACACTGGCGGCCTTCCGTAGCCGTCCACGCTCCGCCGGGCGGACGAGGCTGTCATATTTTTCGTTTGGAATGTTGCGCATGCCTTCCAGTGCATGACGGGTATTGAAATCCTTGCCTTTCTTTTCGTTGGCTTCCTTGGTTGCCAGCGCTTTTCTGGCATTGGCGATCAGTTCGGTGCTGGCGGACATGCGACGCCGACGTTCAACCTCCGTGTTGATGCGACGTACGGCCATGGCCAGAACGGAAACTTTCAGATGCGAACCTCCGTCCGCTTTGGAAGGTGACGCACCCCGAGGGGCTCCTTTCCCGCGCATTTCGCGTCTGCGCTGGTGGGCCTGATCTTTCGCTTTCTTCCGACGTTCGCGTATCAGTTTAGCCAGATGGGAAAGTTCTTCGTCGGGAACGTTTTGTAAAAAAGGATGGTGCGATTTTTCAACCAGTTCTTTCTCGTCGGCATTGAGAGCACGGGCTTCCTGCTTTCTGGTGACGGCCATGGGACATCCTTTCTGCTAACAATGAGATACTCCCCGGGGATATAGGCATCCACGCCCTCGTGGAAAGAAGGTCGGCGCCTCAATTTGCCTCTTCGGACTCGACGACTTGGCTTTGCTCTTCAAAGCGCTGCAAGATGACCTTCAGTTCGTTGAGGGGCAGGTGTTCCGCGCCGATGGTCTCGGTCTTCGTCGTCGAGACGATGATCAGAATTTCATCAAGTTTGGCCTGTGTCGCGCTCGCTTCGCGGTTCTGCGCATTCTGGATCAGGAAAACCATCAGGAAGGTGACGATGGTGGTCGATGTATTACCACAAGTTGCCATGTGTCAGAGAAGTTAAATAGAGGCCCGGTAACGCCCCATATGATGATGAACAAACTCGCCAGCACAAACGCCAGATAATGGCCTGCAAGTTCAGCAGCTTTCTCGCTGAGCTTCGTGAAGAACTGTGACATATAAACCTCCAAAATGGCTGACCTGAAACGCGCGATGGAGGGACGCGGTTCCGTAATCACATGAAGGCAGGGAACTTTCACATGCTGGTCTACGTTTGAGCTGCATAGAAGACGCGGAGGTTAGTCGATGGAAATTGTTGAAACCCGCATCAGCTCGGTGGGGGGCTTCAAGCTCTACATGGTGGAGTTCGTCACCGAGGGCGAAGAGAAGATCACCGTAAAGGTGGAGAACGAGACAGACGCAGAACTGGCACGCGATGAAGTACTGCGGCGCGCTGCGGTCAAACTGGGCGAAGCATTGGGGGTAGCATGCACGGAATGCGGTATCGAACCGGGCAGTTTTCTCACACGTCCAAGCGCACGCCGTGCCGGTGATCGTGCGGAGCTTGAGCGTCAGCTGGACGAAGGCTTGGAGGATACGTTCCCGGCCAGCGATCCGGTTTCGGTCACTGGATCGACGATCGCCGGATTTACCGGACCAAAAGATTGAGCGCTGGCTGCAAGCAAGAAGCCGGGATGTTCACCCGGCTTCTCAAGTTGTTCAGAAAATGAGTCTCGTAACGGGTCTATCTACCTGACAATATTCAGAGATTTCGACGCTTGCCTTCCATCAGGTCAAGCACGGCGCGGGCGCAGTCGAGCACATTCGAGCCGGGCCCGAACACCGCCGCCACGCCGTGATCGAACAGATACTGATAATCCTGACGTGGAACGACACCGCCGCAGACTACGATGATGTTTTCCGCGCCTTTCTTGCGGAGCGTGTCCACCAACTGGGGCAGAAGCGTTTTGTGGCCGGCTGCGAGCGAGGAAACTCCCAGAACATGGACCTTGGATTTAATCGCCATCTCGGCGGCTTCGTCAGGGGTCTGGAATAGTGGACCGGCCAGGACTTCGAACCCGATATCGCCAAATGCTGACGCAATGATTTTGGCACCGCGGTCATGGCCGTCCTGGCCGAGCTTTGCCACCATTACCTTTGGCGTTTCGCCGATCTGTTTGGAGAAATCGCCAAGCCTCTCAACCAGCGTCTGATATTCCGGCTCGTCCTTGTAGGCAGCGCCATAAACTTTTTTGACGACTTTCGGGACCGCTGCGTGATCGCCGAACGCCCGGCGCATAGCATCGGAAATCTCTCCTACGCTGGCGCGGGCGCGCGAGGCTTCAACGGCGGCAGCGAGCAGGTTGCCTTCGCTGGTCCTCGCAACCTTTTCCAACTCGGCGAGCGCGGCTTCCACCTTAGCCTTGTTGCGCGTTTCTTTGATGCGGTTGAGACGTGCAATCTGCGACTGGCGAACGGCGCTGTTGTCAATCTCCAGAATGTCGATTTCGTCTTCCTGCTCCAGCCGGAACTTGTTGACGCCAACGATGACTTCCTCGCCTTTATCGATTGCCGCCTGCCGTTTGGTGGCAGCTTCTTCGATGAGGCGCTTCGGAAGGCCGCTTTCGACGGCCTTTGTCATGCCGCCAAGTTTCTCGACCTCTTCGATCAAGGCCCAAGCCTTTTCGGCAAGCTCATTGGTGAGGTTTTCGATATAATAGGAGCCGGCCAGCGGATCGACCACTTTGGTCACGCCCGTTTCATTTTGCAGGATAAGCTGCGTGTTGCGAGCGATGCGCGCGGAGAATTCCGTCGGCAAAGCAATGGCTTCATCAAAGGAATTGGTGTGCAGCGACTGTGTTCCGCCCAGCGCGGCAGACATAGCCTCGAAAGCTGTGCGGACGATATTGTTATAAGGGTCCTGTTCCTGCAAGGAGACACCGGAAGTCTGGCAATGCGTGCGCAGCATCAGCGAACCGGGTTTCTTCGGATCAAATTCCTTCATGATGCGCGACCAGAGCAAACGTGCAGCGCGCAGCTTGGCGATTTCCATGAAGAAATTCATGCCGATGGCGAAGAAGAAGGACAGGCGTCCGGCAAATTCATCGACATTCAGGCCCTTATTGAGCGCTGCACGCACATATTCGCGACCATCGGCGAGCGTGAAGGCCAGTTCCTGAACCAATGTCGCGCCCGCTTCCTGCATGTGGTAGCCCGAAATCGAAATCGAATTGAATTTCGGCATTTCCGTAGCGGTATAGGCGATGATATCCGCGATGATCCGCATGGATGGTTCCGGCGGATAGATATAGGTGTTGCGGACCATGAACTCCTTGAGGATGTCGTTCTGGATCGTGCCTGAAAGCTGAGCGCGGGGCACGCCCTGTTCCTCGCCCGCCACGATGAAATTGGCAAGGATCGGGATCACAGCGCCGTTCATGGTCATGGAGACGGAGATTTTCTCCAGCGGTATGCCGTCGAAAAGGATCTTCATATCCTCGACGGAATCGATAGCAACGCCTGCTTTGCCGACATCGCCCTCGACACGCGGATGGTCGCTGTCATAACCACGATGCGTGGCAAGATCGAAAGCAACCGATACGCCCTGCTGGCCGGCGGCAAGAGCCTTGCGATAGAAGGCGTTGGATTCTTCTGCTGTCGAGAACCCGGCATATTGCCGGATCGTCCAAGGACGACCCGCATACATGGTGGCCCGCGGACCGCGCAGGAATGGCTCGAAACCGGGCAGGGTGCCCAGATGATCGATCCCCTGCAGGTCGTCTTCCGTATAGAGCGGCTTTACGTCAATGCCTTCCGGCGTGTGCCAGATCAGGCTGTCGGCTGGCCGCTTCAGTTCCTTCTCAGCCAACGTTTCCCAGTCTGCACGGGTCTTTTTCGTCATTGGCCATTCTCCATTCCGGCTCAGCTCTACTCGAATTCCATGATCAGCTCATCGACAGCGAGGCTTGCGCCTGCTTCCGCCGTAATACGCTTTACGGTAGCACGGCGTTCTGCACGCAGCACGTTTTCCATCTTCATTGCCTCTACCGTGGCGAGCGGTTGCCCGGCTTCGACCGTTTCGCCCTCTTTGACGAGGATTGATGTGATGACACCCGGCATAGGGCAGAGAAGCATCTTCGACGTGTCTGGAGGGAGCTTGACCGGCATGAGCTGTGCAAGTTCTGCGATGCGCGGCTTACGAACGTGGGCGACAACGTCCATTCCGCGCCAGCGCAGACGCCAACCGGTGCCCGACCGCGAAACCTTGATGGCAATGGGCTTACCGCCGACGGTGAATGAGCCAAGATGACTGCCGGGATGCCAGTCGCTGGCAACCGGCAGACTGCCGCCGTCCCTGAAATTGATCGTCGTCCCGCCTTCGCCTTCTGCAATGCGAACCGGCAAGGTGAAGCCGCCGAGCGTCGCGACCCAGTCGGCCGCGATAGATTGCTGGTCGCTGGAAATCCGCCCGGAAATCTGCGCGTTGCGCTGTTCGATCGCCAGATTGATCTGGGCAGCTACTGCGGCGAGCACCCGCGCATCGTCTTCCGAAACCGCTACTCCAGCGAAGCCGTCCGGATATTCTTCGGCAATGAAGGCGGTGGTGAGCGCGCCCTCGCGGAAACGAGGATGATCCATTACCGCTGACAGGAAGGGCAGGTTGTGGCCGATGCCTTCAACCTCAAATGCATCCAGAGCATCCCCCATCGCATTGATCGCGCTGGCGCGGTCCGGACCCCAGGTGCATAGCTTTGCGATCATCGGATCATAATACATCGAAATCTCGCCGCCTTCGAACACGCCCGTGTCGTTACGCACGATTGTGCCATCCGGGTTGCGACCTTCGACCGGCGGACGATAGCGGGTCAGCCTGCCGATAGAAGGCAGGAAGTTGCGATACGGGTCTTCGGCATAAAGACGGCTTTCGATGGCCCATCCGTTGAGCTTCACTTCGCTTTGACCGAAACGGAGTTTTTCGCCGGATGCCACCCGGATCATTTCTTCAACGAGATCGATACCGGTGATGAGCTCCGTAACCGGATGCTCGACCTGCAACCGCGTATTCATTTCCAGGAAATAAAAGTTGCGACTGCCGTCGACGATGAATTCAACCGTACCTGCCGAAAAATAGCCGACAGCCTTGGCCAGCGCCACAGCCTGCTCACCCATGGCTTTGCGGGTGGCTTCATCAAGAAACGGCGAGGGTGCTTCTTCGATGACCTTTTGATTGCGGCGCTGGATCGAGCATTCGCGTTCTCCCAGATAGACGACGTTGCCGTGCTGATCGCCAAGAACCTGAATTTCAATATGGCGGGGCTGGGTGACGAATTTTTCAATAAAGATACGGTCGTCTCCGAAAGAGGATTTGGCCTCATTTCGCGACAGCTGGAAACCTTCGCGGGCTTCATCGTCATTCCAGGCAATACGCATGCCCTTGCCGCCGCCGCCAGCAGAAGCCTTGATCATGACGGGGTAGCCGATACTGCCAGCGATCTTAACCGCTTCATCGGCGTCCCCAATCAAGCCCATATGGCCGGGTACGGTAGAAACACCGGCTTCGGCTGCGAGCTTCTTGGAGGTGATCTTGTCGCCCATGGCGTCGATTGCGTTCACCGGCGGGCCGATGAAGGTGACGTTGGCGGCCTTCAGTGCCTCAGCGAAACGCGGATTTTCCGACAGGAAGCCGTAGCCGGGATGTACGGCATCCGCGCCGGTTTCCTTGATCGCCGCGAGGATTTTGTCGATGACGATATAGGATTGGTTGGATGGCGCTGGTCCGATGTGGATCGCTTCGTCGGCCATTTTGACATGGAGCGCATTACGGTCCGCGTCGGAATAAACGGCAACCGTTGCGATACCCATTTTTTTCGCCGTCTTGATGACCCGACATGCGATTTCGCCGCGATTGGCAATGAGAATTTTCTTGAGCATTTTTATCGTACCCATAGCAATCTTACAGCGGAATGGTGTCGTGCTTCTTCCACGGCGTGCTTTGGCTCTTGTTGCGCAGGCTGGCAAAAGCCCGCGCAATGCGGCGACGCGAGGAGTGAGGCATGATGACTTCGTCGATGAAGCCGCGTTCGGCAGCCACGAACGGATTGGCGAAACGCTCCTCATATTCCTTCGTGCGCGCCGCTATTTTTTCAACGTCGCCCAATTCCGAACGATAGAGGATTTCCGTTGCGCCCTTGGCTCCCATCACAGCGATTTCCGCCGTCGGCCATGCATAATTGATGTCCGCGCCAATGTGTTTCGACGCCATCACGTCATATGCGCCGCCATAGGCTTTGCGGGTGATGAGCGTGACCATCGGAACGGTGGCCTGCGAATAGGCAAAGAGCAGTTTTGCGCCGTGCTTGATGACCCCGCCATATTCCTGTGCCGTGCCGGGAAGGAAGCCCGGGACATCTACAAGGGTGAGGATCGGAATGTTGAAGGCGTCGCAAAAGCGAACGAATCTTGCTGCCTTGCGCGATGAATCGATATCGAGGCAACCGGCGAGCACCATGGGCTGGTTTGCAACGACGCCAATAGTTTGCCCATCGATACGGATAAAACCCGTAATGATGTTCTTTGCAAAAGCTTCCTGAATTTCAAAGAAATCGCTTTCGTCAGCCAGCGCGTGGATAAGCTCCTTCATGTCGTAGGGCTTGGTGGCACTGTCCGGGATCAATGTGTCGAGCCGCATTTCAAGCCTTGCCGGGTCATCGAATACCGGGCGTACGGGCGGCTTTTCACGATTGTTGAGTGGCAGAAAATCGAACAGAATGCGGACCTGTTCCAGTGCTTCGATATCGTTCTCATAAGCGCCGTCCGCGACCGACGATTTTCTGGTGTGGGTCGATGCGCCGCCCAGTTCTTCGGCTGTAACAATTTCGTTGGTGACGGTCTTCACCACGTCGGGACCCGTCACGAACATATAGGAACTATCCCGCACCATGAAGATAAAGTCGGTCATGGCCGGCGAGTAGACCGCGCCGCCAGCGCAAGGCCCCATGATGACCGAAATCTGCGGCACCACGCCGGACGCGTCCACGTTGCGCTTGAATACGTCGGCATAACCCGCGAGCGAGGCGACGCCTTCCTGTATGCGCGCGCCACCGGAATCGTTGAGCCCGATGACCGGCGCGCCATTCTTCATGGCCATATCCATGATCTTGCAGATTTTCTGCGCATGGGTTTCAGACAAGGAGCCGCCGAGAACGGTAAAATCCTGGCTGAACACATAAACCTGCCGCCCGTTGATCGTGCCCCAGCCCGTTACCACGCCGTCGCCAGCGACTTTCTGCTTTTCCATGCCGAAATCGGTGCAGCGATGAGTGACATACATGTCGAATTCCTCGAACGATCCCTCGTCGAGAAGCACTTCGATGCGTTCGCGGGCGGTGAGCTTGCCCTTGCCGTGCTGCGCGTCGATGCGGCGCTGGCCGCCGCCAAGGCGGGCTTCCGCCCGGCGGGCTTCGAGCTGTTCAAGAAGTTCCTGCATAAAGTCCCCACTTTTGGGCGGCCTTCGGAAGGCGTGTTATGAAACTGAAAAGATAGTCTTTTTCTCCTTCCTGCTTAAAATCGGAAGACGTTCCAGAAAAGCTTGAAAAGGTGCGATTGTGTAAGTTATAAATTTGCAAATAGCGAAATGCGAATTTGCAAATGGCGCCCAGAAAACTTTATATCGGCAGAAAGATACGTGAAATCCGGGAGCAGCATCGCGCAACCCAGTCGGGTTTTGCCGAACGGCTCGGTATTTCAACGAGTTACCTCAACCAGATCGAGAATAATCAGCGGCCCGTTTCGGCGGCGGTTCTGCTGGCGCTGGCTGAAAACTACCAGATTGACATCGGTGCCATTTCGCTGGGGGACGATGATCGTTTGCTATCTGCGGTTTCCGAAGCGCTGGCCGATCCGGTATTCGACAATTACAAGCCGAACCTGCAGGAACTGAAGCTCATTACGCAAAACGCGCCGGGGTTGGCGCATGCGCTGATTGCCTGCCATCAAGCTTACCGCCGCAACAGCGAACAGCTTGCAAGTCTGGATAACCAATTGGGCCGCGCCCCGTCTGCTGCCGAGCCCGCGCCTTATGAAGAAGTCCGCGACTTTTTCCATTTTATCGACAATTACGTACATGAGATTGATATTGCAGCAGAAAAGCTTGCGAGCGAGTTGAGCATTCCGGGGCGAGACATCGGTGTGGCCTTGCCGCAATATATGGGTGAGCGTCACCGTGTGCATATTGCGCGGGCGGCACCGGACGAAGCGGTTTTGCGCCGGTTCGATGCGCAAGCGCGAGTGCTTTATCTCAATCCATATTCGCCCGCGTCTACCCGCAATTTCCAGATAGCGTTTCAGATCGCCGAACTGGAAATGGAGGAGCTTGTGAGTACGATTGCAAGGCGGGCGGATTTTCGCTCTGCCGAGGCAGTCGAAATTTGCAAGATTGGTTTGCGCAACTATTTTGCCGGCGCGCTCATGCTGCCCTATCAAACCTTTCTTTCGGCGGCGAAGGAGTTGCGACACGATCTGGAGCTCCTTGCGTCGCGCTTCGGGGCCAGTCTGGAACAGGTCGCGCATCGTCTCAGCACGTTGCAGCGTTCGGGCCAGCGGGGTGTGCCGGTGTTTTTTGCTCGCATAGACCGGGCCGGAAATATCACGAAGCGGCACAGTGCCGCCAAATTGCAATTTGCCCGCTACGGTGCTGCATGTCCGCTGTGGAATGTACACCAGGCGTTCGAGACGCCGGGACGGATCATACGCCAGTTGGCTGAAACGCCGGATGGCGCACGCTATCTTTGTATTGCGACGGAACTCACCAAGAGCGAAGGGGGCTTCAACGCGCCCCAGCGCCGCTATGCCATCGCCCTTGGTTGTGAGGTGGCCTATGCGCAGGATTTTGTCTATGCGGACGGGCTGGACATTGCGGTGCGTTCCGCCTTCGATCCGATCGGCGTTTCATGCCGCATCTGCGAACGTGCTGAATGTGTGCAACGCGCGGTTCCGCCGCTTAAAAGCAGACTGGCGGTCGATCACGACCGCCGCGGAATTCTGCCCTATCGTTTGCTATAGATCAGAAACCAGCATGTTCCTTGAGGAATTCGGCTTCCTCGTGGGTCGTGTCGCGCCCGAGCACCTTGTTGCGATGCGGGAAGCGCCCAAACCGCTCAATGATATCGTGATGCTGGCGGGCAAAACCGAGCGAGAACTCGTCGCCGAGCTTTTCGTAAAGATCGACACAACGCTTCTGGTCGCTCAGATGTTCGCTATGCATAAAGGGCAGATAGAAGAACTGGCGCTGGTCGGGCGACAGTTTCCGGTCGAAATCGTGATCGAGTGCCTGCGCAGCCACATCGCGAGCCAGCCCGTCGCTTTCGAAGGAGCGGGGAGACCCACGAAACATATTGCGCGGAAACTGATCGAACAGAATGGTGAGCGCCAGAGCGCTTTCCGGCTGCTGTTTCCACTGCTCCAGCTTGTCAGCACGCGCATCTTCGTAAGCTGTCAGAAACTTCCCGCGAATTTCAGCGTCGATCTCGTCACTTTTGCTGAACCAGTTTTCCCGCATCCGGGGCGAAAACCAGAAATCCAGAACATCCTTGGGTTCGATAGCCATGACAGGCCTCCTCTCTGGTTTTATTGTGCTGGCTGACTTGCGCCTTCCTGCTGCGGGCAGGGCGGCTCTCCCTTGAAATTGCGCGACATGCAGGCGAATCGATCAAAGCTCTTGCCCGTGTCCATCGCGGCCTTGCCTGCTCCCCCGCATCCGGCAAGAACCACCAGAGAAATCAGAATAGCTAGGTTTTTCATGGAAGTCCTTTCACGCGGGCTTTCCGGGGCTTTCGTACGGCCATGTTGCCAGCTTTTATAATAGGGATCGCGACGCTCGGCCACAACCGATATAGGCCGATCAACCTCTGCCGCGATAGTTGGGAACGCCCTGTTCCGGTATCCAGACATTCTGCGGTGCCGCTCCGGTCTGGAAGAAAACGTCAATTGGAATTCCGCCACGCGGATACCAGTAGCCGCCGATCCTGAGCCATTCCGGGTCAAGCAGCTCAACCAGACGTTTGCCGATGGTCACGGTGCAATCTTCATGAAATGCGCCGTGATTACGGAATGAAAACAGGTACAGTTTCAGAGACTTGCTTTCCACCAGCCACTGCCCAGGAACATAGTCGATCACCAGATGGGCGAAATCGGGCTGGCCCGTCATTGGGCAGAGCGAGGTGAACTCAGGTGCGGTGAAGCGGACGCAATAAAGTGTTCCCGCTTGCGGATTTGCAACACGCTCGAGGATAGCATCCTCCGGCTTTTGCGGGACAGAAGCGTGAGAGCCGAGCTGCTTTAGATCGGAATATATCGTCTTTTCAGACATGTACGTGCCTTTGTTTCAAGCCACGTCGCAGTCTTGCAGCGCATGCATTGCGCTCGTCCTTGTTTTGACCGGGTAGGCTGCGACCGGTGGCAATTGCCAATGAACAGGGAGCTAGCAGAGCACGATCGTCCCGTAAAGACCGCAAGCAAAACCCGCGCCTTGGATAAAGCGCGGGCACAAATATCAGAATAAGTTATTGCAGCTAGCGTCGATCTGAAATGGCGCAGCCAATCGCAACGCCAATGAGAATGCCGATAATGCCGGCAGTTCCAAAAAGGGTAGTGGCCGTACCCGGGTTCTCGCGGACCGTTTCGGCTACCACCTGGCCGCGTTCACGGACCGCCTGCGCCGCGTTACGGAAACGACCGGACGCGTCATCAAAGGCATCTTCCGCACGTTCCCTCAAGTCACCGGACTGTGACGCCAGCGATTTTGAAAGACGCTTCAATTCTGTGCGCATGTCAGCGATCTGCTTTTCGAGAGCTTGCTGGATGTCATTGGTGATCTTTTCGTCAGCCATTTGAAGTCTCCGTTGAATTTATAACGGTACAACGAGCAAAGATGCGTTCGGTTCCATGCTGCGACAACGGGGTTAATAAACATGGTAAACCGCTCGTAAACCATTTTAAATTAATCTTTTCGAATACAAGAACGATCTGGAGCGGGGCCAGAATGTATATCGAAAAAGATGCGCTTTTGGGCCGTTGCGAAACGGTAGTTGCGCGTGTTGCGCGCGCGGCTCATCTAGCCAGACAATGTGTCGACCAGCAACAGCCGGACCATGTGCGCGCGCAGGCAGAAGCGGCTTTGACGCTTTTGCTTGATGATCCTTCCCCCAAAGTTCGCATGGCGATGGCAGACGTGCTCTCGACCAGTGTGCATTCGCCTCTGCATATCGTAACGGCGCTCGCTGCTGACCAGCCGGAGGTTGCGGGCTATATCCTAGCGCGCTCGACGCTTCTCACTGACGCCGATCTGATCGAGCGGGTGGTCTATAGTGTGCCCGCAATGCAGGTTTTGGTCGCTGCACGGCCTCGTGTTTCATTCGCAGTTTCGGCAGCAATAGCCGAAGTTGGAAGTAATGAGGCAGTTGCAGAAATGCTCCTTAACGGTTGCGCCCGGATCGCATCCGTTTCATTCCGCCGCATATGCGAACGCTATGGCCATGATGCTCTCGTGCGCGAGGCTTTACTGGATCATCCGCATCTTCCGGCGGAATGCCGTCATCTTCTGGCTGTGAAGGTAGGAGAAGTTCTGCAATCTCTTCCACTGGTGAAGATGTTGCTGGGTGAGCGTCGCGCCGTTAAGGTGGTAGGAGATGCAACGGTTCGTGCTTCCATGCATCTGGCAGAGACCTGTTCACAGGAAGAACTTCCTGCGCTGGTGGAGCACCTGCGTTTACGCGGCGAGATTACGACCAGCTTTGTTATCCGGGCCGTTGCAGGCGGCCGTATTGATTTCTTCGCGGGCCTGCTGGCTGCGCTTTCCGATCTCGACGATGCGCGGATTTGTGCAATTATTTCCAGCGGACGCCCTGCGGCTCTTGCCGCGCTGCTGCGCTCCGCTGGATTGAGCGATGCCACGCATGCACCTTTGATCGTCGCCATCGAAGCATGGCGAGCCGTTGCTGCCGGGCGAAAGCGAATGGGCCCAGCGGAAATATCGGCACTTATGTGCGAAGTCACACGTTCCAGCCGGTACGCTGCCGCCAATGACGATCTGGCCGCTCTGCTGCGTTCCATCCATCTGGAGTTTATGCGTGAATCCGCGCGGGACAGGCTGCAGGCTATCCCCGCAGCCTGATCAGGTTTTCTGTCGAAAGGGCCGGATCAGGCTGAGGCCGTAGCCGACAGCGATGCCGAAGACGGCTCCGGCGGCCTTGAAAAAGAAATCTATGAACTCCCCATGCCGTCCGGGCGCAAGGCGTTGCATCAGTTCGAAAAGGGCTGCACATCCCACCGTCAGCAGAAGCACGCCCATCCAGCGGCGCGGATAGGCGAGGGCAAACAAGGCGCCGACGAGAAAGAAAGCCCCAAACCTTTCGAGATCGACCGGCTCACCTGTGACCGGGCGAAATTGTATTGGACTGATCGTAACTGCAAGAATGGCCAGAAGTATCGTCCAGGCGCCGATGCGCAAAAATCGCTTCATGAAGAGCGCCTCTATTCATCCGAGTAATCGCCGGGTGGCTCGTCCTGTTTAGGGTCGCCACACCGTTGGTACATCCGGTCGGTTATTGATGTTTTCAGTGCGTTACCGAATGGCAACTCATAATGCGAAATGACATCGACGCCCATACACCATTTAACATCGTGAGGCGACAGGCCATAGTTGGTTTCAAGAAAACCAAGCGCGTAATTCATGCCTTCGTCGCATTGGTCAGTCTTGCAGAAATTGCCATCCTTGGCGAGTTGGCGAATCGAGCCTTCGCCTATCTTGACCACGATTGGTTCGACGGCAAAAGGGCTCGCGCCTATTACGGCGACGACAAAAAGCCCAATCAAAGTAAATTTTATAGTGCGCCGCATGAATCGCCATTCGTAGCTGGTTTCCGCAAGTTCATAACGCATGAGCGGCAACATGATGGCAAGCCGGAAAGGTGTGAAACCACCGCAATTGCGGGATTTTTGTACAATGCTGTTCTTAACCATGCTCATCACTTGGGATGATCGGTCGTGTCGAACACTCCGGTTTTCGGCTAAATTGTAGCTAACCGTATTTTAGTTTAAATCGGTTTCGTATTGACTTTTACGTAAATGCGGGAGCACAACTTAAGCTCTGAATCCGGTTTGGTTTAGAGCCTGGTCCGCTTGATATAAGGCAGGAATGTTTTGGTGCGCGAATATTATACAATCACGGAGTTGACGCGCGAGTTCGGTATTTCAACCCGTACTTTGCGTTTCTACGAAGACGAAGGTTTGATTGCTCCTGTGAGACGTGGCCGCACGCGACTGTTCCGTCCTGCCGATCGCCATTTGGTAAAGCAGATTCTGCGCGGCAAGAGACTTGGTTTTTCTATCGCGGAAATTCATGAAATCATCCAGATGTACCGCGAGCCGCCTGGGGAAACGGGGCAGTTGAAGCTGCTCATGAAGCGAGTCGAGGAAAAACGGGCCGATCTTCGGCAGAAGCGGCGGGACATTGAGGAAACTCTGGGCGAGCTCGACCAGATCGAAGAGTCCTGCATCGAGCGTCTCGCCGAATTGGGCGTAAATACCTAAGTTGTTCTACTGAGCGTCGGGTACCGGAGAGCACATTTGTGCGATGTCCTGAACCGTGCTGTTGTTCTCTTGGTCGATCTTGCCGCTGAAGACATCATCGAACAGTTTCGCCTTGTCCAGTTCCGTTACCACGCAGCCGCAAAACTGCTGGCATAGCTGTTCGCTACCGTTCTGCTGGCATGCAGCCACGCAGGATTGCGTGAAGGCTTCTCGCGGTGTCGGCTGGGTGGGAGGCACGAGTTGCGAGAACAGATAGACCAATGCGATCAGCACCGGCTGATGAATGAGATAGAAGGCCAGGCTGTGCCTGCCTATGAAGGTCAGCGGCTTGTCTAGAAATTGTGGTTTGATGCCGCCAGCCAGCAATTGAAGCCAGCCGAAACGCTGGAAAACCCGTGCGGCGGCAATCCCGATAAGGACTGCGCCGAACCACGGGAACAGCGGTACATAATCATTGGACCGCGGTGTTACCGTCGAAAGACCAACCCAGCTCAGCGCTGGATGATTGAAAATATCGGCTCGAGCAAAAAGCGGAGCGCTGATCACGAATACCGCAACGATCAGGGTTGCGATGGCGGGCAGGCGCAGGAACAGAAGACCGAGCATGCTTGCCAGTGCGATCTGGTGCAAGATGCCAAAGAAAATGAAACTGTCCGGGGATATATACCACGTGACGGCTGAAATAGCCGCCGCCGCGGCAACGATCTGAGCCAGCCGTTTCGCCATCGGTTTCCAGCGGATTCCGTTGCCATGCGCCAGGACAAGGCTGAAGCCGACCAGAAACAGGAAGCTCGACGCGATACAGCGGGCGAAAAGTTTCCAGCCGCCATGAGCGGTGGTAGCCGGTGCCATATAGCCGAAAAACTCAAGGTCCCAGCCGAAATGATAGATCGCCATAGCGATCAGCGCGATACCGCGCGCAATGTCGATGCGCCCGAGGCGATTGCGGGAGGAGGGTGCGGTGTCCTGTTGGATGATGTTAGACATGGTTCCTTCCGGCTGGATAGCAATGTCCGGCGGTTTCGATTCCCCGGCAAATCTCTAACACAGCCATTTGCAACACTATAGTATGCAGGGCACACGGATTCGTGTCGGCATCGATATGGGGCAAGACCCAAAATTGGAGAGTTGGTTGTTTTATAGTCTTTCAAAAATTTTTTGGCTGTTCTTTCAACCCGTTACAATAATTTTTGTCCTCATTCTGATTGCTTTTCTCGCCACGTGGCGTGGCCTCCGTGGATTCAGTATGTCCGTACTGGGACTGTCAATGGCCATGCTGTTTCTCGCGGCCTTCACCACGCTGGGCGCCGTTTTGCTCGCTCCCCTGGAGGACCGCTTCGTAAAACCTGATGCGATGCCGCAGCACGTAGATGGGATCGTCGTGCTGGGCGGGTATATGAATGGCGAGATCAATGCAGGGCGCAAAGGTTTCGAGTTGAACAGCGCGGCTGATCGCATTTTCGAGACAATGCGGCTGGCTCGGCTATACCCTGACGCCAAGGTCATTATATCTGGCGGCGAGGGCGCTTTCTTCGAAAAATCCGCTAAGGAAGCGGATAGCACCCGGCAGATGCTGGCCGATCTTGGCTTTTCCGGCGAGCGCTATATTTTTGAGAACAATTCTCGCAACACGGTTGAGAATGCGACTTTTTCAAAGGAACTTGCTCAGCCGAAGCCGGGTGAAGTGTGGCTCTTGGTAACTTCAGCCTATCATATGCCAAGGTCGATCGGTTGTTTTCGGAGGGCAGGGTTCGAGGTTATTGCGTGGCCGGTAGACTATAAGACACGTGCTGACGAGCGCTTTGCCCTTTATCTCGAATCCCCGAATGAAGCATTATCTCGGTTCAGTGTGGCCATGCGTGAATGGGTAGGGCTGGTCTCTTACTGGCTGGCTGACAAGACAGATATGCTCCTGCCTCATAGCTGATGCCGCATTTTCGCCGTCACTTTAAAGACTTTATTAAGGTTATCGATCGGTAACTGGTTGATACCAAAGGTATTCCGATGTCGTCTGTGCGCCGCTGGGAATTGGTTGCCGCAATTCAGCCGTTTTTCGTCGTTGCGTTCCGGTAATCACGAAGCTATATGATCGGTAACAGCGTTGTGAAGGACGCTGTGTAAAAGAGTTGCACAACAAGGTTGCCAAAATTTCCATGGACGAAACCGTTCAAAAATCCTGCTGGGGCGTTACGCTCTGGGCAGTCGTTGGTCTCGCTGCTGTCATTCTCATGGCCTATCTGTTCTCCGTCTAGAAGCCACACGGAGTTGCGTATTCCGGAAAATTGATGCCGCATTTCGGCATTCCGTTTGCGTTGATCCTTTCCTACAACTATCTGATAGGGATGCGCGGATTCCGCGTTAGCGACTTTTTGCCCGTTTTTGTCTAGTATAGACGATCGGGCAAATCGCGGGCGGTGCTGCGATCAGGAATCAATCAGCCTTGTGACGGCTGCAGAAGGTGTGGAATGTTTCTGTCGGTTTTCGATCTTTACAAGATTGGCATTGGGCCTTCCAGTTCTCATACGATGGGTCCGATGACGGCTGCGCGCATGTTTCTCAACGAGGTAATCGGTGGAAACTGGCCAAGGCCGGCGCATTCCAAAATCCACCGCCTGAAGGCGAGCCTGCATGGCTCGCTTGCTTATACTGGCGTTGGGCACGCAACGGATCGCGCCGTTATTCTGGGGTTGTGCGGTTATCTGCCGGATACGATTGATCCCGATATTATGGATGTGGAAGTCGAGAAGGTCTTTGCTGAGAAGAAGGTGAACCCGCAAGGGCATCCAGTTTACCGCTTCGATCCGAAGGTCGATCTGGTGCTGGACCGCAAGACGCCGCTGCCGGGACATGCCAACGGCATGGCTTTCTCTGCCTTTGATGCGGATGACAATCTCCTGCTGCGTCGTGCGTATTTTTCCATCGGCGGCGGCTTTGTCGTAACTGAAGAAGAGCTTAGCCGCGTTCAGCGCAGTGGAGCGAAGCAGGACGACAAGGCCGACGTGCCATTTCCATTTCGCAGCGCCGCTGAAATGCTTGAGATGGCTCATGATAGCGGATTGTCGATTGCTGAAATGAAACGGGCCAACGAAGAAAAGCATATGGCGCGCGGCGAGCTGGATGACGGTCTTGATCGCATTTGGGGCGCCATGCGCGGTTGCATCGAGCGCGGATTGAGTCGCGATGGCGTCATGCCGGGCGGTCTGAATGTTCGCCGTCGTGCGCGGCAGCTTCATGACAAGCTACAGGATGACTGGCGCAATAACCGCAGCAATCCGCTTCTGGCCAATGACTGGCTTTCCGTTTACGCGATGGCCGTCAACGAGGAAAACGCGTCAGGCGGCAGGGTTGTGACCGCGCCGACCAATGGTGCCGCTGGCGTGGTGCCGGCGGTTTTGCGCTATTACCTGCATTTTCATGATGATGCCGATCAGAAAGGCATTAGGGATTTCCTTTTGACTTCTGCTGCGATTGGCGGTGTCATCAAGCACAACGCGTCGATTTCAGGTGCGGAAGTTGGCTGTCAGGGCGAGGTCGGTTCCGCATCGGCCATGGCCGCAGCCGGTCTCGCAGCTGTGCTCGGTGGATCGCCTGAGCAAATTGAAAATGCTGCCGAAATCGCTCTGGAACACCACCTCGGCATGACGTGCGATCCTGTTGCCGGGCTGGTTCAGGTGCCATGTATCGAGCGTAACGCGCTTGGCGCTGTTAAGGCTGTGACTGCTGCGTCGCTCGCTGTAAAAGGCGACGGCAAACATTTTGTGCCGCTCGACGCATGTATCGAGACAATGCGCCAAACCGGACACGATATGAGTGAGCGTTACAAGGAAACTAGCCAGGGCGGTCTTGCGGTGAACGTGGTCGCCTGCTGAAAGCAATTCTGGCGGAATGCTATGCTTCAGACTTGAAGCTAGCATTCGTCTTGGCTAAACCACGCGCATGGCTCTCAATCTCGTCAAACTTTGCGTCGGCTGCGACAGTATAGAAGATCTCGCGGCCTGGATCGATTTCCGTCTCGCGGAACAGCGGGCGGCCGGACTGGTGCCGGAACAGTTTCACACAACGAGAATGGTGCCGAAACGGATCGATGAACTGCTGGAAGGCGGTTCGCTCTACTGGGTCATCAAAGGGAATGTCCAGTGCCGTCAGCGCCTGTTGGATGTGCGCCCGTTTACGGATGAGCAGGGCATCAATCGCTGCCACCTGGTTCTGGAGCCTAAGGTCGTCCCAACCGAGTGGCAACCGCGTCGCGCGTTTCAGGGATGGCGTTATCTGAACGAAAATGAAGTCCCGCGTGATGAGGCCGCTGGCAAAGCGGGCAGGGCTGCCTTGCCAGCAGAATTGCGGCAGGAACTGGCGGCGCTGGGATTGCTCTGAAATATTCATGAAAAAGGCCTGCCGTTAATCGGCAGGCCTTTTTTCATTTTATCTGTGATCAGTCACTTTTCTATCGTCAGGCGGACAGAAACCCTGTCGAAGTTCACCGGCAAGGTCATACGCATGGATGCTCGTGGTTGGACGAGCCGCTTGTTTCGTGCCGCATGACAGACGAGCAGTCCGACCAGGTCGCGTGTCTGGAAACCGGTACCGCGCCGTACATCGGCAATTCGCAGAGCTGCCTGCTTGAGACCCTGCACCGAAAACAGTGCGCCAAACGCTGATGTTTTGCCCTCATCCTGTGCCCAATCGGCTGTTTTGAATGGAGGCTGACCGAAAGTTTCTCTCATATTTGACATCTCGAAACCCTCTACGCACTACAAATTCGGGTTTGAAGCTGGCGACGAGGGGCGAACACCCCTCGCAGTCGATTAGTTCGCGACTGCATAGCAGCCGAAGTTTTTCTTCTTCAACGAGGCGCATGCATCCCACGCAGCCTGCTTGGAAGAGAAGCCGACGAAGCGGGCGCGGTAGAAAGTTGCACTGCCCTTGCTGAACGTCTCGGTATAGGGCGACGCTGCACGCAAGGTGCCGCCTGCCGTGGCAGAAGCCTTGGCCAGCATGTCGCGTGCCTGCCCTTCGCTCGGCAGGGAGCCGATCTGGATAGCCCAGCCACCGGAAGCGGGCGCAGACGCGGTTGTGACCGGATCGACGTCCTGTGCCCGTGCCGAGGGGACAACAGCCTTCGGCGTCGGACGGATGGCGGCCTGTGCGGCCAGTGCTGCCGGGCGCGCGGTTGGTGCCGCAAGCGCCAGGACCTGGGGTTGATCGCTATCGCCTTCACCGCTTTCATTGTTGATGACATCTTCCACAGCAGCGGCTTCACGGTTGACTGGAACAGGTGCGTTTCGTGCTTTTGGTAGATCGACCGAGGCGACGACCTGCGGAGCATCGTTGCGCATAGCTACGAGCGGAGCGGCGTTACGGCTACGTGTCGCCATAGGAAGATATTTGCGAATGAGCTGCGCCATATGGGCGTCGCGGCTTGCGCCCGTATTGCCGCCCATCACAACTGCCACAAGCCTGCGGCCATCCAGGCTGACCGACGATGCAAGATTGTAGCCGGATGCATTTGTGTACCCCGTCTTGATGCCGTCAACGCCTTCAACACGGCCAAGCAGACGGTTGTGGCCATTGATGGTCTGGCCGCGGAAAACGAAGCTGCGACGCGAGAAATAGGAGAATTCATTGGGGAAATGCTGACGAAGCGCAATGCTGAGGATTGCCATGTCGCGTGCAGTTGTATGCTGCGCCATATTCGGCAGGCCCGAGGCATTACGGAAAGTGGTGTTGCGCATGCCAAGGCGACGTGCCTTTGCGGTCATCATCTGGGCAAAGCGCTCTTCCGAGCCGCCGAGATATTCGCCGACGGCTGTCGCCACATCGTTGGCCGATTTCGTGATCATGGCGAGTGCGGCATCTTCGGCACGAATACTCTGTCCGGGGCGGAAGCCGATTTTCGTGGGTGGACGCGCAGCAGCATAAGCAGACACAGGGATACGCGTATCCTTGCTCATGCGCCCAGCCTGCATGGCCTCAAACAGCATGTACAGAGTCATCATTTTCGTGAGAGATGCAGGGTAACGCTGGGCATCCGCATTCGAGGCGAAAAGCGTTTTGCCAGTGTTGGCATCAATTACGATAGCTGCGTATCGGTCGCCCGCCGCTATTGCCGGTATCGTTGTCGAAGCTGTTGAACACCCCGTTACAACTGCAAGAAGAAGGGTGGCTTGTGCCGCTCTTTTCAAGGCATATGCGACTTTACTAAATGCGGTACGCACGATGATGACCTACCTGTATCCCGGATTTTTTAAACTGCGGCACAAAAGGCACACAGCGTCTAATTCGGTGATCCTACTGCCATCAGCGTTACCAATCCGTTTATGGTAACCGCGTTGTTCATAATTTCGGAAAAAAAATTGGCCGGCCTCTGATAGCGCTATGGTGTATTTTAGACTGCTCACGCATATGTGTGATCGATCTCCGCGGCCAGTTTCGACGGCAGAGAGTCCCGTTCGGTAACAAAACCCGGTTATCGTGTCTTGGCTTCATCGCTGGCAAAATGTGTGGATAGGAGACGACGCAGCCCGGCTGAAGCGTACGGGTTATCCAGGTCAGTTTCTATTTTCTGCGTATAATTAGTATTTTTTCCTATTTTCGGAACTGAAATACGGGTTCCATTGTTTTAGGGCGTGCTTCTTGAGATCCAGTTGTCAGGACCTGTATCCAAGGGCCCATAAATGATCCGGCTATTTTACATAAAGCTGTTTTGCCGGAGGTGTCGTCCGCGCGATGCCATATAATTGTGTCAAGTCCCGTTATTGCAATAAGTCCCGGTTGCAAGTGCCAATGAAGGGCTTAAAATCACCACATGACGACCTACATAATAAGGCAAGTTGGGTCAGGTATATTGGCATCCGGGTAATAGGTTTCATGAGGCATCTCGATATAGTCATGCAAAGCAAGACCGACGGCGGAAATGGTCCGGAAAACGGCACCGTTGTGGTTACGCGTACGCAGCCGAAGACTAAAAAGCCCAGCCTTTATCGTGTCCTGCTTCTCAACGACGACTACACACCCATGGAGTTCGTCGTTCATGTCCTGCAGCGGTTTTTCCAGAAGAACCGGGATGATGCTACACGCATAATGCTGCATGTACACAATCACGGTGTCGGCGAATGCGGCGTATTTACATACGAAGTCGCCGAAACCAAAGTCAGCCAGGTCATGGATTTCGCCCGCCAAAACCAGCATCCGCTGCAATGCGTGATGGAGAAAAAGTGAGGTCATATGCCATCGTTCTCCCCAAGCCTTGAAAGGGCCCTGCATCAAGCCCTCACAATAGCAAACGAGCGGCATCACGAATATGCGACGCTCGAACATCTTTTGCTTGCCTTGATCGACGATCAGGATGCGGGCGCAGTGATGCGTGCCTGCAGCGTCGACCTTGAGCATCTCAAGCGTATCGTTACCGATTATATTGATCGCGAACTTGATAACCTGGTCACAGGTTATGACGAAGATTCCAAACCGACAGCCGCGTTTCAGCGCGTCATCCAGCGTGCGGTCATTCATGTGCAGTCCTCGAACCGTGAGGAAGTAACCGGCGCTAATGTGCTGGTTGCCATCTTTGCGGAACGGGAAAGCCATGCTGCCTACTTCCTCCAGGAACAGCAGATGACCCGTTATGATGCCGTGAACTACATTTCACACGGCATCTCGAAACGTCCGCAGAGCACCGAAACCCGCCCGCCGCGTGGTGCGGAGAGTGCCAGCGAAGAACGGACAAGCACGGAACAGGAAGAAAGTGCAAAGAAGAAGCAGGACGCGCTGTCTGCCTATTGCATCAACCTGAATGAGAAGGCCAAGGCTGGACGCATCGATCCGCTGATCGGGCGTGACAGCGAGATCAGCCGTACCATTCAGGTGCTCTGCCGCCGTTCAAAGAACAACCCGCTTTATGTGGGTGATCCGGGTGTCGGCAAAACCGCCATCGCTGAAGGTCTTGCCAAGCGGATCGTCGAAGGACAAGTGCCGGAGGCGCTTGCGGATGCGACGATCTTCTCGCTCGACATGGGCACGCTTCTGGCAGGAACGCGCTATCGCGGTGATTTCGAAGAGCGTCTGAAGCAGGTCGTCAAGGAGCTTGAAGAGTATCCGGGCGCGGTCCTGTTCATTGATGAGATTCATACGGTCATTGGCGCCGGCGCTACTTCGGGAGGCGCTATGGATGCGTCGAACCTGTTGAAGCCTGCGCTTTCATCGGGTGCTATTCGCTGCATCGGATCGACGACCTATAAGGAATATCGTCAGTTCTTCGAGAAAGACCGTGCGTTGGTGCGTCGTTTCCAGAAGATCGATGTCAACGAACCTTCGATCCCGGATGCGATTGAAATCATGAAGGGGCTGAAGCCTTACTTCGAGGATTTCCACAAGGTCAAGTATACGGTCGATGCCATCAAGACGGCAGTGGAGTTGTCCGCGCGTTATATTTCGGATCGCAAACTGCCAGACAAGGCGATTGACGTGATCGATGAGACGGGTGCCAGCCAGATGCTGCTTCCTGAGAACAAGCGCAAGAAGACCATCGGCGTGAAGGAAATCGAGGCGACAATCGCAACGATGGCTCGTATCCCGCCGAAGTCGGTATCGAAGGATGATGAACAGGTTCTGTCGCATCTGGATGCGGAACTGAAGCGTGTCGTCTATGGCCAGGATCTGGCGATCGAAGCCTTGTCGGCGTCGATCAAGCTTGCTCGTGCGGGATTGCGCGAACCGGACAAGCCGATCGGCTCGTATCTGTTCTCCGGTCCAACCGGCGTCGGCAAGACGGAAGTCGCCAAGCAGCTGGCAAGTTCGCTTGGCGTGGAACTCCTGCGTTTCGACATGTCGGAATATATGGAGCGGCACACCGTATCGCGGCTGATCGGTGCACCTCCCGGCTATGTCGGCTTCGATCAGGGCGGTCTTCTGACCGATGGCGTCGACCAGCATCCGCATTGCGTGCTGCTGCTTGATGAAATCGAGAAGGCCCATCCCGATCTGTTCAACATCCTGTTGCAGGTGATGGATCATGGCTCGCTGACCGATCACAACGGCAAGAAGATCGACTTCCGCAATGTGATCCTGATCATGACCACCAATGCTGGTGCATCGGATATGGCCAAGGCAGCAATCGGTTTCGGTTCCACGCGTCGCGAAGGTGACGACATGGAAGCGATCAACCGCCTGTTTACGCCGGAGTTCCGTAACCGGCTGGATGCGATTATTCCGTTCGGCCCGCTACCGGTTCCGGTCATTCATCAGGTTGTACAGAAGTTCGTGCTTCAGCTGGAAGCCCAACTTGCGGAACGCGGCGTGACTTTCGAACTGACCGAAGGAGCAATCGCCTGGCTGGCAGACAAGGGGTACGACGAGCGTATGGGTGCACGTCCGCTTGGCCGGGTTATCCAGGAGCACATCAAGAAGCCATTGGCGGATGAAGTGCTGTTCGGAAAACTCAAGCATGGCGGAACGGTCCGTGTGGATGTCGTGACGAAGCCGGATGGAAAGACCGATCTTTCGCTGGAAAGCGTTGCTGATAAGCCGGTAAATCCGAAAAAAGATATTCCGGCTGAGAAGAAACAGCCGCAACGCAGGAAGGCTGCGCCGAAGAAGGCAGAGAAGGAGAAGGTGCTGGCTGGTAAGGACGAACCCGCACCGAAGTCTTCCTCGCGGACTTCGGCGACCAAGTCTTCGGTGCCGAAGGTGCCACGCAAGAAATAACAATCAATCGAAACGGCCCTCCCTGAGGGCCGTTTTGTTTTGAGCATGGCCGGTGTGAACGAAAACTGAGGTTTTCTGATCTGGTCGGCTAAAAACCGGGTGCAACTTGCTCGAACCTTGCTCTAACGGGGCCCCATGCCACCGATTCATTCCGATAACCCCGAGCAAAATTCAGAAGACCGTCGTCACATACGGTGGTTTTTACGTGGCTGCACGCGCATTTGCAGCATTCCAGCTCTATTATTGATGAGTTCGTTCATCGGCTTTGCTGGGCTGGCAATCGAAAGCGGGATCACTGTTGTTCAGGCCGTTTTCATGACGCTGACCATCTGGGCGCTTCCGGCGAAGGTCGTCCTGATCGGTGCGATCAGCGCAGGCGTGGCTTTGCCTGCTGCAGCGCTCGCTGTTGGGCTGTCATCCGTGCGTTTGATGCCGATGGTGGTCGCGCTGCTTCCCGAGTTGCAGGGACCGAAAACGCGGAAACTGACGCTGGCCGCCCTTTGTCATTTTGTTGCCGTCACCGCCTGGGTGATGGCCATGGAAGAGCTTCGCAAGATTCCACGTGACATGCGGACCAGCTATTTTGCCGGGATCGGTGTGGTTCTGGTGGGAACCAATGCGATTGTCGTCGCCATCGTCTATTCGTTGTCGGCGTCTTTTCCGCCAATCGTTTTCGCTGCACTTTTCATGCTGACTCCGATGTATTTCCTGACCTCGCTCTGGCGGTCAGCCAGAGAACGGGCAGGGCAGGCTGCGATGATTTCCGGGATCGTTCTGTTTCCCATATTTCATCATCTGGCTCCGGGATATGATCTGCTGATTACGGGAATTCTCGGCGGGCTGATCGCTTTTGGTTTTCACCGAATGCGTCGCGTGTCGATGGGAGCCGCTGAATGAATTGGGATAGCTTTACGACCTGGTGGTGGCCGTTTCTTTTTATCCTGCTGGCCGGTGCGCTTCCAACCTATCTGTTCCGGCTGATGGGAGTGCTGGTTGGCGGGCGCGTACGGGAGGATTCTGAGGCTCTTGTTCTCGTGCGCTGCGTTGCAACCGCGCTGGTGGCAGGTGTTATCGCACAGCTTATTCTCTATCCCAATGGAGAACTGGCCAATTCGCCGCTGTGGCTGCGCGCTGGTTCAGCCGTGGCAGGATTTGCCGCTTTTCTCATCACCGGCAAGCGATTGCTCGTCGGTGTGCTGGTCGCGGAAATCCTGCTGGTTGCTGGTCTGCTTACACTTTGAAACTGTGAGTCATATCAGAGCGCTGCGCGAATCTTTTCAGCATTTGCTGAAAGAACAGCCGCATCTTCCATCTGCCCGGTATGGGGCTTGAGCGCTACGCCTTCAAAGCGCGGGATCACATGGAAATGCAGATGATAGACGGTCTGGCCGGATGCCGGTTCGTTGAACTGCATGACAGTTACGCCATCTGCATCGAATGCCTTCTTCACAGCCTGCGCGATTTTCTGCACCGCCTGAACGAGATTCGCGAGCGTTTCCGGCTTCGCGTCGAGCAGATTGCGGGAGGGCGCTTTTGGTACAACCAATGTATGGCCTGCTCCTTGCGGCATCACATCCATGAAGGCAACCACGTCGTCGGTTTCGTAAACACGCGTGGATGGGATTTCGCCGCGTAGAATCTTGGCGAAGATATTATTGTCGTCATAGGTCGCGGACATGCGATTCTCTCCAATGCGAAATGTTTGAATGGATCAGACCGTATCAAGCCGCGTTAGGCAAGACCGATAGGTTCAGGCATCTCTGAAGGGGGAGTGTTCACGCAAAGCGCTCTGGATTTGCTGGACTTCGCGGCGCTCATGGTCGAGATAGTCGCGCACTGCGTTTCGAAAGCCTTCATGAACAATATAATGCGCCGAGTGGGTCGTGACCGGAACGTAACCGCGGGCGATTTTATGCTCGCCTTGTGCGCCAGCCTCCACGACACTCAGTTTTCGATCGATGGCAAAATCGATTGCCTGATGATAGCAAACCTCGAAATGCAGATAAGGGTGGTCTTCGATACAGCCCCAGTGGCGGCCGAAAAGGGTATCGCCGCCAATGAAGTTGATTGCACCGGCAATATAATGTCCGTTGCGCTTGGCCATGACGAGGAGGATGTCTTCCGCCATGCTTTCGCCGATAAGAGAAAAGAACCGCCTGTTTAGATAGGGGCGTCCCCATTTGCGGCTGCCTGTATCCATATAGAATGCAAAGAAATCGTCCCAGACCGCTTCGGTCAGATCACGCCCGGTCAGCCAATCGATTTCGATGCCGTCTGACAATGCCTCTCGCCGTTCCTTTTTCAGCGCCTTGCGCTTTCTCGACACCAGCTCATTAAGAAAATCATCATAACTCCTAAAGCCATTGTTTCTGAAATGGAATTGCTGATCCGTGCGGTGGAGAAATCCTGCGCGTTCCAGTGCAGATATCTCATCCGGCAACGCAAATGTAACATGCGCTGATGAGACACCGGATTGATCTGCCAGTTCCCGGAGCCCGCCAGCCAGTGCCAACCGAACGGTTTCGCTTTCATAGGCAATGTGATTGAGAAGGCGTGGTCCGGTGGCCGGTGTGAAAGGCACTGCGGCCTGAAATTTTGGATAGTATCGCCCGCCGGCGCGTTCGAACGCGTCAGCCCATCCATGATCGAAGACATATTCTCCCTGACTATGCCCCTTCAGATAGTTCGGCACGGCCCCAATGAGGCGTCCTCTATCGTCCTCCAGATGCAAATGGCGCGGAAGCCAGCCTGCGTTGCGCGAAACCGATCCCGATTCTTCCATAGCGAGCAGGAAGTTGCGGCTAATGAAGGGATTGTAATGCGTGTCCTGCCGGGAAGCCCCGACAAGACTGTTCCATTCGTCTTCCGTGAATTCGCTGATATTCTCAACGACACGGAGAACGAAGCTTTGCTCATTCTGCGGATCTTCGTCGTTCACCGCTATTCCTTTGCCGTTACCACGCATATGTTGCTGCGCTCGGCGTGTTGTCGTCAAGCCACGAGGGCGCGCGGATCGAAGCCTTCGAACGTGATCTGGTCGACATTGAGATCGCTATGCTTCTGCATTTCGCGATCCCGAATGGTCCAGCTGATGACCGGCATATGCAGCTTCTCCCGAACGAAGGTGACGAACGGGTTGGGCAGGTGATGCACATTATAGGATACGAAGGAAATGCCATGCGCGAGCATGGAAAAATGCCTTTCAAAATCTTCCGTGCGGGTACCTTCGGCGGTAAGTCCTCCCGGAATACCAGGCGCGTCTGCTGCAAAGCGGCGGACCAGGTGGTGATCGAAAGACATGATCGCGGCTTCGCCCTTATAAGATGCCAGTTCCCTGGCGACAGCGGCAACCAGCCCGTCGTCCTTGCCTTCTATGCCCTTCAACTCGATCACAAGAGGAACACGACCGTTGACCAGATCAAGCATCTGACGAAGCGTCGGCACGTGATCGGCGGTGCCGCCGACCTTGAGCGCGGTCGCTTCGGCAAGCGTCAAATTGCTGATGTAACCTTCGCGACCTGCGAGACGCTTCAACTCGTCGTCATGAAAGACGACCACGCCGCCATCGCGGGTGAGATGAACATCGCATTCAATAGCGAATCCCGCTTTGGCTGCTGCCTCAAACGCCGAAAGGGTGTTTTCCCAGCGTACCTTGTTAAGATCGTGCAATCCACGATGGGCGACGGGGCGCTTTTTGATCCAGTCGACGGACGTCATGTCATGCAACCTCGATGATTGCTTCTATTTCGACAGGTGCGTTGAGCGGCAGGCTGGCAACGCCAACAGCCGAGCGGGCATGTTTGCCGGCGTCGCCGAGAACCGCCACGAGGAGATCCGATGCGCCGTTGGCAACAAGATGCTGTTCCACAAAGTCGGGGGTTGAGGCTACGAATGCGGTAATTTTTACAACCCGCTTGATGCGGCCGAGGTCGCCAAGCGCCGCCTTTGCCTGTGCAAGAATATTGATGGCGCAGGCGCGTGCTGCCGCTTGTCCGTGTGCAACTGTCAACTCGTCTCCGATCTGACCCGTGTGCACCAGCTTGCCGCCATCGAGTGGTAGCTGGCCTGAGGTGAGAAGCAAAGAGCCGCTTTGGGCAAAAGGAACGTAGTTTGCAGCGGGTGCGGCGGCTTCCGGGATGGATATACCCAGATTTTTAAGGCGGCTGTCGATCGTATCGGTCATTATATTAATCCTTGCTTGCAAAGGTACTTCGCGATCTACCTGTAAGCAGAATCGGTGAAGCTTTGGGGAAGGGTGCGTTTTTTGCCTCGCTTCCGCCACGAGTTTTTTTATCATGCTCGTCAACTCATCGGGAGATTCATGTATGCGTTTTTTCAAGAGTGCGGTTGCGGCGAGTGGAACGGCTGCTTGTATTTGGGCCGGATTTGCTGGTGCCGCGCAAGCGGCCTCGACGGTAACGTTGGTTCCACACCGCGCAGTCTATGATCTGACTCTGGATCGAGCTGATGAAAAATCCGGAATCAGCGGTCTGACCGGGCGCATGGTCTATGAGTTCAACGGATCAGCATGCGAGGGCTACACCACCAATTTCCGTTTCGTGACCCGGATTGACATGGAAGAGCAGCCGCAGCGCGTGACCGACCAGCAGACGACCACGTTCGAAGGCGCTGATGGAAAGAATTTTCGCTTCGTCAACAAGACCTTCGTGGACAAGGAATTGGTCAAGGAAGTGCGCGGCGACGCGAAGCTTGAGGGTGGCAAGACGGTCGTCGAACTGAGCAAGCCGAAGGAAAACAAGCTTGACCTCAAGGGAACGCAGTTTCCGACTGGTCATATGGAAGAACTGATCGGCAAGGCGGAAGCCGGGCAGAAGTTCTACCAGACATCGCTGTTTGATGCTTCCGAAGATGCCGACCGGGTGGTTGCAACCACCGTTGTCGTCGGCAAGGAACAGGCGCTGCCGGACGATGAGACCAAAGTCATGGGCAAGTTTTCCAAGGATCAGGTCTGGCCGGTAACAATTGCCTATTTCGATGACAAGGAAAAGCAGGACGGCCTGCCGATCTACCGTATCAATTTCAAGCTTTATCGAAACGGGATTACCCGCGACCTCACAATGGATTATGGAGATTTCTCCATGCGCGGCAAGCTGGTGAAGCTTGATGTCTATGATACGGCCAAGCAGGCTGAAGCCTGCAAATAGGCACGCTGACCGGCGTGTTTATCCGCCTGTTCGATGCTATATTGTGCGGACGACTTGCAATTTGCGGCGCGATCAGTTAACAGCGCGCCTATTCCACACACGGGATGGGCTTTTGTCGGGAGAAATCCGGCAAAAACCTCCGGTGGCGAGAAATCGCCTCAGCCCGTGGAGGTTAAACCGGAAAAGGAAAATAAAGATGGCATTGCCTGATTTCAGCATGCGCCAGCTTCTGGAAGCTGGTGTTCACTTCGGCCACCAGACCCATCGCTGGAACCCGAAAATGGCGCCATACATCTATGGTGACCGCAACAATATCCACATTCTCGATCTGTCCCAGACCGTTCCTCTTCTGCATAATGCGCTGAAGATCGTTTCGGACACGGTCGCTCGCGGCGGTCGCGTTCTGTTCGTCGGCACGAAGCGTCAGGCTTCGGATATTATTGCCGATGCTGCCAACCGTTCGGCACAGTATTACGTCAATGCACGCTGGCTCGGCGGCATGATGACCAACTGGAAGACGATCTCCAACTCGATCCAGCGTCTGCGCAAGCTCGATGAACTCCTGGCTGGCGAAGCTCAGGGCTTCACCAAGAAGGAACGCCTGAACCTCGAGCGCGAGCGTGAAAAGCTTGACCGCGCCCTCGGCGGTATCAAGGACATGGGTTCGGTTCCGGACCTGATGTTCATCATCGACACCAACAAGGAAGCGATCGCTATTCAGGAAGCCAAGCGTCTTGGTATCCCGGTTGTCGCCGTGATCGACTCGAACTGCGATCCGGACCAGATCGATTACCCGATCCCGGGCAACGATGACGCCGCACGCGCTATCGCTCTTTATTGCGATCTGATTGCCCGCGCTGCTCTCGACGGCATTGCGCGTCAGCAGGGCGCGATGGGCATCGACATCGGCGCGCAGGCTGAAGCTCCGATAGAGCCGGCCCTCGAAGCTCCGGCTGAAGGCGCTTAATCAGCGTATGATTTCATCCATCCGTCATATCTGTGATAGGGCGGGTGGATAATCTCGTTTCATCCCGGTGCGAGATTGTGATTCCTGTAGTGCAATGCTCAGGTCAGGTCGCGATCCAGAAAACAAGCGCCGGTTAAATGTTGGCACACCCATCCGGTGTGCCTTCGCTTTCATGAAAGGCGATATCATGAGCATTTCCGCATCTCTCGTCAAAGAACTCCGCGACCTCACCGGCGCCGGCATGATGGACTGCAAGGCAGCACTTGCCGAAACCAATGGCGATATCGACGCCGCCGTTGACTGGCTGCGTGCGAAGGGTATTGCAAAGGCCGACAAGAAGGCTGGCCGTACAGCTGCTGAAGGTCTGGTCGGCGTGGCAGCTTCCGGCAACAAGGCTGTTGTTGTCGAAGTCAACTCCGAAACCGACTTCGTTGCCCGCAACGATGCTTTCCAGGATCTGGTCCGCAAGATCGCGCAGGCCGCTTTGTCGACCGATGGTTCGACCGAAGCTGTTGCCGACGCCAAGGTTGACGGCAAGTCCGTTACCGAAACGGCGAAGGACGCTGTTGCTACCATCGGCGAAAACATCGGCTTCCGCCGTTCGGCTGCGCTGACCGTCCCGCAGGGCGTTGTCGCGACCTACATCCACAACGGTGTTGCTGATGGCCTCGGCAAGCTGGGCGTTCTCGTTGCAATCGAAACCGCCGGCGATGCAGAAGCTGCAAATGCATTCGGTCGTCAGGTTGCCATGCACGTTGCTGCTATCAACCCGCTGGCTTTGACCGCCGAAGATGTCGACCCGGCTGCTGCCGAGCGCGAAAAGGCGATCTTCATCGAGCAGGCTCGCGAATCCGGCAAGCCGGACAATATCATCGAGAAGATGATCGAAGGCCGCATGCGCAAGTTCTATGAAGAAGTTGTTCTTCTTTCGCAGGCTTTCGTTATCAATCCTGACCTGACGGTCGCAGCTGCCCTCAAGGAAGCTGAAAAGACCATCGGTGCACCGGCCAAGATCACGGGCTTTGTCCGTATCGCTCTCGGTGAAGGCATCGAAAAGGAAGAAACCGATTTCGCTGCTGAAGTAGCTGCTGCTGCCAAGGGCTAAACGACCTGTTTTCAGCGCGATTTGTCCCGAAAGCCGGTTTTGGCTTTTCGGAATGCGCTGATTGCCTGAAAAGGCTTTTGATTACGAAGGGCACCGCGTGACAACGCGGTGCCCTTCGTGTATCGGAACCCGAACACATCCACTTGATCACAATCTGCGGAGAGCATCCAATGCCAGGTCAACCCGCCTACAAACGCGTCCTTTTGAAAGCCTCGGGCGAGGCATTGATGGGCAGTCAGGGCTTTGGCATCGATGTTTCCGTTGCGGACCGTATAGCAAGCGATATCAAGCAGGCGCGGTCGCTCGGCGTGGAAGTTGGCGTCGTAATCGGCGGCGGCAATATTTTCCGCGGTGTCGCTGTGGCCTCCAAAGGAGGCGACCGCGTGACAGGCGATCACATGGGGATGCTGGCCACGGTCATCAATTCGCTCGCGCTGCGTACCTCCCTGCATAAGATTGGTGTCGATTCCGTTGTACTCTCGGCCATCGCCATGCCTGAAATCTGTGAGAGTTTCTCACAGAGACAGGCTACGGCCTATATGGATGAGGGTAAGGTTGTGATTTTTGCTGGCGGTACCGGAAATCCTTTCTTCACGACGGACTCGGCTGCGGCTCTTCGCGCTGCGGAAATCGAGGCGGACGCGCTTTTGAAGGGCACGCAGGTCGACGGAATTTATTCCGCCGATCCGAAAAAAGATCGGAACGCAACGCGTTTCGATCGTCTGACCCACAAAGAAGTTCTCGATCGCGGGCTCGCGGTCATGGATACAGCCGCTGTTGCCCTTGCGCGTGAGAACAACATTCCGATAATAGTCTATTCCATCCATGAAAACGGCGGCTTGGCCGAAATTCTGCAAGGCAAGGGGCGCTGCACGATCGTTTCCGATAATTGATCGACCCTTGCTGCGTATCGAAGGAGAAAATGCATGAGTGATGCTTTCGACATCAACGACCTGAAACGCCGCATGGAAGGCGCAATCAACTCTTTGAAGCATGATCTTGGTGGCCTGCGTACGGGCCGTGCTTCCGCAAGTTTGCTGGAGCCGATCGTCATCGAAGCCTATGGCTCGACAATGCCGATCAATCAGGTCGCAAATATTACCGTTCCCGAATCGCGTATGCTTTCGGTTTCCGTCTGGGACAAGAGCATGGTGGGCGCCGTGGAACGCGCAATTCGCGATTCAGGTCTCGGTCTCAATCCTATCACCGATGGGACGACGCTGCGCATTCCGCTACCGGAATTGAACGAACAGCGCCGCAAGGAACTGGTCAAGATTGCACATCAGTATGCTGAGCAGGGTCGCATCGCTGCTCGCCATGTGCGCCGCGACGGCATGGACACGCTGAAAAAGCTGGAGAAAGACAGCCTCATCAGTCAGGATGACAGCCGCGTTCTGTCGGAAAAAGTGCAGAAGCTGACCGACGAAACCATCACAGAGATGGACAAGATCGTTGCAGTGAAAGAAGGGGAGATCATGCAGGTCTAGGACTTGCATGATTTTCATTGAAGGAGAGCTTCGCCATGTCCGATCCGCGCCACATCGCCATTATCATGGATGGCAATGGCCGTTGGGCGAAGGCACGCAACCTGCCCCGTAGTGCCGGGCATAGGGCAGGTGTGGAAGCTCTTCGCGAGACTGTACGGGCAGCCGGGGATCGTGGCCTCGGCTACCTTACATTGTTTGCTTTCTCTTCAGAGAACTGGTCCCGCCCGAGCGGTGAGGTAAATGACCTCCTGGGTTTGCTGAAAATTTTCATTCGTCGCGATCTCGCGGAGCTCCACCGCAATAATGTGCGGGTCAGCATTATCGGTGAGCGCGAAGAGCTTGCCGCCGATATCCGAACGTTATTGGCCGAAGCGGAAACACTTACCCATCGCAATACCGGCCTCAACCTGATCATAGCGTTCAACTACGGTTCCCGCGACGAGATTGTCCGTGCCGTGCGAAGCCTGGCGCGCGATGTCGCAGCCGGACTGCTTGATCCGGCTTCTATTTCCGCTGAGCTGATTTCCGCAAATCTTGATACGGCGGGGATACCCGATCCGGATCTTATCATCCGCACGAGCGGGGAAATGCGCCTGTCGAATTTTCTGCTCTGGCAAGCGGCATATTCAGAGTTTCTGTTTCTGCCCATCCATTGGCCAGATTTCCGCTCGTCGGACCTTGATGCAGCCTATGAGGCTTTCCGCCAGCGTGAGCGTCGATTCGGCGGTGTCGAGGTGCGCGCCGCACTTGAACAACTCGAAGAAGAAATCGCATGCCCTTCGACCAAGGGGGCGGCAGTCTAAAGTGGTTCCCAAGAGTCGGAGCCACTGAAAATGCTCTGTTAAGGCGCAAGCCGGTCCGTCGAAAGGCCTCAATGTCCAATCTGCAAACCCGTATCATTACCGCTATCGTTCTCGGTGCAGCCGCCTTGTGGTTGACATGGGTGGGCGGTTTGGGTTTCACGCTCTTCTCGATTGCCATTGGATTGGCCATGTTCCACGAGTGGACGAGCTTGACCGCGCCGAAGCAGACATTGTTTTCGCAGGTGTTCGGCTGGGGATGGCTGGTGCTTACCAACATTCTGCTCGTTATGGACCGAAGCGCATTGTTGACGATTGGCGTTCTGACAGCGGGTGCTCTCGTACTTTTGCTTACCCAATGGCGGGCAGGGCGCGGCTGGTCGGCAGCAGGACTATTCTATGCAGGTTTCTCCGCCGTGTCGCTTTCGCTCCTGCGGGGCGACGAACCGTTCGGCTTCACGGCCATTGTTTTTCTTTTCGCGGTTGTCTGGTCCACCGATATCGCAGCCTATTTCAACGGACGGGCGTTGGGCGGGCCGAAACTGGCACCGCGCTTTTCGCCGAACAAAACATGGTCCGGCGCTATTGGTGGTGCCGCTGCTGCCGTGGCGGGGGGGATTTTGGTGGCCTCTCTGGTGGCTGCGCCTGGTAGCTGGCTGGTGCCGCTGCTCGCATTGCTGCTCTCTATCGTTTCGCAGATCGGTGATCTTGCAGAATCATGGGTAAAGCGACAGTTCGGCGCAAAGGATTCAGGGCGTCTTCTGCCGGGGCATGGCGGTGTTCTTGATCGCGTCGATGGACTTGTAGCGGCTGCCGCACTTTTGTACCTGTTTGGTGCAATTTTCGCCGAGCCGGACGTACCGTCTGCAATTTTCTTCAGTTTCTAACGGTGCAGAGAATTGTTGGATTCATATAGTTTTTCGGCAGCCCGCTAGTGTTTTGTAAGGAGCAGTGATTTGCAGGAGGCGTTGGCCTTTTTCTTCGGTGGCGAAAGCCTGCTTGTCGGGACCATCATCCCATTTCTCTTTGTTTTGACCGTTGTGGTCTTTGTTCACGAAATGGGCCACTATCTGGTTGCGCGCTGGTGCGGCATCGGTTCACAGGCATTTTCCATCGGCTTTGGGCCGGAGTTGATCGGATTCACGGATAAGCACGGAACGCGATGGAAGATTTCGGCCATTCCGCTCGGCGGCTACGTCAAATTCATCGGTGACGAGAGCGCCACGAGTTCTCCTGTGGACGTTAATAATGCAAGCCTGAGCGCGGATGAGCAGCGAAGGGCGTTCCATACCCAACCTGTCTGGAAGCGCGCGGCAACCGTTTTTGCCGGACCTGCTTTCAATATTATTCTGACGATTGTTATTTTCAGCGTTTTCTTCGCACTTTATGGTCGCCAGATTTCCGATCCGCTTATCGCTGGCGTTCAGCCTGGCAGTCCGGCTGCTGAAGCGGGGTTTGAAGCCGGAGATCGCTTTATCAGTGTTGATGGTGAAAAGATCACCACTTTTTCGGACGTGCAGCGCATCGTATCGGGACGAGCCGGCGACAAGCTGAATTTCACTGTCGAGCGTAATGGTAAGATGGTTGACCTCGAGGCCGTTCCAGCAATTGTCGAGCGCACCGACCCACTTGGAAACAAGATCAAGCTTGGCGCTATCGGTGTGGAAACCACTGAAGCTGTAGGCAATTTCCGCCGGATTGAATATGGCCCGCTCGAATCAGTGGGACAAGCTGTCATGGAAACAGGCTATATTATCAGCCGGACGGGAGAGTTCTTTCAGCGTTTCGCGGTGGGACGTGAGGATAAATGCCAGCTTGGTGGCCCGGTAAAGATCGCCAATATGGCCGGCAAGGCGGCTAGCCAAGGCTTTGATTGGCTCGTCCAACTGATGGCGATGTTGTCTGTCGGCATCGGGCTTTTGAACCTGTTTCCGCTGCCTCCGCTGGACGGTGGTCATCTGGTTTTTTATGCGGTAGAGGCCATAAAGGGTAGTCCGGTGTCTGCCGCAGCGCAGGAAATTTTCTATCGTGCCGGCTTCCTACTTGTTATGGGATTCATGGGGTTCGTACTTTTCAACGACCTGTTTGCCTGCTAGATGACTCTCCGGCTGGCTCAGGTGGTGACCTTGGGGATCGGTGCAGGCTGGGAGTTCCAGTCATCAAACCGATATGATGCGTTTCTTCTCCGGCGAGGACCGGGGAAGGTGTTAAACAGAAATGAAAGTTGGGAGTGACTGCTGGAAAAGCTAAGCGATTTGTTTACCATAACACCTAAATCGCGTGGCGCGGATGCCACGCTGGTTGCTTAAGTAAACAGAATTTAACCGTGACGCTTGCTTGTATGGAAAAACCGGGTATGACGGTTGTATCTGTACGTGCTTTTCTGGGTTAATCGCCCCGGGGACAGAAAGAAACGAAGGTTCGGAAAGCCTATGACGGCAAGTTCTAAATTCTTTGGCGCCGCTTCTGCGCTCGCCATGTCAGTGGCTCTTGTGGCTTCGGGTACTGCTGCACTCTCGCTGGCTTCGGTCAACGTTGCCGAGGCTGCTGTCGTTAGCCGTATCGAGGTGCGTGGCAATACTCGCGTCGACGCGCAATCCATCCGCGACAACATTGATATTCGTCCGGGCAAGGCCTTCACCAGCGCCGATATTGATGCTGCGGTGAAGCGTCTGTTCGCGATGGGCCTGTTCTCGGATGTTCGCATCAATCAGTCCGGCAGCACGCTGGTTGTGAACGTTACCGAGCGTTCGGTTGTCAATAACGTGCTTTTCCAGGGCAACAAGAAGATCAAGGACCCTGATCTTGCTCGGGCCGTTCAGCTCAAGGCTCGCTCGCCTTACGATGCTGCAACGATGGAGGCCGATGTTGAGGCTATCAAGGGAGCTTACGCACATATCGGGCGCAGCGATGCGACCGTTAATGCGCGTACCGTTGATCTCGGTCAGGGCCGTGTAAACGTTGTTTATGAAATCAACGAAGGTTCCCGCACGAAGATCGCCAATGTCGATTTCGTCGGCAATCAGGCGTTCGGTTCCCGTCGTCTGCGTGATGTGATCTCGACCAAGCGTTCGAATCCGCTTTCGTGGCTGACACGCAATGACGTCTACGACGAAGGTCGACTTCAGGCTGACGAGGAAACGCTCCGTCGTTTCTATTATAATCGCGGCTATGCAGATTTCCGCGTCGTCTCGTCCAATGCTGTTCTCGATCCTTCGACAAACGAATACACAATCACCATCACGGTTGATGAAGGTCAGCGCTATACGTTTGGCAATGTAAGCGTTGAGAGCAACGTCTCTGGCGTTGATGGACAGGCTCTGGATCATCTGGTCAAGACGCGTTCCGGCAAGCCTTACAGCGCCAAGGAAATCGAAGATTCTGTTCTCGCAGTTACCGAGAATGTTGCCGGCAGTGGTTATGCCTTTGCGAAGGTTGAACCTCGCGGTGATCGTGATTTTGAAAATCACACGATTTCCGTTGTTTATAGCGTCGACGAAGGTCCGCGCGCTTACATTCAGCGCATCGAAATCCGCGGCAACGACAAAACTCGTGATTTCGTGATTCGCCGCGAATTTGACGTGAATGAAGGTGATGCCTTCAATCAGGTCATGGTGCAGCGTGCGAAGCGCCGTCTTGAAGCGCTTGATTTCTTCCAGACGGTCAATATCTCGACCGCGCCTGGCTCCGAGCCGGATCAGGTAATTCTGGTCGTCGATGTCGTTGAAAAGTCGACTGGTGAATTCTCGATTGGCGGCGGCTATACAACGGGTGGTGAATCACCCGGCGCACAGGTCGAAGCTGCTATCACCGAGCGTAACTTCCTCGGGCGCGGCCAGTATATCCGTATCAGCGCTGGTGCCGGTCAGGACGATATGCGCAATTATGGTCTGTCGTTCACGGAGCCTTATTTCCTTGGCTACCGCCTGTCGGCTGGCTTTGATGTCTTCCGTCGCTCGTACCGCGTGAATGACGATTACGATGTCGAACAGACTGGTGGAACGATCCGTTTTGGTCTGCCGATCACGGACAACTTCTCGGCAGGTATCGCGTATAACCTTGTTCAGGAAAAGTATGACCTGTTCCGTGCTGATCGGGAGGATTATTACGCACCGGCGTTGTTGGAAGCTGCTGAGCATAGCCCATGGCTCCGTTCGTCAATCAGCTATTCGCTGACCTACAACTCAATCGACGACATGAAGAATCCGCATGACGGTCTTTATGGCAAGTTCACGCAGGAATTTGCTGGTCTCGGTGGTGACGCGAAGTATATCAAGACGACTGCTAAGGCTAACTACTACAAGACGCTTTCTCAGGAAGCCGATATTGTAGGTATGTTGGGCGTTGGCGGTGGTTATATCCACGAGTTTGGCAATGATGGCGTCCGCATCTTCGACTTGTTCAAAAACAATTCGGACATCATTCGCGGCTTCAAGTTCAACGGTATTGGTCCTTACCAGGATTCTGAAAGCGGCAAACGTTACTGGCTGGGCGGAACGACCTATTTCAACGGTACTGCTGAAGTTCAGTTCCCGATGCCGCTCGTTCCGGAAAGCCTGGGTATCCGTGGTGCTCTGTTTGCGGATGCGGCAACGCTTTACGGTAATAATACCGATGGCGCTCTTGGCGACGACAAGAAGCTTCGGGCCTCGGCCGGTATCAGCTTGATGTGGGCTTCGCCGTTTGGTCCTCTGCGCTTCGACTATGCGTTCCCGATTGCGAAGGCTGACACCGACAAGGTTCAGAACTTCAACTTCGGTGTTTCGACCAAGTTCTAATAGATTTGCCTTTTCCCGGGGTATAACAACCCCGGGAAAGAAAGTGTTTTGATGGCAGATCCTGTTTTTTTCGCGCCTTCGCGTGAACTCACGATTGGCGATATCGCAGATTATACCGGTGCAAGACTTCGTGATCCGAAGCTTGCGCCGCGTTCTGTTGCGCGCCTGTCTTCTCTTAAAGATGCAGATGAGGGTTCTCTTGTCTTCGTTGAAGGCAAAAAGAATGCCGATGGGCTTTCATCGATCAATGCGGCCGGGGTTCTGTGCACGGAAACTGTGGCGGACATCGTACCGTCGCACATAGCTGCACTGGTTACCCGCAATCCTCAGCGAGACTTTGCCTCGGTGGGCCGGATGCTGTTTCCTGCGTCGGTCAGGCCGGTAAGCTGGTTTGGTGAAACAGGTGTTTCATCGGCTGCGATCATTCACCCGACTGCGCATATCGAGGATGGTGCGACCATCGAAGCTGGGGCCGTGATTGGCAGGGGCGTTACCGTCGGTAGCGGTACGCTGATCGCCTCGACTGCGGTCATCGGCGAAGGCAGCCAGATCGGGCGCAACAGCTATATTGCGCCGGGCGTTACCGTGCAGTGTGCCTTTATTGGCAATCAGGTCTCGCTTCATGCCGGCGTTCGGATCGGACAAGATGGTTTCGGCTACGTTCCGGGTCCTGCCGGTCTGGAAAAAGTTCCTCAGCTTGGCAGGGTCATTATTCAGGACAATGTCGAGATTGGCGCCAATACCACGGTGGATCGCGGCTCGTTGAATGACACCGTTATCGGTGAAGGTACCAAGATCGATAACCTTGTCCAGATCGCGCATAACGTGCGGATCGGCCGTTTTTGTATTATAGCCGCGCATTGCGGCATTTCCGGCAGTTGCGTCATCGGTGACCAGACAATGCTGGGCGGACGTGTGGGGCTGGCCGATCATTTGATTATCGGCTCACGCGTGCAGGTTGCTGCGGCAAGCGGCGTTATGAATGACATACCCGATGGTGAGCGCTGGGGCGGCATCCCCGCGCGGCCTATCAAGCAGTGGTTCCGCGATATTGCGAACATCCGCAGCATCGGGCAATCGAGAAAGGAGCAATCCTCTGATGAGTGATGCAAATCAGACCAAGCTGGAAGCAGCAGATATCCAGGACATTCTGGCAGTTCTGCCGCATCGCTATCCGTTTTTGCTGATTGACCGGATTGTCGACATTGACGGTGACGTTTCTGCGACAGGCATCAAGAATGTGACGATAAACGAGCCCCATTTTACAGGCCATTTTCCTGAAAAGCCGATTATGCCGGGCGTATTGATTGTCGAAGCCATGGCACAAACAGCTGGCGCCATTTCCCTGCTTCAGCGTAAGACCGGGCGTCCCGGTGTGGTCTATTTCATGACCATCGACAATGCGAAGTTCCGTCGTCCAGTCATACCTGGGGACAGGCTTTTGCTTCATGTCAAGAAAATCAAGCAGCGTGCAAATATCTCTAAATATGAATGCGTTGCGGAAGTTGATGGTGTGAAGGTTGCGGAAGCTGAAGTCGCTGCCATGATCAGCACAGCTGAAGAAAACCAGTGAGCATATCAATGAAAGAAACAATCATTCACCCCACCGCTCTCGTAGAGCAGGGCGTGGAACTGGGGCAGGGTGTGTCTGTCGGCCCCTTCTGTCACATTCAGTCTGGCGCCGTCATTGGCGACAATTCGGAATTGATGAGCCATGTCGTGGTAACAGGCGCAACGACGCTTGGTGCGGGCGCTAAGGTCTATCCGCACGCTGTTTTGGGATGCGATCCACAGAACAACAAGCATAAGGGCGGTCCCACCAAGCTGAACATTGGCGTGAACTGCGTGATCCGCGAAGGTGTGACCATGCACAAAGGGTCGGACAGCGCGCGGGGATATACTTCGGTCGGCGATAACTGTTCGTTTCTGGCTTATGCGCATGTAGCTCATGATTGCGACATTGGCGATTACGTCACATTTTCCAACAACGTGATGATCGGCGGTCACACGACGATCGGGCACCACGCCATTCTGGGCGGCGGGGCTGCTATCCATCAGTTTGTGCGCATTGGTCACCACGCTTTTGTTGGCGGCATGGCTGCTGTCGTAAGCGATCTCATCCCTTACGGCATGGCGATTGGCGTGCATGCTCATCTTGGCGGATTGAATATTGTCGGTATGAAGCGCTCCGGCATGGAGCGCAAAGAGATTCATAATCTACGCCATGCTGTTCGGATGCTGTTCGACCGTACAAAGCCAATTCGTGACCGTGCCAAGGACGTCCTGATTGCGATACCGGGTTCACCGGCTGTCGTTGACATGATCGACTTCATCAATGTCGATACCAAGCGTGCCTACTGTACACCTCCGCTGGATGCGGTGCATGGCGGGGCCGGACATGACAGCGGCGAAGATTGAGAAAACGCAGCGTCTCGCAGACCATGCGGGGCGCGTTGCCATTATCGCCGGGAACGGCCTGCTGCCGATCAATGTGGCAGAGGCTTTGGCGGTAGCGGGAACCCCTCCCTTCCTCGTGCCGCTGCGAGGAGAGGCAGACCCGATACTTTATAGGTATGAGCATCAGGAAATTTCGATCGTAGAGTTCGCAAAGCTGGTGCGCTCGATGAAGGCTGCGGGAGTGGACCGCGTCGTTCTCGCCGGCGGCGTGACAAGTCGCCCTCATGTCAGTGACCTCAAGCTTGACTGGCCTACAATGCGTGCCGTGCCTTATGTGCTGCGTGCGTTAGGACAAGGCGACGATGCGCTATTGCGTGCATTTATAGGCCTGCTGGAATCTTTTGGCTTTAAAGTCGTCGGCGCTCATGAGGTCGTTCCAGATCTGCTTTCCCCTTCACCTGCTCAAATTCTGACTCGAGCGGTGCCGGATGCCCGGGAACGCCATAATCTTGAACTAGCGATGGAATCTGCACTTCGCTTGGGCGATCTTGATGTCGGGCAGGGCGCGGTTGCGGTCGGGGGACGTGTTGTCGCTTTGGAAGGAGCGGAAGGCACGGATCAGATGATCGAACGCGTGCGCGAATTGCGCGCAGCTGGCCGCATCCCTCGTCGAGGCGGTGTTCTCGTCAAGATGGCAAAGCCGCAACAGGATGAGAGAGCTGATCTTCCGACCATCGGGATTTCAACCGTCTCGAATGCCGCAAAAGCGGGATTATCAGGAATAGCGGTTGAGGCGGGCAGGACATTCATTCTAGGCTTTGGTGAAACCGTCGCTGCGGCAAACGACAAAGGTCTTTTCATAGAGACCGTCAGTCGCGAGAGAAAGGATGTCAGGAAGTGAGCACCAACAGCCGGCCTCTGAAAATAGCAATCGTGGCCGGTGAAGAATCCGGTGATCTTCTTGGCGCCGATCTGATTGATGCACTGCGAAGCCAGACAGACCGGCTTGTCGATATAGTCGGGGTGGGTGGCGATCATCTCGCAGCCCGGGGCATGAAATCTTTCTTTGACCCGCACGAGATTGCACTTATGGGATTGGGCGCAATCCTGAAGAATTTGCCGGGGCTGATGCGGCGTATCGGCCAGACCGCGCAACGCATCATTGCGGAGAAGCCGGATTGTGTTCTTCTGATCGACAGTCCCGAGTTCACGCACCGTGTTGCCCAAAAGATCAGGACTGCGAATCCCTCAATTCCCATTGTGAAATATATAGCGCCGAGTGTGTGGGCCTGGCGGCCGCAGCGTGCCCGCGCGATGAAAGCCTATTTTGACCACGTGCTGACTATTCTTCCGTTTGAGGCGGATGTCATGCAACAGTTGAGCGGACCGAGCGCGACCTATGTCGGGCACCGCTTGTCCAGTTATAGGCCAATATTGCAGGCACGGGCTGAACAAAAAAATCTGGAATTGCAACGGACTAACGAAACCCGGAAAACGCTGCTTGTTCTACCTGGGTCTCGCCGTACTGAAATCCAGATGCTGATGGAACCGTTCGGCGAGGCCGTTGGCGAGCTTGCTGCCCGAACCGAAAAGCTCGATGTGATATTGCCGACGTTACCGCGCGTTGAAGAAATGGTGCGGGATCTTTCGAAGAATTGGGCTGTCAAACCGCTTATTGTGCTGGGCGAGGAGGAAAAGTGGAAAGCTTTTTCAAAGGCTGATGCGGCGCTTGCCGCTTCCGGAACGGTTTCGCTGGAACTGGCTCTGTCACGTATCCCAACTGTGCTTTCCTACAAGGCGGACTGGTTTGCACGCAAGTTTCTGATGCCCAAGATTACGATCTGGAGCGCAGCGCTGCCGAATATCATCGCCAACGAGCCGGTCGTGCCTGAATATTTCAATGAGTTCGTTCGTCCCGGAATGCTTGCCCGAAATCTTGAGCGGCTGATGCAGCCCGGGTCGGCACGGCAGGCGCAACTCGATGGCTTCGACAAGGTTGCTTCGATTATGGCGACGGAGCGGCCGTCTGGCGAGATCGGTGCCCGGGTAATTCTGGAACTGGCAGGCAATTCAAGGAGCTAACCACAGAGCACCTTCCGCTTTTGGATGATATACTCAAGGCATGAAAAAACCCGGTTGTTTTAGCAACCGGGTTTTTTTGTGCAGACCTGATGCTTATTTGCGCTTGGCGAGCGGCACGTAATCGCGCTCGGCAGCGCCGGTATAAAGCTGGCGCGGACGACCGATCTTCTGCTGTGGATCTTCGATCATTTCCTTCCACTGTGCGACCCAACCGACGGTGCGAGCAAGTGCAAAGAGAACCGTGAACATTTCGGTCGGGAAGCCGAGAGCCTTCAACGTGATGCCGGAATAGAAGTCGATGTTCGGATAAAGCTTCTTCTCAATGAAGTATTCGTCCGTCAGCGCGATCTTTTCGAGTTCCATTGCGACGTCGAGCAACGGATCGTCCTTGATGCCGAGTTCGCCCAGAACTTCATGGCAGGTCTTCTGCATGATCTTGGCGCGCGGATCGTAATTCTTGTAGACTCGGTGACCGAAGCCCATCAGACGGAACGGGTCGTTCTTGTCCTTTGCACGGGCGATGAATTCAGGAATGCGATCGACAGAGCCAATTTCAGCCAGCATGTTGAGCGCGGCTTCATTCGCGCCGCCATGGGCAGGGCCCCAGAGGCAGGCGACGCCGGCAGCGATACATGCAAATGGATTGGCACCCGAAGAGCCGGCAAGACGCACGGTCGAGGTTGAGGCGTTCTGTTCATGATCCGCGTGGAGGATGAAGATGCGGTCCATCGCACGCGCCAGAACCGGATTGACCTTGTAATCCTCGCACGGAACACCAAAGCACATGTGCAGGAAGTTCGACGCGAAATCGAGGTCGTTCTTCGGGTACATGAACGGCTGGCCGATATGGTACTTGTAGGCCATGGCAGCGAGCGTCGGAACCTTGGCGATCAGACGGATCGATGCGACCATACGCTGATGCGGATCGGTGATATCGGTCGAGTCGTGATAGAATGCCGACATCGCACCGACGCAGCCGACCATTACGGCCATAGGATGAGCATCACGGCGGAAACCCGTAAAGAACTTCGTCATTTGCTCGTGAATCATCGTGTGGCGCGTCACACGATAGTCGAAGTCAGACTTCTGGGTTGCGGTCGGCAGTTCGCCGTAAAGAAGCAGATAGCAGGTTTCAAGAAAATCACCGTGCTCGGCGAGCTGATCAATCGGATATCCGCGATAGAGCAGGGTACCTTCATCACCATCAATGTAAGTGATCTTGGATTCGCACGATGCCGTGGACGTGAAGCCCGGATCGTAGGTGAACATCTGGGAATTCTTGTAAAGTGGACCAATATCAACGACGTCTGGTCCGACAGTGCCTTGTCGCACAGGCAGGTCGAATGTTTTGCCTTCTAGTGTAAAGCTGGCTGTCCTATCTGACATCGTGTTTCCTTTCATGTCCACTTTGCCGCCCGCACGACGGCAGAATTGTAATCGTCGCTATAATTTGTCTTTTATCTCTTGGAATGGCCCCCGCCCCTTAGGGGACCATCAGCGTTCACGCATTATCCTAACGATTTTGCTCGTCAAACTATCCCAAACGGTCTGCGATGCAATGCGTAATTTGAACTATTTACGCCGCTTTTGTCACGTCAGCGTGAATGCTCCCACCTTAAACGATTTGATCGCGAATACGCCCGAGGGACTCTTCCCGTCCAAGGACAAAAAGCACGTCGAACACTCCCGGAGAGGTGGCGCGCCCGGTCAGTGCCGCGCGTAAGGGCTGTGCAATCTTGCCGAGTTTCAGACCGGTCTTTTCGGCGTGAGTCCTCACAACGGCGTCGAGAGAATCGACCGTCCAATCGGTCGCTGCTTCCAGATCCGGCAGTACGGATTTGAGTACACCACGACCTTCGTCATTCAGGAGGGAGGCTGCCTTCTCATCAAGGTCTAGGGGACGAGCAGCGAAAATGAACTTAGATCCGTCAGCAAGCTCCACCAGAGTTTTGGCGCGATCCTTCAACCCAGGCATCGCGGCGAGCAATTGTGCGCTGCGCTTATCGTCCAGCGCATCCGCAATTTCCTGGCCACCCTCGATCTCCGGCAGAACAGCAACAAGTGCATCATAGAGCGCCCGGTCGTCGCTGGCGCGCATATAGACGCCGTTGATCGCCTCCAGCTTCTGAAAATCGAAACGGGCTGCTCCTTTGTTGATGTCTTTCACGTCGAACCAGTCGATCATCTGTTCTGTCGACATGATCTCGTCGTCGCCATGGCTCCAGCCGAGGCGCACGAGATAGTTGCGCAGGGCCGCAGGCAAATAGCCCATCGCACGGTAGGCGTCCACACCCAGAGCGCCGTGACGCTTGGAGAGTTTTGCGCCGTCAGCACCATGGATAAGCGGGATATGCGACATCTGCGGCACGTCCCAGCCCATCGCGTTGTAGATGACGGTCTGCCTTGCGGCATTGGTCAGATGATCGTCGCCGCGAATAATGTGCGTCACGCCCATATCGTGATCATCGACAACGACCGCATGCATGTAGGTGGGCGTTCCATCGGAGCGCAGGATGATGAAATCGTCGAGATCCTTGTTCGGGAAGCGCACATCGCCCTGCACGGCATCCTGCACGAGGGTTTCGCCTTCCTGCGGCGCCTTGATGCGGATAACCGGCTTTATGCCTGCAGGTGCTTCAGACTGATCGCGATCACGCCAGCGACCATCATAGCGCGGCGGACGGCCTTCGGCCCGTGCTTTCTCGCGCATTTCTTCCAGTTCTTCGGGTGTGGCGTAGCAATAATAGGCCTTGCCAAGAGCGACGAGCTCTTCCGCAACTTCTCGGTGGCGAGGCGCGCGCTCGAACTGCGAGATGGCTTCACCATCCCAATCCAGACCCAGCCACGTCAGCCCATCGAGAATGGCAGCCGTCGCGGCGTCGGTGGAACGTTCCCGGTCGGTGTCTTCGATACGCAGCAGCATCCTGCCGCCGTTGTGCTTGGCATAAAGCCAGTTGAACAAAGCAGTGCGCGCACCGCCAATGTGCAGATACCCCGTGGGCGAAGGGGCAAAACGGGTAACGACCGGTTTCGACATGATAGCTCCACTATGTCGTGCGCCATTCTAAAGCAGCGGCGAATGCCGGAGACACAGGCGCAACTTGAATTCCGATGCCTGCGCGAGACAACCCGGCAGGTAATCGCGGTTCTTTATACGAACTCACTCGATTTCAGCTGCGGTTCATGTAGCATAGGCAGCAATGTGCGCAAGGGCTTCGCACCCCTTTCGCACTGATGTGCTGTCGTTCTTTCGGGGTACTTCGACGGTGTAGGCCAACTTTTGCGGTCAGGCGGGGGCATGACAGGCATCAGGGAAGTGAGCGATGCTAACGAACGGGCGCTTGTCAAAAGCATGCCTGACGGTTCGTTGCGCGCTCTGTTTCCAGAGGCTTGGCCTCTAAGTGAAGCCGAAATCTCAATAACCTCATTACCGGGCAAGCCTCCGGTGATGAGCCTGCGTGAACGGCTTTTGTCCATAGCGTCAGTCACAGGCAGGCAGATCAAGACTGCAGTCGAAACGGAAGCCGGACGTGGCGTATTCTTTCTTTTGCTTCCGGTTTTTGCCGGTATTGGCGCGATTATCTATTTCACACTCTCGTTCGAACCTGCATGGACTCCACTTCTATCCATGTTCGCGATTGCTCTCATCGTGCGCATTGCAACGCGCAGGCATTTCGCGGCTGCCCGAACCATGACCTTGGCAGTCGCTCTGATCGCAGGGCTTGTGGCTGGAAAATGGGAAACGGAAAGTCGCGCCACGCCAATGTTGGGCTCCGATGTGGCGACGCGTCTGACTGGCCGGGTTGTTGCTCTTGATTATCAGGATAATGGCAGTTGGCGAATAACGTTGGAGGTGCTCCAAACGGAGCGCCCGAAACTCCGGTTTCCGCCGAAGCGCGTTCGCATCAATGCCAGAGACATACCGGCGACAACTGCAATTGGCAGCGGGTTGACCGGTTTTGCGCGGTTGCGCATCCCTTCAGGTCCGGTTCGTCCCGGCAATTACGATTTCTCTTTTCACGCTTATTTCAATGGCATCGGTGCCAACGGGTTCTTTCTTGGAACCCCCAAAGTGGCGATGGTTCCCCCACCAGCTGAACTGACAGCGGAAATGTCCCAGTGGATTGCCATGCTACGGGTCCGGGTTTCTGAACGAATCGAGGAAGTGATCGGAGGGGAGGACGGTAGTGTCGCTTCGGCGCTCGTGGCAGGCACCCGTGCAGGGATCAGCGAGCAAACCAATGACGATCTGCGCAAGGCAGGCCTTGCACATATTCTGTCGATCTCGGGTTTGCATATGGCGCTCGCCGCTGGCGTTGTCATGTTGACGCTACGATCCGCTTTCGCGCTGTTTCCTGCTTTCAGCGTTAGGCATCCGGTGAAGAAATACGCGGCATTTCTCTCCCTGCTGAGCTGTACCTTCTACCTTGCCATGTCAGGCGCGGACGTCGCTGCGCAGCGAAGCTATGTGATGATCGCGGTTATGCTTGGAGCCTTGCTGGTGGATCGCGCTGCCATCAGTATGCGCAATCTGGCCATTGCGGCGCTCGCCATGATCGCCCTTTCGCCGCATGAGATATTGGGGCCGAGTTTTCAGATGTCGTTCTCTGCCACTGCTGCGTTGATCGCCGGATATGGCTGGTGGAGCGAACGCAATGCGCGCAGGCATGTCGTTGCAGAGAAGCGTGAGAAGGCCGCCTATGGCTTCGTTCCACGGATATTGAAACCGGTCGCGGCAGCGGCGGCCACCTCGCTCATTGCCGGGCTGGCGAGCGGAATTTTTGCCGCTTATCATTTCAATAACACTGCACCGTTGGGGCTGGTCGGAAACGTTCTGGCTGAACCCGTAATAGCTCTTCTTGTGATGCCCTTTGCCGTCTTCGGTCTTGTGCTGATGCCTTTGCAGCTCGATTGGGTCCCCTTGCAGATAATGGGGTGGGGTATTTTCGCCGTAAGGCACATTGCTGCCTTCGTCGCGGCGTGGTCGCCGGATGGCAATCCGGGAACCATGCCCGCGCTTGCGCTTGTTTTGTGGACCATTGCGCTGGTTCTCGCGGTCGTGCTTTCCACCAGACTGAAAGCTCTCGCGCTGCCGTTTATCGTTCTTGGGCTGGCAGTTTTCATCCGGGAGCCTTTTCCTGACATCGTAATATCTGAAGATGCCAAACTGGTAGGCGTCCGGTTAACGGATGGACGGTTCGCGGTTAATCGAAATCGACCCTCACAGTTCACAAGCGACAATTGGAAAACCGCTTATCTGGTCGACGAATTCGTCCCCCCGGCTTCTTCGGTTGAAAACAAAAAACAGGCCGGTTTCGATGGTTTCGAGTGTGACGAGGGCGTGTGCACGATTACTTTGCGTGACGGTCGCACGCTTGCCTATACCGGAGAACCCTCAATGCAGGAGATAGTCTGCAACATTGGGGATGTGGTCATTCTCGCTGTTCCCGGCCTGGATGTCGCGTGCCATCGCTCAGTTATTGTCAGCATCAGCAAACGCGATCTGGCGTTGAAGGGAGCCGTGGAAATCAGACTTGGACAACGACGGGACGAGAGCCCTTCTATTGCGGTTGCAATGGGAAAATCGCGTGAATCTTCGAAGTCCAAAATGAGCCAGCTGGCGTCCGATTTGCAGCCGGCCGACCGAATTACATATGCTGTTAATGTACCAAGCCGGCCCTGGCATTTGCACCGCATCCATTCGCGTGCAGCGCGAGGCTTGGCCGAACGCGAGTACAAACCAAAATCCGCAGTTGTTCAAAAGGTGGCGGACTGTTCATCACACGCAGGCGATGAATCAACGCACTGCGATTGATCTAGAGCGGCATCTCGATTCTGTTTCAACCCAACCGCTCCATCTATTATCTTACGCGCGGCCTATCTCTTAAACCGGCTATCACTATTCTAATAACGGCGGATCAGACCGACAAGCTTGCCTTGTACCCGCACCCGATCGGGACCGAATATCCGCGTTTCATAAGCAGGGTTAGCCGCTTCGAGAGCGATGGAGGCACCCTTGCGGCGAAAGCGCTTCAAAGTTGCTTCTTCGTCATCAACCAGAGCGACTACGATTTCACCGGGATTTGCAGAATCTCCGCGCTTGATGATCACCGTGTCTCCGTCGAAGATTCCAGCGTCGATCATTGAATCTCCCTTGACCTCAAGCGCGTAATGCTCGCCCGCGCCAATCATTTCGGGCGGAAGGCTGAGGGAATGGGTCTGATTCTGGATAGCCGAAATGGGCACACCCGCAGCAATCCGCCCCATGACCGGTACGGACACGGTGGCGGATGTGTCGTCATTGATGGCTATAGGGGCAGGGCGCGCCGGCGAAGGCGGTGCTTTGCCCAGACTGCCTTCGATAACGCTAGGCGCAAACTTCTTCTGCGCATTGAGTCCAGGAGCGATTGAATCCGGTAAACGCAGAACCTCGAGCGCACGCGCCCGGTTCGGCAGGCGGCGAATAAAACCACGCTCCTCAAGAGCGGTGATCAGGCGATGGATACCCGATTTTGAAGCCAGATCGAGCGCTTCCTTCATTTCGTCGAAGGAGGGCGGAATGCCCGTTTCTTTCAAACGTTCATGAATGAAAAGCAGAAGCTCGTGCTGTTTACGGGTTAACATGCGCGACACCCTCCCGGCCAAGAATCGATAAAAACAAAACCAGAACGAACACTATATGTTCCAGTCTTGTTCTGCAATGGTTTTAAAACCGTTAATGCTTCAGGGAAGGAAAGACAGGATGCTCCGACGCCCGATTTCCAAGAAGCCGCAGGTCAGACGATATTCTGAAAAATCTATATTATACGTTATCTTAGGATGAGTTCTTAACGTTTAGGTGAGCCCATAACGCGGCGTGGCGCTTATAGCATGAGGATGCGGCAGTCATCGCCGATAGCGGCGTCAGGAGCGTTTTCGTCCCTGATGAGAAGGGCTTTCGAGCGAACCAGAGCGGACAACATGGACGAATCCTGCACGGGAAAAGGCGATGCGATCAGGGTTCCATCGGGGTGTGATTCGATTGTGGCGCGGATATAATCTCGGCGATGATCATTTGCAGGCAGGGAAGTACCCAGCTTTGCAGGCCGAATATCGGCATCGAGGTTGGTTCCAGCAAGCTTGGCGACGAGGGGCCGAAGAAAAACAAGGCTGCAGACCAGGCTCGAAACAGGGTTGCCCGGCAGGCCGATGACGTGAACGAGCTTGCCGCTCACTTTGATGCGTCCGTAGATCAATGGCTTTCCGGGCCGCATGGCGATCTTCCAGAAATCGAGATCGACTCCAAGTTTCTGCAGCGCGCCATGCACGAAATCCCGGTCACCGACCGAAGCGCCGCCAATCGTAACCAGAATGTCGATGCCGCTTTGCAGGCAATCTTCTATTGCCTGTTCGATTTTCGAGGGATCATCCGGAATGATCCCTCTATCTTGCGAAGTTCCGCCGGCCCGCCTCACGATCTCGGCAATTCCAACACTGTTCGATGCAACAATCTGGTCCTTCCCGGGTATTTCCCCTGGAGGCACAAGTTCATCACCGGTGGCAATAATTGCTACCTTGGGCTTTTTGAATACGTCGATTTTCGCATTGCCGCTGGCAGCTGCCAGCGAAAGGGCGGCGGCATCCAGTTCGCGCCCTGTTGGAATGACGATGTTGCCGGGCGAAAAATCGAGGCCCGCGCGGCGTATATGCCGTCCCGGCTCTATGCCTTCGCGGACAGCCAACCGGTTGCCCGAGCGCTCGGTGTGCTCCTGAATGACGATTGTGTCGGCGCCTTTGGGTAATGGTGCGCCTGTGAAAATACGGACTGCCTGTCCGATCCCTAATTCGCCGTCGAAGCGATTGCCCGCCGCCGATTCGCCGATGATATCGAACTCGATGGGATAAGCGATGCTGTCTGGTGCGATCAGGGCGTAGCCGTCCATCGCTGAACCGTCAAACGGAGGCTGTAGAAAATGGGCCAGCACGGGCGTTGCAACGACACGTCCACCCGCATCTGACAAAGCGACCTGCTCAGTGCCATGCGGCTCTGTGGATTTCAGAATGCGGGCCAGTGCTTCATCGACAGGGAGAAGGGACATGGTGTTTCCTCTCGAAGTGAATTGTTGACCCGTTTAGAGCATAAAGCCTGTCTGGAAAAATTGATGCAACGCAAAGTGCGCTCTACGCTTTCCAGTCACCTGATTTGCCGCCACTCTTTTCGATAACGCGGATGCCGCCGATCTCCATATGCTTGTCAACCGCTTTGGCCATATCGTAGATCGTGAGGCAGGTAACTGAAACGGCGGTGAGCGCTTCCATTTCCACACCAGTGCGACCTTTGAGCTTGGCAAGTGCACGAACGCGCAAGCCGGGCAGTGTCTGGTCAGGTTCGATTTCAACGGACACTTTGGTTAGCATGAGCGGATGGCAAAGGGGGATCAGGTCGGCGGTCTTTTTCGCCGCCATGATGCCGGCCAAACGCGCAGCGCCGATGACGTCGCCCTTCGCGGCGTTGCCTTCCAGAATGAGCGCCAGCGTTTCCGGCTTCATTTTGACCGACCCCTCGGCCGTAGCCAGACGTTCAGTTTCATCCTTGGCGCCAACATCCACCATGTTGGCAGCGCCGGTCTGGTCGATATGGGTGAGTTTGGACGCCATAGATCAGGCCTTGCCGGTCAGAAGTTCGCGGGTCGCCGCTGCAACATCTGCCTTGCGCATCAGGCTTTCTCCGATGAGGAACGTTCCGATCCCCGATTTTTCCAGACGCAAGCAATCGTCGTGCGTGAATATGCCGCTTTCGCCAATGAGCAAACGGTCGGACGGCGCCATCTTCGACAAACGTTCAGATACGGCCAGATCAACGTCAAATGTACGTAGATTGCGATTGTTGACGCCGAGAAGACGCGATGACAGCTTCAACGCGCGTTCCATCTCAGCCTCATCGTGCACCTCAATGAGTGCGTCCATACCCAGCTCGAAGGCGGTTTCTTCCAACGCTTTCGCCAGATCGTCATCGACGCTTGCAAGAATGATCAGAATACAGTCTGCGCCCCAGCTCCGGGCTTCGTGCACCTGATAGGTATCGAACAGAAAATCTTTGCGCAGGGCCGGGAGGCCACATGCGTTGCGGGCTGCCGTCAGAAATTCTGGCGCTCCCTGAAAAGATGGCGCGTCGGTCAGCACGGAGAGACATGCCGCGCCACCAGCCTCATAGGCTTTTGCAAGTGCAGGGGGATTGAAATCAGGGCGAATGAGACCTTTTGAGGGGCTTGCCTTCTTGATCTCCGCTATCAGCGCGAATTCGCCAGCGGCGCGTTTCGCCTCAAGTGCTCTGAGAAAGCCGCGCGGTGCTTCCTGATCTTGAGCGCGTGCTTTTAGATCGGCCACGCTACGCTCGGCCTTGGCAGCGGCGATTTCTTCGCGTTTGTAAGCCTCGATCTTGCGTAGGATATCGGTGGACATAGTTAGATCCTTCCGTCAGGCGGTCTTGTCGTTCGAAACGGCAATCACCTTCTGCAAAACACCAAGTGCTGCACCGCTATCGATGGATTGCGCTGCGAGTGCGATGCCTTCTTTCAGGTCTTTCGCCTTGTCAGCTATGACGAGCGCCGCGCTCGAATTAAGCAGCACTATCTCCCGATAGGCGTTTTGCGCCCCTTCAAGTACACTTAGCAGGGCGTTTGCGTTTGCCGTAGCCTCGCCACCCTTCAGTTCCGCAGGGTCACAACGACGAAGTCCGACTTCTTCGGGAGTGATTTCAAACGTACGGATTTGGCCGTTTTCGAGGGCCGCCACCTGTGTCGTGCCAGCGGTGGTCATTTCGTCAAGCCCATCGCCATAGACAACCCAGGCCGCTTCGGAACCCAGTTCCTTAAGCACTTCTGCCAGCGGCACGAGCCATTGCGGCGCAAATACCCCCACAAGCTGGCGCTTGACGCTGGCTGGATTGGAAAGGGGGCCAAGCAGGTTGAAGATGGTGCGTGTGCCCAGTTCGACCCGTGAGGGGCCGACATGACGCATGGCGGAATGATGCATCGGCGCGAACATGAAACCAAGACCGGCTTCGGTAATGCTGCGGCCGATCGTGTTCGCATCGGCTTCAATATTGATGCCGAGCGCGGCCAATGCATCGGCTGCACCAGAACGGGAGGAGAGGGCGCGGTTGCCATGCTTGGCGACAGGAACGCCGGCACCCGCTACGACAAATGCCGAGCAGCTGGAAACATTGTAGGAGCCGGACTGGTCACCGCCGGTTCCAACTATATCGATTGCATTGTCGGGAGCGGAAACTCCCAGCATGCGCGAGCGCATGGAGGCAACGGCACCGGCAATTTCCGGTACTGTTTCACCACGAACGCGCAATGCCATCAGCAGTCCGCCGATCTGCGATGGCGTTGCTTGGCCAGACATCATGATGTCGAAAGCAGCCCTGGAATCCTCCAGCGAAAGCGGCTCTCCAGCAGCAGCTTTCGCAATATAGGGTTTTAGATCAGCCATTTTGGATACCTACCGTCCTTAAAACGCCAGAGCGTTGTTGATGACGGTCTGGTTTATCTTAACAGGATATTGCTTCTGCAATTCACCGACCAACTGTTCGAGAACGTCGTCCGACAGCGACGTCGACAGATATTTCTGCTGCTGTTCCGGGATGGCTTCCGGGCCAGCGGCGGCAGGTTCGGTTACTTCCGTAACCTTGAACAGGATCTGGGCATCATCCGAAGGCGCGGCAGCGCTGCCAGTGAAGCCGTTAGCGCCACGGAAAATCTGCGCTGCGGCAGCAGTTCCGATATCGGCATCGTTGGTCGTGCGAACAACACCGCGCTTGGTCTGCTTTTCAATGCCCAGTTCGGAAGCAATCGTGTCGAGTGTTGCGCCGCCATGCAAACGCTTCTTCAGTTCTTCCACGCTCTGGTTGAGCCGTTTGGCAGCCTCTTCGCCCTTCCACGCAGCCACAACCTTATCCTTGACTTCGTCAAGCGTACGGTCACGTGCCGGGGTGATGCCATCAACCTGATACCAGAGATAGCCGACATTGCCCATTGTCAGGGCGTCGTTGTCAAAACCTTGATCTGCCTGGAACGCAGCGGAAAGGAGCGCCTCCGAGTTCGGAAGCTGGACAGGATTGCCGGAAGGGTCGTTGCCTTCGGCGTCAATGGCTTCCACGGTGACAGTCTTCAGGCTCAGTTTCTTTGCCACATCTGCCATGGACGCGCCGTCGGAGCGTTCCTGCTCATAGGAGTCATGGATGCCGCTTATGCTGCTTGCTGCGATGTTGTTGGCAAGTGTGGTGCGAATTTCGCTTTCAACTTCTGACAGCGGCTTCACATGAGCTGGCTCGATATGTGTCACCCGCAGGATGACCGGACCGAAGCTTCCCTTTACGACAGGGCTAACACCATTCTCCGTCAGCGCAAATGCTGCATCGGCCACGGCTTGGTCGGGAATGGCGGATTTCTCAAACGTACCGAGCTTCAGGTCGTCCTCGGTTTTGCCCTGTTCCTTGCCTATGTCAACGAAGCTCGTTCCAGCGGCGATTTTCTGTTGGGCAGCTTCAGCCGCTGCATCATCGGCAAAATTCAACTGCTCGACAGTGCGCTTTTCGATCGTGCTGAAGCGGTCCTTGTTCTTTTCATAATATTCGTTGATTTCATCCTGCGTGACGGCGGATGGATCGGCTATGTCAGCCGGCTCCAGCTTTACATAGGTGATCTTCCGGTATTCCGGCGCCTTGTATTCGTCCTTGTGCACGTCAAAGTAGGTCTTGAGCGCCTCATCGGAGGGAGCAGGCACGGCATCGGCCTTTTCAGCCTGAATGGTTACATAGTCGACGCTGCGGGTTTCACCCTGATAAAGGGCCAATGCCTTCAATGCTGCGTTCGGAAGCTTGATGCCGTCCGTTGCCGCTTCCACGATCTGCTGGCGGCGAGCCACTTTCGCGCGATTGTCAAGATAATCCTGCGCGCGAATGCCGGACTGACGAAGAACGGCATCGAACTGTGCGCGACTGAAGTTCCCGCTCGCATCATGGAAAGCCGGATCTTCGCCAGTCAGCCGGGCAATTCCGTCCTTGGAAAGACCAAGCTGCATGTTGCGCGCGCCTTCGTCCAGAACCACTCCGGCTGCGAGCTGGGCGAGCACCTGATTTTCGACGCCGAGCGTTTTTGCCTGCTCGCGCGTCAGGCGCTGGCGAAACTGTTGAGACAGGCGCATCATCTGCTGCTCATAGGCAAAGCGATAATCAGTGGCGCTGACTTCGGACCCGCCAGCAGTCAAAGCGGCATTGCCTGACAGGCCACCGCGAAAGACATCTGAGATGCCCCAGATCGCAAAGCTCAGCACAAGCAGGCCAAGCAGAAGTTTGGCGACCCAGGATTGAGCGGCGGAACGCAGGCTGTCGAGCATTGGAAACCCTTCAAGAACAAATCTAAGCTCGGCTTTTATAGATAGAGCCAGTCAGGGGATAACCTCAAGCCAGCCCTATATGCAAGGTCTCATTGCATGAACAAGCCTAAGAACATTTGCATTGCAGAACGAATACGCTTAGTCAGTGGCAAATTTTGGCGCTGGTCCGCTTTTGGTTGTGGTCACGTCAGCTGTTTTGAACAGGCGAGGAGAATGAAATGACTCCGGGAATCCGTCCGCTGGTTGCTGGCAACTGGAAGATGAATGGCACGGGAGAAGCCCTGACCGAACTGCGCGCGATTGCTGCCGGTCTCAGCTCCGATCTCGGACGCAAGCTCGATGCAGTCATCTGTGTGCCTGCGACGCTTCTTTCTCGTGCGGCGGAAACGCTCGAAGGTGAGACCGTTGGTCTTGGCGGCCAGGATGCCCATCATAAAGTATCGGGCGCGCATACAGGCGATATCTCTGCCGAGATGCTCTGGGAAGCAGGCGCCACACATGTCATTATCGGACATTCCGAGCGCCGGACCGATCATCATGAAAGCAATGAGATCGTTCGCGCCAAGACCGAAGCGGCCTGGGCTGCAGGATTGATCGCAATCGTGTGTGTTGGCGAGACAGCGGACGAGCGCAAGTCGGAGCGTACGCTGGATGTTATCGGCGCACAACTCGCCGGGTCTTTGCCAGACGGCGTCAATGCCGAGAATACGATCATCGCTTATGAGCCGGTTTGGGCGATCGGTACGGGTTTGACGCCGACGGTGCAGGACGTGCGCGCTGCGCATGCGTTCATGCGTGAACAACTGATAGAACGTTTCGGCACGAAAGGTGCGCATCTTCGGCTGCTCTATGGCGGTTCGGTGAAGCCTTCAAACGCGTTGGAGTTGCTCGGCGTCGCGGATGTGGACGGCGCGCTTGTCGGCGGTGCGAGCTTGAAGGCGAATGATTTTCTCGCCATATGCGAAACCTATCGTAATTTGTAACTGGCGTTTCACGTCTGTCTATCTTGGTCTCGGGGCTTGGATTATCGGACAATAGCGTGTAAAGAGCCGCTCTAGTTTTAGGGATATAAAGACCGTAACCCATGCAGACCGTACTCATTGTCATTCACTTGTTGATCGTGCTGGCGCTTGTCGGCGTTGTGCTTATCCAGCGTTCGGAAGGCGGCGGCCTTGGCATTGGCGGAGGTTCGGGGTTCATGACGGCTCGCGGCGCAGCCAACGCGCTGACCCGCACGACGGCCATTCTTGCGATCGGCTTCTTTGCTACGTCGCTTATCCTTGGCATCATGGCGCGTTACGGCGAAAAGCCTACCGACATCCTCAACCGTATTCCGGCAGCAACCGGTAGCCAGACGGCACCTGCCGGTGGAAATGGTGGCGGTATTCTTAACCAGCTGGGTGGTGAGTCTTCGCGTCCGGACGCAAATCAGACTGCACCTGCGGTTCCAGGTGCTGAGGCGCCGACAACGCAACCTGATGCTACGCAGCCACAGGCACCGGCTGTCCCGGAAACCCCTGCCAATCCGGTTCCAAGCTCGCAGTAAAAAACGCGCAAAATGAATCCAATCTGAAAACCGGCCTTTGCGGCCGGTTTTCTTTTTGTTAACTGTCGCGCTGCAAAGTGTTGCAGGTAGGCAATAGGCGGCCCCGAATCGCATTGCAGAACGGCGGCACCGAATTGAGAACCAGATCGCTTTGCAGTAAGCAGGGCGAAAGTCTGGTCGCAAATGATGCGGCAGACATTTCTCCCTTGTGCTTGATTTTTCGGGAACCGAACATGTTTTCACGCCGTATTCTGATGGCAGGTATTGCAAGTCTCTGCATTGGGGCGACTGCTCCGGCATTTGCAGCTTCGCCGGTAAGCGCTGAAGCGCAGCTCAACGAAGCTGCCGCATCCGTTCAGCAGGTAGCTCTTTCGAGCGATACCAAAGCCAACCCTGAAAAGCCGAAAAAGAAAAAGGCTTCCAAGAGCGGCAATACGGTAAAAGCCAGCAAGTACAACATCGATCCGAAGTTCCGCGCACAGGAAGTAGCTTTTACCGGCTATAAGCCCGGCACAATCGTGATCGACCCGAAACAGCGTTTCCTCTACCTCGTAGAAACATCATCGACGGCGCGTCGCTATGGCATTGCTGTCGGCAAGCAGGGATTGGAATTCAAGGGTACCGGAACAATCAACGCGAAGCGTGAGTGGCCTCGCTGGATTCCGACCAAGGAAATGATCGAACGTGATCCGGCTCACTATGGGCGCTTCAAGAACGGTATGGATGGTGGTCCGGGCAACCCGCTTGGTTCTCGCGCCCTTTACCTGTTCCAGGGGAACAAGGATACCTACATCCGCATTCACGGCACTGTTCAGCCCTGGACCATCGGCAGCTCGGCTTCGAACGGCTGTTTCCGCATGATCAATGAGGATGTGATGGATCTTTACGAGCGCGTCGGTCTCGGCACCGAAGTGGTTGTTCTCTGATCTTCAAATGACTATGTGATTGTGGCCGGGCTTCGGGCTCGGCCTTTTCTTTTGCGACCATTCGCCATTTCGGAAGCTGTGGATTTCGAGCTTCGACATGGCTTTATGTGAGGATGGGCGCTAGAGAGTACAAACGTATTCGCTCCGGGGTTTCTGGCTCCGGTTTTTCTTTGTGCAACGACGATTACCGCCTGGCTCCGGTGAAAAAACAGCGCCTGGGTGCATTTTTTTGTGGCGGAATCAATCAAGAAAGTCTAACGAGATAAGCCCATGGCGCGATATGTATTCATCACTGGCGGCGTGGTTTCTTCCCTTGGAAAAGGCATAGCTGCTGCAGCACTGGCTGCACTCCTTCAGGCACGCGGTTACCGTGTGCGTATCCGTAAACTCGACCCTTATCTGAATGTCGATCCCGGCACGATGTCGCCTTACCAGCATGGTGAGGTGTTCGTCACCGACGATGGTGCCGAAACCGACCTTGATCTGGGGCATTACGAACGGTTCACCGGTCGCCCTGCCAACCAGCAGGACAATATCACGACTGGTCGTATCTACCGGAACATCATCGAAAAGGAACGCCGCGGCGATTATCTCGGTGCGACGGTTCAGGTCATTCCGCATGTGACCGACGAGATCAAGAACTTCGTCCTGGAAGGCAACGAAGATTACGATTTCGTGCTTTGCGAAATCGGCGGCACGGTTGGCGACATTGAAGCCATGCCGTTCCTCGAAGCCATTCGACAGCTTGGCAACGAACTGCCACGCGGGACGGCGGTTTACATCCATCTGACCCTGATGCCGTATATCCCGGCGGCGGGCGAATTGAAGACCAAGCCGACCCAGCATTCAGTCAAGGAACTGCGTTCTATCGGCATTGCTCCAGATATCCTTCTGGTTCGTGCTGATCGTGAGATTCCTGAATCGGAACGCCGCAAGCTGTCGCTGTTCTGTAATGTGCGTGAAAGCGCTGTCATTCAGGCGCTCGACGTGGCCACGATTTATGATGTTCCGATTGCCTATCATAAGGAAGGCCTTGATTCGGAAGTCCTGTCGGCCTTCGGTATCGATCCGGCTCCGAAGCCTCGCATGGATCGCTGGGAAGAGGTTTCCAACCGTCTCCACAATCCAGAAGGCGAAGTGACTATTGCCATCGTTGGCAAGTACACGGGGCTCAAGGATGCCTATAAGTCGCTGATCGAGGCGCTTTATCACGGCGGCCTTGCCAACAAGGTGAAGGTCAATCTCGACTGGATCGAGGCTGAAGTCTTCGAAAGCGAAGATCCGGCTCCCTATTTGGAAAAGGTACACGGCATTCTGGTGCCGGGTGGCTTCGGCGAACGTGGCGCGGAAGGCAAGATTCTGGCTGCAAAGTTCGCTCGCGAACGCAAGGTTCCTTACTTCGGCATCTGCTTTGGCATGCAGATGGCCTGCATCGAGGCTGCGCGTAATCTTGTTGGCATCGAAAATGCGTCTTCGACCGAATTCGGACCGACCAAAGAGCCCGTTGTCGGCCTGATGACCGAGTGGCTGAAGGGCAATATGCTTGAAAAGCGTGCAGCGGCGGGCGACCTTGGCGGCACGATGCGTCTCGGCGCATACGAAGCAGCATTGAAACCGGGGTCGAAGATCGCTGAAATCTATGGTTCGACCGATATTTCCGAGCGTCATCGTCATCGCTATGAAGTCAATATCGACTATAAGGAACGTCTGGAAACTGCCGGACTGAACTTTGCGGGCATGTCGCCGGATGGTGTTCTGCCCGAAACAGTCGAATATCCAGACCATCCGTGGTTCATCGGCGTTCAGTACCATCCGGAACTGAAATCACGACCGTTCGAGCCCCACCCGCTCTTCGCTTCCTTTATTGAAGCGGCGATTGAACAGAGCCGTCTGGTCTAAAACTTTAACGCGCCTTTCGGGGCGCGTTTTCATTTCGGGTTTCAGGAAGTGGTCTTGTTTTCGACCCGCCTTTAAGCCAGATAAGGTACCTGAAAGGCATTCAGTATTGAGGTTCACGTCATGGCGGCTGCCAATTCATCCGTAAAAATCGGAAACGTTACTTTCTCCAACAGCGCGCCGTTTGCTCTGATCGCAGGCCCGTGCCAGATGGAAACGCGTGAACACGCTTTCGATATGGCTGGCCGTCTCAAGGAAATGACCGACAAGCTCGGGATTGGCTTGGTCTACAAGTCGAGCTTCGACAAGGCCAATCGTACCTCCTTGAAGGCCGAGCGCGGTATCGGTCTCGAAAAGGCAATGGAAGTCTTCACCGATCTCAAGAAAGAGTTCGGTTTTCCAGTGCTGACCGATATCCATACGGAAGAGCAATGTGCCGAAGTTGCTCCCGTGGTTGATGTCCTGCAAATTCCGGCGTTCCTCTGCCGTCAGACCGATCTGTTGATCGCTGCGGCAAAGACTGGACGCGTCGTGAACGTCAAGAAGGGCCAGTTTCTGGCGCCGTGGGACATGAAGAATGTTCTTTCCAAGATCACGGAAAGCGGCAATCCCAATGTGCTGGCGACAGAACGCGGCGTTTCTTTCGGCTATAATACGCTTGTTTCCGATATGCGTTCCTTGCCGATCATGGCAGGACTTGGTTCGCCGGTTGTGTTCGATGCGACTCACTCGGTACAGCAGCCGGGCGGGCAGGGCGGCTCATCGGGAGGTCAGCGCGAATTCGTGGAAACGCTGGCACGTGCAGCTGTTGCCGTTGGCGTCGCCGGGCTTTTCATCGAAACGCATCAGGACCCCGATAACGCGCCATCCGATGGTCCTAACATGGTGCCGGTGGATAAGATGCCGGCACTTCTCGAAAAGCTCATGGCTTTTGATCGTATCGCGAAAGGGCTTTAAACAGTTCTCGGAGAATTTAGGACGGCGGGGGATTTTCCTCCGCCTTTTGTTTCGCTAAGGCTTAAAAACTGGCCCGGTGCATAATCTTTTCTGAAATGTCTGCAAAGTTTCGGGATTATGCGCTAAGGAATGGCCGCATCGGATTTGTTAAGCGCCTCGCGGATATGGCGGGGCAATCTATAGGGAAGGACTGGTTCCTATGACTGCAATCATCGACATCGTCGGCCGCGAAATTCTCGACAGCCGCGGTAACCCGACCGTCGAAGTGGACGTTGTACTTGAGGATGGCTCTTTCGGACGCGCGGCGGTTCCGTCCGGCGCATCCACTGGTGCACATGAAGCCGTTGAATTGCGCGACGGTGGTTCCCGTTATCTGGGCAAGGGCGTAGAAAAGGCCGTTGAAGCGGTCAATGGCAAGATTTTTGACGCTATTGCCGGCATGGATGCTGAAAGCCAGTTGCTTATCGACCAGACGATGATCGATCTTGATGGCTCGGCAAACAAGGGCAATCTCGGCGCGAATGCAATTCTGGGCGTGTCGCTTGCCGTTGCCAAGGCGGCAGCTCAGGCGGCGGGGCTTCCTCTTTATCGTTACGTCGGTGGCGCCAACGCTCATGTTCTGCCGGTTCCCATGATGAACATCATCAATGGTGGCGCACATGCCGATAATCCGATTGATTTTCAGGAGTTCATGATTCTTCCGGTCGGCGCTTCATCCGTTCGCGAAGCCGTGCGTTATGGATCGGAAGTGTTTCACACACTGAAGAAGCGCCTCAAGGATGCCGGTCACAATACCAATGTCGGTGATGAAGGCGGATTTGCCCCGAACCTGAAGAACGCTCAGGCTGCGCTCGATTTCATCATGGAATCGATTGAGAAGGCTGGCTTCAAGCCGGGTGAAGATATCGCTCTCGGCCTCGACTGCGCGGCAACCGAATTCTTCAAGGATGGCAACTACGTCTATGAAGGCGAACGCAAGACGCGCGATCCAAAGGCCCAAGCCAAGTATCTCGCCAAGCTCGCCAGCGACTATCCAATCGTCACGATCGAAGACGGCATGGCCGAAGATGACTGGGAAGGCTGGAAATATCTGACCGACCTGATCGGCAACAAGTGCCAGCTCGTAGGCGACGATCTGTTCGTCACCAATTCGGCCCGCCTGCGCGACGGCATCCGTATGGGCGTTGCCAACTCGATTCTCGTGAAGGTCAACCAGATCGGTTCGCTGTCCGAAACGCTTGATGCTGTCGAAACCGCTCACAAGGCAGGCTACACGGCCGTCATGTCGCACCGTTCGGGTGAAACCGAGGACTCAACGATTGCCGATCTCGCGGTTGCCACCAACTGCGGACAGATCAAGACCGGCTCGTTGGCGCGTTCCGACCGCACGGCGAAGTACAACCAGCTTATCCGTATTGAGGAAGAACTCGGCAAGCAGGCCCGGTATGCTGGCCGCAGCGCACTGAAATTTCTTTGATCCTATTGTGATTGAATGAGAAACGGCGGCCTGATGGCCGCCGTTTTCGTTTATGAAAGCGCATGAATAAAGTTAATCAGGCTTCACTTTCTTTATGAGAGAGCATGATTACGAGGCACATCATGGAGGGGAGCGCATAAAGAAGGGCATCCAACTGTGTGTTCAGCGAGTTTTCTTTTGCTTCCCAGGCCATGAACCAATTACCGCCGATAACCATGAAGCCGATGCCCCACACGGCGACAGCGCAGCACGCTCCCAGTATTGCCCAGTTTTTACCGGCCGAGAATTTCGAGTAGCTGCCGCGAAGGTTGAGCAGCATTTTTACAAAACCGATAGTGGCGAGCAGGCCCGCCAACGTTTCCGTGGCTGTGATCGCAGCAAGGGCTGCATAAGGAGCCCAACCGGCGGTGACCGCACGCCATGTTTCGCCGGGAATCCCATACGTGTCGATCATAGCCAGGAGCGGCTTGATTGCATTTTCGGCAGTTCCCGAAAAATCAGCTGTGTTGTTAAGAAGACTAAATATTCCCCAAAGGGCGGGAAACAACGACATGATAATGCACGGCAGGCGTTTTATCATAGTTTCGTTCATGATATTATCCTGTAATATAAAAATATCTGTTCCTGATATAAATAAAAATTCAGATCGCCATATTATCTACAGATAAAGCAATATAATGTTTTTTTAATCACCTTTCTTCAAGTAATAATTCCAATTTATTGTTTTATAATTCGCTTATATATTGATATTGGTAATGTACATGTTGGTGAAGCTGTGGGGCGGTTTTTAGTCCGCGGTCATTATCGTATAACCGTATTCGACTTGGCTATGATGAAAATCTCGGTCTCGGCAGGGGAAAGTTTAGTTTTCCACCAAAGCGGGTTGGAAATACGCAAATTGACCAATCCGGTTTATATTGATATCAATGTTATTATAAATCTACCGCACGAGCCATGTTGGATCGACAAAGAGGATTCCGGCGCTAGGCTCGAAACTATGAGCGGAAGTGTCAATGGGAGAGAGAAAAATGGCTTATATTGAAGGATTCGTGGTCGCGGTTCCAAAGGCGAACAAGGAACTCTATCGCAAGCATGCTGCAGAGGCGGCTGCGTTATTCAAAGAATTTGGCGTTACGCGCATGGTCGAAGCGTGGGGAGATAATGTGCCGGACGGCAAGGTCACCGATTTTCGCCGAGCGGTTAAGGCAGAGGCGGATGAGGAGGTTGTGTTCTCCTGGTTCGAATATCCCGACAAGGCGACACGCGACTCAGCAAACAGCAAGATGATGAGCGACCCGCGTATGAAGGCGATGGGTGAGCAGATGCCATTTGATGGCAAGCGTATGATTATGGGCGGATTTTCTACGATAGTTGACGTTTGAGCTCTTCAAGCAATTTCATGCTGACGTGAGAGAACGGTTTGTCTTTGTGACGAGCCGTTCTCGATTCTTGTTTGAACGGAAACAGCTCCTTCCATGCCGGCCTTACTCGTCCGGCGTTTACAAAATCAGGATACCCGCCTCCGACATCACCCTGTGGTAAACCTCTGTTAAGCAAAATAATGCTTGATGGTGGAATTCGGAACGATGCCCCAAGCAGGATTCGTGGCGGCTCCGGTTATCCGGGAAGGAAGTCGAAATGTGGACCAAGCAGAAACGTAAATCGATCCGTGGGCGTTTTGTATTGCCCATTCTGACAGCCGCGTTTCTGAGCTATTTCGGCTTTCACGCTTACCATGGCGAATATGGTCTTTATTCCCGCATCCAACTGGAAGAGCAGAAAAGCCTGCTGGCCAAGCAGCTTGAACAAGTTACGGCAGATCGCAACGCGCTTGAAAAGCGAGTCACACTTTTACGTGACGGTTCCATCGAGAAGGATATGCTTGACGAGCAAGCGCGCAGGGCGCTTAATCTCTCCCATCCCGACGAAGTGACGATTATCACGTCCCGGGAAGATCGATCGAATTAACTGAAATCCGGTTAATTGTCTTTTTGTGTTATGTTTTTAAGGGCTTGGCGGCATAGCAGCTATGCTCTGGGTGCATATTGTATCTTGTGGTATGCCCGTATAACTTCACAATAGAACGACAATTTAGGGAGCGAGAAATGGCACCGAGGGCTAAAAAGTCGCCTGCAAGCAAAACGCAGGCGTCTTCTGTGACTGCACCCAAGGCACCTGCACCTGCGAACTTCGACAAGAAGCAGGAGCTGGACGCTTATCGCGAGATGCTGCTGATCCGGCGTTTCGAAGAAAAGGCCGGCCAGCTTTATGGCATGGGCTTCATTGGCGGTTTCTGCCACCTTTATATTGGCCAGGAGGCCGTGGTGGTCGGCATGCAGATGGCGCTGAAGGAAGGTGATCAGGTTATCACCGCCTATCGCGATCACGGTCATATGCTTGCAGCGGGCATGAGCGCGCGCGGCGTAATGGCTGAACTGACCGGACGTCGCAGCGGCCTTTCCAAGGGCAAGGGCGGCTCCATGCACATGTTCTCCAAAGAAAAGAACTTCTACGGTGGTCACGGTATCGTCGGTGCGCAGGTTTCGCTCGGCACAGGCCTCGCATTCGCGAATCGCTATCGCGACAACGATAATGTGACGCTGACCTATTTCGGTGACGGTGCTTCCAATCAGGGACAGGTCTACGAAAGCTTCAACATGGCATCGCTGTGGAAGCTGCCGGTGGTCTACATCATTGAGAACAACCGCTACGCCATGGGCACTTCCGTTTCGCGTTCATCCGCAGAAACGGATTTCTCGAAGCGCGGTCTGTCTTTCAATATCCCGGGCATCCAGGTGGACGGTATGGACGTTCGCGCAGTCAAGGCAGCTGCCGATCTCGCTGTAGAATGGACGCGCTCCGGCAAGGGGCCAATCATTCTCGACATGCAGACCTACCGCTACCGCGGTCACTCCATGTCGGATCCGGCAAAGTATCGCTCGAAGGAAGAAGTGCAGAAGATGCGCTCCGAGCATGATCCGATTGAGCAGGTCAAACAGCGTCTGATCGAAAAGGGCTGGGCAACCGAGGAAGAGCTGAAGGAGATCGACAAGGAAGTTCGCGACATCGTCGCCGATTCTGCCGATTTCGCTCAAAACGATCCGGAGCCGGATGCATCCGAGCTCTACACGGATATTCTGCTCTAATTCCAGGAAGGTGTTGTCATGCCCGTAGAAATTCTCATGCCCGCACTTTCCCCAACCATGGAAGAGGGCAAGCTCTCCAAGTGGCTGAAGAAAGAAGGCGACAAGGTTACGTCCGGCGATGTGATCGCTGAAATCGAAACCGACAAGGCGACGATGGAAGTCGAAGCTGTCGATGAAGGTACGATCGGTAAGATCCTTGTGGACGAAGGCACAGAAGGCGTGAAGGTCAATACGCCGATTGCCGTGCTCCTGGGTGACGGCGAAAGCGCTTCCGATATCGGTTCCGCTCCGGCTGCGAAGGCTGAAGCGCCGAAGGCCGAAGCCAAGGAAGAACCCAAGGCCGAAGAAAAGAAGGCTGACGCTGTTCCGGCTGCTCCTAAAGCTCCCGCGCTCGAAGTTGCGTCCGATCCCGACATTCCGGCTGGAACGGAAATGGTCTCCACCACAGTTCGCGAAGCGCTTCGCGATGCGATGGCTGAAGAAATGCGCCGCGACCCGAACGTTTTCGTGATGGGCGAAGAAGTTGCTGAATATCAGGGTGCTTACAAAGTAACCCAGGGGCTGCTTGACGAGTTCGGTTCCAAGCGCGTTGTCGATACCCCGATTACCGAGCACGGTTTTGCCGGCGTTGGTGTTGGTGCGGCTTTCGCAGGACTGCGCCCAATCGTTGAATTCATGACTTTCAATTTTGCCATGCAGGCAATTGACCAGATCGTGAACTCCGCTGCCAAGACGCTTTATATGTCCGGCGGACAGATGGGCGCTCCTATGGTTTTCCGCGGTCCGTCCGGTGCGGCTGCACGCGTTGCTGCACAGCATTCGCAATGCTATGCTGCCTGGTACAGTCACATTCCGGGTCTGAAGGTCGTCATGCCATACACGGCAGCCGACGCCAAGGGTCTGCTGAAGGCTGCAATTCGCGATCCGAATCCGGTGATTTTCCTCGAAAACGAAATCCTTTACGGTCATCATTTCGATGTGCCAAAGCTTGATGATTTCGTTCTGCCGATCGGCAAGGCTCGCATCCACAAGCAGGGCAAGGACGCCACCATCGTTTCGTTCGGCATCGGGATGACCTACGCCGTCAAGGCGGCGGAAGAGTTGGCCGAGCAGGGCATCGATGTTGAAATCATCGATCTGCGCACGATCCGTCCGATGGATATTCCAACGGTAGTCGAATCGGTCAAGAAGACTGGCCGACTGGTGACGGTGGAAGAAGGTTTCCCGCAGTCGTCCGTTGGTACGGAAATCGCCACACGCGTCATGCAGCAAGCTTTCGATTATCTCGATGCGCCAATCCTCACCATTGCCGGTAAGGATGTTCCGATGCCTTATGCGGCAAATCTGGAAAAGCTGGCGCTGCCGACGGTTGCCGAAGTGGTCGAAGCGGTGAAAGCCGTTACCTATACCGCTTAAACAGAAAGGGTCTGGACATGCCGATCAATATCACCATGCCAGCGCTTTCTCCGACGATGGAAGAAGGCAACCTGTCGAAATGGCTGGTCAAGGAAGGCGACAAGATCGCTCCCGGCGATGTTATTGCTGAAATTGAGACCGACAAGGCCACGATGGAAGTCGAAGCTGTGGACGAAGGCACGATTGCCAAGATCGTGGTTCCCGCGGGCTCCGAAGGCGTCAAGGTCAACGCGCTGATCGCTATCCTCGCGGAAGAAGGCGAGGACGTGGCTGCTGCTGCAAAGGGTGCAGCTTCTGCCCCCCAGGCAGAAGCCAAGACGGAGGCTCCCAAGGAAGAGCCGAAGCCTGCCGAAGCAAAGAAAGAAGCCACTCCTACAACGGCGCCTGCGCCAGCCAAGGCAGAGCAGCCCGTTGCTGTCTCGAATAAGGGCGACCGCGTGTTTGCGTCTCCGCTTGCTCGTCGTATCGCCAAGGAATCCGGTGTCGATATCGCTGCCGTGAAGGGCACCGGTCCCCATGGCCGTGTCGTTCAGCGCGATGTGGAAGCCGCTGTGGCTTCCGGCGGTGCCAAGGCTACTGCGCCGAAGGCGGAAGCTGCGTCTGCTGCCGCTCCAAAGCCGATGTCGGATGATGCCGTTCTCAAGCTCTTTGAAGAAGGCACCTACGAGATCGTTCCGCTCGACGGCATGCGCAAAACGATTGCCCGCCGTCTGGTGGAATCAAAGCAGACTGTTCCGCATTTCTATCTGACGATAGATTGCGAACTGGATGCGCTTCTGGCCCTGCGTTCGCAGATCAATGCCGCTTCACCCATGATCAAGACCGAAAAGGGGGAGGTTCCGGCCTACAAGCTTTCGGTCAACGATATGGTCATCAAGGCGGCGGCTCTTGCCCTGCGTGACGTGCCGGATGCAAATGTGTCGTGGACCGAAGGTGGCATGATCAAGCACAAGCGTGCTGATGTCGGCGTGGCTGTCTCGATCCCGGGCGGTCTGATTACGCCTATCGTTCGTCAGTCGGATTCGAAGACATTGTCAGCGATTTCGAATGAGATGAAAGATCTTGCCAAGCGCGCGCGCGATCGCAAGCTGAAGCCTGAAGAGTATCAGGGTGGTTCGACCTCCGTGTCCAATCTCGGCATGTTCGGTGTGAAGGACTTTGCCGCCATCATCAATCCGCCGCACGCGACCATTTTCGCAATCGGTGCAGGTGAACAGCGTGCAGTGGTCAAGAACGGTGAAATCAAGGTTGCGACCGTTATGTCCGTAACCCTTTCAACCGATCATCGTGCCGTCGATGGTGCGTTGGCTGCTGAACTTGCACAGGCCTTTAAGCGTCACATCGAAAACCCGATGGGTATGCTGGTCTGATTGATCAACTTGAAGGGCGTCGCGTTCTGTTGAACTCGACGCCTGAGGTTTTTGAATGGCTGGACAACCGAACCTACGCCCGGCTGAACGCCGCGAAGCCGCAGAGATAGCGATTCTTGTCGATATCTCTTCGCACGGCTTTGCTTCATGGCTCTGGTATGGTGCGGTTCTGGACGGACGGACTGAAACAGCGATGGAACGTGGGCGGCAGTATATGCGCGCCGACGGGACCGAAGGCTGGCAGAGCACGACGATTGCCGAATGGGCTGGCGACATTGCCGGACTTTCGATCGGCTTCACACTCGATGACAGTTTGAACGACACCCCGCCGCAGCATCCGGTTCTCGATCAGTTGGTCGATCTGCAGCGCAAGGTGATCGGCAGCCGTTTCATAGACAGTGTGGGCGTCTACCGGGAGTTTCGCGGCAAAGGCATTGGTCGCGCGCTTGTCGCTAACGAAATCGATCTGGCGCGCCGGAACGGCAATCCGGCAATCAGCCTGATAACCGAAAGCCACAACGATGTGGCGCTCTCCCTTTACGGCGCCCATGGTTTCAAGGAAATTGAGCGGCTCGAAGCGATAGAACGCATTGGGCAGGACAAAAGACACGACTGGGTGCTGCTCACCCGAGAAGTGAACTGAGCAAAGGCAGGACAATATGGCCGACATTTACGACGTTATTGTTATCGGCTCGGGCCCGGGTGGCTATGTAACCGCAATCCGCGCTGCGCAGCTTGGTCTCAAGACGGCTATCGTCGAGCGCGAGCATCTGGGTGGCATTTGCCTCAACTGGGGCTGTATTCCCACCAAGGCGCTGTTGCGTTCGGCTGAAATTCTGCATTTTGGCGAACACGCCAAGGATTATGGCCTGAAGCTGGAAGGCACGATTACGCCTGACGTTAAAGCTGTGGTGCAGCGTTCGCGCGGTGTGTCTGCGCGTCTTAACGGCGGCGTCGGCTTCCTGATGAAGAAGAACAAGATCGATGTGATCTGGGGCGAAGCGAAGCTCGTCAAGGCTGCTTCGGGCAGCAATCCGGTCGAGATTTCGGTCAGCAAGTCGTCGAAGCAGCCGATGCAGCCGCAGAATCCTGTTCCAAAGGGCGTACTGGGCGAGGGCAGCTACAAGGCGAAGCACGTCATTGTCGCCACTGGCGCACGTCCGCGTTCACTGCCGGGCATCGAGCCGGATGGCAAGCTGATCTGGACCTATTTCGAAGCAATGGTTCCGCAGGAACTGCCGAAGTCCATGCTTGTGATGGGTTCGGGAGCAATCGGTATCGAGTTTGCTTCTTTCTACAATGACATGGGCGTCGATGTGACGGTCGTTGAATTGATGCCGCAGATTATGCCGGTTGAGGATGCGGAAATTTCCACATTCGCTCGCAAGCAGCTTGAAAAGCGCGGTCTGAAGATCATCACCGATGCCAAGGTTACAAAGGTCGAGAAGGGCGCAAACAACGTGACCGCCCACATCGAGACCAAGGACGGCAAGACTCAGTCGCTAACCGTTGACCGCATGATCTCGGCTGTAGGCGTTCAGGGCAATATCGAGAATCTCGGCCTCGAAGCGTTGGGCGTCAAAACCGATCGCGGATGCGTTGTCATCGACGGTTACGGCAAGACCAATGTTGCGGGCATCTATGCTATTGGTGACGTTGCCGGTCCGCCGATGCTCGCGCACAAGGCCGAGCATGAAGGCGTCATTTGCATTGAGAAGATTGCCGGTCTGCCGAACGTGCATCCACTCGAAAAAAACATGATTCCGGGCTGCACCTATTGTAATCCGCAGGTTGCGTCGGTTGGTCTGACCGAAGCAAAGGCCAAGGAAAAAGGTTACGATATCCGCGTTGGCCGTTATTCGTTTGTCGCAAATGGCAAGGCGATTGCGCTCGGTGAAGATCAGGGACTGGTCAAGACCATCTTTGACAAGAAGACCGGGCAGCTACTCGGTGCCCATATGGTTGGTGCCGAAGTCACGGAGCTTATTCAGGGCTTCGTGGTCGCCATGAATCTTGAAACGACAGAGGAAGAACTGATGCATTCGGTCTTCCCGCACCCGACCCTTTCGGAAATGATGAAGGAAAGCGTTCTGGACGCATATGGTCGCGTGCTGAACGCATAGTACGGAGAGACGCTCATTCCGCTGATCGAAGAGGGAGGGCCTTGGCGGCGCGCCGCTTGGCCCATCATCAAATGGTGTACCGTAGGAGGACTGGTGCTGGGCTTTGCAGCCGGCACCTTGAGTGTTCTCGGCGGTAACACCATATCGATCAACGGAATGGCCTTAACCGGCTGGTATGGCGTGTGGGTGCTCACATTGGCGCTCGGAACCGCGGGTTTGGTGTTTGGCCTGATATGGGCATTGGTTTTCCGCGCTCTCGGATTGGCTACGCGGCGATGAGTAGCAAATCGCTCAAGTTGACAGGGTAGAGGGCAGGGATTAGGACCAAACCCAATTGGAAAGCATTTCAGGTCCATTCTTGAAAATGGACCGGATAGGCAGGAAAAAGCATGGTTACAGTTCTCGATCTGGTGAACCAAGGCAAGCGCGAGCGGCATCCTGAAAAGGCGCATCGTCCAGACAATGTTGTTCTGAAGAAGCCCGATTGGATCCGCGTCAAGGCTCCTGTCTCGCGTGGCTACAGCGAAACGCGCGATATCGTTCGTTCAAACAATCTGGTAACGGTTTGCGAAGAAGCCGGTTGTCCGAATATCGGCGAGTGCTGGGAAAAGAAGCACGCGACCTTCATGATCATGGGCGAGATTTGCACACGCGCCTGTGCTTTCTGTAATGTCTCCACCGGCATTCCGACTGCGCTCGATCCGAATGAGCCCGAAAATGTCGCCAAGGCCGTCAAGCAGATGGGGTTGACGCATGTGGTCATCACATCGGTGGATCGCGATGATCTTGCCGATGGCGGAGCGCAGCATTTTGCGGAAGTCATTCAAGCAATCCGCGAAGCTACACCTGCGACCACGATTGAAATCCTGACGCCGGATTTCCTGCGCAAGGAAGGTGCCCTGGAAGTGGTGGTCAAGGCGCGCCCGGACGTGTTCAACCACAATCTGGAAACCGTGCCTTCGAAATATCTCAAGGTTCGCCCCGGCGCCCGCTATTTCCATTCGATCCGCTTGTTGCAGCGCGTCAAGGAACTGGACCCGACCATTTTCACCAAGTCCGGTATCATGGTCGGTCTCGGCGAAGAGCGGAATGAAATCTTGCAGCTGATGGACGATCTGCGTTCGGCGGATGTGGATTTCATGACCATTGGTCAGTATCTCCAGCCGACGCGCAAGCATCATCCAGTCATTCGCTTTGTGACGCCGGACGAATTCAAATCATTCGAAACAATTGGTCGGACGAAGGGTTTCCTTCTCGTCGCGTCGAGCCCGCTGACGCGTTCGTCGCATCATGCAGGCGACGATTTCGCCAAGCTGAGGGCAGCGCGCGAGGCGCAGATTGCTGCACGGGCCTGAGATCAGACATGCCGCAATTTACTACCGTCAGGCGGGTGCATCACCGGGCAGAGCAGATGTTCGGCCTCGTTGCGGATGTTGAGAAATATCCGCAGTTTCTGCCGATGTGTGAGGCTTTGTCGGTTCGCTCCCGCAAGGAGCGTGACGGCAAGGCCCTTCTCATTGCCGACATGACGGTTGGTTACAAGCTCATACGCGAGACATTCACCAGCCAGGTACTGCTGAAGCCCGAAGACAATGTTATCGATGTGAAATATCTCGACGGGCCGTTTCGCTATCTCGACAATCGCTGGACCTTCAAACCGGTGGGCGATGGGAGTGAGTGCGATGTCGAGTTCTTCATCGATTACGAGTTCAAGAGCCGCACGCTCGGACTTCTCATGGGGACCATGTTCGATCTCGCTTTCAAAAAGTTTTCCGAGGCTTTCGAGAAACGGGCCGATCAAATATATGGCACGGCTTGAATGAACCCCCGGTTTTCCGGCGTGATTTTTATTGCGCCGTATAACCGCCATCGACCAGTATGGATGCTCCGGTGACAAAGGACGCGTCATCGCTTGCCAGAAATAGCACGACGCTGGCGACTTCTTCGGCGCGGCCGAGACGACCTATCGGATGCAAAGCCACGAGCGCCTGTTTCTTGTCGTCCGGAATATCCTTGAGAAGTGGCGTGTCGATGTAGCCGGGGCAGACTGCATTCACCCGAATGTTTTGTGCACCGTAATCAATGGCAAGCGTCTGAGTCAGAAGTTTTACGCCACCCTTTGCTGCCGCATAAGCGGTGACACCTGATTTTCCGACATGACTGTGAATGGAGCCGCAATTCACGATCACGCCGCCGCCTTGCGAGCGCATCTGGTCGATAGCGTATTTATCGCAAAGATAGACGCCGGTGAGGTTGATATCGATGGTTTTTTGCCAAGCGGTTTCATCCAATTCGTCTATCGGGCCGTCTGCTGCGATGCCTGCATTGGCGAACATGACGTCGAGACGGCCATAGGTTTCGACGGTTTTGGCAACCAGCGCCTGCACGGCTTTTGTATCCGTCACATCGGTCTTGATGAATAATGCGCGCTCGCTGCCGCCTACAAGCTCGTTGGCCAACTGCTGGCCATGCTCCGAATAGTCGGCGATGACAACATTCGCTCCCTCTCGAATGAAAGCGCGAACGGTTGCTTCACCGATGCCGCTTGCTCCGCCCGTAACGATTGCTACCTTGCCATCAAAACGCATCGCTCTGTTCTCCTTGCCTGATCAAAGACAAGGATAGGGCGCACTAGATAAAAGTATATGCTCTAAATTGATTGAAGGTTTTCCAGAACCAGGTCCAGTGCGGCGAGAACGGTCGCGTGGCGAATTTCTGCCCGGGTTTTTGGCCCGAAACGGTATTCGCGATGAAGGGTCGGTTGGCCTTTTCGCGCTGATGCAATGTGAACGAGACCGACAGGCTTTTCATCGGTACCACCGCCCGGCCCGGCAACTCCCGTGACTGCCACGGTTATCCCTGCGTGGGAACGGGCAAGTGCCCCTTCAGCCATGGAAAGTGCGACTTCCTTCGAGACAGCGCCCACGCTATGGATCAGTTCCATCGGAACGCCAATCATTTCGGCTTTTGCTTCATTGGAATAAGTGACAAAACCGCGATCCACGACATCGGATGATCCGGCGATGTCGGTCAAGGCTCCGGCTATCAGTCCTCCGGTGCAGGACTCAGCCGTCGCGACCATCACACCAGCGCGACGGCAAGCTTCCAGCACGGCGATGGCTTTTTCTTCTGCGATGAGTTGGCTCATTCGGGAACCTCGCCGGGGTAGATGACGGTTGCGGTTGCGATTGCTGCGATACCCTCTCGGCGCCCCACAAAGCCAAGCTTTTCGTTGGTCGTAGCTTTGATGGACACGCGGTCTGCGGCAATGCCCAGCATGTCGCAAAGCGCCTCTGTCATTGCTGTGCGGTGTGGACCGATCTTCGGTGCTTCGCTGATAAAAGTCACATCGACATTGGCGATACGACCGCCTGCTTCACGTACGATATTGGCGGCATGTTCGACAAAAATGCGGGAAGCCGCGCCCTTCCATTGGGGATCGGATGGAGGAAAATGCGTGCCAATATCGCCAGCTCCGCGTGTCGCAAGCAAGGCGTCGGTCAGCGCATGAAGCCCCACATCGGCGTCCGAATGGCCATTGAGTTTTGCTTCATGCGGAATTTTCACGCCACACAGCGTCACATGATCTCCGGGTTCAAAGGAATGGACGTCATAGCCATTGCCAGTACGAATATCGGGAAACGAGACGTGGTCTTGCCGCAGGCGCTTGTCAGCCATTTCAATATCCTTTGCCCAGGTAAGCTTTGTATTGTCCGCCGATCCCTCGATAATGCGGACAGCGATACTTTGCCATTCGGCAATAGCGGCATCGTCCGTAAAATCAGACCGGTTGATCGCGAATGCCTTTTCATGCGCAGTGAGGATCGACGAATAGGGGAATGCTTGTGGTGTCTGTGCCGCAAAAAGACCGGCGCGAGGCACCGTCGTCTTTACCGTTCCGTCCGTAGCTGACTGCTTGAGCGTGTCCGAAACGGCCAATGCCGGTAGAACGCCTTCATCAGGCGCGAGATTTGCGACAATACGCTTCAGTAGGTCCTGGCTGACAAATGGTCTCACGCCGTCATGGATCATGACATACTGTGGCGCGTAGTCTCGCAACGCAAGGAGACCAAGACGCGTTGATTCCTGCCTAGTGGGGCCACCATTCACGACCAGAATGTTGCCCCAGTTTTCCGGAAGGGCGCGTTCGTAAAGCGCATGGTCGTCGGGGTGAATGACGACAACGATGCTATCAACCAACGGGCAGTCGCTGAAAGCGCGCAAAGTGCGGGCAAGTACGGCTTCGCCACCGATACGCCGATATTGTTTCGGCCCTTCGACACTTTGCCCGGCTCGCTCACCGCGGCCGGCTGCCACAATGACTGCTGCTATCTTTGAAATGGTGGTCGCCTCTGCCAAAGGTTGCATCTGTTCAAGTTTGCGTTTTCAAGCCGAATAATGCCTTGCGCAGATAAATGCCAGACGACATTTGATTTATCGCGATTTTGCGCATGCTTTTCCTTGCGTTGAAAAGTGAGGTTGATTAATGTATAAGCTAATTACATTGTGCACATCAAATAGGCATTATCGGTGAGTTTTCTCGAGCAACCTTTGAACATTGGTGGGGTGGCACTTGCCAACCGCGTCTTTCTCGCGCCGATGTCGGGCGTTTCGGACCTTCCCTTCCGTAGGCGTGCTGCATTGGCTGGCGCCGGCATGGTCGTGTCTGAAATGGTCGCCAGTGCTGAACTTTGCAATCGTCATAAGGAAAGCCTTCTCCGCCTTTCGGGTAAGGGACTTGGCACCCATGTCGTGCAGCTTGCCGGGCGCGAAGCGCATTGGATGGGTGAAGCCGCACGAATTGCCGAGGGCGAGGGCGCTGATATCATCGATATCAATATGGGTTGTCCGGCCAAGAAGGTGACTGGCGGTTATTCCGGGTCCGCGCTGATGCGCGATCTCGATCACGCAATGACCCTCGTTGAAGCTACCGTTAATGCGGTCAGCGTTCCGGTTACGCTCAAGATGCGACTGGGGTGGGACGAGAAAAGCATCAACGCGCCTGAACTTGCCAGACGCGCCGAAGGGGCCGGTATCACCATGGTGACTGTCCATGGGCGTACGCGTTGTCAGTTTTATGAAGGCAAGGCGGACTGGAATGCAATTCGCGCCGTTCGTGACGCGATCAGGATTCCTTTGGTTGCCAACGGAGATGTGGCGTGTCGACATGATGCTGAGGAAATTCTGCGTTGCTCCGGAGCGGATGCTGTAATGGTCGGACGTGCCTCTTACGGCCAGCCGTGGTTGGCCGGTGCAATCGCAGGAAGCGATTTTGCTCCACGGTCGAAAAGTGAAATTCTCGATTATATTATAAAGCATTATGAAGATATGCTCGATCATTATGGCAACACGACGGGCATTCGCCATTCCCGCAAGCATCTTGGCTGGTATCTTGATCGTCATGCTGGTGCCGCGTGTACGTCCGCCGAGAAGGCAGAAGTGATGACCCTGACAGACAGCCAGACCGTCATCGACCTTTTGCGTCGTATATTCATGCGCGAAGCTTCTGAAGCCGCGCTCAAAAAGGTTGCCTGATGCGCGAGAGAGCAGAAGTGAGCGGCATTCCCTCTGTGGTGCTCGACGCCATCAGCCAACCGGTTATTATGGTCAGCGCTGAAAATTACATCGCCTATGCCAATCTGGATGCAGAGCAATTCTTTCGCTCAGGCTCGTCCATTCTGGCGCGTAACCGGCTGGAATCCTTTCTGCCTTTCGGCAGCCCGCTGCTAGCTCTGGTCGATCAGGTTCGCACCAGCCAGATGCCGGTTAACGAATATCGCGTCGATGTTTCATCACCGCGTCTTGGGGCGGAACGTATCGTCGATGTTTACGTGGCGCCCGTAGCAGAGTTGCCGGGGGCCGTGGTCATCCTTTTCAAGGAAAAGACGATGGCCGAAAAGATCGACCGGCAGATGACGCATCGCGGCGCGGCACGGTCCGTGACCGGACTTGCATCGATGCTGGCCCATGAAATCAAGAATCCTCTCTCCGGTATCCGCGGCGCGGCACAATTGCTCGAACAGGTTGTCAGCGACGAGGATCGCGCGCTTGCGCGTCTTATTACCGATGAAACGGATCGGATCGTTTCACTGGTTGATCGCATGGAGGTTTTCTCGGACGAGCGCCCCATCGAGCGTTCTGCCGTCAATATTCATGCGGTTCTGGATCATGTGAAGGCGATTGCGAAGAACGGGTTCGCGCGAAAAATCCGTTTTGTGGAAGATTATGATCCTTCTCTCCCGCCGGTTTTCGCCAATCGTGACCAGCTCGTGCAGGTTTTCCTCAATCTTCTGAAGAATGCCTCGGAAGCTATAGGTGATCGTGAGGGTGGCGAGATCGTCCTCTCCACGGCTTACCGTCCGGGCATCCGTCTACAGGTTCCCGGGGCACGAGACAGAGTGGCGCTGCCTCTCGAATTCTGCGTGCATGATAACGGACCCGGCGTGCCCCAGGATATGCTGCCGCATCTGTTCGATCCCTTCGTGACAACGAAAACCAATGGCTCGGGACTGGGATTGGCGCTGGTCGCAAAGATCATTGGTGATCATGGCGGCATCATCGAATGTGACAGCCATCCCTCGCGCACAACTTTCCGCGTTCTGATGCCTGCATGGAAAAATGCCGAGAATGCGGCTGGAAATATTGGAGACAACGCATGATCGCAGGACGTCCGACTGGAACCATATTGGTGGCGGATGACGATGCAGCCATTCGGACAGTGCTGAACCAGGCCTTATCGCGGGCAGGCTATGATGTGCGCGTGACTTCCAACGCAGCTTCGCTTTGGCGTTGGGTGGCGGCCGGTGACGGCGATCTCGTCATTACTGACGTCAATATGCCGGACGAAAACGCCTTTGATCTTCTGCCGCGCATCAAGAAAATGCGCCCAGACCTTCCGGTCGTTGTGATGAGCGCGCAAAATACGTTCATGACGGCGATTAGGGCGTCAGAGGCCGGAGCCTACGAATATCTGCCGAAGCCATTCGACCTGACGGAACTGATCAATATTGTCGGCCGAGCGCTGTCAGAGCCCAAGAATAAACCTGTCGCAGCTCTTTCCGACGAGCAGGCAGAGAACATGCCACTGGTGGGCCGGTCGCCCGCGATGCAGGAAATCTACCGTTTGCTGGCGCGTATGATGCAGACGGATTTGACAGTCATGGTCACGGGTGAATCCGGCACGGGCAAGGAACTGGTTGCGCGCGCGCTGCACGAATACGGGCGCCGCCGAAAGGGGCCGTTTGTTGCGATCAATATGGCGGCGATCCCACGCGACCTGATCGAGTCTGAACTGTTCGGGCATGAAAAGGGCGCCTTTACTGGCGCGCAAAATCGCTCAAGCGGGCGCTTCGAACAGGCAAATGGCGGAACGCTGTTTCTCGATGAGATCGGCGATATGCCCATGGAAGCGCAAACTCGCCTTCTGCGCGTGTTGCAGCAAGGTGAATATATGACAGTTGGCGGACGTACGCCGATCAAGACCGACGTGCGCATCGTTGCGGCGACCAACAAGGATTTGCGGCAACTGATAGCGCAAGGACTGTTTCGCGAGGATCTCTATTACCGGCTCAATGTTGTGCCTCTGCGTTTGCCGCCGCTTCGCGAGCGTAGCGAGGATGTAGCCGATCTCGTACGCCATTTTTTCAAGCGGGCTGCTGAAGAGGGTTTACCGGAGAAACGTATTAGCACTGCCGGCTTGGAAATGATGCGCCGGTATCCGTGGCCGGGCAATGTCCGCGAGCTTGAAAATCTTGTGCGAAGGCTTGCAGCGCTTTACCCGCAGGAAGAAATTTCGCCGGAAATTATCGAAACGGAGTTGCGGGCTGAACTGGCCAAGCCGGAAGTCGTTTCCGCAGGCGGTCGCGATATGGAAGACATCTCCATTTCGCAGGCTGTTGAGCAGAATATGCAGCGTTATTTTGCGTCTTTTGGTTCCGACCTGCCTCCGCCCGGGCTCTATCATCGGGTTCTGGCTGAACTGGAATACCCTCTGATCCTCGCATGCCTTACGGCGACTCGTGGAAATCAGATCAAGGCGGCGGATCTTCTGGGGCTGAACCGCAATACGCTGCGCAAGAAAATTCGCGAACTCGGCGTCAATATATATCGCGGAAACAAGGGAAATTAGCGGCAATCAAGCCCTGATAAAGTATTAACTACATTATTTAACTGGCAATTAAGTCTGTCCGGCTACTGTTGGTTGCATGAGAAATGAGCAATCAACGCGAAACAACAAGACCCGCCGCATTCTCGAACCGGCGGTAAGGAGCGGCATTCTCGCCGCGCCATTGATATTGATGCTTGCAATAGTTGTGATCCTATCTGGAGCAGAGCCAAAACTCCCAGCGATGATTGATCAGACCTTCACCGGTTCGATAAGTCCCCTCATAAAGTAATGCTCGTTGGCCTTGAAGAGGATGTTTGAACTCCTACTCTTTTAGAATAGCTAAGGAGATCATCATGCGTCTTATCGTTTCGACACTGTTTCTTGGTTTGTCTGTTACCACAGCCTACGCCTCTCCGCCGCCGGAAGGGTCTAAGCTTTCAGAAATAATCGCAAAAATCGAACAGAACGCAGATACGGCCTTCGTCGACGAAGTCGACTGGAACGATCGCGGTTATTATGAGATCGAATATGTTACCAAGGCTGGCGCCAAGGTTGAGGTCAAAGTCGATCCCAAAACCGGAGAGAACATCAGATAATCTCTGGCGTTTGTGCTGGAGCGGGTAGCGGGAATCGAACCCGCGCGTTCAGCTTGGGAAGCTGACAGGCTACCATTACATCATACCCGCAAACTGTAATATGTTTCAGTCAGTTAGCGACAAACTTGACGAAGCCGCATCGGAAAGTTTTACAGCTGATTTCGTTAAACTATGTTCTCTTTCTGGTCTCGTCAAACTGTTTTGTCGCGAGCTACGTCCTGCTATGGCGTTCAATTTATCAGCCTCACGAACCACTACAGGATCGTGACAAATTTTTTATGAACCGTTCCATTGATATCCCGGATTAAGAAGCCATCTGCAAATGAACTCCGAACCAAGCAGCCAGACTGGCAGGCTGTTGCAGATGACAGGGAATCCATGGGCAAGACCACCAAGCGCCGGGCACTTCTTATCGTCAATCCACACGCCCGAAACGGCAGGGGTTACGGTGCGGACATTCGTTCCGCGTTGGAACGCGGCGGGCTCGAGCTCACCGAGCGAAATCCGGAGGGCGACGAAACGATTTCGGACGTGATCCTTCGGGAAAGAGATTGCGATCTTGTCGTTGTCGGCGGCGGTGACGGATCCTTGAACGCTGCGGCTAAGGGGTTGATGGAAACGGGATTACCACTTGCGATCCTTCCGCTTGGAACCGCGAACGATTTCGCCCGCACCATCGGCATTCCTGCCGATCCTGTGGAGGCGGCACGTCACCTCGCAACCTACGACGTTTATCCCATCGATCTGGGTGAAGTGAACGGTCATCTCTACTTCAATGTCGCGAGCATCGGTTTCAGCGCCGAGTTGGCGCAGCAGCTCAGTTCCGCCGCAAAGAAGAAGTGGGGAAAGCTCGGTTATGCCATTGTTGCTGCGCGCATCCTCATGCGTTCAGAGCTTTTCACCGCCTATCTGGAGCATGACGGCGTAACGGAAAAAATCCGCACGTTGCAGGTCTCTGTCGGGAATGGAAAATTCTACGGCGGCGGCATGGCGGTCGAGAAAGATGCGACCGTAGACGATGGTAAACTCGATTTCTATAGTCTGGAGGTCGATCACTGGTGGAAACTCTTGCGGCTGCTGCCGAGCCTGCGTCGTGGTACTCATTCGAAATGGGATGACGTACGGGCTTTCCCAACGACAGAAGTGATTGTCCGCACTAAAAAGCCGCGTGCCGTGAATACTGATGGCGAACTGTCGACCTGGACACCCGCTCATTTCCGCCTTCTGCGCAAGGCGATCAAGGTCTACATGCCTGATCTGGCATTGAGACCCTGATGCTGGCTAAAAAAAGACCCGCCTTGGTCAAAGCGGGTCTAATCCATGACGTTAGGTGACTGGCTCGGAGGTCATTTGAGCCGTATTAATAACGGTTGAAAGGACCGAACGTTCCACCTTCAAAAGAAAAAATACCAGATAAGCAATACGACAACGAGGGGAACTCCCATCAGCCAAAGGATCATTGCTCTTAACATTTTGTGTTCTCCTTCCTGTTGGAAATTCAACGTTTCGAGTGAATGATTGTTCCACCGGGCACACAATCAGCGCGGTTGAAGCGTCATTGAACGCGACTCAAATGCGCGGAATTCCAAAAGCTTTAATGATCCGTCAATGAATCGGTGACATCACTAAATTCTAAAAGGCGCAACCAGCGTTTCCGGTTGTGTTGCTGAGTAACGGACGTGTGGCGTATGGATTCGAAACGAGGGCTGAAACTTTCGGTCAACAGCAAGGCTGCGAAGGCGCAAGACAAGCGCGGTTCCGTCGCCATGTTGTCGTTCATAGCTATCGCTGTTGCTCTGGCTGGATGCGCATCAGCGCCGCAGCCGAAGTCGAAAACCAAGCGATCCAAGGAATATTTCGCTGAATCCAAATACGGCGTGAAAGCCAGTCCTCGTGTGGCTTTTTCCAAAGGGAAGCCCTTGCCGCGTGGCGGCGGGCGAGATCAGACCGGTCAGCCTTATAAGGTTAAGGGACGCTGGTATTACCCCAAGGAAGATAAGAATTACGTCAAGGTAGGCCATGCCTCATGGTATGGCGAAGCTTTCCACGGACGCCTGACTGCCAATGGCGAAGTCTACGACATGACCCATTTGACGGCTGCGCATCCAACCATGCCGCTGCCGAGTTATGCCCGCGTGACCAATCTTGCCAATGGCAGTTCGGTGATCGTGCGCGTTAATGATCGGGGTCCGTATGAATATGATCGCGTGATCGATCTGTCGCAGAAAGCCGCCGAGATGCTGGATTACCAGCATCACGGAACGGCGAATGTGAAGGTCGAATACGTCGGAAGAGCTCCGTTGGATGGCAACGACGATTCATTCCTGATGGCTTCTTATCGCCCTGGTGGTGGTGACGCGATCGGCCAGCCTGCAACTGGCGTTATGATGGCGATGAATGGGCCGACGCCTACTTCGCCGAAGTCTCGGGTTCCGATGCCTGTGATGGATGCGGTTCCGGTTTCTGCGCCTATACCTGAAAACTCGCCTTTTGCCGTCGATCCCGCTTACGGCGATCCGTCGGGTGGGGTAGCGCCATTGCTCCCGGCAAATGTGCCCGTTCCATCGCAACGTCCGGGTTCCAGCTTTGGGGTGGCGAATGCTGCCGGCGTGAGCGGTCTTGCCGGTTATGCCACTGATCGGCTTGCCGCGGCGGCTTATACTGAGGAGCGCGCCTATGGCAGCATCTTGACCAAGGATGCGATCTCAAGCGCGTGGAAGCGCCGCGAGGTTGAAGAACATGGAGAATATGTCGAGCTTGGCACGTTCGATATGCTGGAAGAGGCAAAGCAGACTCAGTCATCGCTGCCTCGCTCGACCAGATTTACACTGACCAGGCTTCCGACCGAAACCGGCGTAATCTATGAGTTGACAGCCATGGCGACGAAGGGTGGAAACGATGCCTTGTTGCGTGAGGCCTGGAAGGCCGGTGCAGTGAATGCGTTTGTCGTTCGCCTCGATTGAGCTCACGATGCGGCGATAAACGCTGGCATATTGATTTTGGTCAGATTCGTTGCGTAAGCTCTAAGACATTGCTCACGTAACGGGGTTTGTATGGCGCTGTTATCAAAAACACTGTTATTTGTGCGTGCCGCTGCCGTTGGCCTTTCGGTCGCGGTTTTCGTGCCAGCTATTTGTTCAGCAGCACCTGTCGAGGCAGCATTTGTTTCAAAGGCTCCGCAGGTATTGCTTGTCGATGATCGAAGCGGAACGGTGCTTCTTTCAAAGAATGCCAATGTTCCTATTCCGCCCGCTTCTCTTGCCAAGCTGATGACGGCGGAAGTGGTCTTCGAGGCCCTCGATAAGGGTGCCACGACACTCGAAACGCCTTATACCGTCAGCGAGAACGCCTGGAGAACCGGTGGTGCGCCGTCGGGAACGTCAACGATGTTCGCGCGCATCAAGTCAGCACCGACCGTTGCCGATCTGCTGCAGGGAATGATTGTTCAGTCGGCGAATGATGGAGCCATCGTGCTGGCTGAAGGGCTGGCAGGCAGCGAACAGGCATTTGCGAAGCGTATGAATGATCGTGCGCAGGAGCTTGGCTTGACCAACTCCAAATTTGTTAACTCGACAGGTCTCCCCGCTGAAGGGCAGGCAGTCTCGCTGCAGGATCTGGTCAAACTGGCGCAACATATACGAACCGCCCATCCTGAATATTATAAATATTATGCCCAGCCAGCGTTTACCTGGAACAACATCATGCAACGCAACCGTAATCCATTGTTGCGGCTTGATGTCGGAGCTGACGGCATGGGAACAGGTTTTACCGAAGCATCGGGCTTTGCGCTGGTCGGGTCGGCGGAACAGAACGGCCGCAGGCTTTATCTGGCGATGAGCGGTCTTGCCAGCATCAAGGAGCGTGAAGAAGAGGCAAAGCGTCTCCTGCAATGGGGGATGACGGCCTTTGACGACGTGCAGCTTTACCCGGCAGACGAAATTGTGGGTGAGGCGCAGGTTTTCGGCGGTGCGCTCACGCATGTGCCGCTGAAAATCAAGGATCGCGTCGAACTGTTGCTGCCGAAGGACGGCCGCGACAAGCTGAAAGCTCGTATTGTCTATAAAGGACCACTTGATGCCCCTGTCTCCGGCAACCAGCAGGTCGGGGTTCTTCAGTTAGAGCTTAATGGCAGCATTCTTCGTGATATTCCTGTTTTTACAGAGCAATCCGTCGAGGAAGGAAGTCTCTCGAAGCGCGCGCTGGGTGCGGCGATGGAGCTTTCCACCGGCTGGCTGCGGAAATATCTTTAGTCTGCGCTACGCGTATTCCAGGCTCGACCTGATAGCCAAAGGCCGATAATAACTTTCACAGAAAGTCCGTTCGGGCATCGATTCAAACGTTTGGAAGTTGGTTTGTCGGGATTGTTCATCACATTCGAAGGCGGCGAAGGAGCGGGCAAATCAACACAGATTGCTTTGCTGGCCAAGCACCTGCGGGCAAGCGGCTTCGATCCGGTTATCACGCGGGAACCTGGTGGTTCTCCTGGGGCGGAAGCTGTTCGTCATGTCATATTGAGCGGCAATGCGGAGAACTACGGTCCGGCGATGGAAGCCCTGTTGTTTGCTGCGGCAAGGGCTGACCATGTTGACCAGCTTGTCCGCCCGGCGTTGAACGAGGGGCGGGTCGTTCTCTGCGACCGTTTCATCGATTCAAGTCGCGCGTATCAGGGCGTGACCGGCAATCTCGACGGTACCTATATGGCCGCCGTGGAGCGCATTGCCATCGACGGCGTCATGCCTGACATGACAATCATTCTCGACATTCCCGCAGAGAAAGGTTTGTTGCGTGCAGGCAAGCGGCGCGGCAGCGAAACCGCAGATCGGTTCGAAAAAGAAGATATTGCGGTGCATGAGGCACGGCGGCAGGCCTTTCTCGCAATTGCTCGAGCGGAACCTTCACGCTGCAAGATAATCGACGCCGACCGCTCGCAAGACGCGATTGCCAGCGATATCGCAAAAGAAGTCGATAGTGTTCTGACGGAAAGGGGGCTGTTGTGATCGAGGAACTCGACAACCCTAAAGCTCACGATTCCATTGAGGGTGTGCCAGAACCATCAGCAAGCGATTATGTCACCGGCCACCGGGAGATCGGTGATTTTCTGGCACAAGCCTATCGCGAGGGACGCATGCATCATGCGCTGCTCTTTGAAGGTGCGCAGGGGATCGGCAAGGCAACGCTCGCCTTTCATCTGGCAGGCCATATGCTGGCGCATGGCAACAATGGCGACGCGCCTGAACATCTTATTGTACCCGACTTTGCGAAACCGCTCTGGCGACAGATCGCAGGCGGCATGCATCCGGCTGTCCTGCATATCAATCGGCCGTTCGATCAGAAAACCGGAAAGTTCAAAACGGGTATCCCGGTGGAGGAAATCCGCCGCGTTACGCATTTTCTGACCAGAACGGCGTCGGACCACGCCTGGCGCATCGTTATTGTCGATCCGGCCGATGATATGAACCGCAATGCTGCCAATGCGCTCCTGAAAACTCTGGAGGAACCTCCTGCACGGGCGCTCTTTATCCTGATTTCCCATTCGGCTGGGCGCTTGCTCCCGACAATTCGGTCGCGCTGCCAGAGCATCGGCTTCAAGCCACTTGATGATGGATCGCTCAGGAATGCTTTGATTCATGCAGGCCGCAGTATCGGAATGGAGCCGGAAACCGTAACACAAACGCTGCTCCAGCGATCAGAAGGCAGTGTGCGCAAGGCCCTCTTGCTGGTGGCAAATGGCGGCATTGAAATTTCCGACACAGTCGATTCTCTTCTCGAAGGACAAAATTTCGATTTGCCCAAAGCACAGGCGCTGGCTGGCATCTTAAACGGTCGCGAGTCGGAGGTTCAGTATGAACTGTTCCGTGACCATCTCCTGGGAAGGGTGGCAGCGGAAGCTCGGCACCGCGCCGAAGCCGGGCAACTGCATGATGCGGAGCGGTGGTCGCATTTCTGGAGCGATCTCGTGCGCGAAACGGTGGATGCCGAAACCTACAATCTCGACCGTCGGCAAGCGGTGATAATCCTTTTGGAAAAAACGCATCGCGCTTTTCGTTCCGGTCTGCCTCCGCTTGCGTGACATGGCCGCTGACATGCGTTATGTCACCGCTGATAATTTTCTCCTCGTGTGTCTGCTAGTCATTCAGGCGCGCTTTCAAACTTCGAAAGACCGGGTCCATAATGAGCCGTGAAAAATATTACATCACTACCGCGATCGCTTATCCAAACGGAAAGCCGCACATCGGCCATGCGTATGAACTTATCGCGACCGATGCCATGGCGCGTTTTCAGCGACTGAATGGCAAGGATGTTTTCTTTCTGACCGGTACGGACGAACACGGCATCAAGATGCTGCAGAGCGCGCGCAAGGAAGGCATCACGCCGCGGGAGCTTGCAGACCGCAATACGGCTGCATTTCGGCAGATGGCCGACGTGCTGAACAGCTCCAACGATGACTATATCCGCACCTCGGAGGAGCGGCATTACAAGGCCAGCCAGGCTATCTGGAAAGCGATGGCCGACAATGGCGATATCTACAAGGGTGGATATGCCGGTTGGTACTCCGTGCGTGACGAAGCCTATTACGGTGAAGAGGAAACGGAAGTCCGCGAGGATGGCGTTCGCTACGGCCCGCAGGGTACGCCCGTCGAATGGGTCGAGGAGGAAAGCTATTTCTTCCGCCTTTCGGCCTATCAGGACAGGCTGCTTGATCTTTACGAGAAAAATCCGGGCTTCATTATGCCTGCGGAACGCCGCAACGAGATCGTGAGCTTCGTCAAGTCGGGCCTGAAGGACCTGTCGATTTCGCGCACGACCTTCGATTGGGGCATTCCAGTGCCGGGTGACGAAAAGCATGTCATGTATGTCTGGGTCGACGCCCTGACAAACTACGTCACGGCACTCGGCTATCCCGACACTTCGAACGAGAAATGGGGCTATTGGCCTGCCGATGCACACATCATCGGTAAGGACATCTCGCGCTTCCATGCGGTCTACTGGCCCGCATTCCTGATGTCCGCTGGTATCCCTTTGCCTAAGCGGGTTTTTGCTCATGGCTTCCTGTTCAACCGCGGCGAGAAGATGTCGAAGTCGCTCGGCAACGTGATCGATCCGTTCAGTCTCGTTGAGCGATACGGGCTCGATCAGTTGCGCTACTTCCTGATGCGTGAAGTACCGTTCGGTCAGGACGGCAGCTACAGCCATGACGCCATCGTCAACCGCACCAATGCCGATCTGGCAAATGATCTCGGTAATCTTGCACAACGTTCGCTGTCGATGATCGCCAAGAATTGCGAAGGCAAGGTTCCGGTTCCGGGTGAATTTTCAGAAGCGGATAATGCCATTCTGGATCAGGCCGATGCGGCGCTCCATACCGCACGCAAGGCAATGGACGATCAGGCGCTGCATCTTGCACTGGGAGCGATTTTCGCTGTTGTTGCCGAAGCCAACCGCTATTTCGCGGGGCAGGAGCCTTGGGCGTTGCGCAAGACCGATGCAGCGCGCATGGGTACCGTTCTCTATGTGACGGCCGAAGTCATTCGCCGTGTCGGCATCATGGTGCAACCGTTCATTCCGCAGTCGGCGGAAAAGCTTCTCGACATACTGGCTATTCCTGTCGACAAGCGTCAGTTCTCTGACGTTACAGCAAGCCAGCTTGTCGGCGGGAGCGATCTGCCAGCTCCGCAGCCGATATTCCCGCGCTATGTGGAAACAGAAGAAAAAAACTGAGTTCGATGATGCTTGTCGATAGTCATTGCCACCTCGACTTTGCCGATTTCGAGCCGGAGCGCGATAATGTCGTTCAGCGCGCTCTGGATGCCGGGGTCACGCGCATGGTGACGATTTCCACGCGGGTCAGGAAATTCGACACGATCCGTGCGCTCGCTGAAACTTATGATTCCGTTTATTGTTCGGTTGGAACCCATCCAAACAACGCGCATGAGGAACTGGACGTGACCGCCGACGATCTCGTGCGTCTGGCTGAACACCCGAAAGTGGTGGCCATCGGCGAGGCGGGTCTCGATTATCATTATGATTATGCGCCACCGGAAGCACAGAGGAAGGGTTTTCTCGTCCACATCGAGGCAGCGCGCCGTACCCAATTGCCGCTGGTCATTCATGCCCGCAGCGCGGATGAGGACATGGCCGAGATTCTAGAGCAGGAAACGGCGAAAGGGGCCTTTCCTTTCATCTTGCATTGCTTCTCATCCGGCCGCTTGTTGGCGGAAAAGGGCATTGAACTCGGTGGTTATATTTCCTTTTCCGGTATCCTGACCTTCAAAAACTCACCGGAAATCCGCGAGGTCGCGACCATTGTTCCGCGTGATCGCCTGCTGGTGGAAACGGATGCGCCTTTCCTCGCGCCGCTGCCGCATCGTGGCAAGCGCAACGAACCATCCTTTGTTCAGCATACGGCTGCTGTGCTTGCCGATACGATCGGTGTGAGCAGGGAAGAGATTGCGCAGATTACCAGCGAAAATGCCTTCCGGTTGTTCTCAAAGATGCCCAAACCAGCAGAGTTGGCCACAAAAGGAAGTTAATTGTGTCAGTGCCGCGTAACTGCCTGCGTTTTACGCTTCTGGGTTGCGGGTCGTCCCCCGGTGTGCCGCGTATCAATGGCGACTGGGGCAGTTGCGATCCGAAAAACCCGAAAAACAGGCGTCGTCGTGCATCGCTCCTGGTCGAGCGATTTGACAGTGCGGGTCACAGCACAACGGTTGTGATCGATACGGGACCGGATTTCCGCGCACAGATGATAGATGCAGGAGCGCACAGCCTCGATGCGGCTGTTTATACCCATCCACATGCAGATCATATTCACGGTATCGATGATTTGCGTACGTATGTCGTCGAAAATCGCCGTCTCATGGATGTTTACGCCAATCGGCTGACGCGTAACCGGCTCTTTGAAGCCTTCGGCTATTGTTTTGAGACACCCGCTGGATCGAGCTATCCGCCGATCCTCCGCATGCACGAGATAGCTCCCGAAACGCCGTTTTCCATATCGGGAGCGGGAGGTGCAATTCGTTTTGAGCCTTTCAGTCAGGTGCACGGCGATATTGAATCGCTCGGCTTTCGCCTTGGTTCCGTGGTCTATTGCACCGATGTGAGCGCATTTCCCGAACAAAGCCGCAAATATTTGGATGGAGCCGAAGTGCTCATCATCGATGCGCTGCAATATCGTCCGCATCCAAGTCATTTCTCGCTCAGTGAAGCGCTTGAATGGATTGAGAAGCTGGCGCCCAAGCGCGCTGTTCTCACGCATATGCATGTCCCGCTCGATTATGAAACCGTCATGCGCGAGACACCGGACAATGTGGAGCCCGGATATGATGGGCTCCGCTTTGAGGTGCCGCTTTAAATTCAGACTTGTTGATAAAGAGAAAAGCCCGCGATGAGATCATCGTGGGCTTTTTGTTTACAATTTCTCTGATTAGCCAACCGCGCCTTTGGTCGGGAAGGGCATCACGTTGCTACCCTCAATGACTTTGGTTGCCTTATCTTCGAGTTTGAGACCACCAGCGCGGAGCAGGTCGGTGAAACGACCGCCACGTGCGGCAAGTTCATCGAAGCTGCCGCTTTCGACCAGATGGCCCTTGTCCATGAACAGGACCAGATCGGCTGAGCGGACCGTTGAAAGCCGGTGCGCGATGATAAAGGTCGTGCGGTTGTGGCTCAAATCGTCAACCGCCTGCTTCACCTTCTCCTCGGTTTCGACGTCGAGTGCGCTGGTGGCTTCGTCCAGAACGAGGATAGGCGAATCCTTCAGAATTGCACGCGCAATCGCGAGACGCTGACGTTCGCCGCCTGAAAGCTGCGAGCCACGTTCGCCGACAACGGTATCGTAACCGTCGCTCTTGGCTAGAATGAAGTCGTGGGCGGCAGCAGCGCGAGCGGCAGCGTGGACTTCTTCGGATGTTGCGTCTTCACGACCAACACGAATATTCTCTTCCACAGAGCGATTGAACAGTCCGGCGTCCTGAAAAACGGTCGCAATAGCATGACGCAGGGAGCGACGGCTGACCGTACGCGTATCGGTTCCATCGATGGCGATGCGACCGGCTGCCGGATCGAAGACCCGTTGCAGCAGATTGATGAGCGTGGTCTTGCCCGCGCCGGTCGGACCGACAATAGCCACCGTCTGCCCCGGCTTGATCTCGAAGGACACGTCATAGACGCCCTGACCGGAGTTCGGGAATTCGAAAGTGACATTATCGAATACAATGTCGCCCTTTACGTCGGTGAGGTCAGAAACGTCCTGCGGTTCCTGACGGTCGGCAGTCGCATCTTCCATCTGGAAGAATTCTTCAAGCTTGGCACGTGCGGTAACGGTCTGATTGATGAAGGCACTGATCTGATCGAGACGGCCGATCATCAACTGCGCAAAACCGATAAAGGCAATCACGTCGCCGACGCGCATCTGGCCCTTCGTGACGAAGTACGCGCCCAGAACGAGAACAACCACCATTGAGAAGGTTGATGCCATGCGGTTCAGGCCGCTGGCAAGTGCCCACCAGTTAAGAACAGGGAACTGTGCCTTCTCGAGATTCTTGGCATAATTGCGCAGGGATTGCGTTTCCGACGCGATACGGTTGTAGCTCTGCACGACCGAGACGTTGCTGATCGTATCGCTGACATGTTCGAAAAGCTTGTGGTGATGCTTTTCGACGGCGGTCTGGCCGTCCTTCGTTTTGCGCATGACAAGCTGCCCGATCATCACATAGATGACGCCGAGCACGATAAGCACCAGCGACATGCGCATATCCATGTTCATTGCAACAGGGATAAGCGTTGCCAAGGCAACGATTGTCGTCAGATGCTGGCGCATGAACTCGAGCCAGAGGGTGAAGAGCGAGTCCGTCGCGCGGATCAGCGTATGGAGCGCGTTGGACGTGCCGCGCTTCTGGTGCCATGAAAGCGGCATCGTGATGAGGCGCTCATAGGAATCGATCATCACCCCCAAACGGCGGCGGTGTGCAAGACGGTCGGCTCCGCGAGCCACAAAGACCGCGGCCACAATATTGAAGCCGCCAAGTGCAGCCCACATCGCCAGGGGCGAAAAAATGTCACCCTTGTCGGAGATAGCCTGAATGACCCGACCGAACAGAATTGGTTCGGCAAGTGTGACCAGGGCAACCAGCACGCTGGCCACGCACATGGTTATCGTTGCAGCCTTCTCGACCGCAAGATATTCCATGGCTCGCCAGTAGATTTTGAGCAATGACACTTTCGCACTCCCGCTCGTCTATTCACGGGGCTAAATGGTATAGCCCGCTTGTTCTATCAATATCAGATGGCGACAAGAAGTGGCGATTGGGTGTCAAGACCGACCATAAATTAAAAACGTATGTAACCGAGCGTGAAGTTTATGCGTGGAAATCAACCTCGTTGGAGAAAGAGAACCGGTTTCCTTCAAAGCAGCCAAATTTCGGTTTTCGGGAATTCCGCCTAGCAATCCGCGAAACTCGCGTCTATTGAGATGACTAAATGACCGGCGGGCTAGTACACGCCGTATTAGGAAGAGTTGATCGGGTTTCTCCATGGCAGTCGTTGAACAGAAGATTGTGGATACAGGCGAGGCGGGCATGAGGCTCGACCGCTGGTTCAAGGTCCATTATCCAGGCCTGGGTTTCGGTCACCTGCAAAAACTTCTGCGGTCGGGCCAGATTCGTATCGATGGCTCCCGGGCCAAGGCCGATACACGTGTTCAAGCCGGGCAGACTGTTCGCATTCCGCCGCTCGGCGTCGATGAAAAAGCCACCGGACCGGTTACGGCGCGAACAATCCGCAGCCAGCAGGACGGTGATGTGCTTTCGCAGATGCTTCTGTACGAAGACGCGAAAGTGTATGTTTTCAACAAGCCGGCAGGTCTCGCTGTGCAGGGCGGGTCCGGCGTAACGCGACATATCGACGGTATGCTGGAGGCGTGGCGCAACAAAAAGGGCGAAAAGCCGCGTCTTGTACACCGTATCGACCGTGACACGTCGGGCGTGCTGGTCGTGGCGCGCACCCGCGGCGCGGCACAGGCATTAACCGCCGCTTTCCGCGAACGCGATACCAAGAAGACCTATTGGGCCTTGGTAAAAGGTGTTCCACGCAAGCGCGAGGACAAGATTTCCACATGGCTGGTCAAGGAACAGACGCCCGACGGGGACAAGATGCGTGTGTGCCAGCACGGCGAACCGGACTCCGATCATGCGGTCTCTTATTATCGCATCATCGAGAAGGCGGGGAACAACCTGACGTGGCTTGAGATGGAACCATATACCGGCAGAACCCATCAGCTGCGCGTTCATGCGGCTTATATCGGTCATCCAATTATCGGTGATCCCAAATATTTTGAAGCTGACCAGAATTGGGAGTTTCCGGGCGGGATACAAAAACGGCTGCATCTTCATGCACGCCGCATTCGCATTCCGAACCCGTCGGGCGGCATTATCGATGTGACGGCGCCTTTGCCGCCGCACATGGTGCAATCGTGGAATCTGCTCGGCTTCGACGAGGAAAGCGCGGAAGATTAAAAATGTCAGGCGAAGCGGGGGGATCGTCCGAAGGACGAGTTTCGTTCGATGGGTTGGCCATCATGCTGGTCATGTTCATCATGTTCAGTTGGGGGCTCAATCAGGTTGCCATCAAGATCGGCAATCAAGGTTTCAACCCGATGCTGATGGCAGCAGGGCGTTCCGCGCTCGGCGGCACGTGCGTCTTTCTATGGTGTTGTTGGCGTCGCATTCCGCTTTTCAAGCGTGATGGCACGCTCTGGGCCGGGATAGCTGCTGGATTGCTATTCGGGACCGAGTTTGTTCTGATTTTCTTGGCAATGGAGCTGACGAGCGTGGGACGCGTAACGCTCATGATGAATGTCATGCCGTTCTGGGTTGCTATCGGCAGTCATTTCCTTTTAGGCGAACGCATGTCTGTTCGCGCCTTCATCGGCATGTGTATCGCCTTTCTGGGTGTGTTTCTCGTCTTCTCCGACCATGTTAGTCGGCCAGGACCGCACGCTGTCTATGGCGATATGCTTGCGCTTGTGTCAGGTGTGTTGTGGGGACTTACCACACTGGTCATCAAGCGGACCCGGCTTGCCTATACGGCGCCGGAAAAGACACTTCTCTACCAGTTGGTGGTTGCAACTCTGGTGCCGCTGCCGTTCATTTCGTTGAGCGGTCCGCTGCTTCGTAGTCCGGATGCCTTGTCCATATCGGCCTTCCTGTTTCAGGCGATATTCGTGGTCGCATTCACCTATCCGCTCTGGTTCTGGATGGTGCGCCGTTATCCCGCTTCTAAACTGTCGAATTTCGCCTTCCTCACGCCTGCTTTCGGCGTGTTATTAAGCGGTCTCATCCTGAGCGAGCCTTTGAGCTGGAAAATATTCGCGGCTCTCGCGCTAATCGGTTGCGGACTGATGATTATCAACAAGCCGGCAAAGGTCTCCAACGCCCGATGAAACTTGTACTCTTCGATTGCGACGGAACGCTGGTCGATAGCGGTGATTTCATTCACAGGTGCATGGCAACCAGTTTTGCTGACGCTGGTCTGGAACCTCCTGCAATCGAGGAAACGCATTCGATCATCGGTCTGTCGCTGCATCTGGCTATTGCGAAGCTGCTGGACCGGGAACCGGACGAGCAGGTGCATTGGTTGACGCAGCGCTATAAGGAAAACTTTGTGATGTTGCGACAGGCGCCGGACTTCGCAGAGCCGCTCTATGATGGAATTCTGTCGCTTCTGACTGAGCTTGGGGCGAGGGAGGATCTTCTGCTCGGTATCGTAACCGGCAAGTCCCAGCGCGGTGTGCGCTCTGTTTTCGAACGTCACGATATAGGGCATCATTTCGTGGTAACGCGTACCGCCGACGATTGTCCGTCGAAGCCGCATCCGGCCATGGTGCTTGAATCCTGTGCGGAAATGGGGATAGAACCCAACCGAACGATCGTCATCGGTGATGCTGTCTATGATATGCAGATGGCCCGCTCGGCGGGCGCTATGGCGGCGGGTGTTTCCTGGGGTTATCATAACAGTCAGGGACTGATAGAAGCTGGCGCCCATCACATTCTGGAAACACCATCCGAACTCCATGCATTGCTGCAAGGTATGGATGAGCAGGTCCTCTAGTTGTTGAGCCTTCCGCCACGTCAGCGATACAGAACTGGATAAATCTATGCGTGATATTTTGAGTGATCTTGAAGCGGGAAAGCAGCTTTCCGACGAGAACCCAATCGTGCGTGCGCAAAAGCAGATGCTGGCGCAGCTGCCCAAACGCTTCTACGAGAAAGCAGAAGTAGCGGAAGTTGAAGGCGGTTTTGCCGTCCATCTGGACGGTCGCCCGGTCAAGACGCCAGCGCGCAGCCTGCTGAGGTTGCCGACGAAGGCAGCTGCTGAGATTGTGGCAAACGAATTTGCCACTCAAGAAAAGGTCATCGATCCCGGCAAAATGCCTGCGACCCGCCTCGTCAACACAGCGATTGATGGGATTGCACAGGACCCGCAAGCGGTTTTCGAGGATATTCTACGTTTCGCAGGTACGGATATGCTTTGCTATCGCGCTGACAGTCCGCAGGAACTCGTTTCTCGTCAAACTCAGCAATGGGACCCGCTGATCGATTGGATGGAAGGGGTAGGTGCGCGGTTTTCGCTTGCCGAAGGTGTGACGCATATCGAGCAGCCGCGTGAAGCCATCAGAGCCTTTGGTGTCCATCTATCTGCTTTCAAAGATCCAGTTGCGCTGGCGTCATTGCATACAATGACTACGCTGACGGGATCGGCGATTATCGCACTTGCCGTCGCGAAGGGGGAAGTAACGGCGGAACAAGGCTGGAGTCTGGCCCACCTCGATGAGGATTGGACTATCGAACATTGGGGATCCGATGCGGAAGCGATAGAGCGCCGCAGGAACCGTGAAATCGAGATGATGATGGCTGCTCGCATGCTTGCAGCGCTTTAAATATCAGAACTATCGCATTGATCTAATAAAGAAACCCCGGCATTGCCGGGGTTTCTTTATGCACGCAATCATCGAGTGTTGCGCATCGTTCCCCTCGGTGAAAACAAGAGAAACAGCGCAGACGGATTAGCGCCTGCGCGGGTGTTTTTAGACCGAGTAATACATGTCGTACTCGACCGGATGCGGCGTTGTCTCATAACGCATTACTTCGGCCATCTTGAGCTCGATGAAGCTGTCGATCTGATCGTCGTCGAACACACCGCCGGCCTTCAGGAACTCACGATCCTTGTCGAGCGACTGCAGGGCTTCGCGCAGCGAACCGCAGACGGTCGGGATTTTCTTCAGTTCCTTGGCAGGCAGATCGTAAAGATCCTTGTCCATGGCATGTCCCGGATGAATCTTGTTCTTGATGCCGTCAAGACCAGCCATCAGCAGGGCAGCAAAGCACAGATAAGGGTTGGCAGCCGGGTCAGGGAAGCGAACTTCCAGACGCTTGGACTTCGGTGAGTTGCCAAACGGAATACGGCAGGAAGCCGAGCGGTTGCGAGCCGAATAGGCAAGCAGAACCGGAGCTTCATAACCTGGAACCAGACGCTTGTAGGAGTTGGTCGACGGATTGGTGAAGGCGTTCACGGCCTTGGCGTGCTTGATGACGCCACCGATGAAATAAAGGCAGTTTTCAGACAGGCCGGCATATTCGTTACCAGCGAAGGTCGGCTTGCCTTCTTTCCAGATCGAGAAGTGGACATGCATGCCCGAGCCGTTGTCACCGAAGATAGGCTTCGGCATGAAGGTCGCCGTCTTGCCATAAGCATTGGCAACCTGATGCACGACATACTTGTAGATCTGCATCTTGTCGGCATTGCGAACCAGCGTGTCGAATTTGACGCCGAGTTCGTGCTGGGCGGAAGCCACTTCGTGGTGATGCTTTTCGACCGTGACGCCCATTTCGGTGAGAACGGTCAACATTTCCGAGCGCATGTCCTGCGCGCTGTCGATTGGCGGAACCGGGAAATAGCCGCCCTTGACGCGCGGACGGTGGCCGAGATTACCAGTTTCGTAATCGGTGTCGTCGTTCGACGGCAGTTCGGTTGAATCGAGCTTGAACCCGGTGTTGTACGGATCAGCCTTGTATTTCACGTCATCGAAGACGAAGAATTCGGCTTCCGGGCCGACATAGACGGTATCGCCGATGCCGAGCGACTTCATATAGGCTTCGGCCTTCTTTGCGGTCGTGCGCGGATCGCGGCCATAGGCCTCGCCCGAAACAGGGTCGAGAATGTCGCAAAGGATGACGAGCGTAGATTGGGCGAAGAACGGATCGATATGGGCGGTTGTCGGATCCGGCATCAGAACCATGTCGGATTCGTTGATTGCCTTCCAACCGGCGATGGAAGAGCCGTCGAACATCACGCCATCGACGAACATATCTTCGTCGACGAGGCCGATATCCATCGTAACGTGCTGCAGCTTGCCCTTCGGATCGGTGAAGCGAAGGTCGACAAACTTGATGTCGTTGTCTTTGATTTGTTTGAGAATATCGTTGGCAGTCGTCATATTAATTCCCTGTTTGCACGACGATGGATTGTACGCAGGTATGTCAGATGGCATCCACGCCGGATTCACCAGTACGGATACGGATAACTTCTTCGATGTTGGAGACGAAAATCTTGCCATCGCCGATGCGTCCCGTTTGGGCAGCCTTGCGGATGGCTTCGATAGCGCTGTCCACGGTTTCGTCTGCAACGATGACCTCAACTTTCACCTTGGGAAGAAAGTCGACGACATATTCGGCGCCGCGGTAAAGCTCGGTATGACCTTTCTGTCGTCCAAAACCCTTGGCTTCGATGACAGTGATCCCCTGCAAGCCGACTTCCTGAAGTGCTTCCTTCACTTCATCCAGCTTGAAGGGCTTTATGATGGCTTCGATCTTTTTCATCAGAGAATGGTCTCCGCTCTTCTTCGGAAATGAGCATTGTGCCCGCTTCACCCATAGAGAAGCATGAATTATGCCAGTTGCAGGCAGGTGTGAAATTTTTCTTCAACTTCCTTCATCCTCAGGCAGATTGGCACTAATTGTGATGCTTGTGCAAGCGGCACTCGGGCGACAGGCAAGAAACAGGTTCTATCAATCTCGCTTTTCTGGCTAAAAATTAGTCCTCGTGCCTCAAAAGAGGGCAAACTTGCATAAAGCCCGGCGCCGCGTATTTAATCACCCTCCTAAACCGTGTTTAAAAGGTACGCGATGTACGAGCTGTTGACCCCGCAGGAAATGACAGAAGCGGATCGCCAGACGATCAAGACTGGGATCAAGGATGGCTTTTCGTTGACGCTTGCTGCAGGGCGTGCCGTTGCGGAGGTCGCTCGAGGGATGTTCCCTCGTAACTCGCCGGTCGCAGTTCTGTGCGGGCCTGGCAACAATGGCGGTGACGGCTATGTCGCGGCGCAGTTTCTGCTGGAAGCAGGCCTGGAAGTCGTCTGTTTTACCTCGGCTCCTCCGCAAAAAGGTTCAGATGCTATGCGTGCATCGCTTTTTTACAAAGGGCCCGTCTCGAACCTCGGCGAGTTTTCAGTTGCCAGTTTCGGGGGCGTAATCGATGCTTTATTCGGTGCGGGGCTCCTTCGCGATATTCATGGAGCCGAAGCTGTTGCGATTGACGCGGTGAACAGTTCGGATGTGCCGGTGGTGGCGGTTGATTTGCCAAGCGGCATATCGGGTGAGAGTGGGGAAGTGCTGGGAACAGCGGTCCGTGCGCGCGCCACAGTTACGTTCTTTCGAAAGAAACCTGGCCATCTGCTACAGCCGGGAAGGGCGCGTTGTGGGGTGCTTCACGTAGCGGATATCGGGATTCCTGATCACATACTCGCAACCATCGAACCCCATAGTTTTGAAAATGCTCCCGATCTTTGGGAAGGTACCCTTCCTGTGCTTGGCGTGGAGGCTCACAAGTATAGTCGCGGCCATGCCGCCGTGTTTTCGGGCGGCGCTCATTCGACTGGCGCTGCGCGCCTTTCGGCAATCGCCGCGGCTCGCATTGGAGCAGGGGCCGTTACGCTTTTATCTCCGCCCGAGGCGACGGGGATTAATGCAGCTCATCTGACCAGCGTCATGGTCCGCGAAACGCGGGGTTTGAGGGATGTCCGGCAGTTTTTTGCCGAGCGCAAGGTTGGAGCAGCGGTACTCGGTCCGGGATATGGAAATTCGGCATTCGCGCGCGAGCATGCCCTGTTTCTTGCCAACAGCGGACTTGAGGGATTTCACGGTCTCGTTCTCGACGCGGATGGAATTACTGCTTTTGAGCAGAATCCAAACGAGCTTTTCAACCAGCGGCAGGACGCCAAGACTGCGCTTGTGCTGACGCCACATGAAGGCGAGTTTCGGCGGCTTTTCCCGGATATTGCAAAGGGTGCGGTTTCGAAGATCGAAAAAGCTCGTGAAGCCGCAAAGCGGGCCAACGCGGTCATTATATATAAGGGGCCTGATAGCGTGATTGCTGAACCGGGCGGGCTGGCAGTGGTGAACGCCAATGGAACCCCTTTGCTCGCGACGGCTGGCTCAGGTGATGTTCTGACCGGAATTGTTTGCGGACTGCTTGCGCAGGGCATGCCCGCATTCGCGGCGGCCTGTGCTTCCGTGTGGATGCATGCGGACGCAGCTCGCCGTTTCGGTCATGGGCTTATCGCCGAAGATTTGCCAACTGAACTGCCTGCCGTCTTATCGACGCTGGCCCGGGCCTCCCGAAATTAGCGGCGAGATGTGCGGCTGTTTCCAGAGCCGACGTCAACAATTATGCTCCCCGAGATCGACACGTCGGTATTACCGACGCGAAAATTTCTCCAATTGCCACTTGGCGCCTGATGCGGTTCGGGAGCAGGCGGCGGAGTGGACACGATTGGTTTTTGCGGTTGTACGCCGGGCAGACCCGGCGATCCATCATTCGCAGACGCTGTTGATATTGCGGCTAAGAAAATCGTGCCCAATACTAGAAAACGCAGCGTAGCCATTTCCAATTCCCGTTACACTGGATCGGTTACGGCAGCGATAAGTTCACCGGCCATTTCGAGTGTGAATTCATCGAAATGCGAGATAACACGGCTGGGACCATAATGCTGCACTGGCAGATCGGTGTACCCGAAATCAACGGCAACGACAGGGATGCCGGCTGCTTTCGCGGTATCTATGTCCGTTCGGCTATCGCCAACCATGATGGCTCGTTCGCGATTGCCGCCTGCACGTGCGATGGTGTCAGTAAGGTGACGCGGGTCGGGCTTGCGATAAGCGAAGGTATCTGCCCCGCAGATCGCTGCAAATCGCGCGGCCTCGCCCATCGAGGTCAAAAGTTTTACCGACAAGGCCTCGAACTTGTTCGTGCAAACTGCCAGCTCGTAACCGCTCGCCGAGAAGCGGTCCATTGCATCCAGAACGCCTGGAAAGAATGTGGAATGCCCTGGCATATTATTCGCGTAATGCTCGCGAAATTCTTCCACGAGATTGTCGAGTTGTGCTTCATCTGCCTGTTTCTGCTGCGCGGCAAACGCGCGTTCGATCATGACGCGCCCGCCTTGTCCCACGAATCTCCGCAACGATTCACGGTCTGCTGTTTTCAGTCCGGATATTGCCAGGCAGTGATTGAGGCTATCGAGAAGGTCTGGTGCTGTATCGACGAGGGTTCCGTCGAGATCGAAAACGATGATGGGCTTGGGATTAGCAGCAGACATTAGCTTCTCATATGTGAAAATAGGGAATAAAGAACTCCTATCTGATTGTCGTCCTCGGCTCAACCTCGCGATCAGATTTGCTTAAAATCCGAAATTCTGCGTCATAGTTCGAATAGAAGCTTTGTTGCGCCGCGCCCGCATGCTAGAGGCGAACCGGATGACAATGAGAATCCGCTGGGATTTCGGGGAACTTGGGTATGGATGAAGCTCGCAAGTTAAAAATTGCAGCCGCCGCGGAAGCACTCACACACGTCAAGGACGGAATGCGTCTGGGAATCGGTACCGGTTCAACTGCCGAGGAATTTGTGCGACTGCTTGCTGAAAAGGTAAGTGGCGGCTTCAAGATCGTTGGCGTTCCTACTTCCGAGCGTACCGCCAAGCTTTGCGAGGAACTCGGAGTTCCGCTTACAACGCTTGACGAAACGCCTCATCTCGATCTCACGATTGATGGTGCGGACGAAGTCGATACCCACCTCTCGCTCATCAAGGGCGGCGGTGGGGCGCTTCTTCGCGAAAAGATCGTTGCTGCCGCCTCTGATGCGATGATCGTCATCGCCGACAGCTCCAAGGTGGTCGAGACGCTCGGACGTTTTCCTCTGCCAGTAGAAGTCAACCGCTTCGGTCTCGGCGCAACCATGCGCGCTATCGAAGAAGCAGCTGCAAAGTGTGGTCTTGCAGGCCCACTGGCACTGCGTTTAAAAGATGGCTCACCCTTCGTAACAGATGGTGGGCATTATATCGTGGATGCATCTTTTGGCCGCATTCCCGATCCAAAGACACTATCTGACGCTCTCTTCGCAATTCCAGGCGTTGTCGAGCACGGACTTTTCATCGGACTGGCGCGTGCGGCAGTGATTGCCGGCAACGACGGCATCCGCACCATGAACCGGTCTTGAACTGATTGAACGGAGTACTGACCTTATGATCCCGGCAACTGGCTTTCGCCGTCTGATTGCACCGTTTTCCGCGCTCGTACTGATGTCGGGCATTCACGCAGCATCGGCACAGGAAATCACTGAAGCTCATCTGGAAGCTGCCCGCGCTGCTATTTCTGCAATTAATGCTACCGAGCAGTTCGACGAAATTCTGCCGAATGCGGCGCGCTCCCTGAAGGGCGAGCTGATCCAGAAGGACCCGAATCTGGAAGCCCTCATTACCAAGACGGTCGATGACAAGGCTTTGGCTCTTGCTTCCCGCCGCGCAGATCTTGAAACCGAGTCCGCTCGCGCTTACGCGAAGGCTTTTTCGGAAGACGAACTGAAGGCTATCGCAGCGTTCTATACCTCGTCTGCTGGCAAGAAGCTTTTGTCGGAAGGCCCGATTGTAACGCGTGAAGTCGTTAAGGCTGCCAACATCTGGCAGAATGGCATTGCTCGCGATCTGGCAACCAGCGTGGCTGAAGTTCTGGCCGCGCAGGCTGGTGCTGCTGCTGCACCGGCACAGCCAGCGCAGCAGTAATCAGCGGTAACGTGCAATTTGAAAGCCCGGTCACTTGGCCGGGCTTTTTATTTTGCCTACATATCGGTCAACCTAATATTTTATTGGAGAATCCCATGTCCGGCTTCGACTATGATCTTTTTGTTATCGGCGGCGGATCCGGCGGGGTCCGTGCCGCACGTCTTGCCGGCGCGATGGGTAAGAAAGTCGGTCTTGCAGAAGAATACCGCTTGGGTGGAACCTGCGTTATCCGCGGTTGTGTGCCGAAGAAGCTCTTCGTCTATGCTTCGCAGTTTCCCGAACATTTCGAGGATGCTGCCGGATACGGTTGGAATGTTGGTTCGTCGGCATTCGATTGGGAAAAGCTGATCGCTGCCAAGGACAACGAAATTGCCCGGCTTGAGGGGCTGTACACCAAGGGGCTTCAGAATTCGGAAGTCGAGATTTTCGCCAGCCGCGCCGAATTAGTCGATGAACATACTATCGAGCTGAAGTCTGACGGTCGCCGCGTCACGGCCGATCAAATACTGATCGCCACGGGCGGCCATCCTACGATGCCGGAAACCATGCAAGGGCATGAGTATTGCATCAGCTCCAACGAGGCGTTTCATCTCGCTGAACTACCGAAAGCGATCGCCATTGCGGGCGGCGGATATATCGCGGTCGAGTTTGCGAACATATTCCACGGGCTTGGCGTCGAGACGACTCTGGTCTACCGGGGAAAGGAGATTCTCTCCCGTTTCGATCCGGACCTGCGGCATCTTTTGCACGAAACGATGGAAGCGAAGGGTATCCGCATCGTTTGTGAAGCAGTTTTCGAGAAAATCGAGAAGCAGTCCGACGGCAAACTGAAAATTTCGCTCAACAATGGCGAAACATTGGAAGTCGGCCAGGCAATGATGGCTATCGGGCGGAGGGCCAACACGACTGGTCTGGGGTTGGAGAAAGCTGGCGTGAAGACCGACGAACTCGGCGCCATCCCGGTGGATGATTATTCGTGCACCAATGTAGCGAATATCTGGGCGGTGGGAGATGTCACGAACCGCGTTCAACTGACGCCCGTGGCAATCCATGAAGCCATGTGCTTCCTAGAAACCGCTTTCAAGGACAATCCGACGAAGCCAGATCATGAGTTAATCGCGACTGCCGTGTTCTCGCAGCCAGAAATCGGCACTGTTGGCTTGCCGGAAGATGAAGCTGCGAAGAAGTATCCGGAACTCGAGGTTTACAGAGCTCTGTTCCGCCCGATGAAGAACACGCTTTCCGGTCGCAATGAGAAAATGCTGATGAAGCTCATCGTGGACGCAGCAAGCCGCCGTGTGATCGGCGCCCATATCATGGGGCCAGATGCCGGTGAAATGGCCCAGCTTCTGGGTATCTCCTTGAAGGCTGGCGCGACAAAAGATGACTTCGATCGCACGATGGCGGTTCATCCAACTGCGGCCGAGGAACTGGTTACGATGTACAAACCGACCTATCGCGTCGTGAATGGTGAGAAAGTCGACGGATAAATCTTTCGTAGCCGGTTTCTTCGGTTAACGAATATTGCTGGCATAAAGTTTCAGCCTGCATTATATCAGCGCGATCACGCACGCCGGTTTTCCGGGGCATGCTGTCATCTTTGTCAGATGGGGCTGTCCGTTAAGGGATTCCGGCTTTCGTGCAAGGAGGATACAATCCGAGAGAAATCGAGCGGATAGAAGCAAACAGGTGCTCAAATGACGAAGAACTGGACCCCGCATTCCTGGAGAAACAAACCGATCAAGCAAGTGCCGTTTTATCCGGACGCACAAGCTCTGAACGACGTTGAGGCCCGTCTTCGTACCTATCCGCCGCTGGTTTTTGCAGGTGAAGCGCGCAAGCTTAAGCAGCAGTTGGCTGAGGTTGCGGAAGGCAAGGCATTTCTGCTTCAGGGCGGCGATTGCGCCGAAAGCTTCGCGGAACATGGCGCAGACAATATTCGCGACTTTTTCCGTGTATTCCTTCAGATGGCCGTCGTGCTTACATTCGGCGCATCGAAGCCTGTCGTGAAGGTTGGCCGTATCGCCGGTCAGTTCGCCAAGCCGCGCTCGTCCGACATGGAAACGCTGAATGGTGTGGAACTGCCGTCCTACCGCGGCGACATCATCAACGGTATCGAATTTGATGCGGCCTCGCGAACGCCCGATCCCCAGCGTCAGGACATGGCATATCGCCAGTCGGCGGCAACGCTCAATCTTCTGCGCGCTTTCGCTCAGGGCGGTTACGCAAATCTGGAAAACGTTCACCAGTGGATGCTCGGCTTTGTCGGCAAGAGCCCGCAGGCAGAACGCTATGCAGCCTTGGCGCAACGTATTTCCGAAACCATGAACTTCATGCGTGCAATCGGGATTACGGCTGACAGCAATCATTCGCTGCGTGAAACCGATTTCTACACCAGCCATGAGGCGCTGCTTCTGGGATATGAAGAAGCGCTGACCCGCGTAGACTCGACTTCCGGCGACTGGTACGGCACGTCGGGCCATATGATCTGGATCGGTGACCGCACCCGCCAAGCTGACCATGCGCATATTGAATACTGCCGCGGCATCAAGAATCCGCTAGGTCTCAAGTGCGGTCCATCCTTGCAGCCGGATGACCTCATCCGTCTGATCGATCTTCTGAACCCGGAAAACGAAGCAGGGCGCCTGACGCTGATTGCACGCTTTGGCTATGACAAGGTTGGCGATCACCTGCCGCAGCTCATTCGGGCTGTCGAGAAAGAAGGCCGGAAGGTCGTATGGTCATGCGATCCGATGCATGGCAACACGATTACGGCCGGTGGCTACAAGACGCGCCCGTTCGACCGTATCCTCAAGGAAGTCGAATCCTTCTTCGCTATTCATCGCGCCGAAGGTACGCATCCTGGTGGCATCCACGTCGAAATGACCGGCAAGAATGTAACGGAATGCACAGGCGGTGCGCGTGCGATCTCTGCAGAGGATCTGCATGATCGTTACCACACGCATTGCGATCCGCGTCTCAATGCCGATCAGGCGCTGGAACTGGCGTTTCTGTTGGCTGAATTGCTGAAGAAGGAGCGTGATGCTGGCGTTGACAAGCAGGTCGCGAGCGCCTGATCTGTTTAGGGTGTTATAGAGCTTACAGGGCGGAGGTTTCGATCTCCGCCCTGTTGCTTTTCGAGAAAACTCGCCTATTGATTGCCGTGACCAATCTGTTTTGGGGTATTGTTTATGCAGCGCATTTTTCTGGCTTTTCTTAATTCCATGCGGGCATTGAAGTATCTCGCAGGGCATGAAAAAGCCGTCCAACAGGAATTGGTGCTGTTTCTTCTATCCCTGCCGGTCGCGTTCATTCTTGCACCGACCTGGCTCAATTTCCTCTTCATGACCGGCTCGATCCTGTTCCTTATCCTCGTGGAAGTTCTGAACACCGGTATCGAGGCGACGTGTGATGCTGTCTCGCGGGATTTTCACAAGGAAATTCAGATCGCAAAGGACTGCGGCTCACTCGCCGTCCTGATTTCCATCGTGTTCGTCGTCGCGGTCTGGGGCTATATCCTCGTCAATACATATCTGGCCTGACAAACAAAGCGGTCGATTGATTGCATCCGTTGCATTTGCTTGCCCAAGCGCGTTAAAGCTTGAGCATGTTAGCCTCTTACGAGAATCTTGCCATGCTCCGTATTGCCGTTGCACAGCTTAACCCCATCATGGGCGATATCGCCGGAAACCTGACCAAGGCACGCGCTGCTCGCGCCGAGGCAGCCAGAATGAAAGCCGATCTCATTCTGTTTACGGAATTGTTTATCTCGGGCTATCCGCCGGAAGATCTGGTTCTGAAACCGTCCTTTCTTGCTGCGTGCGAAAAAGCGGTGCGCGAATTGGCGAACGACACGGCCGACGGCGGGCCAGGGGTTATCATCGGGACACCGCTCAGCCGTGAAAGTGGTTTGCATAATTCCATTGCAGTTCTGGATGGCGGCGAGGTTATCGCAGAACGGTTCAAAGTCGATTTGCCAAATTATGGTGAGTTTGACGAGAAGCGCGTGTTTCAGGCTGGCCCAATGCCGGGACCGGTCAATTTTCGCGGCGTTCGTATCGGGATTCCCATCTGCGAAGACATTTGGGGTGAGCTTGGTGTAGCGGAAACACTGGCTGAGAGCGGTGCAGAAATTCTGCTCGTTCCCAATGGATCGCCCTACCATCGCGCCAAGATGGATCGGCGTCATCAGGTGGTGATGGAGCAGGTGATCGAAACCGAATTACCGATGGTATATGTAAACCAGGTCGGCGGGCAGGATGAGTTGGTATTCGATGGCGGATCGTTCGTCTTCAATGCCGACCGGTCGCTCTGTTTGCAAATGCCGCAGTTTGTGGAGCAGATCGCACTCACCGTATGGCACAGGGAAAATGATGGCTGGCGTTGTGAAAAAGGAGAGAAAGCTACTCTTCCAGAAGGGCTCGAAGCTGATTATTCCGCCTGCATGCTCGGTTTGCGGGATTATGTGAACAAGAACGGTTTCAAGGATGTCGTGCTTGGACTTTCGGGTGGAATCGACTCGGCAATCTGCGCGGCACTGGGCGTAGACGCCTTGGGCAAAGATCGTGTGCGGTGCATTATGCTGCCTTACCGTTATACGTCTGACGAATCTCTGAAAGACGCTGCCGATTGTGCAAAGGCGCTCGGCGTCAGATACGACGTTGTTCCCATCTCTGCGCCGGTAGAAGGCTTTCTCGAAGCACTGCATCCGTTATTCGAGGGAACCGAGAGCGGCGTCACGGAAGAGAATCTGCAGAGCCGCGCACGCGGGACCATTTTGATGGCGGTTTCGAACAAGTTTGGTTCGATGGTCGTTACCACCGGCAACAAGTCCGAAATGTCGGTCGGCTATGCTACGCTTTATGGCGACATGAACGGCGGATTCAATCCGATCAAGGACGTCTACAAAATGCAGGTTTATGCGATGTCGGAATGGCGTAACAGCCATGTACCGAGCGGCGCGCTAGGACCGTCAGGAGAGGTGATCCCGCAGAATATCATTTCCAAGGCACCCTCCGCTGAACTGCGCGAGAACCAGACGGACCAGGACAGTTTGCCGCCTTATCCGGTTCTGGACGATATTCTTGAATGCCTTGTCGAAAACGAAATGAGCAATACCGAGATTGCCGCTCGGGGCCATCCGCTCGAAACCGTCCAACGGATCGAACATTTGCTCTATCTCGCTGAGTACAAGCGCCGGCAATCGGCACCCGGTGTCAAAATTACCAAGAAGAATTTCGGGCGCGATCGCCGATACCCTATAACGAACCGCTTCCGCGACCGTTGAAAGACAATAAAATGACTGTGATTGTTCGTTTTGCTCCGTCACCGACGGGCTATATTCATATTGGCAACACGCGCACAGCGCTTTCAAACTGGCTTTTCGCACAGAAAAACGGCGGTAAGTTCATTCTGCGCTATGACGACACTGATGTTGAACGCTCCAGAGAGGAGTATGCACAGGCAATTGCAGTCGATCTCGATTGGCTGGGGGTCAAACCTGATCGCGTGGAATATCAGTCGAAACGTTTCGATGTTTATGGCAAGGCGGTCGAAAAGCTCAGGCAGGCTGGCCTGCTTTATGCCTGCTATGAGACGGCGGATGAACTGGAGCGTCGTCGTAAGTTGCGCCTCGCACGTCGCTTGCCGCCCGTATACGGCCGCGAAGGCTTGAAGCTCACTGACGAAGAGAAAGCAGCTTTCGAGGCAGAGGGGCGCAAGCCGCATTGGCGTTTCCTGCTGCCTAATTTCGATACCGATCCGTTTACTACCAAGCGTACCGAGGTGCATTGGGACGATCTGGTCCGCGGGCCGCAGACTGTGGATCTGGCCTCCATGTCCGATCCGGTGCTGGTGCGGGAGGATGGCACCTATCTCTACACGCTGCCATCTGTGGTCGATGATATTGATCTCGGTGTTACTCACATCATTCGAGGCGACGACCATGTGACCAATACGGGTGTGCAGATTGCTATTTTCGAGGCTCTCGGAGCTAGGGCGCCGGTTTTTGGGCACCATAATCTGCTGACGACGATTTCGGGCGAGGGGCTTTCAAAGCGGACCGGCGCTCTGTCTGTCGGATCACTGCGCGAAGCTGGCTTCGAGCCCATGGCTGTCGCCTCGCTGGCGATTCTGATTGGTACATCGGAAAGTGTATCGGCTGCGCCCAGTATGGAAAGCCTGGCCGAACGTTTCGATCTGGCATCCATATCAAAGTCATCGGCAAAGTTTGATCCTGCGGAGCTGGATACGCTCAATCGCGCCCTTCTGCACGACATGCCGTTTTCAGAAGCCCAGCCACGTCTGGCGGACATGGGTATTTCCGGCACGAAGGCTGAACCCTTCTGGCTGGCAGTGCGGGGAAATCTCGACCGTTTCAAGGATACCGCGCATTGGTGGTCTATTGTTGATGGCGACTTAACAGAAGTGCCGGACTTCCCGGAAGAGGATCGCACTTTTCTGAAGGAGGCTTTTGCCCTTCTACCGCCTGCGCCCTGGGACCATCAAACCTGGAAAACCTGGACCGAAGCAGTGAAGGCTGCAACAGGACGCAAGGGCAAAAATCTCTTCATGCCCTTGCGGTTAGCGCTCACGGGGCGGGCGCAAGGACCGGAGTTGGCTGACTTGCTAGTGTTGATTGGTCCTGAAAGAACTCTGGCCCGACGACCCTGACTTTCGTGTTTGCCACATAAGGGTGTTCGCCAGTCGGAGTTGTCTGGACTGGAGCGATATAAGTAGGTAAATTCGAGGTCTGCACCTTCGAGGGGCTGTAGTCCAGCTTTTCGACTTTAGCAGGAGCGGGAATTTCATAAACCGGCAACGCAATCGTGCTGGTCATTTGAGTCCTCGGCTTGGCTACGGGCTTGGACCTGCGGTGCGGTGCATGACCAGTTTTTGATTGAAATTTCTTAGGTGGGACCACCCAAGTGGCCTTGCATGACTTGACCTGCTTGGACGGTGATGGCCGTCCGGCGAGCGCCATGTTCAGTTCATAGATGCGCTCGCGTAATGTTTGTGTTTCCGTTGTCAGTCGGTCCGTTTTCGCCAACAATTGGGTGCATTGCGCTGATTTGGCAGCCGGGGTGAACAAACTCCCCACGCAATGCTGGTGAACTGCGGCCTTTTTTAAGCGGGCAAGCTCAGCTTCCTTCTGATCGGCAATGGACTGGGTCGCAAGAAGTTGCTTGTTGAGCTGCTTTTGTTGGGTGGGCGTACACAGTTCTTCGGGAGGTATGGTGGTGCAACCCGCCAATCCTCCGCAAAATACCAAAAGCACCGAGTAAAGCGATTTTCTATTAGAACGTATTGAAATAATAGACATGACAACCTCGGAAATGACAAGGGTGAAGTCATGCTTGTAGAATATAGTAAATTAAATATTAACGGCGAGTACAATCAAATATACTCGCCGTTATTATTACGTTTATTAACTATAACTAACTTAGCGCCTGTTAATTATTTCTTCCTGCGGAGAGTTTCACCTGATTTCTGCAAGGCTTCGACAACTGCCAAGGCAGTCATGTTGACGACGCCACGCGAGGTGACGGATGGCGTCAGAATGTGTGCCGGACGGGCTGCGCCGAGCAAAATCGGTCCCACGTGCAGGGCGTCTGTAACCATCTTGACCACGTTCAGGGTGATGTTTGCTGCGTCGAGGTTCGGGAAGACGAGGAGATTGGCTTCACCTTTCAGGCGCGAATTGGGGAAGACGCGATCACGCAGGGCCTGCGAGAGAGCAGAATCGCCATGCATTTCGCCGTCCGACTCGAGTTCCGGTGCTTTTTCAGCGAGAATTGCAGCTGCTTCGCGCATTTTTTCTGCGCTGGCGGATTCTTTCGATCCAAAATTCGAATGCGACACCAGTGCAGCCTTTGGCTCAATACCAAAGCGGCTGATCTCCTTTGCCGCAAGAATTGCCATTTCGGCGACTTCGTTTGCGCTCGGCTCAACGTTGACATAAGTGTCCGTGAGGAAGAGGGCGCCTCGCTGCGAGATGAGCAGGCTCAAAGCAGAATAATCGCGGATGCCCGGAACCTTGCCAATGATCTGGCGCACCACGCGGAGATGTCGCTCAAAACGTCCCTCAAGACCGCATATCATGGCATCGGCTTCGTCGCGCATTACTGCCAGAGCAGCGATCGCAGTTGAATTCGTGCGCACGATGGTGCGTGCTGCTTCCGGTGTGACGCCCTGTCTACCGGTATAGGACAGATAGAGGTCGACATAGTCGCGATAACGTGGGTCGTCTTCGGGATTGATGAGTTCGAAATCCGTTCCCGGTCGGATCTTCAGGCCATAGCGACGCAGGCGCGTTTCGATAACTTGCGGGCGCCCGACGAGAATCGGGGCAGCAACGCGCTCTTCGATCACGACCTGGGCCGCACGCAACACGCGTTCATCTTCACCATCGGCATAAATGACGCGCTTTGGCTTCTCCTGCGCACGTGCGGCAGCAAAGACCGGTTTCATGATGAGGCCAGACCGGAAGACGAAGCGATTGAGGCGGTCGAGATAGGCTTCCATATCCTCGATCGGACGCGTTGCCACACCGGTCTCCATCGCGGCCTTGGCCACAGCTGGCGCGATGCGCAGAATCAGGCGCTGATCGAATGGCGACGGAATGATGTAGTCCGGTCCGAAAGTCGGTGTATCGCCCGAATATGCGCGTGCGGCGACATCGGAAGGCTCTTCGCGGGCGAGCGCGGCAATCGCGCGAACCGCCGCCAGCTTCATCTCTTCGTTGATCGCAGTGGCACCCACATCGAGCGCGCCACGGAAGATATAAGGGAAGCAGAGAACATTGTTGACCTGGTTGGGATAATCAGAGCGACCGGTGCAGATCATGGCATCGGCGCGGGCAGCACGGGCCTCTTCCGGCATAATTTCCGGCTTCGGGTTGGCGAGTGCCATGATGAGAGGCTTTTCGGCCATCTGCTTGAGAAGTTCGGGCTTCAGCACGCCAGCGGCCGAAAGGCCGAGGAATACATCGGCTCCGCCGATAACGTCCGCCAGAACACGCGCGTCGGTCTTTTGGGCGTAAACTTCCTTCCAGCGATCCATCAGCGTGTTGCGGCCTTCGTAGACGACACCTTCGAGATCGCAGACCCAGATGTTTTCGCGTTTCGCCCCGAGATTGACTAGGAGATTAAGACAGGCAAGAGCTGCTGCGCCTGCGCCGGATGTAACAATCTTGGCGTCGCTGATTTTCTTGCCTGCGAGTTCCAGACCGTTCAGCACAGCGGAAGCAACGATAATCGCCGTGCCGTGCTGGTCGTCATGGAAGACAGGGATGTTCATTTTTTCACGAAGCTGTTCTTCAACTTCGAAGCACTCAGGTGCCTTGATATCTTCAAGATTGATGCCGCCGAAAGTCGGCTCCAGAGCAGCCACAACATCGACGATGCGATCGATTTCATGCGCATCAATTTCAATGTCAAAAACGTCTATATCGGCGAATTTCTTAAAAAGGACGGCCTTGCCTTCCATAACCGGTTTGGAAGCAAGTGCGCCAATATTGCCGAGGCCGAGAACCGCGGTTCCGTTCGATACGACGGCAACGAGATTACCTCGAGCCGTGTATTCGGCGGCGGTTGCGGGATCTTCGTGGATCGCGAGGCAGGGGGCGGCTACGCCGGGCGAATAGGCGAGCGCCAGATCTCGCTGGTTGCCAAGGGGCTTTGTCGCCTGAATTTCCAGCTTTCCGGGCTTCGGATAACGGTGAAAAAACAACGCTGCTTCATCGAAATCCGAACGGGAAGTGGAAGGTGTTTTCTTGGTCATGGTCGCATCGCTTTCCAAAATCTTTTGTGCAGGGCAAAAGCCTGTTCGCACGTGGATGCTACGGTAACATCCCGTTTCCGCACGCAGCTTTCGCACACAAGTTCCGCACGCTGGGCCATTATTGTTCTTAGGCTATCGGCTCAAATCTCAGTAGGCCCGTTTTCGAGAATGAGTTTTTCCAAATTTGCAGATCTTATCGTTTGGTGCTGTTAAAAGGCACTCTGATACGCGCCGCCATCGATAATGAGATTCTGCCCGGTAATGAACCCGGAATGTTCCGAGCAAAGGAAGGCGCAGGCCTGACCAAACTCCTTCGGCTGGCCAATTCGCCCGGCGGGAATTGCCTTTGCTCGCTTCGCAGCCTCCGCCTCGGGCGTTGTGCCGTTCTTCTGGGCAGTGAACGCGAAGCCGCTACGAAGCCGATCTGTGTCGAAGGCACCGGGAAGGATGTTGTTGATCGTGACGTTGGAGGCCGCGACGGTGCGAGCAACGCCTGCAAGAAAAGCCGTCAGACCGGCGCGCGCTCCAGAGGAAAGATCAAGGCCGGGAATGGGCGCATATACAGACGTTGATGTGATGTTGACGATACGGCCGAACCGGCGCTCGACCATTCCGTCAATCACGGCTTTGATCAACTCTATCGGCGTAACCATATTCTGCGTCACGCCATGAAGGATCGCTTCGCGATCGAGAAGGCGGAAATCCTTGAAGGCCGGCCCTCCGTTATTGTTTACCAGAATGTCCGGCGCAGGACAGGCGGAAAGCAGTTCAGCCTGCCCGTCAGCGGTGGATACGTCTGCAGCGACGGCGTCAACCTTCACGCCAAATGTCTGCCGAATTGCCTCTGCTGCTTCCGCGAGGGTTTCTTCATTTCGTCCGTTGAGAACCAGATCGCATCCGGCCTCGGCGAGTGCCTCTGCACAGGCTCGTCCAAGCCCCTTGCTGGAAGCACACACAATTGCTTTTCGACCTTTCAGGCCCAACTCCACGGCTTGATCCTCGCATTTCGTTCAGTTCTCAAGACATGCCACCAACGACGCAGTCTGATCAACCGGATTTTGGTTCACCGCGACATATGTCCACCTTTTAGGGTAGAAACTGCACCAACCGGAAACAAAATTTGGTGAGTTTCGCTATTCAAGCAGAGATGTAAACTCTGCTCTTGGCCGTATCAAAGACCCACTAGCCACCTGTTCGAGCGCATGCGCCAGCCAACCTGCGATACGCGCAAGCGCAAACAGGAACAGTGGCGCATCTGAAGGCAGCTCATAGATTTCCGTCATTGCAGCGAGTGCGAAATCGATGTTCGGTTTCTCACCAAGGATGTCTGCAGCACTTCGCTCCAAATCGCGGTAAGGGGCGGGCAGGTCCAGATGTTCCAGCAGGGCCGAAGCGCGAATATCACCCGTTTCGCGGTAAAGCGGGTGACCGAACAAGTGAAATTGAGCGCCTTGCCTGAGCTGGTCCTTGATGGCGGCTTCGGCACCTAGTTGCCGGGCCTGCGCAACAATTGCAGTCGCAGCAGTTGCGGCACGTCCATGCCGGGGACCTATCAATGTTGATAATCCGGCGAGAATTGCTGCTGAAAGCGGCGCGCCTGTCGACGCCGCAACGCGGGTAGCGAATGCCGATGCGTTGAGTTCGTGATCGGCCAGAAGCACCAGAACACGCCGGATCACGTCGCTAGCCTGTGGCTTTTGCCAGGCCGATGCAATGCGTTCATGTAACGGTACATTGGACGAAGAAACGTCAAGAACGGTATTGTGGAACAACTGTAGCAGACCAAAAGCCTCTTGCTGCAGGATTGTCGGGGATCTTCCCGAACTGGGCAGATCGTTCGCTGCCCGAACGGCAAAGGCAGTAAACAGCCGTTCCAGCGGCGCTGAGTGCGGCTGATGACTTTCCAATTTTGTCTTATCGTCGCTGCTGGCCGTAATGTCGAAATTTACGTGCCATAGCAAAGCGGCCGCTTCTTCCAACATTGCTGTTTCGGACAGCTCAACCGCGTCGCAATCGCGATAGAGCAGGCGGCCATCGATAATGGTCGAGATGCCCGAACGCATGATCGGAAGCCCCCAACGAATAGTATCGGCGGCTACAGCGCTATCTCGTTTACGACCGGGGCGTCTGTCAGCCAGTCGATGAACGTCCTCCGATCTATAAAGGCTGCGTCTGGGATCGTTGGGCAACGGTTTGGAACGAATGCGGCCCCGACTCACATTGGCATAAAGAGTCTGTGGCTTCGTCTGAAGAACGGCGAGTGCTTCTTCCGTTGTCAGCCAGTCCATTATTGCTCCCTACATTGATCGATTTCATCAAGATTGACGTCAACTATACTTGGTTTCAATGTCGAAAGGCAAACAAGGAGAATGATCATGAATAGCGGACTTGAGGATGTGATTGCTGCCGAAACTGTGTTGTCTGACGTCGATGGGCTGGCAGGCAGGCTGGTTATTCGCGGTCGGTCACTGGATGATCTGGTTCCGCACAGCAGCGTCGAAGATGGAATAGAACTTCTGTGGGAAGGCTTTTTCAACGACCTTCCCAAAGGGGCCGAGCTTCAAGAAGCGCTCGGCGAGGCGCGTGTGCAGGTATTTCATCATACGGATGCGCTTGATAGCAGCTTGATGGAAATGGCTCCCATAGAGGCGCTTCGCGCATTGATGGCCCGTATTCCCGACGATGATGACCTGACGGCGGCACTGCATTTGATGGCGGCGCCAGCAGTCTTCACGGCAGCCATTCTCCGAGCTCAAAAGGGGCGGCTCCCAATTCGTCCTGATCCGACGCTTCCGCATAGCGCGGACATCCTTCGTATGACGAACGCGGCTATGCCTGCCGAAGCCGAAGTTGCCGGGCTGAACACCTATCTTATAGCGGTTTCGGACCACGGATTGAATGCCTCGACGTTCGCCGCGCGTGTCGTGGCATCGACGCGGGCGGGATTGACCTCTTCTCTGCTAGCTGCCATCAGCGCATTGAAAGGGCCGTTGCATGGTGGGGCGCCTGGGCCCGTTCTCGATATGTTGGACGCAATAGGCAGACCCGACAACGCGGAAAGGTGGCTGGAATCCGCTGTTGCCGACGGAGAAAGGCTGATGGGATTCGGTCATCGAATTTATCGCGTCCGCGATCCACGCGCCGACGCCTTGAAAACTGCCTTGAAGAACGTTGAAGCGCTTGAGCATCAGCGTGGAAAACCCCGCGTTGAATTGGCTGAGGCCGTGGAAAAAGCCGCCATCGCGGTTCTCAGGCGCCATAAGCCGGACCGCTCCCTTGAAACGAATGTCGAGTTCTATACCGCCCTGTTGCTTGAGCAATTAGGTTTCCCACGTGACGTGTTTACATGTGTATTCGCGATGGGACGAACCATGGGGTGGGTGGCGCACTGTCGTGAACAGATGGCCGCGAACAAGCTCATTCGTCCGCAATCGCGCTATATCGGTCCCAAAGCAGAACTCGTCGCTTAAAACGGATGGCGGAAGAGGCGCGGAAGCTTGTTTTCCGCGCTTCAAATTAAGCCGTCATATCTCTGTGACATGAATCGGGTTCTCTGCGCTCAGATCAGGTTGCCATTGAAGGGGACAACCAAATGAGCACCGACGCTCCGCAGTCCAGAAAACTCCGAACCCTTTTTATTTCGGACGTCCATCTCGGTTCCAAGGCCGCTCAGGCCGAACTGCTTCTGGATTTTCTTCGTTACCATGAAGCCGAGACGATCTATCTCGTCGGCGATATTGTCGATGGTTGGCGTCTGCGACGTAACTGGCATTGGCCGCAGGAACACAATGATGTGGTCCAGAAGCTGCTTCGCAAGAGCCGCAAGGGCGCCAATATCATCTACATTGCCGGTAATCACGACGAATTCCTGCGAAATTTCCAGGGGACACATTTCGGTGGCATCGAGGTGATGAACCGGGCGATCCATGAAACGGCGGACGGCCGCAAATTTCTGGTCATACATGGTGATCAGTTCGATGTGGTGGTGCGCAATGCACGCTTTATCGCCTATTTGGGCGATTGGGCGTATGACACGGCAATCTGGATAAACACAGTTATGAGCCGGGTCCGTTCGCTCTTTGGCATGCGCTACTGGTCGTTTTCAGCGTGGGCGAAATTCCGCGTCAAGAAGGCGGTCAATTTCATCGGTCAGTTCGAGAATGTGGTCTCGGAAGAAGCGCAACGTATCGGGGTTGACGGCGTTATTTGCGGCCATATCCATCATGCTACGATCGAAAGCATGAATGGTGTCGAATACATCAATACGGGCGACTGGGTGGAAAGCTGTACGGCTGTTATCGAGCATTTCGATGGCCGGATGGAACTCATCGAATGGACCGAGCGTCGTGATCGCTCTTCAGTGGCAGTCAGTTCCGATAGTGAGGAGCAGGACGAAGGCAGGATTATTCAACTTCCACGACCCGTTCGTGATCTGGTGAATTTCCGCAGATGAAAAAAATCGTCATCGTCACCGACGCCTGGCATCCTCAAGTCAACGGTGTCGTGCGCACGCTGACCAAATGTCGTGATCTGATGATCGAACGGGGTTATGACGTAACCGTCATATCCCCGCTAGATTATAGATCAATTCCCTGTCCGACATATCCCGAAATCCGGCTCGCCTTGACGACACCGGGTGCGCTTAGACGACGCTTGACGGCTCTGAAACCAGATTACGTGCATATCGCAACGGAAGGGCCACTCGGATTCATGACGCGGCGTGCCTGTAGGAAAATGGGGTGGTCGTTCACCACAAGTTTTCACACGCGGTTTCCAGAGTATCTGCGGGAACGCTTTCCTATTCCTCCGGAATGGACTTACGCCTTTCTGCGGCGTTTCCACAATGCAGCTCAGCATACGCTCGTGCCGACCCAGTCCATTCTTGAAGATCTCAAGGCCCGCGGTTTTACGCAGCTGGATCTCTGGACGCGCGGTGTCGATCGCACACTCTTCTACCCTCGGCCCGAAGTGCCGAAGGAATTGCCCCGACCGGTATTTATCTGTGTGGGTCGAGTGGCCACGGAAAAGAACCTGCCCGCATTTCTGGAACTCGATCTCTCCGGCACAAAGCTAATCGTCGGAGACGGACCATCCCTGAATGAGTTGCAAACGCGGTTTCCAGAAGCGGTGTTCGTTGGAAAACGAGAAGGCGAAGCTCTGGCTAAGACATACGCCGCAGCCGATGTGTTTGTTTTCCCAAGTCGAACGGATACGTTCGGTCTCGTTTTGCTCGAAGCCATTGCATCTGGGCTGCCGGTCGCAGCCTATCCGGTACCCGGGTCGCGGGACGTTGTCGGAGCCACCGGTGCAGGCGTTCTTTCCGAAGACCTTAGAGAGGCTTGTCTGGCGGCGCTGGAAATGGAACCGTTCGAGCCTGCACAAGTGCTTAAACAATTCACCTGGGATGCCTGCGCCGATATTTTCGAAGGTGCTCTCGCTCCTATCAACGGGACTGCGGGCGAGAGCTATCAACGCGCAGCTCAGCCCCAGACGGCAGCTTCCGGCGGATAGACCAGAGCACCTTCATAACGCAGCCCGGGATTACGGTCATGGGCGAGAAGCAGCGGTCCATCCAGGTCGACCACATTGGCCTTCTGGGCGAGCAGGACAGCAGGTGCCATACCGAGCGACGTGCCGACCATGCAGCCAACCATGATCTGAAGTCCCAGTTCGGTTGCCTTGTCCCGCATGATGAGCCCCTCGGTCAGTCCACCCGCTTTATCGAGTTTGATGTTCACGGCGTCGTAGCGCTGGGCCAATTCCTCAAGGCCAACCGATGTATGAACGCTTTCATCAGCACAGATAATGACGGGGCGATCGATTTCGCTGAGAATGTGATCGTTGTTGGCCGGCAATGGTTGTTCGATGAGAATAACGCCTGCGTCGGCGGCGGCGCGCATGTTTTCGGCAATATTGTCCGCCGTCCATCCCTCGTTCGCATCGATGATGATGCGGCTGTTAGGAGCAGCACCAGTGACGGCGCGGATTTTTTCGATATCGCTTTCCCCACCCATTTTCACCTTGATAAGGGGATAGTGAGCGACTTTCGCGGCCGATTCCGCCATTTCGGAAGGTGTGCCGAGCGAAACGGTGATTGCCGTTTCAAGTGGCCGGGGTAAGGTACCGAGTATATCGGCGACACTCTTGCCTGATTGCTTTGCTTCGAGGTCCCACAAGGCGCAATCGACTGCATTGCGGGCAGCACCAGCAGGCATTAACGTTTGGATATCCTGTCGCGTGGCGCCATTTTCGATAGCTGAGCGGGCGGCCTCAATCTGCGTGCTAACGCTTTCGATGCTCTCGCTATAACGCGCATAAGGAACGCATTCGCCGCGTCCTTGATGAGAACCGTTGCTGATCGCACACACAACAACGGCAGCCTCTGTCTTGGAGCCTCTGGAGATTGTGAATTTTCCGGCGATAGGATAGCGTTCTACAGTGATATTCAAGGTATTGTGCATAGAGATGCCCTCTGGGACGCAGTATTTCGGTCGTTCAGCGACTCGTATATGAGGTAGGCCATGTTGACCGACACTGCCGACAAAGCAATAGCTACCGACAATTCTGCGCCGAAGATTGATCTCGTGGAGCACGACGGCGTGCGCCATATACGGATGAACGGTCGCTGGGTATCTCAGAGCGTCAATCTTGTCGATGATAAGATGCGTGGCATTGAGAAGGCGGGTCGGGGAGAGGCAACAGTCATCGACATTTCTGGTGTGTCCAGTCTCGATACGGCGGGGGCCTGGCTGATTGAACGCCTGCGGCAGCGCCTTGTCGCGCAGAAAGTGGAAGTGCAGCTGGAAGGAGTGCGTCAATCCTGGCTTCCTCTGATGGAGGAAGTAGGGCAGGCCGTCGAGCGTACCCTGGATATCCCGCGTCAGAAAAAGCCGTTCTTTTTGATTTCGTTTCTGGCCGCGCTTGGGGGCGGCGTTGTCTCTGTGGGTAGCGACTTCAAGATGGCGATGCACATTCTTGGTGCTACCATCCGCGGAGCCCAGTTGAAGTATGGACGCGGTAGCGGCATTCCCTTCGCCGCGATTGTCACGCAGATGGACCGCATGGGCGTGGGCGCCATTCCTATCATCATCCTGATGTCAACGATTGTTGGTGCAATCATTGCTCAACAGGGCGCATTTCAATTGCGTTATTTCGGTGCGGAAATCTTTGTCGTCGATCTGGTCGGTATTCTGGTATTGCGTGAGCTTGGCGTACTTCTCACTGCGATCATGATCGCCGGGCGCTCGGGAAGCGCCATTACAGCCGAAATCGGCTCCATGAAGATGCGTGAGGAAACCGACGCTCTGACAGTTATTGGTCTCAATCCGGTTGGCGTTCTGGTTTTTCCTCGTCTCGTAGCGCTGGTTATAGTTTTGCCATTGCTCACCATCATTTCCGATCTCGCCGCATTGATCGGGGCAGGCGGTGTTGCGTGGTTCTATTCCAATATTTCGCCTGATGCTTTTATCAGCCGTCTGCATGATGCAGTCGCGTTGAACACTTATTTTGCAGGTCTTATCAAGGCTCCTTTCATGGCCATGATCATCGGGATTCTCGCTTCGGTAGAAGGTATGAAGGTCGGAGGCAGCGCGGAATCACTGGGCCGTCGTGTTACGGCGTCGGTCGTAAAGGCGATTTTCGTGGTTATTGTCGTGGATGGTTTGTTCGCGATGTTCTACGCGGCTATCAATTTTTAGAAACCGCCTATGTTCTTTGTTTTTAATGGGTTCTTTGAGACACAGTTGCACAAAAAATTGACCCTTCAATCGTGTTCGATGGTTCAGTCGAAAGCCAAGCTCAGTTAAAGAATGATTATGGAGAACGGCATCGACTATCGGTCGCAACCGCAGGACGAAGATAAGCGCCAGACGGCCGTGCCGATGATCTCGGTGCGCGACGTGACGGTTTCGTTCGGGCGTCAAACGGTGCTCGATAAGTTGTCCCTCGAGATTTACCAGGGAGAAGTGCTGGGGTTTATCGGCCCATCCGGCTCGGGCAAATCCGTGCTGATGCGGACCATTCTGGGTCTCAATAAAAAGCAGTCTGGTCAAATTGAGATTCTGGGTCGCAATATTGATCAGTTGAACGAGCTGGAAAAGATGTCCATCGATATGCGTATGGGCGTTCTGTTCCAGCACGGAGCGTTGTTTTCCGCGCTGAATGTTCTTGAAAATATTCAGGTTCCGATGCGCGAATATCTCGATCTTTCGCCGAAATTGATGGACGAGCTGGCGCGACTGAAAATTGATCTCGTCGGCCTGAAGCCAGACACGGCAGAAAAATTTCCGTCCGAACTTTCCGGTGGCATGATCAAGCGCGCTGCGCTGGCCCGTGCGCTGGCTTTGGACCCCGACATTCTCTTTCTTGATGAGCCAACGTCGGGACTGGATCCTATTGGAGCAGCCGAGTTCGATGACCTGATAGCCAATCTGCGGGATACGATGGGTTTGACCGTCTATATGGTTACTCATGATCTCGACAGTCTTTTTGCAATTTGCGATCGGATCGCTGTTCTTGGAGGCAAGAAAGTGCTCGTCAGTGGCACTATTGAAGACATGCTGACGGTGGACGATCCGTGGGTTAAATCCTATTTTCGGGGCAAGCGCGCGCGCCAGATCGATCCGTCGGCGCCAACGAGACGGCGGCCTGGCAGCCGCTTGCAGACTGGATAAAATATGGAAACTAAAGCCAATTACGTACTGGTGGGTGTCTTCACGCTGATCGTCAGCCTATTGGCTTTCGCTTTCGTGTTCTGGATTGCCCGTTTCGGAGAAGCACGCGATTCTCTGGAACTCGACGTTCGTATCCCCGGCTCCGTTACAGGTCTTTCGATAGGAAGTCAGGTCCTGTTCAACGGTATCAAGGTCGGCGATGTCCGGGCGTTGCGTCTTGATCCCACCAACCCGGAAATGGTGATCGTCAAAACGCGGGTCAACGCGACAACGCCGATTACCCGTTCGACTACGGCCACGCTTGGTTTTCAAGGGCTGACAGGGCTGGCCTATATCGAGTTGAAGGGCGGTCGTCTCGACGAACCCAATCTCTTAACGGAAGCCGAAAAGGGTGAGACCGTTGCCCGCATCGACGCCGATCCTTCTGCGGTCAACAATCTTCTCGCTACCGCCCAGGATATTGCCGCGCGAGCCAACGCTGTGCTCGGACAGTTGGAAGGTTTTGTGAAAGACGCCCGCGGGCCGCTCACGGATACGATCAATAACACGAAGATATTTACCGATGCTCTGGCGAAGAATGCCGACATCATTGAGGAACTTGGTGAGAATACAGGGAATATCAGCCAGATCGTTACCGACGCAAAGGACATGATGGCTCGCCTGAACGCCGCGTCCGTGCGCGTTGATGCCATTCTGGCCAAGACAGACAAGCTTTTGTCCAGCGACGACAAGGATGGCGTGGTGGCTCAAGCAAAGGCAACGCTTGAATCGATCCGGCAGACGTCAGACAATCTCGACAAGCGACTGGCACCTATTGCGGACAATCTTCAGCGGTTCTCCGGGCAGGGGCTGCGCGATGTGCAATCCGTCGTGGTGGACAGTCGCCGTTCCATTCAGCGCATAGAACAAGCTATCACCGATCTTGAGCGCAATCCTCAGCGTCTTATTTTTGGCGGTCAGGGGAATGTGCCTCGGTATGACGGGAGGACGCGTCATTGATTTCCAAAGCCAGCCTTATTGACATGAAATCACGTCGTGTTCTGCTCCGTGCAGCTTCGGTTCCGGTTGCTTTGGGTCTGCTCCTCGCCGGCTGCGGGACGACAAAGCCGCTGGACACGTTCAATCTCTCGGCGCCCCAGTCAGGTGTGACTTCACCAAGCCGCAAGAATATACAGTTGCTGGTTCCGACACCCACTGCACTCAAGGCGCTCGATAGTGAGAATATTGTCGTCAGCTCTGCACCCGGTTCCATCGAGTATCTGAATGGCGCTCAATGGGGTGACAGGCTGACAAATATCGTGCAGTCCCGTCTGGTGCAGGCTTATGAGAATACGGGCGCGTTTGGCGGGATTGGCCGGCCAGGAGATGGTCTTGCGATCAACTATCAGATCCTGACTGATCTTCGCATGTTCGGCATCCAAGCTTATGCTTCGCCAAAGCTTGCAGTCGTGGAATTGGCCGTCAGGCTGATGAACGATAAGAACGGGGAAGTTCGTGCGACCCGCGTGTTCCGTACGGCCATTCCCGTCAGCGGGACGACAAATGCGGCCTATGTGAAGGCGCTTAACGCAGCCTTCGAGCGGACTGCCAGCGAAATCGTAAGCTGGACGGTAACGGCGCTCTGAACCCGTGGAAAATTGATTTACAAAAGAGGGTCGGTGGTCAGTCGCCGACCCTTTTCTTTTGATTGCTGCAGCGTGCTGCTGGCCGATAGTCCCAACAAACAAAAACGCGGCCCGAAGGCCGCGTTTTCTTTGATTTCAGTTTCTTAGCGGAGGCGACCGCTTGCATGAGCAAGCATGGTGTAGACCTTGCCGGTATCTGAAGTGAGGTAAGTCCGCGTTACCATGTTGTCACGATCGTTGCGGGCGACATCCTCAAGAAGACGTTGGAAGTCATCCATGTAGCGGTCAACGGCGCGGCGGAATTCCCCATCCGTTTGATACTTGCGTTTGATATCGTCGAAGGTCTGCTGACCTTTGAGCGTATAAAGACGACGAGTGAAGACGTTCCGTTCGCCGCGACGGTAGCGATCCCACAGTTCAACCGAAGCTTCATGGTCGATAGCGCGGGCAATATCCACTGAAAGCGAGTTCAGCGATTCAACGACATGGCTTGGCGAACGAGGCGTCGCGGTCGGCTGAGCCTTTGGCTGTGCTGCTTCTTCTTCCTCACGGGATGCGCGGGCGAGAAGATCGGACACCCATCCACGTGGCTTTTCTGCCTGGGCAGGTGTAGTCGGCGCAGGTTGAGCTGCCGGCGCGTCATAGGCACGCTGCCGGCTTGCGACTTCCACCTGTGCTACCGGTGCCTGAACCGGCGTCGGACGGGCTGCGGTCGGTGCAGGGCGCGAAACCTGGCGGTCAGCACGGCTTTCGCCGACATCCACCAGACGTCCTGACTTATTGACGATTTCGGCCAGTTCCTTGAGCGCATTGATTTGCTCGCTCACGGCTTTGCGCATTGCAGTCGTCGTTTCCTTGGCTTCGGCGGGCATGTCGAGCACGCCACGCTTCAGTTCACCACGGGTCGTGTTGAGCTCATTACGGATTTCGCTTGCGGTGCGACGGATATCGTCGGTTGCTGCCGAGAATTTCTGTGCGGCCTGTTCGACGATTTCCGAAACGCTTTCGCGCATTTTTTCGGCAGATGAGCGGGTCTGGCCTTCAGCGCGCTGGAATGCGGAGGTCACGAGCTCTTCGAAAGACCGCATCAGCTTTTCCACGCCTTCTGACTTTTCCGCCAGGCCGGATGCCAGCTTGTCGAGTGCCTGATGGCGGTCCTCAAGCGTGCTGACAAGGCCGTTCTGTGCCGAATTGATCATTTCGGAAGCCGAGGAGAGAACCTTTCCGTGTTCTTCGAACCGGTCGGCAATGTCTGCAATCTGCGACAGGGTGCTGTCGGAGATGGCGCGCAAAGTGCCGATATTGCCGTCGATCAGACCGGTGGAAGCCTGGAACATCTGCGCGGCGCGGTTGGTGTTCTCGACGAAGCTTGATGTCGTGTCGACAAGGCGACCATCGATGTCCGTAAGATTGCGCGTTGCAGCATCGATCAGCTTGCCGAGTTCACCGTTCGATGCGGCAAGACGGTCGATCAGCTCGCTTACATTATCGGAAAGACCGGCCTTGGCCTGCTGAACGGCGGCAATCGTTTCAGCGGTCCGGCTTGCGAGCGCATTGACCAGAGCGGCATTTTCCGAACGAAGTCTGTCGGTCGCAGCATGGGTTGCTTCTTCAAGCTGTTGTGCCAGCCCGCGACCGCTATCGGCCAGTCGCTGTACGAGCGGTTCTGCCGTGTCATTGAGAATCTTGGTGATTTCCTGTGAACGGGCAGCAAGAACGGCATTAAGTTCGCGGGTGCGTTCCTCCAGCGTAACCGCAGTCGTATCGGTTACCTGTGCGATGCGTGCCTCAACGGAGCCGAGTTCCATCGTGATACGCGAACCGATGTCGCCCAGACGGGTAGCGATCGCATCGGCGCGCTCTGCAAGGCGGGCTTCGGTGCCAGCAAGATTGTCGGCAACGCTGGCCGAGAAAGATTCGCTGTGACCTGCAAGCGTTTCACTCGTCTTTGAAGCCGTATCTGCGATACGAGCCTCGATCGTGCTGAGCTCACCGGTGAGGCGGTTTTCGATGGCTTCGAGACCGCTCGCAATGGCGTTAGCGCGTTCGTTGAGGCGGCTTTCCGTTCCAGCCAGATTGTCGGCGACGCTCGCAGCAAAGGTTTCGCTATGGCCGGCAAGCGTTTCGCTTGTTCTGCTGGCCGTGTCGGCGATGCGGGCTTCGATCGACCCGAGCTCGCCAGTGAGGCGGCTTTCGATCTCTCCGAGGCGACCTGCAATCGCATCGGCACGGTCGCCCAGACGAGCTTCTGTGCCAGACAGATTGTCGATCAGGCGGGCGCTGAATGCTTCGCCGAAACCGTCCAGAGCTTCGCCGGCCTTGGCTGCTTCAGCAGAAAGCGTGCTTGCCGCTTCACCGATCTTCTCACGCAGCGTGCCGGCAACGATGCCCGCGCTCTGTTCCAGCGCCCGACGGACATTGTCAACGCCGATGGTGAGCGCCTTTTCCATTGTCTGCGTGCGTTCTTCGATGATGCCGGTCTGGCCTTCGAAAGCACGGCTGATAGCGGAACTGCTGTCCGCGATTGCATTGTGCAGGTTGGTCGTTCGCTGTTCCAGTATATCGCTGTGATCCTGCAGCGTCTGGCTCAGCGATGCCGTGCTTTCGCTCAGCGTCGAGCGGATTTCGGCGGCACGGGTTTCAATCGTGCGTTCATGACCGTCAAGAATCCCGGAAAGGGCATTGTTGTGATCGTTCAAGACCGTGTGCAGACCGCTTGTGCGCTCTTCAACCTCACGAATATGTTCACCCAATGCAGCGACGAACGTGTCGCGGCTGGCACCGATGGACGCATTCATGCTGCTTGCGCGCTCATCAAGAATACGCGCGAGCGTGTCCTGATTTTCTGCAATAAGTGCCTGAAGCGAATTTACGCGTTCATCGAAGGTACGCGCAAGAACTTCACGGTTTTCGTTGAAGTTATCGCGCATCGCAGCGGCGCGCTCATCCATAAGCTGAGCAAGCATAGCCTGATTGCCCGCGATGATGCCATGGAGCGTGGTGGCACGTTCTTCCAGGGAGCGGGCGTGGTCTGCAAAGCTCGCATCCAGCAGCGCCGAGTGGCTTTCCATGGTCTGGCGGAGCGCGTTGGTTCGTTCTTCCAGAATTGCCGCGTGGTTGTCTGCAACGGAATTGAGCGCCGATGCACTGGTGTTAACAGCATTTTCGATGTCACTCGTGCGTGCAGCAAGCGTGTCGGCGTGTCCACGAATAACCGCCGAAACGCGTTCGGTTTCGCCTTCCAGTGACGCAGCGAGAATGTCCCGGCTTTCAGCAAGCTTGCCGGCAAAGGCATTGGCTTTTTCGCCGAGAATGTTGCCGACGCTTTCACCGATTGACGTCAGATCTTCACCGATCTTCGTCTTGGTTTCATCAATCATCGTGCTCAGAGAAGTGCGACCGCTGGAGAATGTCTCCGCGATTTCGCGAGTGCGGGCGATGAGATTTTCGTTAATCTGGCGGGAACGGGTTTCAAGAGCAGCATTGAGTTTCTCGGTGCTGCTGTCCAGAGCATGGGCGCGGGCTTCGAATTCGGACAGGAGCGACCGGCCACGCTCAGAAAGTGTGCTTTCGAGATTGGCAAGACGAGTGTCGAATTCGCTGACCATGGACTGCGTTGCGCCGCCGAGCAGATTGGCAATGCCGGTCGTTCGTTCGTCCAGAGCTTCAGCGAGACGGTCCGATACAGTGCGGGATTGCTCATCAAGTGTCGCGATACGCGTATCCAGCAGGTTGGCAAAAGCTTCACCGGAAGTCGTGATGCGCGAGCCAATGTCCCCTGTGCGGGTTTCGATGGCTTCGGCGATAGCGCCGCCGCTTTCATTGATGCTGCCGATCAGGCGCTCGCCGGATTCGCTGAGAAGCGTGCTCAATTGTTGTGAAGCGGAAAGCACATTGTCGCGAATGATGTTGGAAGCGCTCGAAAGTTCTTCCTTGAGCTGTTCATGCGCGCCAGAGATTGAAGAACGTACACGCTCGGCATGGCTGACAACGGCTTCGCGCTCGTTGCCGAGGTCGCTGACGAGCGAACGAATGCGAACTTCATTATCGCTATAGGCGCGTTCAAGCTGATTGACTTCCGACTGAACGAGCGTTTCCAGTTCCACGGCCCGCGCCAAAGTGCGTTCGATGCCTTCATTCATGGCGGCGACTTCGCGACGCACAGCCTGTCCAAGGGTCGAAACGCGGTCTCCGGATACAGCTTCCGGCTGAAGGAGACGCATGGCTGCTTCCGACATGCTGCGCGCAGCCAAATGCATTTCCTGCGCGCGCTTTACGAGCTGCGCAAATCCCCAGAACATGGCGACCGGCAACGCGACACCAGCAACAACGCCAAGACCGGCGGGCGAGGTGAAGAAGTCCTTGGTAGCCTGCATGCTTGAGAAGACATCAGGATTGATGGCCTTGCTCAACGCGACGCCGCCAGCGGCCCAAAGCACGCTGATTGCTGTCGTTGTCCAGAAAAGCTTCGAAGAGTTTTCCGTCGCGCGGCGTGGGGCTGCGATTATTGCTTTTTCACTGCGGGAATCGTCATTTGCCGGCGTGAAGGTAGGGGAGGCGATGGTGGTGGCGGCAGCAACAGGTGCGGCGGAGACGGGCTTGCTGACAGGCTCGGGCGCTGGCGTTGCTGCCTTTGAGCTGTTGGCAGGCTTGTGCTGAACATTGGCCGTGGCTTGGGAAACCGGTCCGGCAGCTTTCACGACCGGTGGAACCGGCGGCGCTGCTGGCGTTGCAATAACGGAGGCTGTGGTGATGGTGGCGGCTTTCGCTGTCGTTTCCACTGGAGAGGTGGCAGCGGGCTCAACCGTCTTTGTCTTCTGCTCGGCAACCAGCTCTTCGGCCGCACGCGAAATCTGCTCCTCCAGATCATCGACCGAGAAGCCTTCATCGAACGCACTCAAATCCATATCGATATCAAGATCGTCACCGAAATCGATATCGAGTGCCTGTTCCAGTGCCTTTTCAACCTCAAGGTCGAGCTTCTGTGCCTTGGATTTGGAAGCCATTGTTTGCCTACCTCGTACTCATTACTGCGACGGCCGGACCACGAAAGAGCCGCTACAAAACTTTCTCCGCCATTTTGCATCGTATCGGCTCATGCCTGTTAAGGAAATAGGCGTCTTTTGCCGATAGCTAAAACTTTAAATACAAGGTTAACGGAAACCGGCTCAAATCATGAAAATTCGACATTTCCGGGCTTCTGGCATTTACCAGCAAGTTGTGGAAATCAATCCGGGCCGTTTCGATTGTACGAAAGAGCACCGTGAGTTTATTAACAAAATTACTCTTATTGCGTGCGCTTGATTTGCCGATCAATCTCGTGATTGCATAGGCCCGGCAGGGGATTCTATCTGTTGGTCCTCACATCCTCTGATCATATGATGCACTTTCGACTGACGGCAAGGAAGAGTTTTCCAATTGTAAGTGCAACTGTCGGATTTGTCAGGCAAGGAATTCATTCGTCGATGCACGGCATATTGGCGCAGTTGCAGACAAGCGCGCGGTCAAGGTTGAAACTATCTGCAGAACGCCGTATCTGCCATCCTCGGCTTATTTGCGTTTTGCACCGAGACAGCGACAAACGCCAAAGACAAAGATCGCGCGGAACTTGCGTGTTTCAAGGAATGAAAATGACGAAGATCGTATTCGTATCAGCTGACGGCGCGACCCGGACCGAAGTCGAAGCCGACAATGGGTTCAGTGTGATGGAAGCTGCCATTCGCAATGGTGTTCCCGGCATCGATGCGGAATGTGGTGGTGCCTGTGCCTGTGCAACCTGCCACGTCTATGTGGACGAGGACTGGACGGATACCGTCGGCGGGCCTGACGCAATGGAAGAGGATATGCTGGACTTCGCTTATGAAGTTCGCCCCACCTCGCGCCTATCGTGTCAGATTCGGGTGTCGGACGACCTTGACGGCCTTGTCGTACAGGTACCGGAGCGTCAGAACTGAGCGTCCGCAGAACGGTGATGTGATGGGGGCGGAGCCGCAGAGCGATATTGTCATCATCGGCTGCGGGCCTGTCGCACTCTTCTCTGTTTTTCAGCTCGGGCTGTTTGGTTTCAGATGTCACCTTCTAGACGCCTGCGACCGGCCTGGTGGTCAATGCACGGCACTCTATGCTGACAAGCCAATTTACGACATACCCGGATTTCCTGAAATCATAGGAGAGGAGCTTGTCGAACGGCTTTTGAAACAGATCGCGCCATATGATCCGGCTTTTTGCTTCAATCGGATTGTGGACGACATCTCCATCCATCAAGAGGGCGTCACTGTCGCTACCCGCAATGGGGACAAGCTTGAAGCGCGCGCTGCGGTGATTGCATCCGGTCTCGGAGCATTTACCGGTAATGGACAGGTCGTCCGTCCTGATCCGCTTGCAGAGCTTTCACTAGTGAAAACGGGCAATACGCTGGCCGTAAGTTCCGAGACCTTCAAAACTTCAAGTCCGAAGGTCTACGCTATCGGGGACGCCTGTCACTATCCGGGGAAGCTGAAGCTCATCCTGTCGGGGTTTCATGAAGCTGCCTTGATGACGCAGGCCATACGGCGCGAATTGCGCTAGTCACTTCACTTCTATTTGGAAGCCTGTTGGGCGCGCTCCATGCGATAAGTCAGCAGGCGTGCAAAGCGGTTCTCGAAATTGATCGTTTCAACCCGGTCAAACCGTTGCTGCTCCTTGTCATGCGCTTCCATGAGGCGTTGAGTCACTTTATCGATATCAGCGCGAAGAACAGAACAATCCGTGCGGCTGCGCAGGCCGCGTATTTCCCGTTCCATCCGGCTTGCAAAGCTTCGCGCGATGACGATGTGGCTTTCTTCGTGACGGCGAATATCCTGCACCAGCGTATCCCAGATCAACGCCAGTTCCGGCGTAGCCTTGCGACGCTGTTTCCAACGGGGCAGGGAGACCTTTGCGTGAACATTCACATAGACATCCTGAACCTTGCAGGCTTTCCCGGATGCGCGACCATAGCGAACCTTCGCATCGAAACGGATTTCAGCAGCACCGGGATGATGCTGGCCAGTCTTCTTGAGGAAGGGTCCATTGCGGGAAAGCGCCTTGTCGAGGTCGGCTGCGGTTTTGCCGCTCACAGTATAATAGCTGAATTCGCGAAAGATTGACGCGGCTTCGGCCTGAGGAGCTAAGATGGCAAGAACTGCACTGAGAGCCAGAACCTTCTTCGTCAAATTCATGTCCTGGGCACCTCTTTCTAAGACCAGTAAGAAATTCGCTTTTTGCTGCCGCAAGCATGGCATGCAATCGTCAAGAGAACTATAACGCCCTTCACAAAATGACTTCAGGCGAGGTTGGTTGCAACCTCGCTGCAATGAAAAGTGGCACGGAGAATGGCACAGGAACATTTCGCTATGACGAAAGAATGGCACCTCGCTCATGGAAGAAGCCTCCAGGTGAGAGAGAAAGCCGTCATCATGGGCATATTGAATGTTACGCCCGACTCGTTTTCCGATGGCGGCCAGTACAACGAGTTAGAAAGGGCCGTCGAAGTAGCCGGGCGGATGCTCGCCGAGGGCGCGACAATCATTGATGTGGGAGGGGAATCGACACGGCCTGGGGCCGCTGCCGTCGATGTCAAAACGGAAATTGCGCGAGTTGTGCCCGTCATTGAGGCATTGGTACAGAAATACGATTGCATCATTTCCATCGATACTTATCGCGCAGCAACCGCGCAGGCCGCCGTCAATGCCGGGGCGCATATCGTCAATGACGTCTGGGGGCTCCAGCGCGAACCGGAAATTGCTCATGTGGCCCAAAAAAGCGGCGCAGGATTGGTCATCATGCACACCAGCCGGGACCGACAGGTTCTTGACGATGTCATCGAAGATCAGTTCTCGTTCCTGAATGTTTCTCTGGATATTGCGCAAAAAGCAGGCATCGAAGAATCCCGTATTGTGCTTGATCCCGGTTTTGGCTTCGGCAAAAACAAGGACGAAGATGTTGCGCTGTTGGCCAGAGCGGATGAATTACAGAAATTCGGGTTTCCCTTACTGGTCGGTACATCGCGCAAACGTTTTGTCGGCGGTATGACGGGGAGGGATAATCCGCTTGACCGTGACATAGGAACTGCAGCAACGTCGGTGGCACTGCGCTTGGCGGGTGCCGACATCTTCCGTGTTCACAATGTCGCTTTTAATAGAGACGCACTTGCCGTTGCAGATGATATCCTGCAATCAAGACGCAGTGAAAACAGAAAGTGAAGCCGTGTACACGATCCGAATGATGAATTGCGCGTTTTTTGCGCACCACGGCGTTTTCGATGAAGAGCACAAGCTCGGCCAGCGTTTTTATGTCGATGCCATTCTTGATGTCGATCCGGGCAACGCGCTGGAGAATGACGACATTGATGGCACCGTGCATTACGGTATCGCATTCGCTGTCATTCAGGACATCATCACGGGCCGTCAACGCTATCTGATCGAAACGTTGGCTCTCGACGTTGCTAAAGCGCTGGCGGCCCGGTTTCCGCAAGTAAAGCGCGCGGAAATCACGGTGCGCAAGCCGAACGCGCCGGTGCCTGGCGTGCTGGATCATGTTGAAGTTACCGTGGTCTACCCGCAGTGAACACGGGCGGAACTTACCGCGCCTGGTTGGGGCTCGGCGGAAATATCGACGATCCTGTCGCTTCAATGGGCAAGGCATTGCGCATGCTGGACGAGCGGGTCGACACGACTGTCGTGGCTGTTTCAGCAGTTTATCGCACACCGCCGTGGGGGAAGACGGATCAGGCGTGGTTCCACAATGCCTGCGCTGAAGTCGAAACGTTCTTGCAGCCATTGGGGTTGATTGGGACCTGTCTTGATGTGGAACGCTCCTTGAAGCGTGTCAGGCTCGAGAGGTGGGGGCCACGCATCATCGATATCGATATATTGGCAATGGAGGATGAAGCGGGGCGGGCTGTCATTATGACGGATGCCGCCTTGGAACTGCCGCATCCGCGTATGCACGAGCGGGCTTTCGTTCTCGTGCCACTGAACGATATCGCGCCGTGTCTGAAAATCGCAGGCCGGACGGTTGCGGAGTGGAATGCCGGGATCGAGCAGTCTGGAATAGAAAAAGCCCGCACGGATGCGGGCTGGTGGCGCGAATAGGGTTCCGGTCAGTTCTTGGCGATGCTGCCGACAGCGATATTATCGACCCGCTTCAGGTTCATGCCGATGACCGGAACAAGCTCCTTGTCGACGCGAACAGAAACCGTCACGTTCATCGTATTTGGATCAGAGATGCGCGCCAGCATCGCACCGTTGAGCTGCTTGCGGTTCAAGCCAAAAACGACCTTGTTGCCGCTGACGGAACCCGATGTAACGTCGAGCCCCTTGCCCTCGGCGCCATCGTTGAATTTTCCGGAATAAGCGGAGCCAACGCGGGTGACGGTCGCCTTCATCGGTTGCGAGAAGACGCCCACGCGGCAAGTGCCGTCGAGTGTCATTCCGACGCTTTCATCCGGTGTCGATCCGGCGAGATTGCAAACGAACTTCGTGCCTTTGTATTTCCCGGCAACGATTTCGCCTGGACCCGACCATTGGCCTTCTATCGTCTGAAAGAACTGCTTGTCCTTATCAGCGGCCAGAACCGGCGCGGCAGAAAATGACACGGGCAGCAGCGTCAGGCAGGCGGCGATGCAATTCTTCATATTCTGCTCTGTCCCGGATTCACGACCTTGATCGGACGTCATTCCTATTCGTTGTTTCTAAGCATGTCACGACCAAAAGCTGGTCGCGTCTTGCAAACTGTCGGATTTTCCGACTCTGCCCTAAGCCGATTGATGGAGACGGGTACAGGTTCAGGGGGATGTGCCTATACACCGGATCGCTCGATTCTGGCGCAGATTTCTATCTGCCCATAATCGTTGCGAATGGTTAATGCTTCGGAAATAAATCGCTATTTTCCGGAATGCTTTTTATCGTTTCGCTCGCCGCTTATCCTAGCAAGGTCGCCGATGAAATCTCCGATTCCGGGGCGTTTTTCTGCATTGAATGGAAATGGACGCACCACGTCCATGGCCGCAATCCCGATACGCGCCGTCATGAGACCGTTGACCACACCTTCACCCAATTTGGCTGACAACCGGGAGGCAAGGCCATGGCCGACAAGCTGCTGGATCACACTGTCTCCCATAGCTAATGTGCCCGTCACGGCAAGATGGGCAATAACCCGCCGAGCAAGTTTCAGAAAGCCAAGCGTACCGGGACGACCGCCATAGAGTTGTGAAAGCCTGCGGATCAGCCGAGCCGATTCAAAAATGACATAGCCGATATCGACGAGTGCACGCGGGCTGATGGCTGTGACAATCGAAACGCGTTTTGAAGCATTCAGAATAAGTGCGCGTGCTTCGCGGTCGAGGGGACGGAGAATTTCCGTTTCAGCAAGCTGGATCAGGTTCCGTCCGTCAATAATATCGTCGGTCAGACCGTCCAGAAGCTGGCGTCCGCGGGCTGTCTCAGGCAGACGTGAAGCGATTGAACGCAGGGCGTCCACCGCTTTTCTAGCTGCGGCCATATCATCCCGCTCAGCCGCATCAGCCGCATCCTTGCGAAGATGCTGCACGGAAGCGAGGCGGCGCAGGGCAATCAGCTCACGGATGATGATGGCAATAAAGGCGGCGAGGGCGATAATAGCGACGGCCAAAGCGGTCCAACCCAACCAATCCGCGCGAGAAAACAGTGACCGGATTAGATCTTCGGTCCAAATGCCCACGGCGAAGGAGACAAGTATGCCGAGCGCACCGAATAATATTTTGCTGAACGACCAGCCCTTGCGTTCGGGCGCTTCAAACGAAGGATCCAGGATTTCAAGCTCTGCCGCTTCTTCCTCACTCAAAGCGAAAATATCCGGTTGTGTTGTAATCTCGTCAAGGTCTCGGACCGCACGCGGGCGGCGCGGCGCTTCGTCCGTTGTTTCTGTGCGGGCGGAGGGTTGGCTTACCGTGAATGAAGCGGGCTTGCGCGGTGTCTTCTCTGTCATGCAAGACGATCCCCAATGAGAAATTGCAAGGCGCGATCCAGCCTTATATGAGGCAGGGACAACGTGATGCCTTCCGCAGTTCGCTCCAGCTTGGGTGGACGGAAGCGGACGAAACGGATCGCTGGATCATCCTGCCCAAAAGACTCTTCAAAAATTGCATTGGGATTTTTCGGTAAGTCGCCGGGAAATATAGCCGTTTCTGTTTCACCATCGAACACTTCACCATCGATCTTCTCGCCTTTCAATGGTGTGCCAACGATGACGGGGAGGGTTTCCTTGCCCTGTGTCACCGTTGCTTCACGGGTGGCGCGAACCGCGGCCATTGCGAGAACATCAATATCCGCACCGGAAAAATCAGCCCGCTCTATGGCCCGCTCCACGAGACGCCGCACGATGGCTTGCAGACGGTCATGACTTTCATGATGCAGATGATCGGCCTTCGTCGCTGCAACAAGGATGCGTCCGATCCGGCGCTGGATCAGGCCGGTCAGGAGGTTCGAGCGTCCCGGACGGAAGCAGGAGAGGATATCGGTGAGCGCGCGCTCCAGATCGGCAACGACCGCGCCTCCTGCATTCATCGCCTGCATGGCATCAATAAGCACGATCTGCCGGTCCAGCCGCGCAATGTGTTCGCGAAAGAAGGGTTTGATGACATAGGTTTTATAGGCCTCGTAGCGCCGTTCCATCATTGCGCCCAGCGAGCCAGCCTTGAGATCGTCCGGCTTCAGGTCGGGAAGCGGAGCGAATGTCAGCGCGGGTGAACCCTCGAGGTCGCCTGGCATCAGGAAGCGTCCCGGCGGCAAGGTCGACAAAGCGCGTTCGTCGGCTTTGCCTGCGCGCAAATAAGCCGTGAAGCTCTTTGCCAGTCGTTGTGCGGTCAGTTCGTCTGCCTTTTCCGCAGCCGTGACCAGGGATGCTTCGGCGATCCACTGCTGAGCCAGGTCCTTGTGTGTTGGCTCATTGGCCAGAGCAAAAGAATCCGCACTGAATTCAGCATAGGATTTGCCGAGCAAAGGCAGATCCAGCAGCCATTCTCCGGGATAATCCACAATATCGACCGAAAGCTTGCCCGGTGACAGCCAGCGCCCCCATGCGGAAGCGGATTCATATTCGATTGTCAGGCGCAGTTGGGAAATAGCGCGAGTGGAGTCCGGCCAGATACGCTCATCAATCAATGCCGACAGGTGCTCTTCATACTGAAAGCGGGGGACGGCATCATCCGGCTGCGGTTCGAGCAGCGCGCGCGAAATGCGGCCCGATTTATAGGCTTCGAACATGGGAAGCCTGCCGCCGTGCAGCATATTGTGAACGAGAGCTGTGATGAAGACCGTCTTTCCGGCCCGCGACAAACCGGTCACACCGAGCCGCAATGATGGAGACAATAACCCGGTCGCACGATCTGCTAGCGTATCGAGTGCGATCTTCGCTTCGTCGCCAATACTTGTCAGCTTAGCCAATTAACCCTCGCGGAAATCACTGATCTGTCAGCGGTATAGATAGGGTTGCCTCTGATGTCTTGGCAAGGAATGTCATTGTACTTAAGGAAAATCTGTAGCGTTGGCCAGAAAATCGGGTCCATTTTCGCAAGGCGCAATTCTTCGATTAGGGTCCTTTGTGTGTCCCACAGCGCGCACGGCGCTCTAATGGCTCAGGATAAAGCTATCGAGATAACCGGCGCCGCGCTCGAGCTCCTTCAGCGAAGCGGGAAACGCGATATTCGCGAGAGCGGCCGTTGGAAAGCCTGCGCGGAGCTTCAAAAGACCGTCCTTGTTGCCATCGCCACACAAGGCGAGCGCCAGATCTTCTATGCTGGGATTATGCCCCACGAGCATCAGCGTCTGCACATTGCCATGTTTGCGTATGGCTTGCATATAGTCAGCCGCGCCGCCGCTATAGATTGTGTCATCGATAATGGTTTCGATCTCTATCTCCAGACGATCAATAATGCCAAAAGCGGTTTCCTTGGTTCTGCACGAACCGGAAAGAACCACCTGATCGGGATAGAGCTCGATTGATTTCATCGCCCTTGCAAGGCGGTCGAGCGAAGCTTTCCCCTCCTGATCGAGCGGGCGATCGAAATCCCTCATTCCGGGTTTTGCCCACGCGGCTTTGGCATGTCTTAGGAGAAGCAAACGACTCATCTGTAACGTTCCAAGCTATTTTGAAGAGTGCTTTCGGCCATAATTGGAGCGCAATTGAGCAGTCCGGCAGCCCATTCTCCCGATTTTTTGATGTCTGTCAGCATTATTTACAGGGGATAGATGCCCAATTATTGGGCAGGTAATTCTACCCCAGGTTAATGGCGTCTGAGACAGGAAAATATACCCGCTTTGTCAGCAATCAGTTGAAGTTCTTCTGAAAGTCTAAAAAGCAACATTTTACGTCCAATTTCGGGTTGCATAATTTTAGTGCAAAATCATACAAAATCGATGCACTAAAAAGTAGTGGGATACGGTTGTTTGATATTGTGTCCTTGTTGCTATGGAACTATATAACCGCTCGCGTCTCCTAGATGTGGGGTAATTCAGAATGAGTGAATTGATTGACCTTGACTATAGGCCCACTGAAGACGAGCCGTTCATGAATGAGCGGCAGAAGTCTTACTTCCGTGCGAAGCTGATCGCGTGGAAAAACGATATTCTGCGAGAAGCGCGCGAAACGCTTGAGGCGCTACAGCAGGAAAATGCAAACCACCCCGACCTGGCGGATAGGGCATCCTCCGAAACGGATCGGGCAATCGAGCTGCGAGCTCGCGACAGACAGCGTAAACTGATCTCAAAAATTGACGCGGCCCTGAGCCGTATTGATGAAGGAACATACGGCTTCTGCGAGGAAACGGGAGAACCTATCAGCTTGAAGCGGCTTGATGCGCGTCCGATCGCTACGCTTTCAATTGAAGCACAGGAGCGCCATGAGCGCCGGGAAAAAGTTTATCGCGACGACTAGGCTCGAGGCGGTTTGAAAAAATTATAGGCTGCGTTTCCGCAGCCTATTTTTTTATCGCGATAACTTTGGCAGAAAATCAATTTCTATGAATTCCGTCCTTGGCCAATTCGCCGAGAAGCTTTTCCATTTCGTCCTCGATATCGTCTTTGGCCTTGTCTTCCAGCGCATCGTCCGTTGCCGAAATATCAAGCGAACTCAGAAGCTCATTTTCGAAAAATTCAGTATCGAACGAGGTCGTTTCCATGGCGTCATCGCTGGACGGGCTCTGCGAATTGATGTCTGCAGTGATCGCGTCGTGCAACGCACTGCCGAGGTCCGCCAGGTCGTCGCCGGGTGTTTGTGCTGAGGCTGCCTCGGAACCTACCGGCTTTGACGTCGTACTCGTGATTTCAGGTTCGACCCGCTTTGGTTCAGAAGGTGTCGTGAACGCCGGGGTTGCTGTCGCAGACACCGTAGGTCCGGTTACGTCAAGCGGAGATTTCTCCGTGGTCGTTGTTTCCCGCTCGGGCACAATACTTCCTAGATTTGCAGAGGCAATCGATGCGGCGGCAGCAACATTGGCAGTGGCTCCGCCTAAAGATGTTGAGCTGACCACACCGCGCGAAACCTGACTTAATGGATAAGCCGGGTGGGCGCGTGTTGATTGTGACTGCATTGGCGCGGGGCGGGGAGGCAATACTGTACGAGGCTGTGACGGAAAATTGGGTGCTGGACGTGGTTGTGGCCGAGCCGGTGCAGGTTGAGCCGATTTCGGTTCGGCAGGCGGTTGCGGCGGGCTAGGTGTAACAGTAGGGGCTTGCGGTGGAACACGAGCAGGCATAACAGCCTCTCGAACAGGATCTTCTCGTGCCGGTTCAGGTTTGCGATAGGCCGGTGTTTCGATTGCCGAGCTGATCTGGATCGCTTCGTCCTTCTCGTCTGCGAGCGGCGTTTGCAGCGAAAGAGCGGGGCGCTCCGCCTTTTCATTACTCAGTGCTTCGTGCTGTTTGAAGCGTTCAATGTGTTCTGGCTCTATCCGCGAAGGTTGCACACGCGCATGGGCCCGAGATTCCATGACGATATTCTGCTCCACCACCACGTCGGTTGGCCCGCCGATAAGCAGCAGGTGTTCCACATCATCGCGGCGAATAAGGACCAGTTTGCGCCGGCTGTCGACGGCTGCCGCATCCATCACAGAAAGACGCGGTTGCCGCGTACGCCCGTTGGAGACGTAAGTACCGCCGCCGAAACGGCGGATAATACTGAGAACAACGAAAATTCCGCAAAGAATGATCGCAAATATTAGGATGAAGCCAACAATATTAGCTGCGCTCTCTCCAACGATGCCGCTGAGCCATTCCTTCATGCGGATACCCTCTTATACAATAAACGAAAACATGCGACGAATGGAGACTGCGCTTCCCCGACCTCCACATCATCACATAGTTCATACAGTAGTTGAATTTCTAAGCCTTGGGAATGTTTGTTGGAAATGCGGGAAATATATGATCCCCAGGCAAAACGGTGCAAAAAAGTCCAATTTGCACCGTTTCAGTGCGCCAATGCTTGTACTGCTCGCGGATTAAAGCATTCTGCGAATCGGGTATACCCTGACATATTGGCTGCGCGTTCCCACGCGATAGCTGAACTGCGCGAAAAAGTGCATTCGAGAAAATCGGATATGCGGATGATTGAAATGACGTCTTGGCTGATCAAAACGATGCATGGCACCCCAATGCCCGTTGATGTTCAGCCACGCAACATGGAAGGGCAGCTGGCTTGATGTCGCGACAGACGGAAAACGCCTACCCGAAACCGCTCGTCATGCCAAAGCGCAATCGCAGCGGAGCCGTTCGCCTGCTGGCTGCAGGCATTTTTCTGACGGTCGCTGCTATCGCCTATTTTGCGTTTCGCGACCAACTTGGAGATGGATTTGCCCTTGTCCTCATGGGCATTCTGTCGATGGTGGGCGTGTTCTACCTTTTTGGCGCAGCGACAGGTCTCATTCAATTCAGCCAGAAGAACGGCGAGCAGGACCTCGCACATTCCTTCATGGATTCGCAGCCCGAGGGGACAGTCATTTCCGACGCGCGTGGTCAGATCGTTTACGCCAACCAGGCCTATGCTTTGATGACGGGCGTCGCGAATGCGGAAGGCGTTCGCTCGCTCGATAATGTGCTGACGGCGGAACCGGCGGCATCCGACGCCATATACCGCTTGACGAATGCCGTGCGCGATGGCCTGTCGGCGCAAGAAGAGGTGCGCATTTCGGGCGGTCTTTCCCGTGAAGGGGCAGGGTCCCTCGCACCAGTCTGGTACCGTATCAAGGCACGCCCCATTGAAGCAGGGCAGGAATTCAAAAGCCCGCTCGTTGCCTGGCAGATCGCCGATATTTCGGACGAACGTGCCGAACAGGAGCGCTTCTTTCAGGAGTTGCAGGAGGCGATCAATCACCTCGATCACGCGCCGGCAGGCTTTTTTTCCGCCGACCCTTCCGGTCGGATTATCTATCTCAATGCGACACTTGCCGAATGGCTAGGCGTAGACCTCACCCAGTTCACCCCGGGGTCGTTGACACTCAACGACATTGTGGCGGGCAGTGGAATGGCGCTGATCAAGGCCGTAAAGGCCGAACCGGGTACAAGCCGCAACACTGTTATTGATCTCGATCTCATCAAGCGTAATGGGCAGAGCCTTGCTGTTCGCTTCTATCACCGAGTGCAGGCTGCGCGCGATGGAACACGCGGTACGAGCCGCACTATCGTATTGGATCGCGCGGAGGGAGAAGATTCGTCGATGGCGTTGCGCTCCGCGGAAGTGCGCTTCACACGCTTCTTCAATTCGGCTCCGATGGCCATCGCTGCGGTTGATTCCGCCGGACATATATTGCGCACCAATGCGCGTTTTCTTGATATTTTCGCTCCGGTCGTTGATCGTGACGCGATCGACGGAAATGCGAAGCTTGAGATTGTGGTGCATGAGCGTGACCGGGAGACATTCAACAGGGCACTTGCGGCTGCCTTCGCAGGGCAGGCAAGCATTTCGCCCGTTGATACGGTGCTGCCGGGCAATGAGGAACGGCATATCCGTTTCTATATGAGTCCTGTTACCGATCTGGGTGGCGAGCGCGCCGAAGAAGCAGCGATTATCTCAGCCGTCGAGACGACCGAGCAGAAGGCACTCGAAAACCAGATGGCGCAGAGCCAGAAGATGCAAGCCGTCGGACAACTCGCAGGCGGCATAGCACACGACTTCAACAACGTTCTGACAGCAATCATCATGTCGTCGGACCTGTTGCTGACCAACCACCGTGCGTCCGATCCGTCTTTCCCCGACATCATGAACATCAAGCAGAACGCCAATCGCGCCGCTTCGCTTGTACGCCAGTTGCTGGCCTTCTCCCGCCGTCAGACGCTGCGTCCGGAAGTGCTCGACCTGACCGATGTTCTGGCCGACCTTCGGATGCTTTTGGCGCGCCTCGTCGGCAAGGACATCGAACTGAAGATCGATCATGGACGCGATCTATGGCCAGTCAAGGCCGATCTCGGGCAGTTCGAGCAGGTGGCGGTTAATCTGGCGGTGAATGCACGTGATGCCATGCCGGAAGGTGGTGAAATTACGCTGCGCACCCGCAACGTCCCGGTTCAGGAAGCTGCGAAGCTTCACTATCGCGATTTGCCGGAAGCGGATTATGTGGTCTTCGAGGTCGAAGATACGGGAACCGGTATTCCCGCAGATGTGCTCGAGAAGATTTTTGAACCATTCTTTACCACGAAGGAAGTCGGCAAGGGCACTGGCCTCGGCCTGTCGATGGTCTATGGCATCATCAAGCAGACGGGCGGCTTCATCTATTGTGATTCCGAAGTCGGAAAAGGTACGACGTTCAAGATATTCCTGCCGCGTCACATAGAGGAAAAGCGCGCAGACGATGCGCCTGTCGTCGTGAAGGAAAAGAAAGTCGAGAAAGCCACCGATCTTTCCGGCTCCGCGACGGTTCTTCTGGTGGAAGACGAGGATGCAGTCCGCATGGGCGGGGTGCGCGCGCTCCAGTCGCGCGGCTACACGGTGCATGAAGCGGCGTCGGGTGTCGAAGCGCTTGAAGTGATGGAAGAGCTGGGCGGTGAGGTCGATATTGTCGTATCGGACGTGGTCATGCCCGAAATGGACGGCCCGACATTGCTGCGGGAATTGCGAAAGACGCATCCGGATATAAAGTTCATCTTTGTATCGGGGTACGCCGAGGACGCCTTTGCGCGCAATCTTCCTGCTGATGCCAAGTTTGGATTCCTGCCGAAGCCGTTTTCGCTCAAGCAATTGGCGACGACAGTTAAGGAAATGCTGGAGAAGCAGGATTGATGCTTCGTTGGCTTTGAACATGAAGGGCAATATCGTCATTCTCGGAGGCGGTCCATCCGGTCTGATGGCCGCCGAAAGATTGTCGGCTCTGGGATACTGCGCGACGATTTACGAGCAGATGCCCACGGTCGGACGCAAGTTTCTGCTTGCCGGAAAGTCCGGGCTGAACATCACGCATTCGGAAGATTTTCCAACATTCACCCAACGCTTCGGCGCAAGCCGTGAACGCCTGTTGGCAGCCTTGACTGCTTTGCGACCGACCGAATTGCGTGCTTGGGCAGATGGATTGGGAGCCGACACGTTCGTCGGTTCTTCGGGCCGGGTTTTTCCAAAAGCGATGAAGGCGTCGCCGCTTTTGCGTGCATGGGTAAAACGTCTGGAAGATCAGAAGGTTCGTATTCTTACCAGGCATCGCTGGCTCGGTTTCGAAGGCAACGGCCTGCGAATTGAAAACCCGGACGGCGTTGAGGTGATTACATGCGACGCTGCGCTCTTTGCCTTTGGCGGCGGCAGCTGGCCAAAGCTGGGTTCGAACGCGTTCTGGATCGATGAGTTTCAGCGCAAATCGATTGACGTTGCGCCCTTTCGCCCTGCCAACTGTGGTTTTGATGTTGCCTGGAGCAATTTGTTTGCCGAACGCTTTGCGGGTGAACCGGTAAAGTCTGTCACTGCAACGTCTGATGCGAGCACAACACAAGGCGAGTTTGTCATTACACGCAGCGGCGTCGAGGGAAGCCTTGTCTATGCGCACGCGGCAGCTCTGCGCGATAGTTTGCGGGACAACGGCAGCGCGTTTCTGAGGCTTGATCTTGTTCCCGGACGAACTCTCGAGCGGCTGGAAAATGATATCGCCCGGCAGGATGCAAAAATGAGTTTCACCAACCTGTTGCGCAAGGCAGCAGGTCTCACCGGCGTGAAGGCCGCTCTCGTCACCGAGTTTACGCGTGACAGAAGCCCCAAAGCGCTGGCCGCTGCAATCAAGGCGCTTTCCATCCCGCTCATTCGCCCGCGCCCGCTAGAGGAAGCGATTTCGTCGGCTGGCGGTATTCGGTGGCATGAAATCAACGAAAACTACATGCTGCAGAAGCTTCCCGGCGTTTTCGTTGCTGGAGAAATGATTGATTGGGAGGCGCCCACCGGTGGTTATCTCCTGACTGCGTGTTTTGCGATGGGGCGTGCGGCCGCCGACGGAATCGAAGCATGGATCAAGGCGGGCAACACGCTTGGCGTGAGATGACGCAGTACCGCCTTCTTCAAGTGGAAATCAGCATATCCGCATATACGATCGACAGACTGCAGGCTAAGCTGGTGGAGATGGATTGAGTGTATGCCGTCTGAGGGGAAGGTACATTCGCATGAATACAGCTTCTGCCGCCGCACATCCGCTTCTGAGAGAAAGAGACGGGCACCATGCCCGGGTGACGTTCGAGGAACTGTTTTTCGATCTCGTTTATGTTTTCGCGGTTACGCAGCTCAGCCATGAGCTTTTGCACAATCTGACATTAACTGGTGTGGCTGAAACGCTGATCATCTGGTTCGCAGTATGGCTTGGCTGGCAATACACCTGCTGGGTGACCAATTGGTTCAACCCGGAGACACCGCAGATACGAAGCCTTCTATTTTGTGTCATGCTGCTCGGTCTCGTGATGGCGTCTTCCATCCCAGGCGCATTTACAGACAACGGCTGGATATTCGCCCTGGCTTATGTGGCAATGCAGCTTGGCCGGACGGGCTATATCGTTTTTGTTCTCGGATCGAGGCATCCACTTGCTGCCAATTACAGGCGAATGCTCGGTTGGCTCATCATTGCAGCCCTATTCTGGCTTGCCGGTTGTTTCGTTGAACATGAAATCCGCATGGCTTTCTGGTTGATCGCCGTGCTTTGCGAATATCTATCGCCGATGTTCGGCTTTGCATTGCCGGGGCTCGGGCGTTCCCATACCAGCGACTGGACCATTGAGGGAGGGCATCTGGCGGAACGGTGCCAATTGTTCGTGATCGTCGCTCTTGGCGAAACACTTCTGGCTACCGGTGCGTCACTGTCTAATGCTGAGGTCTGGAATTTTGCCCTGATATCGGCGCTGCTGGCGACCTTTGTCGGCACACTAGCAATGTGGTGGCTATATTTCGGCACCTCCAGCAAAGACGCGACGGAAACGATTACCCATTCAACCGATTCCGGGCGGATCGGCGCATATTTTCATTATGTCCATGCAATCCTGGTTGCGGGTATCATTGCAACAGCAGTCGGCAACGATCTGGTGATGGAACATCCACACGATCCGCTGAAAACTGCCTATGTTCTCATTCTCGTTGCCGGCCCGGCAATCTATCTGATGGGCAGCGCGATCTACAAAAAAGTTGTCTATGGCCTCATTCCTCCATCGCATATCTTCGGAGTCTTGGCTCTGCTGATGGCGGTTCCGGTGGGTTATGCTGCCGATCTGCTGCAAATGGGAATCTTGACGACCGTCATCATGCTCGTCGTGAGCATCTGGGAAGGGCGCAACAAGCGGCTGCGCAACGCTGCGACGGTGAGTTGAGCGGGCTTTCAGCACGTCTATTCAGTCCCTATCTACGCAACCAGACCCCATTTTGGATTCCTTAGCGACCATGTCAGATACGCAACCCGCTGATCAGCCATTGTCTGATAATCGCCATATCAAAGTTGCCCGAAAGGTCGACATTGCGGTCATCGGGGCCGGACAGGCAGGGCTTTCTTCGGCTTATCACCTGAATAGGCTCGGTCTCGCCGGGGAGCGGCAATTTGTGGTTCTCGATAAGGCTCTCGGTGCTGGTGGGGCCTGGCAGTTTCGCTGGCCATCGCTGACGCTCATGACTGCAAACGCCATTCACGATCTGCCCGGCATGAAGTTTGAGGATGTCGTCGAAACGACGAATGGTGAAGTGCGCGCGTCGGTTGCCGTTCCGCAATATTACCGCGCTTACGAAGAAGAGTTTGATCTGCCGGTGCACCGTCCCGTGACTGTAGGAGTTGTGTGTGATAGAGGGGAGCGACTTCGGGTGGAGACGGATCAGGGCAATTTCTCGGTAGGAGGGGTGATCAACGCGACCGGAACCTGGGAAACGCCCTATATCCCATCCTATCCGGGTGCGGACCTGTTCAAAGGCAAACAATTACACACGCGTGATTATCAGACGGCAGAGGAGTTCAGAGGTAGACGTGTTCTGGTCGTCGGCGCTGGCATCTCGGCTGTGCAGCTTCTGGACGAGATATCGCGCGTGACGGAAACCGTCTGGGTTACCCGCAAGGAGCCAGCATTCAGGGAAGGACCGTTTACGCCTGAACTGGGGCGCGCTGCGGTGGCCTTGGTTGAGGAGCGGGTGCGGCGGGGCTTGCCGCCTGGATCGGTCGTTTCGGTGACTGGTTTGCCGCTGACGCCGGCCATTGAGGCGGCGCGCGCTCGTGGCGTGCTAGACCGGCTGCCAATGTTCAAGGAGATCACGACGACGGGTGTTCGTTGGGATGACGGAAGTGAGCAATCTTTTGACGTGATCTTGTGGTGCACGGGATTTCGCAGTTCGCTCGATCATCTTGCTCCGCTGCAACTGCGCAACCCTGAAGGCGGCATTCTCATGACCGGTCGTCTGGCGACACAGGTGGCCGCCGATCCCCGCATTCATCTTGTTGGATACGGTCCGTCAGCTTCAACCATCGGTGCAAACAGGGCAGGCGGAGCGGCGGCGCGGGAGTTGGCAAGCTATCTTGGCTTGGTATGATCTGATGCAACGATTATATGCGAGGGGCGGCATGAAGCGCAGCTTGAAGTTTGTCGGTGGTCTTCTGTTTGCCATCGTGTTGGTTGCAATGCTCTGGCTTTCGATTCGACCGCCTGAATTGTTGCGCGTCGGCACCGGTTACGCCGCCAAGATCATCTGTTCGAATGTTTTCATTGCTGGCCGGGATGCCGAGACCGTAATGGCAGACGATGTTCAGGCGCCGGGGCATCCGCTGCTGCGATTTTTGAATGTTTCCGTCGACAAGAATAGCAACAGCGTGACGGTGCGGATTTTCGGCTTTTTCGCACCGAGCACCGCTACCTATCGGCAGGCACTTGGATGCGCGAATATTCAGAAGGATGACTTGCGGCCAGAGCTTCCAACCGGGCCGCAAGTGCCCGCGGAACCACTACAAGTTCAGGCCGATCCGGCAGTGCAGGCCGTGATCGAGGATCAGGCTCTGGCTGGCCCGGGCATGCGGGCGATAGCTGTTATCCGCGATGGCAAACTGATCGCCGAGAATTATGGTGCGGGTTTTAGCGTGGATACGCCTTTGCTCGGCTGGTCAATGACCAAATCCGTCATGGCGACACTGATCGGCTTGCGCATTGCCGAAGGACGTATGGCGATGGAAAGTACCGGCCTGCTGCCGGAATGGAAAAGCGATGATCGGGCAAAGATTTCGCTTGCCAATTTGATGGCGATGGCCAGCGGCCTGCACTTCGATGAAGACTATGGCACCGTGGCAGATGTCACGCGCATGCTCTATCTGGAGCCGGATATGGCCGGCTTTGCTGCATCCTTGCCGCTGGAGGCAATGCCTGGCACGAAGTTCAACTATTCAAGCGGAACCGCCAACATCTTGTCAAAGCTCTTCATGGATAGTTTCGACAGCCGTGAAGAAGCTCTCATTTATCCGCGGCTGGCGCTTTTCGGCCCGCTAGGGATGCGCAGTACCATTCTGGAGGCGGATCAAACCGGTATTTTTGCCGGTTCTTCCTATATGTACGCGACGGCGCGTGATTGGGCTCGCTTTGGCGCGTTTCTCGCGGATGACGGAAAGCTCTACGGAAGGCAGGTTCTGCCGACCGGTTATATTTCGTTCATGCGGAAACCCACGCCAGAGTCGGAAGGACGTTATGGTTCGGCGCAGGTCTGGCTGCAACTGGGCGGCGTGAAAGCAGGTGAAGACGGTATCCCGGAAGATGCATTCTGGATGTCGGGACATGACGGACAAAGTGTCATGGTCGTTCCATCACTACATCTTGCCGTAGCTCGTCTTGGCCTGACACCGTCACGCACCGGCTACAACGTTCAATTGCTGAACGCCAAAATTATCGAAGCTGTTCGGCAGGAGAACTGATCGTCAGTTTGCGGAAATCATTGCCGCTCGGATTCTGGAAGGCGCTGAGCCCGAATTCCGGCAGTACCGCATAGAGGTGATCGAAAATATCTGACTGAATCTGTTCAAAGGATGCCCAGACCGTTGTGTTTGCGAAACAATAAATTTCGAGCGGCAAACCTTCTGGCGTAGGGTCCATCTGGCGCACCAGCAGCGTCATGCCTTTGTGGACGCCTGGATGGTTGCGCAGATAGTTTTCCACATAGGCGCGAAACGTGCCGATATTGGTGAACTGACGCCGGTTGACCGGATTGTTGGCGCGGTCACCGAGTTTCTGGTTCCATTCGGCAATCTCCTTGGCCTTCTTCGGCAGATATTCCGCCAGCCAATCGACGGTGCCAAGTCTGGCGCGCTCTTCCTCCGACAGAAACCGAATTGTGTTCTGATCGATGTAAAGCGCGCGCTTGATCCGCCGTCCGCCGGATTCCTGCATGCCGCGATAGTTCTTCATCGGCTCGGTGATGAGCTTGCGGATGGGAATTGTAGTGATGGTCTTGTCGAAGTTCTGGACTTTGACGGTATAGAGCGCGATCTCCATGACATCGCCGTTGGCGTCAAGGTTTTTCATTTCGATCCAGTCGCCGACACGCACCATGTTGGAGGAAGCGATCTGCATACTGGCGACGAGGGAAAGCAACGTATCCTGAAAAACGAGGATCAGCACGGCGGCCATGGCACCGACGCCCGATAGTAGGATAACCGGCGACTTATCCAGCAATGTCGCGATGATGAGAACCGTCGCGATGATATAGACCGCCAGCTTGGCGACCTGGATATAGCCCTTCATAGGGCGGAATCTTGCCTCGGGGCGACGGTGATAGAGCGTATCGACAAGCCCAAACACCGAATTAATCGCCAGCGCCAGCGTCAATATGATGAAGGCTATCGCGACATTTCGAATAACGGTGATCACACCTTCCGGCAGTCCTGGCACAGCCATGATCCCGGATGAAATGATCAAGGCGGGAACAATATTGGCAAGGCGGCTGATGACGCCGTGCTTCTTGAGCTCTTCATCCTGTCCGAAAGATGTTTTCTGGACAATGCGATCCAGGATTTTCAACAAGATTGCTTTGATGAGAAAGTTTGCAATAAACGCTGAAAGGAATAATCCACCAAGAGCAGCAAGCGTTTCCGCCCAAGGATAAGCAATCAGGAATTCCGACAATATTCTTTCCCATTATATGGTTTCGATACGGACTTTTATTGTGCGTAGCGTGGTTGCGCGTTTAATTCAACCATAGGGATACGTTTTGTTCACGCGAAAACCCCGGCTGAAGCGCCGGGGGAATTTTCGTTTTAACCTGTGTAGCGGAATTTGCCAGTTCCTACTGTGCTGGCGCTGGCGATGCCGGTGCGGGCGTTGTGCCGTTTGCGGGCGCTTCCGTGGCCGGAGCGTTGGTCCCGGTTGCAGCAGCCGGGTCAGCTACGCCATCAGCAAAGAACTTCGAGCGGTCGAAAGCCGGTGCGTCATTCAATTGCTGCTTGTTTGCCTTGATGACCAGCCAGGTTTTTCCGTCGCTGCGCGTCGCAAGTTGAAGCTGGTCAGGGCTAACCGCCACATCTTTTTCGCCGACGCCGAGGAAACCGCCCACACCGATGACAGCGGCTTCGATCTGTCCATCAGGGCTGGCGATCAGGTCATTCAGCTTGCCTACTGATTGAGCGTCGGGTGCATCGCTCTCATAGACGCTTTGCCCGATAAATGAGGAGACAAGGAGTTGGCCTTCTTTGGGTTCTACAAAACCGATCTTACCAGTTTCTCCAGTCATGGGCTTGCCGAACATGTCCTTGGATGAAACCGGCATGTCTTGCGTCGCCGCGGGCGCTTGCGCCGGTGCAGACGAAGGAGCCGTCGTTTGCGCCAAAGCCGATCCCCCGATTAGCAATGCACAGGTCGTCGTCAGAAGTGTAGTTTTGAACATAACTATCTCCTTGATACGTTCCGGTTATATGAACCGAACGCTGAAATAGTCACTTCGTTCCCAAATTCATTCCAATCCGCGGCGCGTTACAGTTCTGCGCTTATGGGGGAATATCTCCTCCGCTACCATTCGACAAACAAAAAGCCCGCGCGAGGCGGGCTTTTTGTATTGCTGTTTTACCTGTCGTGGGACTCAAAGTTCCGCATCGCCCTATCTGCAAGCCACTGAATTCATTTCAATATTTTTTCAACTCAATTTTTCGGACTCAAAGTTCCGTATCTGGCGGAACCAAAGTTCCGTTTTTTGTGAATACCTTATCGGTCGTTGAGTTCCTCATCACGGTTTTGATGCCGTTTGCGATACAGGTATATTGCGCCGACGATTATCTGAGTTATTATTTAATAATAGTATTGGATGAAATTTATGTTTGTTTCTCGTAAAGAACACAAAATTACACTGTTACGCGCCATTGAAATTTCAGTCGACTGTGGTGATGTTCGAGTGGCGCAGTCACTATTCGAGGCATGGGAAAAACATTTCGGATTTAATGGAAAGAAATATAAGAAACGCTTAGACGCTATCCGCCAATATTTAGCCTCTAGCTTGAAAATAGAAAAAGAATTTGGTCCTGGTGCTTTGCTTAAATTTGATCATCCAGATATCCAAAAGAGCATACGAGACGGAGTTTACAGTGATCGGTCCATAGAAATTTATAGGAATAATGGACTGGCATTTAAAGCCAGAAATATTAGATCAACTTAGTAGTGCGAACGTCATCGTCAGGTTTGTTCTTTTGTTTTAAGCATTGTTCCTCAGCGTCCCGTTGAGCTTTACGTATAGCGCTGTCTTTGGTGCTTTCGATGGCAACCTCACGTGATCCTTTTTTAACGCGGTATCCCTGACTCCTTCCATTGGTCCTTCCTCTAGCAGGAACAAAAATTTCTATTGTATAGCCATATGGCAGCCCAATAGCAGGGATACTCTCCCATTTGCCTTTAATGCCATCGAAAATCTCGAACATTGTACTCTCGTTTAATCCCTGCTTGCGAGCACGAATTCTTATCCGATTCCCTGCTTTTAATGAAAGCTAATTACCACGCAGGCAAGGGCGGCTGGTGATCATGATTGAATGCAGTTTTTCCCTTCAACAGCATCCCTCAAATAGAAAAAGCACCTAAATTTCTCACGATCCAAGGCCTCTGAGACACCGACTTTTCTGAGTGAAGATCGGACTTGCTTGTGGTGCAACCCGGTCTCTTGGCAGAGTTCACCGAGAGATACGTATTTCCGTTTGAACTCGTCCGCGCTTTTTCTAGAGATGACCGGCACCAATCTCCTGGCGGCCGGACTGAATTCCTCGACGACCTCCAACTCGCCAGCTTCAATTAGTGGATTAACGGCTTCTCGCGCGATGCCGGGAATGAAATCCAGCAGCTCGATTTTAGTTAGTCCTGATTTTTCTTCATCACCGCGCACGAGCTGTGTGATCTCGTCAGCATCCAGCAAAAGCGTGTTATAGTTCCGATCTCCGGACGGTCGCCCCTTCCATTTCAGCTTATCCTCCATGATGAACGTAAGCACCTGTTCCAATCGTGCAGTAGCCATCAGGCGGGCCGTCGAAATGGGCACTTGTCGCGGCATTGGGTTGTCAACCTCGACAGCGTTAGCGAACAGTTTGGTCATGAAGGGCTCGATGACGTCAGGTGAAATACGATGCTTCGCGTAACTGCGTTTTTCCGAGCCAGTGATCGTGGAAAGATAACCTAGACTGATAAAGGCTCTGAGATGCAACTTTGGAATACCCGTGATCCGTTCAACCTGTGGAGCGGAGAGGGCCGTTTTGAGCTTCTCGACGATTTCCTGAATTTGTTCGGCTTCGACTGTCGTTCGATGGTCGACCAAGTTGTCTTGGTCTTGTGCGAAGCCTTCTCGCTCGAATAGCTTTCGCATAGTCAGAGCGTGTGTACCTGACGCAAGGGCGGACGTGTGAATCGTATGGACTTTTCGGATGTCTACTTTGTGACCGAGCACCGTGACACCAGGCTTAATAGGAATATTCTCGATTGTGAAAGTTGCGAATAAATCCCGAAATTTTACATAAGCCGGATTTTTTTCGTGCTTCTGCAACAAACCGTATGCTCTACCGAGGGTGTCTCTAGGTCCCCACGTACCCTTGGAGCGCTTTTCTCTCGCCGTTAAATCCTTCAAGAGATTTTCGACGCTCACGCTACCTTCACTTGCAAGGTGATATCCCTCGTTAGCGGCAACAATCCAATCTTCTGGTTGGAGATCTGTGGATCGAACTTTCGACGGGTAAAGCGCAGAGAGCCCCAGTTCTTCGCAAAATTCAGCGGCGGCATACAGTTCTACATCGTCGAGCCAGTTATTCGGGTCGACAATCCCGTCTAACCTCCGGGTGAACCAATCCTGAAATGGGGACCTCGTCAGCGGCTTCGCTGGCAAAGCTTTCTGGATGTAAGACCAACTGTCGGCAATCGTAATCGAGAAGTCGAATGGCTCGAATGGTTTGCGGAAGGGTTGTAAGGATACTAACAATCGTTGGTGCGCATTGCACATACGATAGTGCGACAGCATCCATGAAACGCGTAGCCAAGGACGCGCGCTCTTGGGTCCGTCAAACCGTCCAATATCGTCTTGAATGCATTCGGGGCAAACACTGAAATATGTACGATTCACGGTCAGGCGTTTCAGTTTCTGTGAACCCACTTGCCAGAAATGATCGTCCACTCGACGAGGGGAGTATTTCAACAAAGCAGGGAAGCTGGCATTGCCGAGGACAGAAACATCTTTTATTGCGTCTTCGTAACCTCGATCCAGGTCGCGCGGAAAAATAAGCATATCGCGCAGGAAACGACCAAGCGGCCTCGCGTTAAGGTTCGCTAGACGAGATGCGAAACCGATAGCAGGTTCTCTTTCCTCCAATCGATGATGCCATGCCAGCTCCTTAAGGGCTTGTTTCATGGCTAATCTCTGCTGTCGACCAGGAAAGCACCCGGATTCAGTCGTTGCCAATCGTCGACTAAAAACGGGTTCATTTCGTCGTAACCACGCGCTTGAGAATGGTGGATATAAGCGCGAGCAAAGTCATCGCGCCCCAACGAAGTACGACCAGTTTCCAGAGCCACTTGAATGGCTGCGAGCACCACTTGAGTCACTCTGCCGAACTGGTATCGGGCCGTATGTGCGATGCGTTCTGGCAGATCACTTTGCGTGACCTTGGTCGCGTCCATGTCGATAACAGAAGTCATTTCAATGAGAATTCTCTCGATAAGAGGCCGACCTTCGGGCATCTCGATTTCTGGGATTCTGCAGAAACTGGAACGGCGTTCAATCTGTTCGTCGAGTTGAGCCATTTCCACAGTTTCGGGCATTCCAGACATAATAAAACTCACTGGCCAAGGAGCGTAATTCATTACGCCTTTAAAGGCCTTGGCAAGGTTCTTCCGTTCTGAATCGCCTGTGGTATGCCGGAGCATGTGCTGTGTTTCATCAACGTAAATCAGAAGTACACGGCGCTGCCGAAGCTGGCTTGGCAGCATGTCCCAAAGCTCGCCCTGTTCCATTCTCTGGCGAATAGGATATCCGATTGTCTCCAGGATATTTTTGCCGAGCAAGCGAAGTGTGCACGGTCCCATCAAACGCACTGTTGCCACAGGATTGACTATGCCAAAACCCGTTTGCATGGGCTGGAGAAGTTCATTCTTTTCCAGCATTTGAGCAATCATACGGGTTTTGCCCGCCCCGCTTTCACCTGTAATGAAAAGCGCTCTGCCGTCGTCTCGACGCTCTCCTTGTTTCGCGAGCATGGAAACCAGAAATCGATCCAGGTCCTTTTCCAGCACCTTATCGCGAGGAGATCGAACATAAACGCTTTTCACTCTCTCCAGGGAATCGCGAATTGCGCGTTGCTTGTCAGGAAATCTCTGCGTAATCGCGTTGAGAAAGTCGTCATCCGAGAAATCGTGAAGTTCGGTCTTTCCTTGATCAGTCATCATCGTCCTCGAAAGTGTTCATGCTCTGGCTGAATGGTTTATGCGCTGACCGTTCTTTTGGTTGCGCGTTTCCATCATCTGCATACGGTTTGGCTTTTGGTTTCGTGCGTGCCGACACTGCAATTACGGAGCCGGGAAGATCATCGTCCGACATGGGGTCATCGGAATAGGTGGGGGACGTTAGAGCGGCGCGTGTTTTCTGCGATACGACTGCCGTAATCTGATCGTATTTCTTTTGAGACAACTGATGGGTTGGAATACCGGCATCTTTGAGCGCGTGAGCCGATTGATCCTGAAAATCATTATGGGCTGTCAGACGGTAGGGGTTGCCCTCTAACGCTTGCGCTTTGAGGAACTCCCGAACTTCCCGCTTTCCGGCTACAAGGTCGAGATAAGTGCGCCCATGAACAGCTTCGTCGGTACACTTTGCGATGATATAACTGCCAAAAACATTGTGGAACCTGTCCAGATGTTTGTTCGGGACTCTGACGAGGATTGTTCCCAGATCGTCCGGGTCGAAGATCGAAACCACGTCCTTCTCGCCCATGATCTGATGCAGCTTGGTCAAATCAGAAGACTCATAATTAAACGAGTTAATGGTTACGCCATTTCGCGTAATCTTTGATTTGTGTTCGAGGCCGAATGCTTCAACGATCTGCTCCTGATTCAAGGGAGGTGCCATGCCTCTGTCGCGCTGGGTTGTCAAAATCTCCCAGGTTTTGAATGGGGTACCATTGTTGAGGCCGCGATGTTTGCGATGATGATATACATCGACGATGTACCGAACTGCGGCGCGGTAAAACACGTCGAAGGTCAGGCTGGCGTAGTCTTCACTTGGATAATCACCCTTTTCCACGACATTGGAAAATGACTGACCGGTAAAATATCTGCAAAGCCGTTTGAATGAACGAAAGAAGGATTCAATCGTTCCTCGCATTCTGGGATCCTGGTCGGGCAGACTGCGGTTCATTCGACTGCGAGCGACAGCTGTCTCGAATTCGCCTCTAAAAACAGGGCCGCCGTCAGTCACAATAAATTCTGGACGTCCATACATATCCCACGAGGACTTCGCTCCTGCGAGTTCAGCAATTTTGGTCTTATCGAGCAAGACTGAGCGCAGAGCTGTTTTTGCTCCAGCGGTCGACGGAGGGGCAGGCGTCGCGTGAAATCCGACGATGCAACGCGTCACACAGTCGATTGCGACGGTTACGGTGACCCGAACGCGTTCGATCTGTTTCTTTTGCTTGGAATCCAGTTTTTTCCATGCAGATGATGTCTTCAACAGGACGAACAGGTCAAATTCCCAATCGTCCATTTCGACCCGCTCCAGTGGGCTTTCGAGGACAATCCCGCGCCCCACAGGCGCATATTTGCGCAATGCATAATCGGCCCCGAAACGTCCGGCATCTCTTTTAAATGGATCAATATTATTAATGTGGCGACGCACTGTGCGGTCGCTCACTTTCAGCTCAGAACCGTGCTTCTTGTTGTGCAGGAATAGCTGAGCCTCTATGTCTTCGTAGACGTCAGCCATCTTGATACGATTAAGAGTGCAATAACTCTCGACGCCGTTTTGAACAATCTGACGAACACGCTCATCAAGCTGATTCCGATTACCGCAATTTTCATAAAGGGGTCTGAAGGCTTCTGCCCTGTACCCGGCTTCCTGATATAGCTTGAGCCAATCTCGTAGGGTGCTGGGAGCGGGATAATCGAATTCTTTTCTGATCTCCCCCTTTCTCTGACGTCCAGGCTTACGGCGCATTCCGAATTCATTGAGATACCAGCAATCCATTTCAGACTTGATGTTATCGATGAATTGCCGGATGTCTGTTGGCGTCTTTTTAGGACGCCAAATCTTATCTTTTGCTCCAGCCGCCCATAGGAACCTTACGCACCACTCCTTCTTCCAGGCGACAGTGCGAAGGTCGTCTTCAGAGAGGTCACGCAGATTGGAGTTGTCGTGACGAACGCGTAGAAGATGCATCGTTTTGGAAAACCAACCGACATCTACGCGAAGACGACCGCTTTTCATTAATAGTGAGATGTCCTGGTCGGTCTTAACTGTAAAGAAATCGTCGATAAAACCATCAACAATAGCTTGGAGAAAGTGGGTGTTCTTTTCTTTGGATTCTGATCGATACGACACATTGTCGATCATAATTCGATCATGGCGATCAAAATGGAACGAACGATTTTTCATCACGCTTCCCCCAAAGCTAGCCCATCCTTGAAGCATTAATCCGAATATCTTAAGAAACGGATTAATGCTCCAAATGGATTTTAAGCGGCTTTTTTAAAGGTATTTTCGACTAAAGCAGTCCTACAGAGCCTCTCATTTTTATTGAGCCGCAATTTTCTTGAGAACACCATTGCGACCGCTGCTCTGTAACCGTCCGACCCCAAGCCAGTATCATCGGCAATTTGCTGGAGGCAAAGATGTCGAGGAGCATCATTGAGATACTGTTCGACCATTGACTGGGCTTCGAAATCGAAATCCAGGCCGCAGTCGAGAATGTGTCGCGCATTATTCAGCTGAATAAGGTTCAAATCCTTTTCAGTGAGAATACGAAACTCATCGGCGACTAAGGAGCCGTGTTCCGAGGCGATCACTTCCAGAATACCTTCGAGTTCTGGCGTGACATCCTCTTCATACTTCACCGCATAAGCGACGCGCGTGCCGTCCATACGTTCAACGATGAAGTCAAACGTATGTCGCCTGTTGCCGAAATACGAGCAAGACTGCTGCTCACGAATTTCCTTCAGATCAGAGCGAGCGATGAACACGGTGGCCCACTGGCGTTCGAGCAGACTTTCGAAATTCACGAGACGACGGCGGAATGGATCGATCACACTACCGATTTGGGAGCCACATTTCTTCGGGCTAAGCTTTCTGTCTGCGACAGAAGGAGAAATGTGAATGGCTCGTCCGGTTGAGCGGCGCTTTAAAGAGCGTTCGCTATGTGACAGCCTCTGCCCTTGGTATTGATGCTACGACCGAGATAGGGCTGGGGTGCGATAATCATCCCGTTTTGACGTCGAGACACGTACTTGCTGAGATAGATGGCATTGCCGTTCATGGATATTCCCTCCTTTTGGATCCAAGCAGAGACAGCGATGAACAGTCACGTTCCATTGCGAAGAGCAACGGAATGACGATGTTCAGTTAAGCTGTTATAGAAATGGAGGAAGGACGGCGGTGAGCACCAAAAAAATGATAAGTAGCCATCACTAAACCAAAGATTTAGTGCTTGTGCGCGTCCTTCGCTACTTTGGATATGGCCGTTATCATTGTATTGCTCCAAGCGTGATTGCTTCACGACACTGATCCTATTTGCATAAAGCGAATAGTGAATCAAGTCATAAAGTGAAATGCAATCTTTTATTAACGCGCACTAAGTCAGATGCTCCCTGTCTAGCGACGTTGCAAACGTAAGCCAGGTTCGGAGTTCCTCCTGAATTCTCCGGGAGTTGCAAGACATCATAAACTTTAAAATAAGCGCCTACCTCATCTTATCAATTGGCGATTAGGCGCATACCCCAACCAGAGCACCGGTTCAAATACATCTTTAAACAAGTTCCACCACTGCTCGTTTAGAACATACTTGATAAGTTTATTGAATATCGCAGCATCATCTAATATATGACGAATTATATTCTCGCCAAAACCTTCAAATGTGCAATTTTTTCCTGCATTCCCGCGTTTCTCTTGATAGAATGACTTCATTTCGTTATCATTTAAATCATCTATATTTTCCTTATTAAATCCGTTCTTTAAATCATAATACAAATAAAAACGTTCCGAATCGGGTTTGCGAGAGAGGGTTTCAACGCTTCCAATAGTACGTAATCCATCGAACTCTTTAGGTTTAGCTTTGCCGCAAGGTAATTCGCCCACAATCTCCAAAGGAATCATATTTTCAATCTCACGACATGGCAAACACTTCGCTTTAACGAAGGGCCACTCGTTCGCTTGAGCAAAACTTATGGCTTCGGGAATTTTCCGATTTCTAACGTCCGTCGGATACCTAAGATCGGAATCTGCAATCAAACATACTGCCCGTTTCTCAGCTACACGCTGAGACCAGATCTTATAAACTCCAGTTCCACCGCCATGTTGAAGATCGTAATTCACCGTATACGATCCATATCGTTTCGCTGCAGCTTTCAGTATATCTAAATAAATTGTGCCATCATGAGATGAATCCTCAGAAAGTAGGATTGTGGGACTGCAAATAACGGGCCAATCTATATCCCTCAGACCAACTTCAACCCTATTGTCATGGACAATCATCCCTGCCATCGACATGGGCTTAACGCACAAATGAAATGCAGCGTCTCGAACCACATGTCCGTTTTGAGTGTATTGGCGTCCGATTGCCTGTACAGTAACTCGATCCCAGTCAGTAAGATCCAGGTTTTCCGCTATCCACTTTGCTATTGAACGCTCCAGAACTAAAAGATGATATCCCTGAACATGGGCGCGTAAAACCTCGCCAATAACGTAACTCAGGTCACGATTATTTGCCTGCTCGATTTCTTCGAGTGTAGTTTGAAAAGATATGATCATGATCAAACCGCAGGCTGGAAAAAGCCATACGGCCAATTATTAAGAACCCCTGAGGCGTCAAAGTCAGCGATCCTCACATTAGTTTCACGCTCGTCATCGGAATCTGTTTCGAAAATCAAAATCTGCACATCGTTTGCGGCAACTCGCCCCTCAGCAACCAACTCCCCAATACGATTGACTAACGCTTCACTATGAGTTTCGATAATAAAATCGACGCCCCCATGTTTCGACGAAGACCTTCCTTCTCCGACTATCGCGTCAGCTAAAAGAGCTTGGTGTGCAGGATGCAAGTGTAGCTCCGGTTGTTCTATTAACAAAATATTCGAACGGTTCTGCCGAACCCAAGGGGGGCCATAAGCCTTTGCTCTCTTACGAGAGGCCCACCAAATTTGACCTAAAACTGGCAATATCTGCGAAATTCCATAACCATTATCAACTATATTAGTTCTGTACTTTCCATTTCTTAAGTTGATGCTGATGTGGCCCGCTTCAGGCGTGACCTCAACCCCGTAACCAAAACGTTTCATCACCCAACGTGAAAAATCGTCGCGTTGTTCTTTAGTCAGGGAATTCAAGAACATCGGAAAATTTTTACCATCAGCATCGATTTCTGATACAGCAAGGTCCTGATATCGATAATACCTTTCGCTACGTGCACGGACCGGGCCAATGTAAAGGGTGGACGACAGATGGGTTTTCAGGTCTTCAAATGCAGAACCCATGTAGTTGAACAAACGATTGAGGATGAAAAGCTGTTTGGTATCATTCCACAGTTGTGGGTTAGGCGACCGGTTGGAATCTAACAGAATTTTTCCAAGTTGTTTAGATACACCACTACCTTCAGACATCATCGAAGAAACTACATCTGGCGTCATTTCAGGAAGTTCAAATAACTCTACGAGCGCGCCAATTCTTTGACCTTCTGACTTGTATTTCGCTAATTTATCTGAAATTAAGTCTATAAGATTCATCATTAAAACATGATGTCTATAGAAGAATGAATTTTCAGAGTCTATTTCCCCTGGAATTTTTATAGTAACGTCTGGAAAAAGCGTATCTTTTTCTATGTGAAGTTTGTATTTATCCGAAAGACTTACTTCGTTTCCATCTAAAATTATTTTTTCTATTTCGCCAAATTTATTTGCAAATAAGTCTAAACAGTGATTTTTTTCTCGAAAATTTAGCTTTATACGACTGATACGTACCATGTCCTCAAACTTAGAAATAGATATTTCTACGTCTATAGCACCCGTTGATTGATTTGGATCATCTGGCTTGGCGTTGGCGAACCATAACCTATGTCCACTGAAAACACTGTCAATTCCAAATGAAAATTTTATACTCTTTGATACATCGTTATCCGAGACTATATTATCAAAATTACCAAAATCAACGAAGTCACCATACCAAAGAATGGGAGCGCTTGTTCTGGTTACAAGAGATTGGCGGATCAGTGGAAATGTTCGCAAAAACGTACTTTTGCCACTACTGTTGCGCCCCACTAAAAGAGTGATCGGTCGGATATCCACTGGACCAACCGATTTAAGACGCCTCAGATTTTCGATCCCAAAACGAAACATGCCCCACCCTTTTTGAACCCCATAAGCGACTCGTATTTTCGCATTTCTACTAAAACGTTGTCTAGCTCAATGATATCAAAAGGGGCGCGTCCCGACTGAGTTTGTATCTTATGGTTCATAATCGGTCAGATTTCATGTTACTGTATGCATGACATGGAGTAACAATAAGTATTTCGACGGAAAGGGATTTCTATTTAAAACTATTTAGTTTGCTGAATTTATCTTAGTGTAATCTCACTTAAATAGAATATCTTTCAATTGCCTTTCGTTGAGTGCCGAATAACGTTCAAGCTTCGCGGCAATTGCGGAAACGGCTTTTGCTTTTTTCTCGATAATGCCGACCGCTCTGTCAAACTGGGTTTGAAGGACTTCATTCACACGCTGTTCGAGATTGGGATTTTGACGCAGAAGGGTTTCGTCGCACAAATTCATGGTAGCTAAGAAAGCCATACCGTTACCCATGCCGTAAGACGCTTCCATTCGGATAGCAATTCTAGTTGCTTCTGCTAGATCAGAATGAGAGCCGCCGCCGCTGCCATCAGTGGTCTCCCCAAGCACAACCTTCTCGGCAGCTAACCCACCCAAAAGTGTGCAAATCTGAGCATCGTACGCGGTTCTGGTTGTGAGAATTCTATCTGCACGAATTTGCATCCGTGTACCGCCAAGATTGCTATCACCGTCTCGGAACGTCCGCCTAATGTGAACCGAAACTGGCTTGATGCCAGTAACATCGAACAATTCATCTGCAACGACAGCATGCCCTGCCTCGTGAACGGATGTTCGGCGAATATCACGCATACATACTGGGCGCGGCGAAGGAATATTGATGGCAAGGTCTGACGCGCTTAGAGGGGCTTTCCTCGCTCGTGCGCGGCTCCGTGCTTCTCGCACCAGTCGGGCAATGTCTGCACCAGACGCACCTTCAAGCCTAACCGCGATTTCAGAAATGTCTTCCCCTGGCAGGGCGTCTCGCAAATGGTACTTGAGGATTTGTTCCCTTCCGACCGCATCGGGGAGCGGGATGTGAACATGCCGTTCAATTCGTCCAGAACGAATGATCGCCGGGTCAATTGCATTAACATCGTTAGTCGCTGCAACTACGACGACACCTTCTCGCCCATCCAGACCATCCAGGCACTGCAAAAATCCATTGATAACCTGCCGCGCGTAATTGGAATTTCTTCCAGAAAGCTGGGATCGTGTTCCGAAACTGTCAACTTCATCGACAAACAGGATGCATGGCGCTTCACGTTTAGCCTGCTCAAATGCACGAAGCATCGCTTTGAGGAGGTCGTCTAAGCTACCTTTGGCCTGCCATTGCGCTAGAGAATGTGCGAACAGTGGTACGCGGCAAGTTCCAGCTAAAGCACGAGCGAAAAGCGTTTTACCAACGCCTGGTGGGCCACAGAGTAACACGCCGCGATCAACATCCTCCCAGTCCAATTCTCGCTTCGCGAAGAGAGCTAGGTCTTCTGCGAGCATTTTTCCCCAAGATGCCGCTTCGCCGTATCCTGCGATATTATCGAGGTTGATCTCGTTTTTTGTGCGGATCGCTTTTGCTCCTCTGGTCACGCGATCAAGCTTGTGTTGAACGTCCTGATCGCTCCAGGATTGACAGATCATCGAAGCCAGGATGCGTAACGAGAACGGGGCAGGGACAGGCAGATCGGAAAATCGAGGCGGAGTTCGAAGACTTTCTTTTGCAATCGCTTCACACAGCGAGCCATCGAGCTTCATCTCGACGATATCGTCGGCGGACTCCAGTACCTGTTGGGGTAAGGAAGCTACGTGTTGTGCGAAATAGACCGTTTGCTTGTAAGGGACATGGTCATCACCAAAATCAATGTGATTTCGCTTTTGGGCTGTTAATTGGATGACGCTTCGCTGTGATGGCCGTTTAGAATTGTAATAGTCCAGCCGACCAAGGGCCTTCTCATAAAGCTCCAGGTCATCTGCATGTTCACATGTTACGATTAGGTCGAGCACTCGGCCCGCGAGTAAATCATGAAGACCTCGCCTTCGAATTTGCCGAATAAGATGCGCAACAGCAAGGCGCAACGCCAGGTTTTCGGGTGTCTGTTGAAAATTCTGCATTCTGTTTGCTCACAAGGTTTCACAGCATTGAAAGACGGAGACAGGCAGTTGCAGTGCGATATTCGAAACATTGTCATAGACGTCGCCCTCAAAAATTAACGCAGACCTCTGACTTTGGCGGGTTTACCAAGTCGATAAAATCGGGAATACGTGCGGGCAAAGTGCAGTTGCGGATCGACATAAAACAGTTCGCTTGTCGTAATCGGTCTGCGGCTACCCAGCTTCGGATGCTCTAGAACCATTCCCTCCAGGCAAGGCAAGGCGCGTGTTGTTCGAATCCAGTCGTTAAGAAGCGGGCTGTTATCCAGAAGATTAAGGTCAGGTTGTTTCCCCTCGCGTAAAAACTTGAGATCGTTGACCAATTTTTCGAGCGTATTGATCGTTTCAGCTAAATAATTCAGATTGCTCATGGTAAGCCTCCTCGTTATCGGACATCGAATGCCGATCTGGATAATTCTGATTTTGAAGTGAGGTTAAGTTCTCGAAACCCTAGTTTCCGGGCTTATTCTTTCAGCCAGATCAAAAGAAACCTCTCCTGAGAAATAGAGGGCGGCCAAAGCGCTCATGGGCTCGCTGGCATTTCGCACCAACTGACAGCAATGTTTAAGAGGTAGAGGGCCGTCATCGTCTAACGCGGAAAGTAATCGAAGTCGGTCTCCGAGCGAAATCGTAGATGAGGCAAAGGGAACGAGATCGACGGCGTTAAAAATGATTGTTTGCTCAATCATTTGGTAGGTGTGCTGATCATAAAACCAGCCTTCAACCTCTGCCGCCGCAAGAGCCCATTCCGGTGTGTCATGGACATCGACAAGGTAGTCGCCATCCACTCTCTGAACTGCGAAGTCTGGAATGTGAAACGTCTCTGTAGAGCCGAGTAGGAACGGCAGGCACGACCATGCCAATACGTCGGGGATGAGGTCAAAATAGCAAGCTAGGTTTCGAGCCTTCTGTGATCGAAAGAGAGCGCGGCCTCTGCACTTTAAAACAACTGAAGGGGCAAATAAGTTGCTGTCCGCACGAAGATGTGCGTCAGCTAGGACATCATTAATGGAATGGAACATTACATTGCTCCTGAGGACGGCAAACCGTCTATGAACTGCGGGGTTCAAAAACTCAGAAGCTACGTATTCGGCGCGCGCGGGCGACAAGCTCAACACGGAGCATAGTCAGCAACAGAGAATGGGTGAGCGCGTGTTTCATGCCTAGAACATAAAGTGAACAAACAAAAAGAGTCAACCAGAAATTTTCGGCGATCTGAATAAATTTGCATTCTGGATCTGACAGGACATTCAAGCTCTGCGGACGCTTTCCTCACGAATACGGGTGAGACAGAAAAGTATGATGACGGAAAAAAGGCTTGTTCCAATCATGACGGCTAAATTGGTTTTCACACCGAACGTTTCCAAGCCCAATGCCATGGCGAATGGCGCAGTGGCCGAAATGATTAGTCTGGCTGACATGATCTTGCCTTGCATGGCACCGTAGCCATCACTGCCGAATAATGACAGCGGCAATGTTCCGGAGACAATACTGAATAGACCGTTTCCGAAGCCAAAAAGACAGGCAAACATCATCGTCGCAATAATGGATGGGGCTCCGAATAGCAGAACAATGAGGGCTAGCCCCATCAAGGAGGCAGAGATTCCGGCCAGACGGATCGGAGCGAGGTTTTTGCCACCAAGCATGTTGATCAGGCGACTGGCTACCTGAGAAGGTCCGAATATCGCGCCAATAAATGCTGCAGAACCTGCGAGACCGAGCGCGCCCAACATCGGCACCATATGGACCAGAATGGCCGCCGCAACGAGGGCTTGCAACGAGAATGCTACGAGAACCAGTACGAAACCTTTGCGCCGTTGATGGGCAGGCAGATCACCTGAAAAGGCGGCTGTGACTGTTCCATTCGTTGATCGTTTCCGACCACTCTTTGCAATAGAACGCGCGAGCAAAAGGTGTACCGGCACGCAGAGAAACAAATGGAGGCAAGCGAACAGCAAATAGGACTGTTGCCAGGTAAGCCAATGTTGAAGGGTTGTTGTAATGGGCCAGAAAATTGTCGAGGCAAAGCCTGCAATCAATGTCAGATAGGTGATGCTACGCTGGGCAACATTTGGAGCTAATTGCACCAATAATGCAAAGGCTGCTCCATATTGGACGAGGTTTGCGGCGATTTCGATGATCGTTAGCGCACCTGCAAACATCAAAGCATTTGGAGAAAGCGAACACAGTATGAGAGAGACGGCGGCCAGTATCGAGCCTATCGTCATCATGCGACCTGCGCCGTAACGATCAATCCATTTGCCTAACCAGGGAGCCAGAAAGCCCCCGGCTAGCAGGGCAACCGACAGTGCTCCGAAAATCCATTCGTTGGAAACGGCGAAGTCCCGCGCCATGGACGGCGCGAGAATACTGAAGGAATAATATAAAGTGCCGTAACCGATGTTCTGGGTCAGTCCGAGACCGGCAATGGCCGCAATGGGAAGCCGTTCAGCGTTCATATCGATTTTAACGAAACACGCTTTTCGAGTTTGGCAGCTTCTTCCTTGCGCTCGCTATAACGGTCTGTGAGATGATCCGAGATGCCACGCGTCAGAAGTGTAAACTTCATCAGTTCTTCCATCACATCGACCACGCGATCATAGAACGATGAAGGCTTCATCCGTCCAGCGTCGTCAAATTCCTGCCATGCCTTTGCGACGGATGACTGGTTTGGAATGGTGATCATTCGCATCCAGCGCCCAAGAATGCGCATCTGATTGACGGCGTTGAAGCTCTGCGATCCGCCTGAAACCTGCATCAATGCCAAAGTTCGGCTCTGCGTCGGACGAATTGCACCACCCGGCAATGGAATCCAGTCGATCTGCGATTTCATGACAGCGCTCATGGCTCCATGACGTTCTGGACTGGTCCAGACTTGCCCTTCTGACCAAAGCATTGCCTCACGCAATTCCTGAACCTTCGGATGCTCTGCCGAACCGTCGTCTGGCAAGGGAAGACCATTGGCATGAAAGATACGCGTTTCAGCGCCCATCGCATCGAGAAGGCGCTGCGCTTCCAGCGTTAGAAACCGACTATAGGAACGATCACGGAGTGAGCCATAGAGCAGAAGGATACGAGGCTTATGTTTTGGAAAGTGGGCGCGTAATGTATCCAGGTCAGGCAATGCGAAGGAGTTCTGATCGAGGTTCGGCAGGTCCATGTCAGCGCGATTTCTTTGATAGGTGATGACTTCTCCGTCCTCTTTGGTGAATGACGACACCGGGTTTTCCAAAATGTCGAGAACCAGTTCTGACGGACGGCACAGTTTGGTGCCAAGTGGCGTTTCCACGATTGGACGATTGATCAGGATAGGATGCGCCATCATGAAGTCGACCAGTTCATCATCGGTCCATTTGGGATCGGACAATCCCAGCTCGGCATATGGTGTGCCTTTCTCACGAAGGAGCTGACGGGGTGTCATCGCCATTGCTTGAAGCAGTTCGACCAGTCGTTCTCGTGACGGCGGATTTTGCACATACTCAATGATGACAGGCTCTTCGCCGCTGGCACGGATCAAGGCCAATGTGTTGCGAGACGTGCCACAGTTCGGATTGTGATAGATCGTAACTGGCATCAGGGTTTTCCTGTTTCGGTGACTGGCTTTTGATTGGCACCGCGTTCGTACCAGCCCTTGGAGCGGTTCACGATCCAGACAACGGAGAGCATGACAGGCACTTCAACAAGAACGCCAACAACTGTTGCAAGTGCTGCGCCAGATGAGAAGCCGAAAAGGCTGATTGCGGCTGCTACTGCCAGTTCGAAGAAGTTGGATGCGCCAATCAAAGCCGACGGACCAGCAACGCAATGTTGCTCGCCTGAAATTCGGTTCAACAGATAGGCGAGGCCAGAATTGAAATAAACCTGGATGAGGATCGGCACGGCCAGCATCGCTATGATCATGGGCTGTGCGATGATCTGCTCTCCCTGAAACCCGAATAGCAGAACAAGTGTCGCCAAAAGCGCAATCAGGGACAGCGGCTGTAGCGTTCTGAGCATTGCATCGAAGGCTCGTTGTCCGCCGCTGGCGAGAATGCTTCGGCGCAGGATCTGCGCGATGATTACCGGGATGACAATATAGAGGACAACCGACAAGACGAGCGTATCCCATGGGACAGTAATTGCCGACAGTCCGAGCAGTAGCCCGACGATAGGGGCAAATGCGACAACCATGATCGCATCGTTCAGGGCGACCTGCGACAGCGTGAAATGCGGCTCGCCCTTGGTCAGGTTGGACCAGACGAACACCATTGCTGTGCAAGGGGCGGCCGCCAGAATAATCAGACCAGCAATGTAGGAGTCGATCTGGTCTGCAGGCAGATGAGGGCGAAACAGCCAGCCGATAAATAGCCAACCGAGAAGTGCCATAGAGAATGGTTTGACGGCCCAATTGATAAAGAGCGTGACGCCGATGCCACGCCAGTGCTCAGTGACCTGTCTCAATGCGCTGAAATCGATCTTCAGCAACATGGGGATGATCATGAGCCAGATAAGAATAGCGACTGGAATGTTGACCCTGGCGACTTCAGCAGACCCGATTGCATGGAATACTGTCGGAAAGAAGTGGCCAAGAGCTACACCTGCGACAATGCAAAGAGCCACCCAGACCGTCAGATAACGTTCGAATGTGGACATCAGTTATTCTCCACATTTGTCTGTGTGCTACCTTCCATGGTGCCGATCTCTTTCAGATGATTTTGAAGCGCCATGCGGTCTATCGTGGCGTGGGGAAGGTTCAGGAACGCTGATACCCGGTTCTTCAGAAAGCGGGCGGCCTGTGCAAAGGCGCGCTGCTTTTCTGCGTCGTTTCCTTCAACAGCGGCAGGGTCCTCAATGCCCCAGTGGGCTGTCATAGGATGGCCAATCCAGACAGGGCAAGCCTCTCCGGCAGCGTTGTCACAGACCGTGAAAATGAAATCCATCTTAGGGGCGTCGGTACCTGAAAACACATCCAAGCTTTTTGAACTCAGGTTCTCCGTGGAATAGCCAAGAGCATCCAGTTCCTTGATTGCGAGAGGATGAACGTCGCCTTTTGGCTGACTACCAGCCGAATAGGCGTGAAAACGTCCTTCGCCATCCTTGTTCAGAATTGCCTCGCCCAAAATTGAGCGTGCGGAATTGCCCGTGCACAAGAAGAGCACGTTGTAGATCCGATCCGTCATTTTATCAGTCCGTTTATGGAAAGCCGAATTCAGCGGCCTTGTGTTACTGGGCGACCGTCTTCGGTTCGCAACAGGGTGTCAGGCTTTTTATAAGAGGTGCGCAGAGCTCGGCACTGCCGCCACAGCAGTCCTTGATCATGAAAAGGGTCAGTTCTCTAAATCGGTCGAGATCAGCGCGATAGATGATCGAGCGGCTCTGACGTTCGCCGTTCACAAGCCCAGCGCGAGACAGTGTCGCCAGATGTGCAGACATCGTGTTCTGCGGTACATCCAGCATCCGAGCGAGTTCTCCGACAGGAAGACCGTCAGGCTCATGTTTCACCAACAGTCGAAAGGTGTCGAGCCGTGTCGATTGGGCAAGTGCTGCGAGTGCGGTTATAGCTTCTTCTGTTTCCATATATCCAGAATAGTGGATATATCGGTTACGTCAAGACATTTGATCGGTCATTAGACAAAGATTGTGGAGGCCATGGCGGCGAAATGTGCCAGACGGAGGTGCTTGGATCAATTAATCCGGGTAAACTGAAGTACTCGTGAATGGCTTCAAAATCTTTGATATTCAACGTTGCAATTGGAATGTTGTGACAGATGGCGGTGGCCGCGATGAGCAGATCCTGCCCGTACTTTGGCGATTTTGCATTTGGGTCTGGAACCCAAAGATTTTTGAGGGCAGGTACAGAAACCATTTTACCTTGAAGTCTTGCCACTTTCGTACACTGCGGAATGCAGTTGATGTCTGTGGTCAAAAGTTCATCAAGCCAAGTCTCAAATGCTTGAACGCGGGGTGAATTAGCCGCCCTTAGATTCTCTATGCCTTTCTGAATTTCGGTGACAGTCGCTACCGAAATTGCCAAAGAATCTTCCGGAAAAGCTTTGAGCCAAGTGATAAGGTGTTCACAAGGATTCTTGTACGTGAACTGAGAAATCACGCAGGTATCTAACAGAATGCGAGAAGAATGAGTCATGTGACACTCTGGATAGATACGGGTTGATCAGAACTTAAGGCTAATTCGAAGTGATTTAGTAAATAATAAATTGGGAGAGTATTAGTGACCTGTTATATTTGCCCAAGCTTCGGCGGGGAGCTACATGCATGACCAATGATAGGCAGTTCGATCTCGAATTTGATGAGCGTTTCGTTGAAATGCTTAGGCAGGCAGAATTAAGCGGCCCTCAGTCATTCCGCGTACGCGATAAAACTTACGAAATATCGTTTATAGGCAAAGAGCAGACGGTCAGTGCCACTGACTTTTTGTCAAAAGGTGGTCCGCTGAATGACGGAGATTGAGGAGAACGTTTTTTTATTGATGAGCCATTAAAAATCGCGGGCCCTCTTTTTCGATAACTACGGCTGTGAGAACACCGCTTCTATAAGCTCCGGTATCTATAGCAATTCGATTATTCCGAATTTCTGGATAGAAATTATCTGTAATCGTATGCCCGTGCACAACGATTTTTTCGTGATGTTCTGTGTGATCCAGAAATTCCTGCCTGATCCAGCGCAAATCTTTTTCCTTCTGATCGACGAGCGGAACATTTGGTCGGATGCCCGCGTGTACGAAAACGTAGTCGTTCTCGATGATCATATTGTCCGCTGATTTAAGCATTTGAACGTGGTGACAGTGATGATTTTCAAATTCTTCTGCCAGTAAGACAGGATGTTGGTTGCCCAGTAATCCATAAGATATGATTGTCTGTTCACCGCCCACTTTCTTATGCCAGTGAGATAAGACGGCCTCGCTCTCATTGGTACACGCCAAAATACGGAGGAGAAATTCGTCGTGGTTGCCCAATAATAACCGATTTTCGGGAGCCTCTCGAAGAGCTTGATAAACAAGTTCCATAGCGCCACGACTATCTGGGCCTCGGTCGATTATATCGCCAAGAAATATCAGACGATAATGATTCCCACGCTCATGGGCGTCTTCGTGAATTTTCTCTAAGAGAATTTTCAACAATTCCGAACAACCATGGATGTCGCCAATTGCGTATGTGACGCGGGGGGTAGCCAATTGGCGATCCTTATTAAAAATAGACCGGCACCACCCGGCTGGGTCAAAATTGGAAACCGGTGTCTATCACTGGTTTTCTGATATCGCCGCTCTTTGCCGCCCATCGGATGCGTTTGGGAAACTCCAGGTGGCTTTCGTAAGGCGCTTCTTCGATGCCGAATCCACGTATATTGTATAATGCACCCGTTCTAAAGCCACTGTTACCGGGTCTTTCTACTTTGAATTTGTAAATCAGCGATTGCTCGGCTTCCTCTACGGGAAATCCCGCATAGCTTTTGTACGCATCATAACACAACGACGAGCATCTCAATCCGTCCAGGTATTTGTCTGCCGTTGGCAGATTGAGGGCAATTCGTTTGCCTTCTTCGAAGCTAAATTCGCCATATATCGCGTATTTATAATTTCCCGCATCGTCGCAGATAAATAAGCGTGAAGCTTCAACATGGTTGGAGAATATCAATTGGGAATACTGAAGAATGCCATTCAAGATTGATGTCGTTCTATGAGTGTAGACGGCAGCTTGATCTCCCAGAGAGTCAGCCTGTTGCATATATAAATTCCGTTATTTTAAATTTGTATATTATTTTCCCTCTATAATTTGCATGAGACAAGGCCATGTAGCCGACACTGGTTTAACGAGCGGAAATCACTAAGCTTGAGAATTGAATAGTGGAAACATTGTTCTGCAATGCAGATCGTATTTCGAGCGGACTATCGCTATTGTGGAAGACCAGAAACCGTATTTTGTGCCGAAGTTGGCAAATAGGTCTGCCGTCGATGAGGTCGAATTTTCTGCGATTGTTACATCTCCTGCTGCAGGCAAGGGAGAAGGGTGTCTGCCCCTGCCTTGCCAAACTCCCGTATCCAGCCAATCTTCGTAAAATAACAGCCACTTGATGGTCCAAGGGACAATTGTGTCTGCAATAAACTGCTCAGGCGTCCACTCATCTTCTTTTGGATCCCACGCGCAAATCGCTGGTAATTCCGGCGCGTAACCCAGAGAATAAATATGGGGCGTGCGTTCGCCCGTTCCACGTACGTCTGGCGCAATGAACGGATCGAGGATTTTCACGGTCACGTATGGATGGCCAAAGACGAAGTTATCCAAGAATCTACGAGGCAAGTAACGTATGCGCACCTTATATGTCTGCGCAATCGGAGTGAGTTCGCCTTCCCAAATTCCCATCCATCTCGACAGAAATGTTGAACGAAATGTTGGATTGAGCGCCCGCAAGTGCTCATCTTGTTGGCGTACGGAATACCAGGACACCGTCTTAATCTCCGAACGGTGAGCTTTTTGGTGTCGGACGAGCTAATGCTGGTGTGGCCAACGAACCTAGGGCTGGTACACTACCTGTCGAAATGATGTGCACTGCCCGATTTGAATCATTATCGCGTACATGGCGATCCATAAATGCACGCACGGCATCATTCGCAGGTCGTTCGCCAAACAGACGCTCCAAAGTTTTCCTAATCTCTGAAAGAGGTAGACCTTTTTGAAGTCGCTCCATATCAACTACGAATGCGCGTAGTTCATCAATGAAAATTCGTTGTGCCCTCAAATCTTCCGGCCACCGATCCGTCAGTCGATCATCTTTTTCGCAAGTCGGGTTCCAAACGTCATAAGTTTTCCTGTCAGACTCCGCTTTTTCCAGGGCGACGATCAGGCAAGTAGCTTGGTGAATCAGCTCTTCTGATAGGGAATTTGTCCAATTTGCATTTAGCGCAACGGAGTGTGCTAAAACTACAGATGGGGGGAGGCGGTGACTTGGATGACGCGCATCATAAGCGATATTTCTCCATCTTTTTAACAACTGGAGTGCGATAACGGCACGAGATTTCCGATAGGCAGGAGCTTGCTCAGGTACGGGCTCGGCGTCAGCGCCTAAAACTTCGCGCCGCATCCAGTCATAAGCGAGGGCCTGCCTCTCGAAGAAATGACCGAACGCACTGTCGGGCATGGTTCTGGCTTTAAACCACTCAGCGAACCCATACGGATTGGCAATTAAAGTTTTTTTGTCGAACCCGGTTTCTAGTTTCTTCGAATGGAAAATATAACTTGTGCGTTCTTCTCTTTCGGGCGCTAGCACTGCAGGAGTGATATCCAGATGCGATCCCTCATAGAGGACAGTCACGCAACGTGTTTTGCGATCTGTTTTTTCCCAGTATCTGGATCCAGGCTTACCCTTGATCGATTTATATAATGTATCAAGCACAGCCTCTGGGTCGCTAGTTGGCTGCAGAGATAGTTGCGCCATTGCGTCTATATCAAAGTCCGCATCATCAGCGTGACGGGCCGTCGTGGCTCCTATCGCAAAGCCACCTTGGGCATAAAAATTTTCTACTAAGCCCTGCAGTGGGCTTTCGTCCCGGTTTAGCCATTCGTGTAACGTATGATAATGCCCTTCAGCCTGCGCATGCTCTGTCGGGGTTAATTGAACCCGGACGGCAACGTCGGCCAGCATGACGTCAAGGGGACTATAATTTGAAATCTCACGCAGAATAGGATCGACCTGATTCATCGCACCATTTCTCCAACTTCATGGATTACCGATATGGTGGGTACGAAACCACCTTTCGCCCGGTTTTGATCATAAATCTTCATCGGCAAATGGGCCTTTGGCATCCAAACTCGGCCCAATTCGACTGCACACGACAACGGGATCGCCGGGAAAACGTGCAGAATGTCAGCGTCTGGATGATCGTTCTTTATGGCTTCTAAGATGCTACGCACCTCCTGTCGCCAAATCTGAAGGTGCTCGGGAGAGCGAAGGATATCGTTGTTGGCTCCAACTGCTGAAACCGACCAAATTGATGCATCTTGATCCAGCGAAGATTGGACCCGTGCATCATCAATTGGCGCGCTGATCTCAAGTTTTAAAGCTACGGCGGCTGCTTTCTTGGGATTTTCCGGTTTTGACCGATTTAATTTAAATTGGGTCGCATTATCGTCCCATCGCCAGCTCTTAGGTTCACGTAAGAGCTGCCTTATTTCAGCATCGGTGATGTCTGAGAGAAGGCGTCCCAATTCAATCAACAATGGCATTGGAGCGAGTGCAAAAACTGCTAACCGTTGAATTTCGCCTCGTTCGAGTCGCCCTCGGATTTTTTCAGCGAATTTTTGTCTCAACAGATCCTGATGTAATGACCAATAGCGGGGATCATGATCTGCGACGCCTAAATCGGGTACGTCCAAATCAATACTGTTTCCATCAGCTGGATATCGTTCAGGAAGCAGTGCTTCCTTTACTCGCTCGAACGAGACGGGCGATTCATTTTTCCCGATTCCTGCCGCAAATCGAACGATATGACACGACCGATCCTCTCGAATTGACGTTACGATGGCTATCCGCTTTTCATGCTTTTGTTTGATACCTTGGAGAAAATCGATGGAATAGTTATCCCTTGTTTTAGGGGCGTCGATTTCACGATGATGAGGATCACAAAGTAACATTAAATTTTCAGGATCATCCGCCAAACGCGGTGAATCTTTCTTGTTCCCCCTGGGCCCCGTTGGTGAATCTGACACGATATGGGCGATGTAAGCTTTATTTAGACCAGCATTTCCCGTCATCAGGTCGCCAATCAACAACGTATTGCAGAAATGACATCTACCCGCAGCCCGTGCCCATACAAGTGCTCTCGTATTCGCGCTCAGCGTCGCACGCTTATTTCGCTTATCGTTGCGCTGCGGTTCTTGAAGCACACCCTGATCCATGTCGAATCTCTGATCCTTTGCTCATTTCGAGAGGTTAGTCGTCTGAACGAACTGCACTTCACGGTATTCACTCAAAATCTGCGATTATGGGTTGCCTGTCGGCGTGGGATAATTCCCTTTACAAATTCGGTAGTGATCCTTGCTTGGCACTACTATTCCGATTGTTTCACTTTTTGTTCTTATTACCATTTCTGGACACGCGCTAACGTGTCCAGATTGGTATTGATCATGCTTTTCCGTAACCGATTGATATTCTTATATCGATTACGGAACATTGGTTCCTAAGTGCGGAACTTTGCGTCCGCGCACATTACCGACGATTTAGCTTTAGCTGCAGCCGCTCGTTGCGCCGCAGGTGTCGCACTTCAGGCAGGTGCCGTTGCGCACCATGGTGAAGTTCTGGCACTCGGTGCAGCTGTCGCCCGTATAACCCTGCATCATCGATTTGATACGGCGATCGGCCTCCAGCTTCTTGGCCGCATTTGCACTTTCCGCACGAGCCGAGGCAGCGTCTGCAGCCGCCTTGTCCGAGAACAGCTCAGTTGCCGATGTGCTTTCCTGCTGTTGCGCCGGTGCGGGCTGTTCCTCGAATTCGCGCTTGAACGCCGTAGCGCCATCCGTCACCAGACCGATTGTCGCCGGGCGACTGCCCGCCGGAGCGGTCGACTTCAAGGTCGTGACGTTGGAGGCCTGCGGCGCAGAACTCGTCGATCCCTTGGCTTCGTTGTTCGAATTCGTCACGAGCGTGGGCTTGTATCCACGCGTCCAACCGGTCGAAACCAGATTGGTCTTGCCTTCCTTGATGCCTTTGCCCAACGCCGTGTTGCCGAAATCGCTCGTATCGACATGGGCGAGATCATTGCGACCGAGATAGGACACAGCCAGTTCACGGAAGACATAATCGATGATCGAGGTCGCGGTCTTGATGGCATCGTTACCGATGACCATGCCGGCCGGTTCGAATTTCGTGAAGGTGAAAGCCTCCACATATTCTTCTAGCGGCACGCCATATTGCAGGCCAAGTGACACGGCGATGGCGAAATTGTTCATCATTGCGCGGAAGGCGGCGCCTTCCTTGTGCATGTCGATAAAGATTTCACCGAGGCGTCCGTCGCCGAATTCGCCAGTGCGCAGATAGACCTTGTGTCCGCCGACGACGGCCTTCTGGGTATAGCCCTGACGGCGGTTCGGAAGCTTTTCGCGCTCATGCACGATCTTTTCGACCACTTTCTCAACGATCCGCTCCGTCACCTGAACGGCGCGGGCTGCTGCCGGTGCTTCGATCAGCGCCTCGATGGCATCGTCTTCGTCCTCATCATCGGCAATCAGCGATGCATTGAGTGGCTGCGAAAGCTTGGAACCATCGCGATAAAGCGCGTTAGCCTTGAGCGCCAGCTTCCAGGACAGCATGTATGCGTCCTTGCAGTCCTCGACCGTTGCGTCGTTCGGCATGTTGATCGTCTTGGAGATCGCGCCCGAAATGAACGGCTGTGCGGCTGCCATCATGCGGATGTGGCTATCTACCGAGAGATAACGCTTGCCGATCTTACCGCACGGGTTGGCGCAGTCGAACACGGCGTAGTGTTCTCCCTTCAGGAAAGGAGCGCCTTCGAGGGTCATTGCGCCGCAAACATGGATGTTGGCGGCTTCAATTTCCTTGCGGGTAAAGCCAAGGGCGGGCAACATCTCGAACGAGAAATCGTTGAGCTGCTCGTCGGTGAGCTTCAGCACATCCTTGCAGAAATCTTCGCCCAGCGTCCACTTGTTGAAAGCGAACTTGATGTCGAATGCGCTTTTCAGAGCCGCATTCAGGGCTTCGATCTTCTCATCGGTGAAACCCTTGGACTTCAGGGAAGACGGGTTGATGCCCGGTGCCTGATTGATGTTGCCATGGCCGACTGCATACGCTTCGATTTCGGCGATCTGGCTTTCCGAATAGCCGAGCGTGCGCAGGGCTTCCGGTACGGCGCGGTTGATGATCTTGAAGTAGCCGCCACCGGCGAGCTTCTTGAACTTCACCAGAGCAAAGTCCGGTTCGATGCCAGTCGTGTCGCAGTCCATGACGAGGCCGATCGTGCCGGTGGGCGCGATAACGGTTGCCTGTGCATTGCGATAGCCATGCTTTTCGCCCAGTTCCAGCGCCTTGTCCCAGGCCGCACGGGCATGGACGATCATATCCTGATCCGGGCAATCCTCGGCAATCAGCGCGACCGGGTTAACAGCGAGACCTTCGTACCCTTGCGTTTCACCATGTGCGGCACGACGATGGTTGCGAATGACGCGCAGCATGTGCTGTGCGTTCGGTTCGTAGCTCGGGAAGGTGCCCAGTTCCTTCGCCATTTCGGCGGAGGTGGCATAGGCCACGCCGGTCATGATCGCGGTCAGCGCGCCGCAAATAGCGCGACCTTCATCGGAGTCGTAAGGAATGCCGGAAGTCATCAGCAGGCCGCCAATATTGGCGTAGCCGAGGCCGAGCGTGCGGTATTCATAGGAGAGGCGGGCAATTTCCTTGGATGGGAACTGCGCCATCATCACCGAGATTTCGAGAACGATAGTCCACAGGCGGGCCGTATGCTCATAAGCCGCAATGTCGAACGAACCGTCCTTGTTGCGATAGGTGAGTAGGTTGATCGACGCCAGATTGCACGCCGTATCGTCAAGGAACATATATTCCGAGCACGGATTGGAGGCGCGGATCGGACCAGCCGTCGGGCAGGTGTGCCAATCGTTCATGGTCGTGTTGTAGTGCAGGCCCGGATCAGCCGATGCCCAGGCGGCATAACCGATCTTTTCCCAAAGATCGCGTGCCTTCAGCGTCTTCATGACGCGACCGTCGCGGCGTGCGGTCAGGTTCCAGTCGCCATCATTTTCGACAGCGCGCAGGAACTCGTCCTTCAGCGAGACGGAGTTGTTGGAGTTCTGGCCGGAGACAGTGAGATAGGCTTCCGAATCCCAGTCCGTGTCGTAGGTCTTGAACTGAATGTCAGTGTAGCCCTGACGCGCAAACTGGATCACGCGCTTGACGTAGTTTTCCGGAACCTGGTTCTTCTTCGCGGCCTTGATTTCACGCTTCAGGGCAGGGTTCTTCGCCGGGTCGAAGCAATCGTCATTATCTGCTTCGCAGTTGACACATGCCTTCATGATGGCGGTCAGATGCTGCTTGACGATCTTGGAACCGGTGACGAGCGAAGCAACCTTCTGCTCTTCCTTGACCTTCCAGTCGATATATTCCTCGATATCCGGGTGATCGATATCAACGACCACCATCTTGGCGGCGCGGCGGGTCGTGCCGCCAGATTTGATGGCGCCCGCGGCGCGGTCGCCGATCTTGAGGAAGCTCATGAGACCGGAGGACTTGCCGCCGCCAGAAAGCTTTTCACCTTCGCCACGCAGATAGGAGAAGTTGGAACCGGTGCCCGAACCATATTTGAACAGGCGCGCCTCGCGGACCCAAAGGTCCATGATGCCGCCTTCATTGACCAGATCGTCGCCAACCGACTGGATGAAGCAGGCATGCGGCTGCGGATGTTCGTAAGCCGACTTGGACTTGGTCAGCTTGCCGGTCTGCCAGTCGACATAAAAATGGCCCTGGCCGGGACCGTCGATGCCATAGGCCCAGTGCAGGCCGGTGTTGAACCATTGTGGGCTGTTCGGTGCCACGCGCTGCGTTGCGAGCATATAGGCAAGCTCGTCGCGGAAGGCGAGGGCGTCTTCTTCGGAGGCAAAATAACCGCCCTTCCAGCCCCAGTAGGTCCAGGTGCCGGCGAGACGGTCGAAGACCTGGCAGGCATCCATTTCAGAGCCGTAGCGTTCGTTTTCCGGCAGCTTGGCGAGCGCTTCCTCATCGGCGACTGAGCGCCACAGCCATGAGGGAACATCGTTCTCCTCGACCTTCTTCAGCTGCGCGGGGACTCCAGCCTTGCGAAAATATTTCTGGGCGAGAATGTCAGCGGCAACCTGGCTGAACTGCGCGGGCACATTGATGTTCTCGAGACGGAATACGATGGACCCATCGGGATTCTTGATCTCGCTGGTCGCAGTCCGGAACGCGATGTCCGCATAGGCCGACTGATTCTCTTTCGTGAAACGGCGTTCGATCTTCATCTGTCCCATCCAAACGTTCTATATATAGTAGCTTTAGTGACGGTTTTCAGCCACGGCCTGTCTGTATCGCGTCTCTGTCAAAACAGCTCTTCTGCGGGGAGGAGCGTCTTGTTGGGGAGAAAACTCCCTGAAATCCGCTTCCGTCTCATCAAAGCCCACGAAAAAGCGCCTCAGGGGAGCACAATTGCAACCTTGCTGACGCTATCGCGATCAAAAATCAGCGGAACGAAAAATACCTTATCTTGTAAGAAGCATGAGCGCAAATACTAAATCTAGTGTTAACGCTGTTTCTTTCTGACGCTGCATCTGCTTCTCCAGAGACCGGAATGCCCCGAATACGGGCGCAAGAAAGCACCGAGCGAAAACCACACTTCCAAAGCGCGACGCTCGTTCGATACTCAACTTGACCGAAAAAAGATCGACGGATTTACAACGCCCGACCACGCTACTTACGCAACGATAATCCCATAAAAAACGACTCGGCTTCGAGCGTCAAGCAATGGTTTGCTGCAACGCTCCAGCATCTAGATATTGTGCGCAACCTCTTGCGGCAAATGTGGATAACGGGGAGAAGCGACACTTTTGCGAACCAAGCCGGCTATAAGATTTTTGCAGCTACGAAAGCCACATTTTAGCGTAACCTAAAGGAGTAAGTTCGGTAAAGTTCTCCAGTGGCAGGGGAAATCCCTGCAAACGGATCGTAACCCGGAATATATTACGGAGTAGGTGGAGCTGCGCGCTGCCTACTCGGCGGCCGCAGCGATTCCCGAATCACCAAACTGGTTCAATATCTGCTTCAATTCGGTTTCTTCGACCCGACATGCAGCTTCCTGCGGGGATACCCACTCGCAGATGCGCTGGTCCCGTTCAGGCCAGTCTTTTTCCTGACGTGTGAATTGCACCGTGAACACTGCCGCTATGAACTGATTGATACGCTCGGGCGGCAAGTCCGTCTTGCAGTAGCAGAAGCTGCCGATCGGTGTTGGGGAGACTTCACCCCGAATGCCGGCTTCTTCATAGGCTTCGCAAAGAGCAGTTTCCGCAAGAGTACGACCGACTTGCGGCCACCCCTTGGGAATGATCCAGCGTCCCGTGCCGCGGCTCGTGATGACGAGAACCTTGAGCGCCCCCATGTCGCGACGATGAACAAGCGCCGCCACCTGCTGCAAACGACCCGAAGGCGTAAGGATACGCTTTTCAGTTGCAATAAGTTGGCTTGCCTGCGACTTCACCGCGAAAATCCCCTCTTTCTTTACAGCATGATCCGATTCGTCAAAATAACAACTGGTTAGTTAGACTGCGGACCGTCGAAAATGTTCCAAAAAATCTTTTATTTTAAAGGCATTACTAAAATCACTGGACGAAATAGCAGCTTTGGAAAGGCGCTCCGACCTTGATTGGCTTTATTTCGATGCGCTTTCTATAAGGTGCGATTGCGGCGGAAATATCCCCGCAACCGCATTCGTTTATTTTCGTTTTGTAGTGTTCTGATCCGATAAACAAGAAGAGCCCACCAACTCCTACGGAAGCGTATTCCGATGGATTAATAGTCGGTTCGCTTAGGCTTTAGCCGCGCTTTCCGCCGGCAATCGGCTCCTGATAGGTAAAGCCCATATCCCAGGGGAAGTAGATCCAGGTGTCCTGGGATACTTCGGTCACGAAAGTATCGATCAAAGGGCGACCTTTCGGCTTGGCATAAACGGTCGCAAAATGGGCTTTCGGCATCATTTCGCGAACGATGGCCGCGGTTTTACCGGTGTCGGTCAGATCATCGACGACGATGACGCCTTCGCCGCCGTTTTCCAGAAGCGTTTCACTTACGCCCTTGAGGATCTGCATGTCACCCTGCGACGTGTAGTCATGATAGGAGGCGATGCAGACGGTTTCGATGAGGCGAATGCCAAGTTCGCGGCAGACGATGGCCGCGGGAACCAGACCGCCGCGTGTGATGGCTACAATTGCGTGCCAATCGCGGTTCATGCCGGCAATACGCCAGGCGAGGGCGCGGGCATCGCGGTGGAACTGATCCCAGGAAACGGGAAAGGCTTTATCTGGCAAGGACATCGAAACGCTCCATGGAACGATCCGGAGTTCGTACTCCGGACCTTTTAAAACCAAAAATGCGCTGTGACGGATTGCCAAGCGCTGTAACTGTCAGGATCTGCGGCTTTTCCACCCGCGCCCATTCAGGCGGGCAGCGGGGAAGGAAAAGGCTCTCCACCCGGCACAGTCGGCGCCGGGTGATGCTGATAACCGCAAAAATGTCGTTCTTGCAAGCGTGTCGTGCGATTAGGCGCCGGTTGTTGAGGGAAACTGGGTTCTACCGTGAGAAAAGCGTGAGGATTGGCAACTCGTTCAGCATGGAACGCGTCACGCCGCCGAAGACGAGCTCCCGCAGCCGCGAGTGGCTGTAAGCACCCATCACCAGAAGATCGTTGCGTTGGGCAATAATGTGTTCCCGCAACGCATCTTGAGCGTAGCGTCCGTTGGAGGCGATCGCCGTTGGGGTTACTTCAATGCCATGGCGCGATATTGATTCTGCAATATCGTGGCTGGCCAACGCCTGATCCTCGCCCTCAATTTCCGGCGGATCAACCCAGACGATTTCGGTCCTGTCCGCATGTTTCATCAAAGGCAAGGCATCGAATGCGGCTCGGGCGGCTTCCCGCTTGCCGTTAAAGGCGACGACGATACGATCCAGCGAAACCATAGGCAGCACCGGTGCGTAGGGAACCAGCAGAACGGGGCAGCTTGAATTGAAAACGATCGTATCGGCCGTCTCGTCGTTGGTGGACGGATCGTCCGGGTCTGGTTGCCCGGCGATCAGCAGCTCAGCGCCAAGACAAGCGGTCAGCACACCGTCTGCGGCTGTGCCGGTCTCCGAACGCGTGATGCGATACTCATAACTGGCTCCCTGCCGGCGCATTTCCTCTTCGAACACATGTTTCAATCTTTCGGAAAGCTCCTTGTGCTGCTTGTCATGCAGTTCGAACATTCCGGGGTCGATGAAGCCGTTCGGGTCGGCATAGACGATGGGCGAGGGAGTGGCATAGAGCCCGATGACGTGAATATCGGGCAACTTCTGCTTCAAAAGTCCAACGGCGGATAAAACCCGCTTCAACTCGGATTCACTGCGAGAATAGGCAACCACCGTCTTGTAGGACATGACAGAACTCCTTCCGGCTGTGTTTCTATTTTAGCATATAATGCAACGAGTTGCGCTGGCAAAAGGTTGCAGGCGATCAAGCAGCGCCCATCTTTTCGAGTGACGAGATCATTTTCTCGATTGCATCGATCGCCGGATCAATTTTCGCAGGATCGCTGCCGCGAACTACCAGTTCGGTGCTGAAGCGGCCATTCTCGAATTTTGGATAGGAACCGATGATCGTATCCGGGTTTTCTTTCTGGATTTCTGTCAGGGGAGCGCCGATCACGCCTTCGCCGAAGGGGCAAAGCACAGATCTGGACAGAAGTCTTCGTCCGGTCTTCAGCGTGGGCAGCACATTATCAAGCATCGCCTGGAACACTGATGGGACGCCAGCCATCACATAGACATTGCCGATGTGAAAACCGGGCGCGGCCGAAATCGGATTTTCGATATGCTCTGCCCCTTGCGGCATACGCGCCATGCGCTTGCGTGAGTCGGTGAATTCGAGGCCGCGCTTGGCATAATTGTCACCGAGCAGCTTCATGGCTTTCTCGTCATAGATGCAAGGTACGCCGAACGCCGCAGAAACAGCATCCGCGGTGATGTCGTCATGAGTAGGACCTATCCCACCGGACGTGAATACATAGTCAAAATGTGGGCGCAGTGCATTGAGTGCGGCTACAATGGCAGATTCTTCGTCCGGGACAATCCGTACTTCCTTCAGATCAATGCCAGCTGCTGTCAATACATCAGCAAGATGCCCGATATTCTTGTCCTTGGTGCGGCCCGAGAGAAGCTCGTCGCCAATTGCCAGCATTGCGGCTCCGACGGCTTGCTGCGGATTGTTGGTCATATCCAGACTCCATTTTTGGCTTCAGTTAAGCGCCAGCGGGACAAGGCTGCAACAGCTTTATTTCAGCATTTCATTCCTTTGGTGAAGTTGCGCCTTTCCAAACAAGGTCGCTCCCCTAATTGAAGCCTTCGAGGGTGGCCCTCGCAAATCGGGATATGGAGAGTGACATGGTTAAAGTGCTGGTGTTGTATTATTCGGCCTATGGTCATACGGAGAAAATGGCCAAGGCTGCTGTAGAAGGGGCGCGGGAAGGCGGGGCGGAGGTTACTCTCAAGCGAGTGCCTGAACTGGTGCCGCCCGATGTCGCGAAAGCCTCGCACTATAAGGTCGATCAGGATGCGCCGATCGCTACGCCTGCGGAGCTTGCAGATTACGACGCCATTATCATCGCTACTGCCACCCGTTACGGCATGATGGCAGCGCAGATGAAAAACTTCCTCGATCAGACAGGCGGTCTTTGGGCGAAGGGCGCTCTCGTCAATAAGGTCGGGTCCGTGATGGTTTCCACAGCCACACAACATGGCGGTGCGGAACTGGCGCTGATTTCCACGCAGTGGCAGATGCAGCACCACGGCATGATCATCGTTCCGCTTTCCTATGCCTATCAGGGGCAGATGGGCAACGACGTCGTGCGTGGCGGTGCTCCTTACGGGATGACGACGACGGCCGATGGCGACGGTTCGCGCCAGCCTTCGGAACAGGAACTAGACGGAGCCCGCTTCCAGGGGAAGCGCGTTGCCGAGATCACCGCCAGGCTGAACGGTTAAACATCTGGGGAATGTTTAGAAGCCGCAGTTCAAGCCTGCGGCTTCTTCATGAACAGGGAACAAAAAGGAAAGGGTGGTGCGGTCGGCGGGACTTGAACCCGCAAGTCTAAAAGACGACGGATTTTAAGTCCGTTGCGTATACCAATTTCGCCACGACCGCAGCAATTGTTATTGTCTATGTCATGATTTGTATCACGATTTCAAGCCACAAAGCCTGTCAACATCAACAGTTAGAATTGCTGAATATATGCCTGTTCCAAATCGTTGATTTAACGGTCCGGCGAGCTTCAACCTTGTCTGCATTGTCAAACCCATGTAGCGATGGGCAAATTCAGTTGGAAATGCAGAAAGTCGAATAATGTCCGCCTTCGTCAAATCCGTATCCCAGGCCGAGAAGGCAATGCGCGCGCTGTTTCCTGAAACGCCGTTGCAGCTTAACGATTACCTGTCGCGGAAATACGGTGCGGAGATTTGGCTGAAGCGCGAAGACCTCACACCCGTCCGCTCCTACAAGATTCGCGGGGCCTTCAATTTCATTTCCAAGGCTGTCGAAACAACCGACAGGAATGCGGTGTTCGTATGCGCTTCCGCAGGCAATCACGCGCAGGGCTTTGCATTTGCCTGCCGTCATTTTGGCCGCAAGGGTGTGGTTTTTATGCCAGTTACGACGCCGCAGCAGAAAATCGACAAAACCCGAGCTTTTGGCGGCGAATTTATCGAAATCAAGCTGGTAGGCGATATTTTCGACGTCTGCTACGCCGCTTCGCAGGAATTTGCAGCAAGCAATAAAGGCGTGATGGTGCCGCCTTTCGATCATCCCGGCATTGTCGAAGGACAGGCAACAGTTGCGCTGGAGATTGAGCGGCAGTTGCCCGAAGGAAAGAAACCCGATTTCATCCTGCTGCCTGTCGGCGGCGGCGGGCTGTCCGGCGGCGTTACGCAATATGTTTCCGATCTGGGTTGGAAAACGAATTTCCGCTTCATCGAGCCGCAGGGCGCAGCGAGCCTGAAAGGGAGCCTTGAGGCAGGCAAGCGTATCAAGCTTTCCCATGTTGACAATTTCGTCGACGGCGCGGCTGTTGCGGAGATTGGCAAGGAAAACTTCAAGCTTCTGAAAGGCTTTGATCCGAAAACTGTCATAACGGTTCCGGAAAACCGGCTTTGCGCGACCATCATCGAGATGCTCAATATCGAGGGTGTCGTCCTTGAACCGGCCGGCGCACTCGGCATCGATGCGCTCAAGGATTTCAAGAAGAGCGATCTCAAGGGCAAGCGGATCGTCATTGTCGTTTCAGGTGGCAATTTCGATTTCGAACGCCTGCCGGATGTTCGCGAGCGTGCGCTTCGATTTGAAGGCTTGAAGAAGTACTTCATCTTCCGGTTTCCGCAGAGGCCGGGCGCGCTGCGCTCGTTCCTTGATCTTCTGGGGCCGGAGGATGATATTGCGCGTTTTGAATATCTGAAGAAATCCGCGCGCAATTTCGGTTCAGTGTTGATTGGCATCGAAACGAAGGACGCGTCGAACTTCAAACTTCTGGAAAAGAAGTTTGCGGAAGCGGGCTGGTCCTATCAGGACATCACGGATAATCAGGTGCTTGCCGACTTCATCATCTGATTTTGGTGGTTTAAGCAAAATCGGTTGCTTTTCTGGCGAAAACACCCCATATGCCGCGTCAGGCGCATGGGCCGACGTGTTCGTCGGCTTTCCCGGCATTGGACTTGTTGCGTCTCGCCTCTGTGTTCCGGAATGGTCCGGAAGCGGGGAAACCCGAGAAATGTTCGGGCACGGCAGCGCAAGTCGCCAGGGGTTTAAAAATTCCGGCGTCCCGTCGTTATCATTGAACAGATAGAGTTCGGCAAGTTGCGCTTGACCGGCATTTGTATGCGGACCATGAAATCATGGTGCCGCCGAAAGAGATTGAATTGACAAAAGAAATTACGAATGGCTTTGCCGCTCTTGGCGTTACCGGCGTTTTGCTCAAGGGCGTTGAAGCCGCAGGTATGACCGAGCCGAAGCCGATCCAGTTGCAGGCGATCCCGCACCAGCTTGAAGGCCGCGATATTCTGGGCATCGCGCAGACCGGCTCCGGCAAGACGGCGGCTTTCAGCCTGCCAATCCTGCAAAAGATCATTGGTCTCGGCGATAAACGCCGCCCGAAGACCGCACGTGCGCTGATTTTGGCACCGACGCGCGAACTCGCGGTGCAGATCGAACAGACGATCCGCAACGTTTCCAAACACGCGCATATCTCGACCGCGCTTGTGCTGGGCGGCGTTTCCAAGCTCTCGCAGATCAAGCGTATTGCACCGGGCATCGACGTTCTGATCGCCACGCCGGGTCGCCTGACCGACCTGATGCGTGACGGTTTGGTAGACCTTTCGCAGACGCGCTGGCTCGTCCTCGACGAAGCAGACCGTATGCTGGATATGGGCTTTATCAACGATGTGAAGCGCATCGCGAAGGCGACGCACGCTGACCGTCAGACCGCCTTGTTTTCGGCAACAATGCCAAAAGAAATCGCATCGCTTGCAGGAAGCCTGCTGCGTGATCCGGTCCGCGTCGAAGTTGCTCCGCAGGGAACAACGGCTGCTGAAATTACACAGGTTGTGCATCCCGTGCACACCAAGGAGAAGCGCCGTCTTCTATCCGCGCTGCTCGGTGACAAGGCGATGCGTTCGGTCATCGTCTTCACCCGGACGAAGCACGGCGCCGATGCGGTTGTCCGCCATTTGGAGCGCGACGGTTATGAAGTCGCTGCCATTCACGGCAACAAGTCGCAGAATGCACGTCAGCGCGCGCTGAACGGGTTCCGTGATGGATCGCTGCGGATTTTGATCGCAACCGATATTGCTGCGCGCGGCATCGACGTGCCAGGTATCAGCCATGTCGTGAATTACGACCTGCCCGACGAACCGGAAACCTATGTGCACCGTATTGGCCGTACTGGTCGTAACGGGGCCAGCGGCGCGTCGATCACGCTCTATGATCCGGCGGCGGAAGAATCCAAGTTGAGAGCGGTTGAGCGTGTGACGCGTAGCAAGCTTCCGATCAAGGATGCCCCGGTTGAACTTGCACCACCGCCAGCTCCCCGCGCGGCAACCCCGGGTGAACGCCCGCAGAAGACCCAGCATCGCAAAGGCGCAACACCGCAGAAGCCGCGCCGCGCCGCTCCGAAGGCCGGCGATCATCGCGGAAGTGCTCATGCAACCGGCGAAGCCGCTCCGAAGGCTAAGCGTCCCTTCCGCCGCAAGCGCCGCAACGCCAGCGGCGGGCAGCGCGCGGCATAATTCCGCTCTTCAAACATTTTTCCAAAAAGCCGCCCATTTCGGGCGGTTTTTCTATTTATGGTCGTGAAACAGGTTTTGGTTTGCGTAATGGCGGGGAAAAATATTCCCTGCTTGCTTGAAGGCAAGGGCCGTTCCTCATAGTTTCCTGTGCGAAACAGGAAGGACGGATGCCATGTTCCAATCGGTGCTCGACGCAATCGGCAACACGCCATTGATCCATTTGAAGAAGGCTTCCGAACTCACCGGCTGCGCAATTTACGGCAAGGCCGAGTTTCTCAATCCCGGCCAGTCGGTGAAGGACCGGGCAGCGCTCTATATTATTCGCGATGCGGAAAAGCGCGGACTGTTGAAACCGGGCGGGGTTATTGTTGAAGGCACGGCTGGCAATACCGGCATTGGCCTCACAATGGTTGCAAAAGCGCTTGGCTATCGCACGGTCATCGTTATTCCTGAGACGCAGAGCCAGGAAAAGAAGGACGCCCTGCGTCTGCTTGGCGCCGAACTGATCGAAGTTCCAGCCGCGCCCTATCGCAACCCGAACAATTATGTGCGCCTCTCCGGACGGCTGGCCGAGCAACTCGCCAAAAGTGAGCCGAACGGCGCTGTATGGGCCAATCAGTTCGATAATCCGACTAATCGGCAAGCCCATATTGAAACGACGGCACAGGAAATCTGGCGCGATACCAATGGCAAGGTCGATGGATTTGTCGCGGCAGTCGGGTCGGGCGGAACGCTTGTCGGTACGGCATTCGGTCTGAAGGACCACAATGCCGATATCAAGATAGCACTTGCCGATCCGTATGGCGCTGCGCTCCATTCCTTTTATACGACGGGCGAGCTGAAAGCAGAGGGCGACTCGATTACCGAGGGCATAGGGCAGGGACGTATCACCGCCAATCTCGAAGGTTTCACCCCCGATTTCTCCTACCGCCTTTCCGATGCGGAAGCGCTCGATATCGTATTCGATCTCGTGGAAAATGAGGGGCTTTGCCTCGGCGGTTCATCTGGCATCAACGTTGCAGGCGCAATCCGACTTGCAAAAGATCTCGGGCCGGGCCACACAATTGTGACGGTGCTTTGCGACTATGGTAATCGTTACCAGTCCAAGCTGTTCAATCCTGCTTTCCTGCGCGGCAAGAACCTGCCTGTACCGGGATGGCTTGAGAAGAAGACCGAGATAGACATACCGTTCGAGGGATAATCATGGCATACGAGACCGAAGCGCTTTTCCGAGAAGATTCCTATCTTTCGACGGCGGAGGGCACGGTGCTCGCCATTACTGAAACGGGCGGGATTATTCTCGACCAGACCAATTTCTACGCAACCTCCGGCGGTCAGCCGGGGGATATCGGCTTCTTTGAACGCGCTGACGGCTCTCGTATCGAGATTGCGGCGACCGTTACCGGCGAAAACAAGAACGAAATCATTCATGTTCCGGCAGAAGGGCAGGCTTCGCCCACAATCGGCGAAAAACTCGTTCTGCATGTCGACTGGCCGCGCCGCTACAAGCTGATGCGCATGCATACAGCCTGTCACCTGCTCTCTGTCGTCTGCCCTTTCCCGATTACCGGCGCTGCTGTCGGCGAGGATGAAAGCCGCGTTGATTTCGATCTTCCCGATCCGACCTACACCAAGGAATTCGTGACCGAAAAGCTCATGGAGCGGGTGAACGCCAACGATGCTGTCGCTATTCGCTGGATCAGCGATGAAGAGTTTCTTGCAAATCCGGACATCGTGAAGTCGAAGAATGTGCGCCCACCGGTGGGGCTTGGCCGCATACGTCTTGTTCTCATTGGTGAAAACGGCGCGGTGGATTCGCAACCTTGCGGCGGCACACACGTTTCCGAAACGCAGGAAGTGGGTGAAATCCACATCGGCAAGATTGAAAAGAAGGGCAAGGAAAACCGCCGTTTCCGCATCCGTTTCGGCTCTTTGCCAGAGGCTTGAATTCTATCGTTTTCCGCATGTTCCCGACACATGGGCGGCATGCTGCAGGAGTGTTGGTCCATGGCTGAGAAAAGTGCTTTCGTCGTTTCGCGCGACTGGTTGAAAGAACGGCTCGACAAGCCGGGTATCGCGATTGTCGATGCATCCTGGTATCTTCCCGCTGCTGGGCGCAACGGGCAGGAAGAATACAACGCGACGCATATTCCGGGCGCTGTTTTCTTCGATCAGGACAAAATCGCCGATAAGGAATCCGGCCTGCCGCACACCCTGCCATCGCCAGAGCTTTTTGCCCAGCATGTCGGCGCCATGGGAATCACGGCCGACGAGACCGTCGTTGTCTATGACGGGCCGGGCATGTTTTCCGCGCCGCGCGTCTGGTGGATGTTCCGTGTCATGGGCGTGAAGAATGTCTTTGTGCTCGATGGCGGCTTTGATGGCTGGAAAAAGGCTGGATATCCGGTTACCGATGAAGCCACAAAGATTGCATCGACGCTTTTCACACCATCCTTCAACAAAGCCGCTGTGGTCGATTTCGCCGAAATGCGCGATATCGTTGACGAACGGCGTTCGCAGATTGCCGATGCACGTGCTGCCGGACGGTTCACAGGTCGCGATGCGGAACCGCGCGCCGGAATGCGTTCCGGCCATATGCCCGGCGCACGCAACGTTCCAGTCAGCACCTTGTCTGAAAACGGTGAGCTGAAGGATTTGGAAAGCCTGCGGACGATCTTTGATGAGGCGGGTATCGATCTTTCCAAACCGGTCGTCACCAGCTGTGGTTCGGGCGTAACCGCTGCAGTCATAACCTTGGCGCTGACGTCGCTCGGTCACAGGGATAACCGTCTTTATGATGGCTCCTGGAGCGAATGGGGCAGCAGGCAGGATACACCTGTCGTGACCGGCGAAGCCGAATAGGCATGTCTGAAAAGTTGACAGCCCGTATCACGCATCTGGAAATGTCGGCCCGACAGGCGGTTGCGGTCCCTGTCCCTTCCGGCATCCGGCTGGCGATCATGCGGGCGGGCGACATGCCCGTCCATTATTACCGCTATCTCTATGAACAGGTGGGGCGAAAGCATCACTGGATGATGCGCCGTGTCCAGACGGACGCCGAGGTTGCAGCGGCGATCCATGCCGACACCACCGAAATCCATGTCCTTTATGCGGAAGGTTGCCCGGCAGGATTTGCAGAGCTTGACCTGTCGGCGTTACCGGAAACTGTGGAAATTGTCTATTTCGGTCTCGTAGGCGATTTTCAGGGGCGGGGACTGGGTAAGTTCTTTTTAAGTGAGGCTATTTCAGCCGCCTGGGCGCATGGACCGCAAAAGGTGACGATCCATACCAATACGCTCGACAGCCCGCGCGCATTGCAGCTCTACCAAAAGATGGGATTTGTTCCGGTCGGTTGGTCGGAAGAGATCATCGAGCCTTGGAAATAAGGCTGGCGCTATCCGCGCGCCACCTCACGAGCGCTGGCGATAGAAACCACCGATGCGCTGGCAAGACGGCCGCTTTCCTCATCAAAGACCACACAATTGCGTCCGCGCTGCTTTGCCATATAGAGACAACGGTCTGCGCGGCTGAGCACTTGCGAGTTCGTTTCGTTTTTCGGGGCCGAGGCAACACCGATGCTGATTGTCAACGGATAGACCTGATACTCGGTCGTGTGAAACGGCGTGTTCTCGACTTCGGCACGTATGCGTTGTGCAACGCGCATACCGGTTTCTCCGCTTGCGCCGGGAAGGAATACACAAAATTCTTCGCCGCCAATCCGGCCGACCAGATCGCCCTTTCGCGTCACGTTTTGAAGCGCGAAAGCGATCAGCTTTAAAGCGCGGTCGCCAACGCCGTGGCCGAACGTATCGTTGATAGCTTTGAAATGGTCGGCATCGATAACGAGCAAGGTGCCGGTTTCGATACGGGAGCGGCTGATCTTCATGGCTTCAAATAGCGCCTCGCGGTTGAGGAGACCGGTCATGTGGTCAATCCGTGATCGCGCCTGCAGTTCAATGTGAGCCTTCTCCAGTTGAAAATAGGCGTCTTTCAGCTTGCCATGCTGATGGAAAATATAGGCTAGGGAAGGGAAGGCCGTTGCTGCAGGAATGCCGGCGCTGAGGCTGAGCGCGATGATGCCCGGAGTAGCTCCCGCAGAAAAGGCTACTATCGACGTTACCGCCACCGAGAAAAACACGACAGACAGCGTTATCAGTGCTGCTTTCAAAAGAGCAGTCTTCTTCATTCCCTCGAACTCCCAACCCTGAGTGAGGATGATCAACGACCCCGCCTGAACCCTAATGAACGGGCATATTTGCGGGCCTTATAAAAGGAACGCTGGAGAGGGGAAAGATATCAGCATGTGCCGTCGCAATTTTCTGTCTATAAGTGCCATTAATGACACAATCACAGGTAGCACGGCGGTTATATATTACGTGGAAATATAATTAAGCACAACTATGTTTAAAGAAACGGCTCCAACGGGACATAAATTATAAGTTACTAATATACTGGAAGTCCGCTCAGCTCAATGGAAATCCCGGAGCGGCGAAAGGCTTGTTGCTCCGGGATTGCGAGTGTAAATAGCCTGTATCAGAAGACAGCCAGATATTTCAAAAGCGAAATAATGCCGATGATGATCACGACAACTTGAGCGATCTGTTTGACCTTGGCATCCAGAGGCAGCATATTGATGAGATAAAGTATGAGGAAGATAACTAGAATTGTTATCAGCAGGCTGATGAGGATGGACATGGGCGGTCTGATCCTTCCCGGAACTTGGGGTTGCGTTGCTCACCCGACGACCGTTCCTCCGCGTCGTCCGATGGAGCCCGTTCGAACCGGAAGAAGGAGCAGGCCCCTTGCTGCCGGCACATCGTTTCCAATCCAAAAACAATGTGCCGGTTAACGTTCCAAAGAAAAGAAGGTTCCGCTTTATAAGCAAGAACTTAAAACACAGGGCGCTGGAGTTTCCAGATCGTTATCTGCGCATGCTGCCCGTTTCACGGCGGCGCTGATGCCAGCTGAAAGCTTCTTCGATCAGGTGAGGGGTGTGTCCGCCACGCGCACAGGCCCGGTCGAAATAATCGTTGAGCTGGCCACGATAGTCCGGATGCGCGCAATTATCTATGATCACCCGCGCCCGCTCGCGTGGAGCGAGGCCGCGCAGATCGGCGAGGCCCTGCTCAGTCACGAGAATATCCACATCGTGTTCTGTATGATCGACATGGGTGACCATCGGGACGACAGACGATATGGCGCCGTTCTTGGCTTCGGATTTGCTCACGAAGATCGAAATGAAGGCGTTGCGGGCAAAGTCACCTGAACCGCCGATTCCATTCATCATATGGGTGCCGTCCACATGTGTGGAGTTCACATTGCCGTAAATGTCGAATTCCAGCGCGGTATTGATGCCGATAATGCCGAGACGGCGGATGACTTCAGGATGATTGCTGATTTCCTGCGGCCGCAAAATGAGCTTGTCTCGGTAACGGTCGATGTTGTTGAACACACGCTCTCCGCAAACGGGGCTGAGCGTGATGGACGATCCCGATGCAAAGTCCAGCTTTCCGGCATCGAAGAGATCGAAGGTGCTATCCTGCAACACTTCGCTATACATGCGCAGATTGTGAAACGGGCTCTCGGCAAAACCGTTCAATACCGCATTGGCGATGGTGCCGATACCGGCCTGAAGCGGATTAAGTGTCAGGTCGAGGCGCCCGGCGGCCACTTCCTTCATCAGAAATTCGATGAGATGACCAGCGATTGCAATGGTTTCACTGTCAGCCGGTTCTACGGTCGATGCGCTGTCATTTTCCTTGGTGATGACGATGCCCGCGATCTTTTCCGGGGGAATCGGAATGTAGGGCAGGCCTACGCGGCTGTCGCACGCCGTGACCGGTATCGGGTCGCGGGAAGGGCGCTTCGTCGGAATATAGATGTCATGCAGCCCTTCAAGCGCCATGGGCTGATTGAGATTCACTTCCACGATGACTTTTTCGGCCAGGATGGCAAAGCTCGCGGAATTGCCGATCGATGTCGTGGGGATGATCCCGCCGCTCTCGGTAATGGCAAGCGCTTCGACGACGGCATAATCGATGGGGCCGATCTGGTTCGAACGCAATTGCTCGACGGTTTCGGAAAGATGCTGGTCGATGAACATCACTTCGCCGCGATTGATGGCGGCACGCAGGGTTCTGTCAACCTGAAATGGCATGCGGCGTGAAAGCACATGGGCTTCGGTGAGCAGTTTATCGACATCATGCCCTAGCGATGCACCGGTAATCAGCGTGATCTTGAAAGGGTCCGTCGCAGCGCGCGCAGCCATGGCGACCGGCACGGCCTTGGCATCGCCAGCGCGGGTGAAACCGCTCATGCCGACGACCATGCCGTCTTGAATAAGGCTGGCGGCCTGCTCCGCGGTAATGATCTTGTCCTGAAGCGAAGTGTTGCGAATACGTGCTTCCAACATCTTTAAATCTACCTTCCTCGCCATCCGGGACCTGAACCGGAAATGGCGCTCGCTGCGTTCAAAGCAAGATACTGCCACCGTTCCATTCGCGGTTACGGCGCCGCACGCGTATTAGCGCATATGGACGGGCAGTACACGCATGCTTTGGTCTTAGATGGCAAGACAGATTTGCTGTGACGCGAGCCGTATTTCTCATAGCACGCGATTCGACAAAATGATTGAAATCAAGACGTAGCGCGGGCAGGCGCACGGTTGACCGCTACAAGAAGCATGAGACAAAAGACCAGTACCTAACAATACATATTGTTTTGCAAGTTCAGGATGCGACGTTTTCAGCAAGATAGAGATGCGACAGGCGGTCGATGACGCACCGTGGTCCAGCTCTCGATCTGGCCGACCGGTCGGGTTTGCAAGGCCAAGATCGGGAGCGGATGAGTACCATCTCTTCGGCTTTAGCTTTCTCGGTGGTAATTAGTCCGCCGCCGGTTGATACTCGATGTACCTGGATCGGGCAGGAGAGGAATCAAAGTCGCACGATGCTTCCAGAAATCTGCCTTCAAGGTGACGTCGATGTCGCTGCACTGTCACCATTGCTTCACGGCATGCTGCTTTCAGTTTCTTACGCCGACGGTGAGGGGGGCATCGGATTGACCGCCACCGGCGCCATGAACCGCAAGTTCGTGCATTGGGCTGCCGAGAACTTCCTCTGGCCGGGCTTCACCGCCGAAGACCTTTACAGCATGCACAAGGTCCTCAATGAAAACGACATGCGGCCGCTTTGGGTCGTGCGCGACATGACCCGTCATCTGAAGCTTCTGTGCCGCAGGAAAAATGTGCTGCTGCCAACCAAGCGCGGTCGGGAGTTTCTGGCCAACCCCCAAGCCTTCTTCGATCTGATCGCCACCGATTACCTCTATTCGTATATCCATGCCACCGAACGTAAAGAGGCGGTCCAGGAGCGATTACGTTGGTGGCGCATGTTCCTCAATCTTCTCAATATCAAGGCCAGAGAAGGTTGCACGCCGTTGGACCTTGTGAAAATCCTATATCCAGACACGGCGCCTCTGTCGGACACCGAAATGACCGTCGAAGCCTGGGATCTGAAGTACGAGCTTCAGTACGGCGTCCTGCGACGCTTATGCTGGCTCGGCCTGCTTTTTGAGGCAAGAGAAGGGCTCAGCCTGCTTGACGACGGAACCTTCCACAAAACACCGCTCTGGACAGCTTGCCTGCAGCTGGAATCGGATACCCAAAGCGATATCGGTGTGCATTGACGCTCATTATTCGGCTGCTGCCCGCCTCATCAGTGCCTTCTCCCGACGCGCGATCACGTCAGGATCGTTCATGTAGGCTGTGCGCGATTTACGTTCGCGCTTCTGATACCCGTTCCCGACACTGCCATCAGGCACGCCAAACATATGGTTCGTCTGGCCAGTGCGACGGGGAGCGCTTTTGCTGCGTTGCAATTGCCGGCCCGTCTGCATCTCGGCGACAATCGAAAGCATGTCATCCAGCCGCTTGTTCTCGACAACGGGCGAGCGATGAATGGAACGAAGCTTGTCGAATGTTCTGTAGGGCAGGGTGTCCGTGCCATGCATGATCTCAAGGCGACCGTCGGGATAATCGCAGACAACGACTTTCTGCCGCGCCAACGCTTTGCGAGCTCCGTCGGCTCCAGGATGAACAGCACCTTGTCATAGCGTAGTGTCAGTGTTTGCGACAGCGTCCGCACTTCCTTCCGGCACATCGCGCCATCGATGTTCTCATGCAGATCCAGTGGCCGATGCATATCCTTCGGATTGCGTGGTTCCTTGCCAAACCGGGCATTGAAATCTGCAATATATTCTGGCGCAAAAGCATTTGCCGCCTCGATCGTATCAATGCCGCGCAGCCGCAATTCCTTGACCAGGCGATCCTGCAAGGTCCTGTTTGCTCGTTCGACCCGGCCTTTGGCCTGCGGGGTGTTGGCGCAGATAATGTCGATGTTGAGCTCGTAAAGAGCGCGACCAAACTGGGTCAGGCCGCTCGTGCGGTCCTTCTCAGAACCATGGGTCGTGCGAAACACACCATGCTTGTCACTGTAAAAGGCCAGCGGCTTGCCCCATTCCTGCAAGTAGGCCTTCGTCGCATGAAAATAATCAAACGTATTCTCTGATCCGGCAAAGCGCAGATGCAGAAGCTTGCCCGTGGCGTCGTCAATATAAACGAGGAGGGCGCATTTGGGACCCCGCTCCTCGAACCACCAATGATGCGAACCGTCAATCTGCACCAGTTCACCAAAGCAATCCCGTCGGCCGCGCGGTTGATGCAGTTGTCGCTTGCGTTCGCCACGTGACGTCCACAAACCCGCTGCCGTCATCCATTGTCGCAGCGTCTCCTTGCTGACCGAAAGCTGATGCCGTTCGGCAAGCTTCTCACAAGCCAATGTCGGCCCAAAGTCCCGATAATAAGCCCGTACCAGATCCAGAACGGCATTCCGGAAATCTTCGCTATAACGGCGATTGCTCGGACGACCACGTTTTTGGAGAAGCTATCCCAAGTGCATCATGCCGTTGATGAGGCTATCTGATTATGCTGCTTCCTGCAAAAGGGAGGCGAACACTTCAGCGGGTGTCTTGAATCCAAGACACTTGCGCGGGGTTGCGTTGAGATCATGGGCGATGGCAGTCAACTGCGCCTGGTTGACCTGCGTCAGGTCAGTGTTGCTGGGTAAGTAACGTCGGATGCGCTTGTTGATGTTCTCAATAGCACCTTTTTGCCATGGTGAGTTTGGATCACAAAACCAGCTTCTGGCCCCCATTCCATCCTCCAAAGCCCTATACCCCATGAACTCGGAACCACGATCAAAGGTAAAACTGCGGCGTGCGTGATAAGGCAGTGCAGCAAAGGTCTGAATGATTTTGTTCATGATAGGCTTTGAGTGCCGACTGTTGTTTTTGATGATGACGCAATAACGACTTTTGCGTTCAACAAGCGTCATGACATTGGCTTCTCCAAGGTCTCGTTCAAAGATAATCAAATCACCTTCCCAGTTCCCAAATTGCAGACGACTGCCAATAAAATCAGGGCGTTGATGAATGCGAAACGCTTCTGGAATGCGGGAACTGCGCGATCGTCTGGTGCCGCGTGGGCAGCGTTTTGTTCGCATCTCGGCAAGGTGTTCATACAGCTTCAGAGCGTATTCTTCCTTTGAATAGATGAAGCGATAGATTGTTTCTGCACACAGACGTATCGCGCTCACACCATGGCTAACCAGTCGGCCGCAGATCTGTTCCGGCGACCAATGGGCTTCCAATTGTTCAATGACAAACTTGCGCAGCTCTGGATAACGTCTGAGCTTGCGCAACCGTGTTCTCCGGTCTTTGCTATGATAGCCATTATAGTCTGGTATTTCCGTGTCCCGAAAGCTGTTGCGCTTGATCTCGCGATAGATCGTCGAGCGATGACGACCCATCAGCCGAGCTATATCGCCGAGAGGGACTTTGAGCTGTTTAAGCTCGAAAAGACGGCGACGTTCACGCAAAGTGATCTGTGAATAGCAATTCGACATCCAATTTCCTCCATGGCTAACCTCATGAATTTATTGGCATGTTGCAGTTTAAAATAGAATGTACCCCTGTTATACATATTGTTTTAGCAAGTTAGGGAT
>UEIJ01000046.1 GCA_900470195.1 Hyphomicrobiales bacterium | reverse complement strand
TGAAATCCGTGCCCGTCACCCGCAAGGTGCCGCCATTGAAGTTCAGGTCACCCGTGCCGAGGTTCTTGTCCTGCCCGACCGAGATCACGCCACCATTGAGATAGGTATCCCCATAGCTGTTATTGCCCGAAAGCACCAGCGTGCCGGAACCCTTCTGCGTCACACTGCCCGCGCCGCTGATCGCGCCGGAAAACTCCACCGCGTCGCTGCGATTGAAAACCAAGGCACCCTCATTGGCCACATCGCCCTCGATCCAGCCACTGGCCCCACCATTGCCGATCTGCAGCGTACCCGCCGTGATCGTCGTTCCGCCCGTGTAGCTATTGTTCCCGGTCAAAACCAGCGTACCGGCGCCGAGCTTGGTCAGCGCACCGCCTGAAGCGAGTTGCTGATTGACCGTAAACGTGTTGCCCGCATCGGCAATGTCGAAGCCGCCGCCCTCACTGCCCCAATTGATCGTGCGGCCAGTCGCCTGAAAGTCCGTGCCGGTGATCTGCAAAATGCCGCCGTCGAAGCTCAATGCCCCCGATGCATCGCCAAGGTTGTTTTCCGCACCGACCGAGAGCTCGCCACCGTTGATATTCAGCGTGCCAAGAAAGCCAGAATTATCCGCAGTCAGGATCGTGGTGCCGGACAACTGGTTGATCGTCCCAACACCGGAAATCGACGGATCAAATGTATAGTTGGTGTCCGTATGATTGAAATTGATCGTGCCGATGCCTGTTCCGAATGTCACCAAACTCACCCGCAAATACCCGGCTCCGGTAGCTGTATCCTCGGCAGCGCTACCAATATTCAAAGTACCACGGCCATCCCTTACTCCTAATTCAACCTTACCGTGTCCATCCGCACCTTGTGTAACAATAGCATCATTACTGATGGTCAATGTGCCAGTTTCTCCGCTCCCTATTCTTATTTTTTGGCTTAAGTCGACCCAGGTCGACCCGACCCCATCGACGATGACCGTACCGGTAGCGCCGTTGGACGGGCCGCTAGTAACGCCGATTCCAGAATAGTCCAAACTCTGAGGATCACCACTGGTGACAGTGCCACCTTCACGGATGATCAAGGTGCCTTTACCGCTATCATACGTCGTTCCATTATCACGACCTACTTCCAGTGCGCCATCAAGCGTCCATGATGAGCCCTCTCCGTCAACCGTCACATACCCCTGATACTGATACCGACCTATCAATCCCGCCCCTTTGCTAGAAACCACACCGCCGTTTGTAATGTTCAGCGTGCCATCCCCACGGAAACCAACTTCTATACTCCCACTGGTCAGGAACGAGCCAGCCCCATTTACAGTAATGACTCCTGCTCCGCCCCATCGACCTACTGTCGCGGATGAGCCGCCCGCAATGACTGAGCCATTTACGGTAACTTGCGCGCCAGAATTGATAACGAGAGCGCCACCGTCAGTGCCTCCAACAGCGAGACCGCCGTCAACCTTCCATCCTGAAGCATGGTCGCCTGGAACCGTTTCTGTCCTGCCCCCATCAATCGTATAGTCAGCGGCAAAAGCAGGCTGCACGATGCTTGCACCGATGCCCCCGACAAGGAGAGCCAGCACGGAAGCGCCTGCGCACAGGCTGCGTTTAAACTGAACGGCCAAACGTGAAGGGGTCGGCGCTGCTGTCTGCCTCGAACGGTCAATCATCTTGTCTTCCAAACTTGCTTCAAAAAAATAGTTGCATGAATGTTCAGCCAGCAGGCGACTCCCACTGAGCCAACCGTCACCAACTGCAGTCTGCGAAAGGATCGCGCCCGCCTGCATTCCCTTGAGGCAAGCCCGCCATTTCCGCGTTAAAATAAAAACACTGTATTTCGAGATTCAGCCTATACACGGAAGAAAATAAATTTCAATTAATCAATGCAAGTATCCATATTTTATAAGTATATTAGATTTCAATAATATCAAATATTTATATGTTAGCAATATATTGTATACATCGATATATACATTGATTCCACTATAAATTTCCCCTTCTGCCTTCTGCATCCTCATGCATGACTGTCGATCCATACCTGCGCCCCGCGCAACGCCTTGCTGGACTATAGCAATGTCGCGCTCGCCCGTTCCCGCCTTCAAAACACGCAGGTTCAGATCGTAAGCCAGATGCCATTGCACACAGTAGGATGAGGGATTGATCGCAATGACGGCCTGGCGGCCATACTGGAGGGCGAGAGCGTGATATCGTCGGACAACGACGCTTCGTCAGCCGAAGCCTTGGCGATCTTTGCGTCATGTGGAAGGATAGCGGCCGAGATCCAGACGTCCTGATGCTTTCAACTCGACAATGGCAGTATCCACACAAGCACGGCAAAGGCGGGGAAGCGCGTCACCTGACGAAGCTTCGTGACAATCTCTTCGGCCTTTTTGTGCTCCGCCGGGGAATCGATTCACTGGATCAATTGCTTATCCTGCTCCAATCACAGCGATTTAATGTCCTTCGTTGCAAGCAATGCTTCATGAAGGACCACTTTGCGGAGGCAGGCCATTGTCATGATTGTGCCGGGAGAAGGCTCTGCATCTCCCGGCGACCTGTTTTGAAGTTGCGGATAACCAAAGCGGCTTACTTCGGGCATTCCGCCAGGGTGCGAACCAGATGGGCGGAAATGGCGCCAGGTCACTCAGCCGCGCAGCCGTCGTCAATAGACTTACCGGCAAATCGATCGGTGACCCAAGATAGATACAGCGGCTCAGCAGCAGCAGGCGTACTGAAATGGTCCTGTTCCCCCGGCAGCTGTACACGTGTGACATTACCACCTAGTTTGCACATCTGCTTCCGGTAGAGTTCGCCCATAATGGGAGGGACGACCGTGTCTTTGGTTCCCCAGTAAACGATGACCGGCGCAACGGGCGCACTATCGGGAACACTTCCTGCGAGCATCGCATCCGCCCACGCCTTGGTGTTGGCAGGTTCAGTTTTGAGCAACGAACCGAACTTATCTCCAATAGCGTAATTCAATGTATCCGAAGCCACATGGATACATTTGTTTGACATAACTTCGTCAACGATCTTGGCGCCGTCATCCGTAAAGATGTCCGTCAACTGGAGCTTTTCAGGGAACGCTGACTGCGTCGCCCAGATATTCTGGGCAAAATGTGTGAAATCAAAGATATTTCCGGAGAAGCTTTTTACCAGATTCGTCAACAGGGTTTTGCTTGTCGCCTCGGTCATCTCGCCTTCAGGCGCTGCAGAGGCAACATCCTGGGGTGCCATGGCAACAAATCCGACGAGTTCAATGCCATCGAACGCCGTGCCTGTCTGATGAATATAATCGCCGGAACTCGCCGCGGCGATAGTTGTTCCACCGCCTTGCGACCAGCCATAAATCAGCGCTTTCTTTCCGGCGCCAGCTTCCTTCATATCGCCAGCAGCGCGAATGGCATTGATCGCGTCACGACCGTTGGTCGCCGCAACAGTATACTGGTGCTTGCCACCGCCGCCGAGCCCTTGATAGTCCGTGGCAACAACAACATAGCCGGCTTTTATGAAACTCTCGATCGCGGGAACGCCATGGTCCGTCCATGAATTGCCCTCGGGCAGGAAATACAGGTTTAACGGCACGGCTGGATTAACCACCTGGGATGGACCGCAGTTCTGCGCAGTACCGGTTGTGCCATGGGCCCAGGAAATGACTGGTCGTCCCTCTTTCGGAGGTTCGCCGACAGGCGCAATCAAAAGGCCGGTGGAAATCGTTTTGCGGTCGTTAAGGTCGGAAGAAATGTATGCAATTCGCCATGCCTGAGCACCCTCAACCGGCGTCTGGATTTTCTCTTTACTGATGACCTGACCAAGCTTTCCTTCCGCTTTCATCTGCATCACAGCTGCATAGAAAGGCGGCACTTCCGGTTGGGCAAATGCCGGAGCGCTCACTCCTGCCGTACTCAAAGCAAAGATTGAAAATCTGACCACGTTTATTGCGGATCTGTATCCCATCTATTTCTCCTTTAGATGGATAGGTGCCATGGAAAACAGGATACGCATATTTCGATGCTGTGACAGAAGGACCGGTCGGCGTTTTGTCTCCATTTCGTCGCCCCCGAGTCTCCGACAGGCCAAAACCAACGGGATGAGCAAGGAACATACATTCAGCTACTGGAAAGAGACCTGTGTATAATTTCCCGATTTTCATGTTTATCGCAAAATATAATACTAATCTTGTGTCATTATCGGCTTGTAACTGTACTTGTTGATACTAATATCGCCCAGACACTGGAATCAGGTGATTGATAATGTTAGGCGGAAGCGTGCCATTTGCCACCGGCATGGAGACCGGACAGCGTAATTGCGTTTGGCAGCAGGCGGCTAGGCCAGCTCTCGCTTCGCTCCTTTTTCAAAATGGTAAGGGGAGTTCCTTAGCAGGATCGATGGAGCTGCCGAACGAGACCATCGTTTTGTCTCGTTGGCAATGTTGCAACCGCAACCGTGGTTTCATCGCTCAAACCGATCCAAATCTACTCGCCGGTTCGGGTCTGCGGCTAGGCGCCACCAGTTTTAATTTTGCTTTTGAGCGGACTGAACGGCATGATGGCTAAGGACGTTTTTATTTCAACTGCCATGGTTGAAGCAGAGCATCGCACGGAATTCTGGCGAGCTGCGGCCGGACCCATCTTTCTGCCATCGCCTATCGCGGAAGAACAGGATGTCCCTTTGAAAGGGATTTTACGCGCACGCGCTTTCGGGTCGCTCGTGGTTGGATCAACGACATTCAATAATCAGAGGTTCGACCGCGACCGTCGGAGCATCGTACAGGGGGGCCTCGATTATTACTTCATTCAGATTGCGGTGTCCGGTGGAATGAAGGGTGACTTCAATGGGGTCAATGTCAAGGCAGATGTGGGCGATATTCTGATTGCTGACCTCGCGCAGACGCTCAAGAGCCAAACAGAGGCCGGTTTCAGAGCTTCTGTCCTGGTTAACCGGAAGCCTCTCGAAAAAGCTGTCGGCTTTCGAAACCTCCATGGTGTGGTGCTAAAGGCGGATCAACCGATGACACGGTATCTTGCAAGCTGTCTGGGCGGACTGTTTGACCTCGGTCCGTCATTGGATGACACGCAAGCCGAGGCGATTGAGGAAGCCGTGATTGCTTTACTGGCCGCCGCATTAAAGGGTGAAGGGGTGGAAAAACCCGAGGACACCTCATCCTTAAGTCTTGTGCTACGACAAAGGGTTCTGGAGTTCATGGAACGGAACCTCCACACGCCGGAAATGTCACCAGAATTCATCCAGCGGCGCTTCAATGTTTCACGCGCCCACCTCTATCGTACTTTTGCCAAAGACGGCGGCGTGGCAAAGGTGCTGCGAGATATGCGGCTCGACGCTGCGTTTCGAGAACTGACGAAGGCAGAGCGTTCGTCTCGTTCCATTGCCGAAATTGCCTTCAGCCTGGGCTTTTCCAGCGGAAACCATTTCCTGCGAGGCTTTCGTGCACGTTTTGGCATGACCCCGACTGAAGCGCGGCATGAACGATTGGCATCGCAATCCAAATTCCGGCCCAGCCCTGACCTACTAGCCTACTTTTCGGATGTCCAAAGCCAAATAGTCGCGTTAGCACCGACCACCGGAACACTATGATATAAAACATGTAATCCAGCCGTTCTTGGCCAGCGGTTTGCCTGTGAGCAGCAATTATGCTCCGACGGGTTTTTGATAGATTGGCGACTGGAGGGGAAAAATGGACGGCACCCCTCCAGTCTTTCCGTCCATCTCCTCCCAACCAGGGATAGACAGAAGGCTTTTTCTACTCTCTCGGACACAACAGACCTTAGTAGGGGAACGGACTGTGCATCCGGGAGCTTCTCTGCGGCTTTCGATTACCAAGTAATCTTAAGTCCGCCAGAGACCTTGCCTGCAACGTTGTTGGAACCGGCAAATTCGACAGAGCCACGCCCGAACAGGCTGACATTTTCCGACACACGTACAACCACACCGACACCTACGTCATAGCGGGTGCCGCCCATGTCATTTCCAATGCCCGTGTTCGAGGCAACAAGTCCGTTCTTGCCCTTAAACTCACGCTTCACATTGGCGTCCGCATAGGTCGTGACCGACTTGGCAAACTTCTTCTAGAGTCAATGCGGTTGCGCCTACGTATAGCCATAGGCGGCAGCGCAAAGTGAGCCCGCCGGAAATCTTCGCCCAGGGGGTAAGCACGCCGATGGTGGCGCCAAGCAGGAAGCCCAGAATCGCGAGCGCCACGCTGGCAAAGGCGCCCACCATCAGCACATAGCCCAGCCGTCCGGGCCGAAACTCAGAATATCGAGAAAGCCCATGATAGTTCAGGCCGTATGACGGAGGCAGTCGACATCATTTCCCTTAGATAATTGGCTTCATCCGGGGCCAATGTGAGATCGCAGGGCTTTCTTGAAATGTCGGTTTTATAGCGAACGGCGGACCACAGGTTCCGATGGCAGAGCGGGCCTTGTAGGCCTGAAAGGATACACAGTCCTCAAGATGTTGCCGGTGACGAAGCAGGCAAGCACCGTGCTATGGCCGATGTTCAAACATTGAACTGAAAACCATCCACTGTGAAAGCCTGTCCAGTGATGAAACATGGTTCAGACGTTGCAAGGAAAGTCACCAGACGGGCAACATCGTCGGCGCAGCCCAACCGTCCCAACGCGATGCCCTTGATAATCTCATCGGCCCGCTCCGTGACGTTGGTATCAATCTCGGTACGGATAACACCAGGACAGATTGCGTTGATTGCAATGTTCGGGCCCAGTTCCTTGGCAAGGGAACGAGTCATGCCAAGGATACCGGCTTTTGCCGCCGCATAAGCAAACTTGCTCACCGCTGCGGTCACACCGCCCGAATAGGCGTTAAGCGACGACATCGAAACAATCCGGCCACCGCCCTGGCGCAGCATATGTGGTGCAGTATGCTGAATATAATTGAAGCAGCTTTTCAGATTGATCGCGATTGCGCGGTCGAACTCGTCTTCGGATATCTCAAGAATGCCAACGGGTGCAGAACGGCCGGCATTGTTGAGCAAGAAGTCGATACGACCGAAGGTTTCAACTGTCTGAGCGACAATTTCACCTGCCCGCTTATGGCTTGAGACATCAGCAACACAACGAAGTGCACGCAGGCCCAGAGCTTCGATTTCAGCAGCGGTCTCGGAGAGTTCCGCTTCCAGCAGGTCTACCAGGGCAACGTGATAGCCCGCCCTAGCCAAGTCAAGAGCACATGCTTTGCCGATGCCTCGCACACCTCCCGTAACGATGGCAACTTTGTTTTCAGTCTTCATTTCAAACGTGCTCCTTTTGTGTTGCCATGTGATCGTATGTCTGTCACCTTATTCCACAACTTGAATTTGGTTCACATATATGAATATTGAAAACAACGGTGAAGTTAAATCCGCAGTCAGGGTTCTCGAGATTCTCGAATTTCTTGCGCGTGCCCACAAACCGGTGACATTGAAGGCAATCGTTGCCGAGCTGGGCTATCCCAAAAGCAGCACCTTCAATCTGCTCGCCACGTTGGTTGCGCGCGCCTATGTCGTTCGTGACGACACGGAATCTTACCGGATTCATGACGCCTTTCGGAATGGTCCCGGCTGGTGCAGCGGCAGTGATGCCTATCTGATCGCGACGTCACAGCCGATCATGGACGCCATGCGCGACAGCGAGGGAGAAACGGTGTTTCTTGGCGTGCGGCGCAAGGATGGCCGCGTCAAAATTCTGGCCAAGAGCGCAAGTCACCAAGTGGTCCGTTTCGATTCAGACCTGACGGGATCAGATCCCGCTTACTGCACCGCCATGGGGCGCGTTCTTCTCGCACATTGGCAACCGGAAAAGGCAGCGAGCTATCTCGCCAAGGAGCGCATTATACCGTTAACCGACAAGACTGTTATCGACCGTGTGCAAATCCGCCGCATCATCGATGCGGTTCGCGAGAACGGTTACGCAGTTTGCGACGAAGAAGCGGTCGTCGGCGGTTCGGGCGTCGCTGCGCCGGTGTTCGACGCCAGCGGCGAGGTTGTCGCTGCGTTGAACATGGCGACGATTTCGCCACGCTTTATCGCCTGCCGACAACGGATGATCGACGCAGTGATCAAGCATGCAGCTGAATTGAGCGCTCGCCTCGGACATAAACCATCCGCAACAGACAAGCAGTAAAATGGATATACATTTCGAAGAAAAACGAGTCTTGGTCACCGGGGCCGCAAGGGGAATTGGCCGGGCAATATGCGAGGCGTTTGCCGCCGATGGTGCATCGGTTACCGCAACAGACGTTCTCGAGGGGGAACTGGCGAAACTCGTCAGTGAAGTGCGCCCCGCACGGGGCGGTTCGATCCGCGCAGCGTATCTGGACGTAACCGATGAAACAGCAATTGCCGAACTGGTTACCGAGACCGACAAGGTTGGTGGCTTCGATGTTTTCGTGCATGTTGCAGGCGGCGTGCTTGGCCAGAAAAAGCGTCCTCTCGAAGAGGTCCCCGCTGAAGATTGGGATCGGATTTACGACGTCAATGTGCGCGGTGCGTTTCTTGTCGGTCGCGCCGTTGTTCCTGCCATGAAAAAGCGGCGTTCAGGCAAGATGGTCTTCATTTCAAGCGGTGCCGGACTGGGCGTCAGCCTGACAGGCATCCAGGCTTACGCCAGCGCAAAAGCAGCCCTTATCAGCCTCGCCCGCCAGCTTGGCCACGAACTCGGCCCGTTCGGAATCAACGTCAACGCCGTTGCTCCCGGTTTTCTGCGCACGAGTCCCGACTATGAGCGCCAGTGGGCATCGTATGGCGATGACGGGCAGGCAGCGATGATCAATGAAATTCCGCTGCGCCGTATCGGACTGCCGGAAGATATTTCCAACGCCGTGCTTTTCCTCGCCTCACCTTTTGCGAGCTGGATCACGGGCCAAACCTTGTCGGTTAGCGGAGGACCAACAACATGACAACTGATACACCCATTCCGACATGGACCTGGCCGGAAGAGCGGCTGCAGTCCATCATGAACCGCGCGCGCGCCGGACGCAGCCTCAAGCCTTCGGCGTGGGCAAACGGTGCAAAATGTGCAGTTGGCCTGTCGTTTGACTCCGACCATGACACATTCGAATTGCGGGACGGTGGCAGATCAATTTCCGCACTTTCCCAAGGGCAGTTCGGCCCGAGACAGGGCATTCCGCGCATTCGCGAATTGCTGCGCAGCAACAGCATTCCCGCAACATTCTTTGTGCCGGCAGTTTCGGCAATTCATTATCCTGACGAGCAGCGCGCTTTGATTGATGAAGGACACGAAATTGCGCTCCACGGCTGGATTCACGAACGCAATGCTCTGCTTGACGGCGACACGGAGCGCGATCTTCAGCATCGTTCCGCCGATGCGCTGGAGAAGATCACAGGCATTCGGCCGGTGGGTATCAGAACACCATCATGGGATTTCAGTGACAACACGCTCCAGATCACGGTTGAAATGGGTCTGCTTTACGATTCATCACTGATGGCGGATGTTGACTGCTATGAGCTTTTGCTCAACGGCGAGCCAACGACCGTAACCGAACTTCCTGTCGAATGGATCCGGGATGATGCCGCCTATCTGGTCATGGATCGTTGGGGTGGTTTGCGTCCGCAGATTGCGCCGCACGATATTCTTCAGATTTTCATTCGCGAATTCGACGCCGCTTATGCGGAGGGCGGGATTTTCCAGCTAACGATGCACCCGGATATTATCGGCCATCGATCCCGCATATGGATACTGAAAGAACTTATCGGTCATATTCGCCAACATAAAGATATCTGGTTTGCGACCCACGCAGATATCGCACGCTATGCCAAACTAAACGGCTGATAAATTAATGTTTTCATGCGGATTATAAAACCCGGCCTGAGGTTTTCAGGTTGGGCTTTTCCTTTTTGCCTATCTGCATAGGCTCAGCTGCATAAATTGAGAACAAAATTCATATACATGAACCATATTCCGCTTTTCAACAGGGGGCAGCAGATACACACTTGCTTGTGAAAAGGGCGGGAAATTTATTCAAAATGCTCTTTCACCCCGAAACAATCATAAGAACGAGGGAACTATGTTCAAAAAAATCGCCGCTATCGGTCTATGCACTCTCTCCGTCCTTTACAGCGGCAGCGTATTTGCAAAAGAATGGAAGACCGTCACCGTTGGCGTTGAAGGTGCTTTTCCGCCATTCAACCTTACCTCTCCTGGTGGGGAGCTTCAGGGACTTGATCTGGACGTCATCAAGGAGGTCTGCAAGCGGGCAGAACTTGATTGCAAGATCGTAGCGCAGGATTGGGACAGCCAGATTCCATCGCTTCTGGCTGGCAAGTTCGATGTTGTCCTGACAATGGGGCCGAACCCGGAACGTCGCAAAACGATCGATTTTTCCGTTCCCTATGTGATTACGCCGAACACTTTTCTTGTTCCGACCGACGGACCGTTGGCTAACCTGCCTCATACGGGTGAAAGTCTTTCCACTGACACGGAGGAAGGCAAGAAGGCTATTGCTGATCTCAAGGAAGCCCTGAAGGGCAAAACCATAGGTGCTTCGCTTTCAACCAGCCAGCTGCAATTTGTTGAGGAGAATTTTGGCGGCTCCGCTCAGGTCCGTACTTATAAGGGGTCCGAACAAGCTAAGCTCGACCTGCAATCAGGCCGCGTGGACGCTCAGTATGACAATGTGGTCTTTGCGCGCGATCGCGCGGAAAAGAGCAATGGTCTGCTCAAGATCACTGGGCCTCTGCTGGTCGGCGGCATTCAGGCGACAAATGTCTGTATCGGTCTGCGGAAGAACGAACCGGAACTGAAAGCCAAACTCGACAAGGCGATTGGAGAGATGCAAGCAGACGGAACGCTTTCGGCAATGTCCAAGAAGTGGTTTTCGCTGGATTTGAGTCCGAAAGGTTGACCGGTCAAACCGTGGTGTCGAGATGCGCGCCATCTAGAGCGTACACTCATAAATAGGCTAGTTATGTGAAAGGATTAGTGATTCCATGGCCTCTGAACTGGAGGTTTTTGATGTCACGTCGCCGCTATGAACTCACAGAACGGGAGTGGTCGATTATTGCACCGCTGTTGCCGAGCAAACCTCGAGGCGTTCCACGGGTCGATGATCGCATGGTTCTCAACGGTATCCTATGGGGCTTCCGCACCGGGTCGTCGTGGTCCGAAATTCCAGAGCGTTATGGTATTGCAACGACCTGCTACAACCGGTTCGTTCACTGGCGTCGCGCCGGTGTCT
>UEIJ01000025.1 GCA_900470195.1 Hyphomicrobiales bacterium | reverse complement strand
ACGTCGGCCGTGCTGAGATTGTCGACAACGACATCGCCCTCAATGGCGCTGTTATCCACTGTAAAGTCGGCGGTAGCGCCCCATGAGCCGCTGCTATTGCTAAACCCCGTTACCTCCAGAGCGATCCCGTTGCCGGAAAGCAGCGACGAGCCGTTCGCGACCGTTATGTGCGCAACGGTGAGTTGGTCAGGCATAGCTGTTTCCACCCATATTGCACTTTTGGTTACGCCTTGAACGGTGGAATTATCGATAGTCAATGTACTTTCACCAACACCTGTACGGGGACGGAAGTCTGCGAGGATCGCCAATCCGTGTCCAACCCCTTCTATGAGACTGCGTTCCGTGACATTCAGAGTACCTTGCACTATAGTTCCACCAACTCCATCTATGTCATCCCCTCTCCCTGTCAAACCCTGCACAGTGGAACCAGAAAGGTTAACCACTCCCCCGCTTGAAACGACGAGGCCACGCTTATTGCCACTAATCGTGCTGTTGACCACATTGGCAATACTTCCGCGGTGGACACCAAGCCCTAGGCCATAAGAATCTGAAGCGGTGATTGTCGTGTCAGAAATATCTGCAGTACTTGCTTGGTTGAGCAATACTCCGGCATAGAAGTCAGACACATCGACGTTGTAAACAACCGATCCCCCATTGATATTGACCGTCGATGCATCGGCTCTAATTCCGCCAGTTTCCCCGCCGGGGTTCACATTCAAGGTTGCCCCGTTGGTCAATTTCCAGTCTTGCGCTGGGTCGCCGGGATTGACGGTAGCAGTGCCGCCGGAAATATCGGCCGCCAGCGCCAATGAACTCGTGGAGCCCAGCAAAATCGCTGCGGCAACTACCGTAAGGGAGCGGTGACGATTAAAAACATGCATAACCTTGTATAGCCTTCTCAAAATAAAGTCTCATATATTGCCATCACTAAAGTGAAGGCGAATCTCAGTACACTTGATAAGTAGAACCCGAATAGACATTCCGATATAGGGAATAATGTCATTATTCATGACGTCTATAAGCGGTAAATTTCGTCCTCATCCTTATTATACGCGTTAATAAAACTTTGAATACAACACAGAAACCTGATGAATATTTTCCCTATGCATTCAAAATTTCTTCCAAATGGCTTTTAGAGCGCGTTTCGATCTGATTGGATCAGATCGGCGCTTTAATCCTTTGTTTTAACGCGCATCCCGAAAACCGTTTCACACTTTTCGGGAAGCGCTCTAAATCCAGCAAGTTTTGCCAACCAGATGCAGTTCTGTTTCCGGCACCGCGATGACAGACAGTAAAACAAACGTCCCAGCAGGACTGGATGCGAAGCTCACTACAGCCATATCGATCTACCGGAATTCCCCCAGTTAGCAGATAATTACCATGTATAAAACACAAAAAAGTTACAATGTAAAATTGAAAATATACTTCAGGAACTTGTAATATAGTATTTAATAAGCAGATACTTAAATTCTAACATGATTTTATAGGTTCTTTATTTCCATATTTCGAAGAGAAGGACGGATGGCAAATCCGATTTTCAGCGGCGACTTTAAAATACTGTTTGTTCCGCATCGGGCTGATCGCGCTTGTATCGTCCGGTCTCCCTCCTGACTGAATACATGCATGTGGCGGCGTTTTGGACATGCTCTGCATATCTCTGGCGGGTAACACATCAGCCCGGTACGTCGATTGTGGCGGCAAATGGAGCGCCATGCCGCCGCAGAAATGAGCGCGTGCTTCTCCGCATGGCGAAAACCATGCTAGAAGAGCATCATGAGTGTGTTATCCGCCGTTGCGCCCATTTATCATCCCCCGCTGGAGCCCTATGTCTCGATCCTGCATCGCGATGCAGGGCTCCTCGTGCTGGACAAGCCGAGCGGCTTGTTGTCCGTACCCGGACGCCATCCCGCCCTGTCTGACAGTCTCGCAACGCGCGTTCAGGAAACATTTCCGCAAGCGCAGATGATCAACCGTCTCGACAAGGATACGTCGGGCATCGTGTTGATGTCGCTCGACCGCAAGGCGCATGCCGCCATCGCTGCGCAGTTCGAAGCGCGCACGACGCAAAAATCCTATGTAGCGGTGGTCTGGGGATGCGTTGAAGAAGACGAAGGCCTGATCGACCTGCCCCTGGCGATAGACCCCGACAACAAGCCGCGTCATCGTGTCGATCACGCTCACGGCAAGCCCGCCCAGACACGCTGGCAGGTGCTGGATCGAGGCGAGAACGCAACCCGGCTCCGGCTTTTTCCCCTGACAGGCCGCACGCACCAGCTGCGGGTGCATATGAAAGCGCTTGGCCACGTGATCCTCGGCGACGAATTTTACGCCGAAGGTGAAGCGCTTGCCGCCGCGGACCGCCTATTGCTGCATGCGGAAGAACTTTCCTTCCGCCACCCCGATGGCAGCGCCGTGACCTTCACCGCGCCCTGCCCGTTCTGAGAGCATCCATGTCGCAGAAAATCGATACATCGGAACTGGTCGTCGATTTCGTCGGTGGCGCTGTCGGCCACCGGTTCCGCTCCGGCGAAGGACGCGGCCAGCCCCTCGCCAAGGCCGCCGGGCTGACGAGCGACGCCACGCCGGAAATCGTCGATGCGACGGCCGGTCTCGGGCGCGATGCCTTTTTGCTGGCCTCCCTCGGCGCCAATGTGACCTTGATCGAGCGTTCGGAAAAGATGCATGGGCTTCTCGCGGACGGACTGGCGCGCGCCGCCGCGGAAGGCGGCCGCTATGCCGAAACCGTGGCGCGCATGACGCTTCTGCACGGCGATTCCTGCCTGCTCCTGCCCGAACTGAAGCCGCAGGTGGTGCTGGTTGACCCGATGCACCCGCCGCGTGGCAACAGCGCGCTCGTCAAAAAGGAAATGCGCCAGATTCGCGAGATCGTCGGCACCGATCCGGATGCCGAAAGGCTGATGCAGGTGGCGCTGGAAGCTGCGCAATATCGCGTGGTGCTGAAGTGGCCGCTGCGCGGAGAACCGATGACCGGATTGCGCAAACCGTCACACCAGATCCTCGGCAAGAGCACGCGCTATGACGTTTTCGTCAATGCAAGGATCCGTTGAGCATCAGGCTGCGCTCATGGCCTTTCGGCCTCTCCCGGAGCGCCATGCGGCACTTCGCGGGAACAGAGGCTGACGCTGTTGCGGCCGCTCGCCTTCGCGTCATACATGGCGGTATCCGCGGCAGCGAACAGTTCCGTCGCCGACCGGCCATTTCCGGGAAAACAGGCCACGCCGATGCTGCATGTGACCTCCAGAAATGTCGCGCCCAGCTCGACCGGCTCGCATATCCTGCGTCTTATCTCGTCCAGCCGCGTGCAGAAATCATCGTCGTCTGCTTTCAGAACGAGAATGAATTCATCGCCTCCCATGCGGCCAGCAAGTTCGCCCTCGCGCAGCAACAGTAGAATTCGCCCGGCGATCTGCTGCAGGAGCCTGTCTCCGGCAGCATGCCCGAGCGTATCGTTGACCCGCTTGAACTGGTCGAGATCGACAAAGCCGACAGCCACTTTCCGGGAATGAGCGGAAGCCTCGCCGAGTATGTGTTCCAGTTGCCGTTCCAGAAAAGCCCGGTTCGCAAGCCCGGTCAGCGCGTCGTGTTCGGCCAGATAACGGATGCGCTCATCGGCTATGCGCCGGTCGATGGCAATTCCGGTCATCCCTGCAGCGGTAGCCAGAAACTCGCGGAGACCGCGATCATCAGAAGCCTCGCCATCCATCATGAAGCCAAGCACGCCGTGCCCCGCACCGTCTGCGGATGGAATCTCCATGGAGAAGATGGCTTTGCCGTCGGGAGAAAGCGCTTTCAGTGCAGCTTCAATGCGCGCCGGAGACAGCGGCTCCGGCTCCCGCCTCAAATCGGTCGCCAGAAACGGCAGCGAGGGGGCTGAAATGATAATATCATCCGCATCGCCCCTCACGACAGCGACGCAGCGGATGCCGGCAGCGAGCCCTTCCAGAAGCAAGGTCAACTGACCCACGAATTCCGGCATGGCAACCGCGCCCACCGTCATTTCCAGAATGCGGGCCTGAACCTGCATGAAGCGTTCAGCCCTTTTCTTGATGGAAATGTCGCGGGACGCCCCGACGACACCGATGATATTGCCGTTTCTGTCGCGCAAAGGCACCCGCGATATCATCAGCCAGCGGTCCGCTCCGCCCCGCATGGCGCGTTCTTCATAACCAAGATCGGGTTCTCCGCTTTCCATAACTCGCTGCTCGATTTCGCAAATGCGCGCGGTGATAGCAGCTTCGCCGTGAATATCGACGTCCGTCAATCCGATGAGTTCATCGATGTTCGAGAGGCCGTTGTTGCGGACCACCGCATCATTGGCAAACAGGAACCGCCCTTGCAGGTCCTTGGCATAGATGAAATCCGGCACGTGATTGATCATCGCGACGAGCCAGTCGAGCTGATCCGTGCCTGTCGGGGAACAGTCGGCCGGCTCTGTCGATGACAGCGGACGGGACCCTTCAGCGGGGCGCGGATCACTATCACTCTCGCCTGCACCGGGCGCAAATGTATCTGCCAGACCTTTCATGGACCGAGCCCCTCCATGCTCCAACTTCATATTAGCAATCTTTTGGGTGGTGGGAATGGTATAAAAGGGCCGCGACCGCGCTTTCCTTTCCGTGACTTTACGAGCGGCACACAAACTGCCAACATCGCGTCAGTATAAAATGACAGCGGCCGTTCCTGAACGCCGGGTGGTTCATGGCAATTGCCCGACACATCATTTTGATCAAGAGGTCTCATGAAACAGAGCATCGACCTGACGACGGCCCCGATCAATCAGGCCCTGCTGCTCTTCGCCCTGCCGACCCTCGGTTCTTCCATACTGCAATCGGCCAACGGCTCAATCGACACGATCTGGATCGGACAGTTGCTGGGCGAATACGCACTTGCCGCAACGACGAACGGCAACCTGGTCATGTTTCTGCTGACGGCTTTCGTCTTCGGTTTCGGCATGGCATCGACGATCCTCATCGGACAGGCTTTCGGGCGACGGGATATAGAAACGGCGCGCACCATAGCGGGCACCACGGTCGGTACCTTCGTGCCGCTCAGTATCGTCGTCGCAGCCATCGGCTGGTTGCTCGCCCCAAAAGTTCTGGCGCTGCTGGGAACACCTGACACCATAGAGCCGCTGGCACGCGCGTTCCTCCAGGTCACGTTTCTCGCCATGCCCGCAATCCTGATGCAGACGATCCTGATGATGGCACTGCGCGGCGGCGGCGACGCCGTGACCCCGCTCATATTCATGGGAATGGCTGTGCTTCTCGATATCGTTCTCAACCCGTTCTTCATTCTGGGTTGGGGGCCGCTGCCGTCCCTCGGCATTGCCGGTTCCGCGCTCGCGACAGCTGTCGCCAATTATATAAGTCTGGCGTCGATGCTTTATTATATCTACCACCGCGATCTCCCGTTGCGCCTGCGCGGCAGGGAATTGTGGCTTCTTGTTCCAGACCGGAAATTGCTGCGCCTGATCTTTGTCAAAGGGTTGCCGATGGGCATCCAGATGATCGTTGTCTCGAGCTCGATGCTGACCATGATGCGGCTGGTCAATCGTGAGGGTGTCGACACGACGGCCGCCTTCGGCGCCACACAGCAGCTCTGGACCTATGTGCAGATGCCAGCAATGGCGTTGGGCGCTGCGGTAAGCGCCATGGCGGCCCAGAATATCGGCGCGGGAAAATGGGATCGCGTAAGCTCCATAACCCGCATCGGAACGATCTATGCGGTGCTGATGACCGGTGCCCTCGTCCTCTTGCTGCTCGTCGCGGACCGGCAGGCCTTGCAGATATTCCTCGGCGCTGAAAGCCCGGCCATCGCGATCGGTCGGCACATCGGGCAGATCGCCACCTGGGGATTCATCGCTTTCGGCGTGACAATGGTTCTCTTCGGAACCGTCCGCGCAAACGGCCAGGTCATCTGGCCGCTCATCATTCTTTTCGTATCGATGTACCCTGTGCGCCTCGGCGTCGCCATTGGCCTGCGGGAGCAGCTCGGTTCCGATGCCCTCTGGTTGAGCTTTCCTGCTGCCATGCTGTCGACGCTGCTGATGTCGATGATCCTTTATTTCCACGGAGGTTGGAGGAAGAATTCCTCCATGCATGTCGACGCCCACGAACTACAAGGGGAAGCAGCATCTGTATCGCAAACGACGGAAGCAGCGCCATCCAGCAACGCACTTGCTCCGAATGCGCCTCTCGTCGCTGAAGTGAAAAACGGCAGGTAAGCTTCTCTGCGCTCGCCCGTTCCGTGGGCGGAAAGGCGCGGCACCGGCCAGTTAAAGTGACTTTATGATCGTCGCGACGCTTTCGTCCACCGCAGGAGGGACGTGTCCACGCGCAAATCGGGTTTCCAGGGCTCGAAGCGGCGTTTCCGTATCTGCTCCCAGTTCGGCGGGGTCCATCCTTCTACGGTTGATCTTCGCGTCTCGGCCCGAAGGCGGTGCATCGCGGCATCCGAACAGACAACTTCAACCTGAAGCCATCTGCTGCCGGTTTTTCTCGCAACATCTCTGAATGCCTGACGGGTGATTTCGATAGCATTCACGGAATCGACGATGACGGTGTGACCCAGCCGCAGGTTGTCTGCAGCCAGCCGATAGAGCGTCACATATCCCGCCGGGCCAACATCATCCCTGCCGACGGCGGTGTAGCAGAACGAATTGCCTGCTCGACCGTATCCACGCGAAGATAGCAAGCCCCAACACGCACAGCCAGAGCTATCGTGCTTTTTCCAGACGCTGGCAGTCCACCCAGAATAATCAGCATCAGTGCCTCCGGTTGAAATATCGTATTTCGGGACCGTGAAGCTTCGATGAAGTTACCGGCGCGCACTGTGGGAGCGGCTTTCGTGTGTTGTGGAGCGGGGCTTTTTTGCCTCCTTAAATACCAACAAACCCGCCGCTGCTGCGACGGGTTTGTTGGTATTTTTGGTTGCGGGGGCAGGATTTGAACCTGCGGCCTTCAGGTTATGAGCCTGACGAGCTACCGGGCTGCTCCACCCCGCGCCATGGTGTGTTTATTGAACCGGTTTTGGTATTTTTCGCGATAGCCGCTTAATTTCAGTGTTCTGCATGGTTTTGAGAAGATGTTTTTGATTTGTGTGCTTTGCAGACCTGGCAGCGACCTA